>JAAYAY010000280.1 GCA_012719125.1 Planctomycetaceae bacterium | reverse complement strand
GGGGGCCTACGAAGGGGGCATCCGCACGCCGCTGGTGGTTCGCTGGCCCGCCGTGATTCGCCAACGCGGCGCCATCACGACCCAGCCCGGACATGTGATCGACTTCATGGCCACTTTCCTGGATGTTACCGGTGCCAGTTATCCCAAAGAATTCCAGGGCCGCCGGCCGTTGCCGGTGGAGGGCAAGACCCTACTGCCCGTCTTTCAGGGGCACGAGAGGGAATCGCACGAGGTGCTTTGCTGAAGCGTGCCTCAGCACGATGCCGTCCGCATGGGGCGGTGGAAGGCGGTGCGCCCTCGGAAAGGCGGACCGTGGCAGCTCTTCGATCTCCAGTCGGATGGAACGGAGACATCCGATCTTGCAGATCGCGAACCGGAGCGAGTGAAAGAGCTGGCAAGCCGATTTGAGGCTTGGCTCAAACGGGTGGAGGCGAAATGAGGATATCGTCGAACACCTACTCCCCCACCGGCCACATGCGCAGGAACATCACCCCATGCCGCCCCACCGCGGCCGAATACGCCCCGTCCACTTCGCCGACTTCTCGCTGCCGCCAGACGTCGCGCACCCGATACTTGCCCTTGATACCAAGTTGCTCCCACGTTGCCGTCATCTCCCGCGCCTGTTCCAACAGATTGAACAGGCCCACCGCCAGCGAGCCGTCTTCCAGCGGTTTGGCGAGGAGGAGGGTTTCGTCGTCCATCACGATGGGCTTGGCCTGTTTGCCCAGGGCGTCCTGGTTGACGTCGATGACTTCGGCGTTGCAGAGGATGTTCAAGGTGAACTCGTCGAGCTTGGCCATGTCGCCGCTGAAGAAGAGAGGGGCCGCCATCAGCGACCACATCGACATGTAGCTGTACTGCTCGCCAGCGGTGAGCGTGGTCTCCTTGCCGATGCCGTGCCCGCGGGCGGAGCCGACCCAACCAATGAGAATGTAGTCGGGATCATTCCAGCGCCCGGGACCAGCGTATTTCCAGTGCGCGGCGTTGCTCATGCCGATATGATAGAAGCCGGGCAGACGGCTGCCGCGGTGCAGGCCCAGGTCGCCGGTGGTTCGCCAGCAGTGGCCGCCCACCTCACCGCCCCATTTCCACACGTCGGCCATGCCGTACTGGCACAGGTTGAGCACGATGTCGCGGTCGAGCTTCTTGAGGATGGCCCCCATCTGCTCGTAGGGATACTTCTTCTCGGCCAGGTCGTCCTGGCGCTTCTTCATCCGCTCGTTGTAGACCTGCCCGTAACTGCACCAGTCGTACTTGAGGAAGTCGAAACCCCACTTGGCGAACTGCTCGGCGTCCTGTCGCTCGTGCTCAAAGCTGCCGGCGTAGCGCTGGCAGGTCCGCGGGCCGGGCGAGATGTAAGTGCCGGCACGCAGTCCCTTGCTGTGGATATAGTCGGTCATGGCCGCCATGTCGGCGAAATTATCGTTCGGCAGGATATTCCCGTTCTCGTCGCGGATCTTCCCAATCACGCCTGTCATGTCGAAGCCGGTCAGCCGGCCTTTGACCTCCTCGAAGTACTCCGGCTCGATCCGCATCCAGCAATCGTCGATGTTCACGTACGTGTAGCCGTAGTCGGCCATGCCGGAGGAGACCATCACGTCGGCCGCCTCGCGCATCACCTTGCCGGTTACGCGGTGGTAGTGGATGTACCAACTGTTCCAGCCCATCGGCGGAGTGAGGGCGAGCCGATCGCCCACGACGAGAGTGAACTCCTTCTTGGCCGCACCGGCGTCGTTGCGGGCGGTCAAGGTCACAACGTATTGGCCCGCCTGGTCCGGTACCTTGCCGGTAATGATCCCGCTGTTCTCGTCGACGCTCAGGCCGTCGGGAAGATTCTCCACACCGAACACCATGGGCCGGTTGCCGGTGCAGGGAATGCGGTAGATGAAGGGGTGGCCCGGCCGGGCGCCAAACAGGCGCGGTCCGTTGATTCGCGGTTCAGGTCCCGGCTTGGGCGTGAGAATCACCTTCTCTTCGTCGAGCGCCGGTGCGTCCACTGCCACCGGTTTGGCCCCGTGGCAGACAAACTCGGCCTCCGCCCAATTGGCGTTGTCGTAGCTGACGTCGTCCCCGCCGGAACCGACGATGAGCATCAACCGGCGAACTCCCTCCAGCGGCACGTCCACCTCCTTCGCCGGATCGCCCCCCTTCATTGGCCCGCTATCGAACGCCTTCTTTCCGTCGGCGTACACCTGAAAGGAGACCGTACCTCGCTCGCCGGTTCGACTGTCCACGCCGACCAGAGCGGTGAACCTGCTCACCTTTCCGTCGAGTTCGACGTGCATCAGCGAATCGGCGTGGGTGCCGACGCCCCGTTCGAACGTCCGCCCGGCGATCGACATGGGCTGGCCCATGCAGTTCTTGTCGGCCTGCGGCTCGCCCCAGCCGGCGGTCATCTTCGACAGATCGAGCGACGACAAAGGGACATGCGTGTCCTGGACGCTGGCCAGGGAAACGACAGAGAGCACGAGGGTGAAGGCAATGGCACGGATCATTTTGACTGTCCTTGAGAGAGACTATCTTGACCGTCAGTAAGCCACTGGAGTGAGAACTTGGCAACCGTCACGCCCGCGGTGTGGTAATGATTGCCGCTCAATCCGCCCCGCTCGTAGAGGCAGAAGATCGAACCGTCGGCACTCATGGCCAGGTCCGAGTAGCCCGCGATCCCCGGTTCGAGCACCTTCTTAACCGGCCACGACCGGCCTTCGTCGTAGGTCAGGCGAACGGTGAGGTTCTGCCGGGCCCGGGTTCCGCTGTTGGGGTTGACGAAGAGAATGCGATTCTTGTCGGCCCCCGGCCCGGCACTCAGCCGCTGGATGCTGGCGAAGCAGATCGGTTCGAACAGCATCTCGTCAAAGACCGGCTTCGTCCACCCGGTCGCCCCGTCGGTGCTGAAGGAGACCAGCCGGCGGTGGTTCGTGTTCTCATTGCGAATGTTCAACATCACTCGCCCGTCGGTCAGTTCGATGGCCACGGTTTCACTGGGGTTGACAAACTCCTCGTCGGTCCGAACGACGACGTCGCCGCGACGCCAGGTGTGCCCGTGATCGTCGCTGTAGATCACCGCCACGATCGAGGGGCGATGGCGCCGGCCGCCGTTGGAGAGCCATACCGGAACGAGCAGCCGCCCGCTGTTCAATTGAATGCCGTGTCCGGGGCCCGGTGCGATCACGTTCCAGTCATAGTCTTTCCGGAACTCCTCGAAGACCGGCGTGATCTCCACCGGTTCGGAAAAGGTCCGGCCGTCGTCGTCGCTGCGCATATAAAAGGCGCGGGCATAGTCGGTCTGGTAGAGCATGTGGACGGCGCCGGTCTCCCGGTCGACGATGGCCGTGGGATTGTCGACGGTCGAGGTGCCCAGATCGCGGAGTTTCTTGGCAGGTTCCCACGTCTTGCCTCCGTCCGTGCTGCGCCGCAAGAAGATGTCGATATCGGCCCAGTCGCCGGGCTCCCTGCGGCCCACGCAGTAGGCCAGCACCGTCCCTTGGGTGGTGACAACGATGCCGGGAATGCGGAATACGGCGTACCCGTCTTTGCCGGCCTCGAACAGCAACGTCTTCTCCACCGTCGCCGCCGTTTCCTCCGCCGCAATCGCGGTGCTGCAGGCGAAGAACAGAACAAGACCACACTGCACAGCCGCTTTCATGTTTGCCTCCCGTCTTGGAGACCGGTATCCGGTCCGATTCCCGCGCAACGACACGTGCGGGGCGCAGGGCATTCCTCCACCTCGAGAGGTTGCACACCAAATTTAGCCGGAACGGAGGGCGATCGCAAACAATTTGGGCGTTGAACTGCCCAAGACGGCCTTTGGAGTGCGGGGACTCATTGTCGCCTTCTCTAAACCTATGCACTCTATCTTTGCGAGTCTGTCACCTTTCCGGTGCTCTCCAGACAACTCGCGTGGGGTTGCTACTCGGTGCCGAGCCCAAGGCTCTTCAGGAACGCGGCCACGGCCCGGTGTATAGCCGTTTCGCTCGGTGCTGCACCTTCCCCAATAAAATTTCGGTAAACACGAGCAACGCCGACGGGGCCCGCGGCCTCTGGCGAGGCAAAGACTCTTGCGAGGATCTTCCGTGCTTTCTTGAACCAATTCGGCGAGAACTCCGGCCCGCGTTCAATGCGGGCAAGCGAATCTCCTAACTCTCGCCAAATTGGCCGCGTTGTCAGGGCGATGTCAAAAATATGAGCCGCGTCGTTGTCCCTCTTGTGGGACTCGCGACGATGCCGAATCAGGGCCTTCTGAACCACAAAACACGCCGGATGAGGCAGGTGGATCGTCCGCTCCTGCGATGTGCCCAGAGCCGGTATTCGCGACGTGTTGACCGTGAAATTGTCCACGAGCAACAAAGGGAGATACGGATCGGTTTGGGCGTACAACCCTGCGAGCACCCCAGATCGTGGAGCACGTCATTCAACTGAGTTTCTGGAGCGTTCAACGTTACTCGTCTTCCCAGCCTAGGACAGAATCGACTATGTAATTCGCCTGTTCGATGCCTCGTGATGGCTGATCGCAGACGTCGAGGGCTGCTTGTAAGACATCGACAACCGGAAGCTTGTCTCGCAGAAGCCGCGCACGGAAGATCGAATGTCTAAATTGGGCGGTCCGGAGAAAGACGTGAGCGTCCCGTTCGTCGCACGGTTCCAGGTCAAATGCTCCCAGCGCAGATTTCAAATCGCCGTCGGTGTAGACTTCCGCGCGTAATGCGGAGCTATGCAACACTCCGAGCATGCGGCATGCCTCGAAAGCGCAGACCGCACAATCAACTGGCGTATCCTGGCGACAGAATATCTCCTGGAGATTGCGGGGTTGGCCGAAAATCGAACGGACGGGGAACGACTCTGCATGTCTAGCCCGTTCATTGTGAAACCAGGTTTGCATCAGTGCCCTCCTGCGGACGATCTTCAACCCGCTTCGGACGCGTACTAGATGTCCGTTTCGTAAGTTGACAAACAGTTATAGTTGACCTGGACAAGAAAGGGGACATGGGGTAGCAAAGGCGAATTGGTATTGAGAATCAGGGTTCCAGAGCAAGGAGGCTCGCCATGCCC
>JAAYAY010000279.1 GCA_012719125.1 Planctomycetaceae bacterium | reverse complement strand
GCTCCAAGCGTTGGCGTCCGTCCGCCTCTCCAATTACTCACTCTGTCCAACAAAACACCTAGACGCTCTCACGAATTATTCCGTTGCCGACGCATGCCAGCAACGCATGCACAACGCGAAGCTTTTTAAGTAGTCTCCGGCGTGCGGCTCCGAGGAAGATCTCCTTGGGTATCGAATGATGATCGGTGCCTTCGGCAGCCTGCTCGTGGTCTTCGGGGGCTATAGACTTGCTCGGATTGGCGGCAAGAAACAGCGATTCTGGAAACGTCAGATAGTCGTCGCTGCTTCGATCATGCCTGTTCTCCTTGTTCTGTGGGTTGCGATCGTAGTTCTCGGAAACGCCGCAGTCGCGCGGCGTCGGGCAGCCGACACCGCCGCCAACAACCTGGCAACCGCCAAAGCAATCGCGATGGTGGAAGAGGTGCGCCGGCAGACCGGAACGACTCCCGACGAAGACACGTTGCCGGCGCTATTGCGCGAGCCTCTTCCGTCGGTCCAATGGAACGGGCATTCACAACAAATTCGATACACGCGCACCGGGGACACAACCTATGAACTGCGTTACTATGATATGCGAGGATTTCTGGGTGACACCGTCGTTTACGACAGCGTCAAGGGCTGGTATCGTGTACCCTTCTGACGCGATATGTCATAGGCAATAGTCTCATAGCCAGCACCCGCGAACCAATCGAAGAACGCCAAGGAGTCCCCCCTCATGAAACCCGCATTACGGATCGTCGTACTGTCGCTTGCCCTCATGCCATTGGCGTCACTTGCTGACACACCATCCGCTAACGAAACCGCACGAAACGGGACTACGGGTTTTGCCATCCCGACCTTTCACTGTCTGGGGCTCTACTGGTCGCCGCCGGGCGGGGCCGCCGACAAAGAAGTCCTCGTTCGCTACCGGGCGAAGGGCACGCCGGACTGGAAAGAGGGCCTGCCGATGCGCTATCATCCGATTGCCGGAACGGACGAAGACCTGACCGACTATCGCGGCAGCATCGTGCACCTGACGCCGGGGACGAACTACGAGATCAAACTGACCTTGGCCGGCACGTCAACGACGACGGAGTTCACGGCGGACACCTGGAGTGAAGATTTCACCGTCGGTGAAACGCTTCGCATCGAGAATCGCGACGTGCCCCTGGAGATCACCGAGTCCGGCACCGCGGACCGGTACCGCGTCTACGACGGCCGGGGCGCGGTGATCGACGTGAAGCACAAGCACGACAACTGCATCACCATCGACGCCTCCTATGTGATCGTCCGCGGGCTCACGCTCAAGGGTGCCGGGAATGCCGATAGCAAGAGCCGCAAGTCCATCGGGGCCGTCCTGATCGCCGGTGGCCACGACATCGTCATCGAAGACTGCGACATCTCCGATTGGGGGCGGCTCAATCCCGAGACCGGCTTCGGGTTCAACTGCGACTCGGCCGTCTACTCGCGCTGTGAGACGCTCGAACGCCTCGTCATCCAACGCTGCAAGCTCCACCACCCGACCTTCGACGGCAGCAACTGGTACGAGCCCAAGTATCCCACGCACTCGGCCGGGCCGCAGTGCATCAGCCTGTTCGACGCGGGCGGCAACCACGTGATCCGCTACAACGAGTGCTGGTCCGATATGGACCACATGTACAACGACGTCATCGGCGGCGGCAGCAACGGCAGCTATCGCGGCTCGCCGGGCCCCGACTCCGATATCTACGGTAACTACGTGAGCCACTGCTGGGACGACGGCCTGGAGGTCGAGGGGGGCAGCCGCAACGTCCGCGTCTGGGACAACTACATCGGCCAGAGCATGATGATGATCGGCAACGCGGCCGATTCGATCGGGCCGCTCTACATCTGGCGCAACGTCTGCGCTCGCAGCCAGTGGCGGCCCGACGACCGCGGCGGGTACTTCCTGAAAATGGGCTACGCGGGCAGCGAAGACTGGATGACCGGCCACATGTACATCTTCCACAACACGATCTTTCGGTCCGACGAATGGCTGCCGACGGGCGCCCTCGGCGGCAACCGCATCGTCAAGCACACCGTTTCCCGCAACAACATCCTCCACGTCCGCTCGCCCGACAACCTGGTCGTCAGCAACAACGAGCGGAACGTCGACAACGATTACGACTACGACCTGTTCAACGGGCGGGTCCCCGAAGGCGTCGAATCGCACGGCGTACGCGGCGAGCCGACCTACGCAGAAGGCGCCGGTCTGGATCGGGCAACCATGACCGGCCAATTCCAGTTGGCGCCCGACAGCCCCGGCGCAGGTGCCGGCCAGAAGATCCCCAACTTCAGCGACGGCTACACCGGGGACGCCCCGGATATGGGCGCCCACCAACGGGGAATGCCGCCGATGCAATTCGGGGTGCGACTCCCATAACCTCACGAACGACTCAGGAATAGTCTCCGCGTTTGGATGTGGCGGCGGGAGCCAGTAGATGGAACAGAAGTAAACAAGGGCAACAGAGTGGGAGACCTCCGTTGCCTCCCTTAACTCCTGTTCAATCCATCCTCACCACATGTTCCCCATGCCATCCGAGGCGTCTCGTATCGACTGTCAGAAAGCGGGAAGTAGTTCCTCAGCCATTCCTTACCCCCCTTCCTCGCCCCTTTCCTTTGACATGGCAACTCGGGCGTCCCTATATTGAGCCTGTCAAACCTCCGTCGCGGCTCCGGGAATAACCCGAGACCGGCAGGTCCAGCTCACACGGGAGACTCTTGCCATGAAACACAAACGACTCTCCACGGTCGCGCTCCGCCTGGCATGCCTTGCTGCCTGCCTTGTCGCCATCGAACTCGCCGTCCTGTCTTCGACGCTGCCGGCAGCGGAAGCAGTGAAGGTCCCCGACGGGCCCAACATCGTCGTGATCCTCGCCGACGATCTGGGCTACGGCGACGTGCAGTGCTACAACCCCGACCGCGGCAAGATCCCCACGCCAAACATCGACCGTCTCGCCTCCGAGGGCATGCGGTTCACCGACGGCCACTCGAGCTCCGGCGTCTGCTCGCCCTCGCGCTATGCAGTATTGACCGGCCGCTACCACTGGCGCACACGTCTGCAGACGGGCATCGTCGGTGTGTTCGGCGACCCGCTCATCGCGCCGGACCGGTTGACGATCGCCGGCCTGGCCAAACAGCACGGCTACCACACCGCCTGCATCGGCAAATGGCACCTGGGCCGCGACTGGGGAGTTCCGCCCGGCAAGCAGGCGTTGTTCCATGTCGCCAATAAGCAGGCCGAGGCCACCGACGAGCACCGAGATGTTTGGCGGGAAGTGTTCTCCAAACCCATTGCCGGCGGGCCGACCACCCGTGGCTTCGATGAGTACTTCGGCACCGACGTACCCAATTGGCCGCCCTACTGCTTCATCGAAAACGATCGCACGGTCGGCATCCCGACCGAACTCCTGCCCGCCGAACTGTTCAAGAACCACATGGCCAGCCTGCAAGGCCCTGCGTTGAAGGATTGGAAACTGGAGAAGATCCTGCCCACACTCGGAGATCGAGCCTGCCGGTTCATTGCCAGCCAATCGCGGGCGAAGCAGCCCTTTCTCCTCTACATGCCGCTGACTTCGCCGCACACGCCCCTGGCCGTCAACGACGAGTGGAAGGGAAAGAGCGGCCTCGGCATGGCCTATCCCGATTTCGTCATGGAAACCGACTCGGTCGTGGGCCGCGTGCTCGACGCGATCAAGCAGAACGGCATCGCCGGCAACACCTTGATCTTCTTTACCAGCGACAACGGCTGCGCGCCCTACATCGGCGCCAAGGACATGGAGGCCCAGGGCCACTTTCCCAGCGGCCCCTTGCGCGGCTATAAAGGCGACGTCTGGGAAGGCGGCCATCGCGTGCCCTACGTCGTGAGCTGGCCGGGCGTCGTCCGACCGGGTAGTGTGTGCACGCAATTGGTCCACCAGGCCGACATCATGGCGACCGTCGCCGCCGTTCTTCACACCAAGCTGCCGGACAGCGCCGCGGAAGACAGCTTCAGCCTGCTCCCCTTGCTCGAAGGCGGCAACGAACCGATCCGCCAGCATGCCGTCAGTTGCGCAGTCCGCGGCGTGGCCGGCCTCCGCCAGGGGCCCTGGAAACTCATCTTCGAGCACGACCCGGCCGCCAAGACCGACGTGCAGCTCTACAACCTCGACGACGACCTCGGCGAAACGCGCAACCTGGCCGCCGAAAAGCCGGAAAAGGTCGCTGAGATGAAACAGCTCATGGCGAAACTGATCGCCGAAGGACGCAGCACGCCCGGCGCCACACAGAAGAACGACGTGGAAGTCACTATCTGCGATCGGGGAAAACCGGCGCCGGCAAAAAAGAAACCGGCTCGCGCCGGGGCGAAAACCGCGAAGCCCAAGTGAAAAAGGCATATCCTATGAAACACTTATTCATCCTGTTGATGGCGTGGACTACGCTATGCGGCTCCGTTCATGCTGCCGATCGCCAGCCCAACATCATCTTCCTGCTGACCGACGACCAGGGCTGGGGTGACGCGGCGGCCTGGGGACATCCCTATTACAAGACGCCCAACCTCGACCGGCTCACGCAAGAGAGCCGCCGATTCGGACAGTTCTACGTGGCCAACCCGGTCTGTTCGCCCAGCCGGACGGCCTTCATGACCGGCTGCTATCCGGCCCGGTTCCGCGTCCACGGGCACTTTGCCACCCACGAGCAGAACGAGGCCCGGGCCATGCCCGACTGGCTCGACCCGCAGGTCATGACGCCCACCCGGAAGTCGTCGAGCGTTTGACCCGGCTGGCACTCGATTGGAAGGCGACTCTCCCGCCCGGCGAGGAGCAGCCTCGCGCGAAGGTCAAAGCCAAAGCGCAAGCGAAGCCTGCTCGCGACCGCTTGTCCATGTTCAAGATCAAAGACACCAATCAGGACGGCAACCTCTCCCTGGAAGAGTATCTGCACAATTTCCCCGACCAGGCCGAAGGCCGCCGCCGGTTTCCCACCTTCGACGCGAACCAGGACGGCACACTGAGCGAGGAGGAGTTCGTCAAGATGGGGAAGCTGTAATCCCGTACGTCAGTCTCTGTCGTTGTTCGCTCCGCGAACAAGCGCCTTTTCGCGGAGCGAAAAACAACTACACGAACAAACGCCTTTTCGCAGAGCGAAAAGCGACTATTTACGGCAACCCGCCGCCGCGAATTCTATGGTTGATTGGAAGGAGGTGCGATATGCAGACGGTATCTCGACGTTCCTTGTTCGCATTGGCCGCCCTGGCCGCCACGGCAGCAACCGCCTGGGCCGCAGATGCGCGCGCCCCCAGGCCCAATATCCTGTTCGTCATGGCCGACGACGTTGGCTGGGGTGATTTCCAGTGCTACAACTCCCAGGGCAAGATCCCGTCTCCCAACATCGACCGGCTGGCTCGCGACGGAATGCGGTTCACCGACGCTCATACGCCCGCCGCTCTCTGTGCCCCCACACGATACACCGTGGCCACGGGCAACTACACCTGGCGCGGCCGAATGGCCGGCGGCACCTGGGGCTGGAACGCCGAACCGCAGTTCCTGCCCGGCCAGAAAACGGTGGGCCATCTGTTGCAGGAGGCCGATTACCGCACCGGCCTGTTCGGCAAGCTCCACTTCGGTGGCCGGTTCGAAACCACGTCCGACGGCCGCGTCGATTTCTCCAAGCCGATGACGGCCGGCCCAATCCAGTGGGGATTCGACAACTCCTATGTCCTCCTCGGCGGGCATCAGGCCCCGCCCTACATGTTCTTCGAAAACAACTGCGTCGACGGCGACCCGGCCGCGGTCACCCAACTCGAAGCCGGCCCGCTCAACGGCGGCGTGGTGCCCACGACCGGGCCGGGCCTCCCCGACTGGGACAGCCGCAAGGTCGGCCAGTCGCTGGTCGAAAAGGTCCTGGCGTTCGTCGATCAAGACAAGAGCCGGCCTTTCTACGTCCACCTCTCGACCGACGGCGCCCACGGCCCCTACACGCCGCCCGAAAACCTGCTGGGCACGCCCGTCAAAGGCGCCTCGAAGATGAGCGCCCATACCGACATGGTGTACGAGGTCGACGTGATCGTCGGCAAGCTCGTCGAAGGCCTGGAGAAACGGGGCCTGCTCAAAGACACC
This sequence comes from Planctomycetaceae bacterium, assembly GCA_012719125.1. Lineage (GTDB taxonomy): Bacteria > Planctomycetota > Planctomycetia > Pirellulales > Thermoguttaceae > JAAYAY01. Next base: position 9,019 of record JAAYAY010000279.1, on the reverse strand, counting down.
TTGATCGTGGTCACCAGCGACAACGGCGGCATCCCCGCCGACCGCGCCAGCGGCCACGACGCCGTGGGCGGCCTGCGCGGATCCAAATCCTACATCTGGGAAGGCGGCCACCGCGTGCCGTTCGTCGTCTACTGGAAAGGTCATGTCCCAGCCGGCACGGTCCGCAACCAACTCATCGGCACCCACGACATCGTGCCGACCTTCGTCGAACTGGCCGGCGGCAAGTCCGACCCGCAGCAGATGCTCGACAGCGTCAGCTTCGCATCGGTGTTCCTGGGCCGGCGGGGCGACGACCGGCCGGTGCGCGAGACCCTGCTGATTCAGAGCAGCCCCGGCCGCGACGCCTTCACCGAGCGCGATCCGGAGATGCTGCCCGCGAAAAAGGCTGCGAAGAAGCCGACTGGCCAGCAGCGTCAGACCGCCAAGAACCGGGCCTGGAATCAAATCGCCAGGAAGGGTGCGAACTCCGGCAGCGACGGCATGGCCCACGCCCTCCGTGAAGGCCCGTGGAAGCTCGTCTTCGACATCGAGCACGACGCCCCCGTCGCGCTCTACAACCTGGACGACGATCTCACCGAGCAGACCAACCTGATCGCCGACGCCGCCCAGGCCGAACTGCTACAGCGGATGACGGAGTGTTATCGCAAGATTCGGGGATCCAAGAGGAGTACGCCGGGAAGCTGGTGAGCGTCTTGACGCCCGAATGCTCTGTCAAGTTCTGGTTGGGGGTGGCTGGTGGTCGAGCGTCAGCGAGCCCCCAGCCGGTATCCCGAGGCATGAGACGCTCGCGTGCCCCCACGGAACCCAGTGCAGCGGACGCATGTATCGGTTAGAATGCATTGGATATGTAATGGATTTGCCGGCGGGACGCGATCTTCGCGAACCTTCACGTAGGGCAGGCGGACGAAAAAAATCTACCAGTTAGACGCACAAATGGGGCTGGACGGTCGATGAGAGTGCGAAACCTCACGCAGATGCGAGCATCGCCAGTGGTGGTTCATTGTTTCGCACTCTCATCGACCGTTCAGCCTCATTTTGCCGTACCTGTAGGTGACCTATATCCGCAACTGTAGGATAGGAAGAAGGCGTGGACATGTGGAGCGGCGAGTCCGCTGTCTATGCCAGATGCGATTCTGCTCCACATGTCCACGCCTTCTTCCTATCCTAGGGCGTCTAACTGGTAGATTTCTTTCGTCCGCCTGCCTAGGTACAGCGCTTCGGCAGAATGACGTGCCGCCCGGTCGATAAGGCAGCAACAGCCCATGCAACGCAATCCGAATCCATCTCCGCGTTGCCTCGCCGGTTCGATTCGCGTGATCCTGTGGGTGGTCTCGGCACTCGCCTTTGCCGCCCTGCTCCTGCTCCCAGGGCGGCGTCTCTTCCTTCCGCTGGCGTCGTTGGACAAACCGGAAATCACTCCCGCGCCGCATGACGCGCGGGGTGCAGAAGATACGGATCTGGAAATCCTCTTTCCCTTTGATGGGAGCGTGTTTCCGCCGGAGATCGCGCCGCCGAGATTCAGTTGGAAAGACCTGACCGATCATGTGAACACCTGGGCCGTCCGGATCGAGTTCGATGACGGCAATCCCCCGATGAAGTTCGCCTGTGACGGTCGGGAATGGACGCCGTCGGACGATGTCTGGCACGAGATCCGGAATCGGTCCATGGAAGCGGACGCACGTGTTACGGTCTGCGGATTCGATCGTTGGCATCCGGAGGAGGTCCTCTCGCGCGGCGGCGCGTCGATTCGCACCTCGCGAGACGGGGTCGGCGCGCCGATTTTCTACCGCGAAGTGAATCTGCCGTTTCTCGCGGCGCTCAAAGATCCCGCGTCCCATATCCGCTGGCGCTTCGGGCCAGTCTCAAGCCGCAGCCAGCCGCCGGTTGTCCTGAGGGGACTGCCCGTCTGTGGCAACTGCCATTCGTTTTCTGCCGACGGAACCGTTCTTGGAATGGACGTCGACTACGCCAACGACAAAGGCTCCTACGCAATCTGTCCGGTCAACGAGCAGGTATGCCTGAGTAAGGACAGGATCATCTCGTGGTGCGACTTCCGCCCGGAAGATGAAAAGAAGACATTCGGCTTCCTGTCCCAGGTTTCGCCCGACGGCCGGCATGTGATTGGCACGGTCAAGGATCTGTCGGTCTTTCTGTCGGCCGACGACATCGCATTCAGCCAACTATTCTTTCCCATTCGGGGAATTCTTTGCACCTACGACCGGGCAAAGGAAACGTTCCGATCTCTGCCGGGAGCCGACGACGAACGCTACGTCCAAAGCAATCCAACCTGGAGCCCCGACGGCAAGTACATCGTTTTTGCTCGATGCAAGGCATACGCCGGCAAGGAAACAACGGCCAACAATGCAGCACTGACTCGCGAAGAAAGTGACCGATTCCTTGCGGAAACGGAGACCTTTCGATACGACCTGTATCGAATCCCGTTCAACGACGGTCGGGGAGGTCAGGCCGAGCCGCTGGAAGGGGCGTCGTGCAACGGTCGGAGCAACTACTTCGCCCGCTACTCGCCCGACGGTCGATGGATCGTGTTTTGCCAGGCCAATTCGTTCATGCTTCTCCGCCCCGATAGTGAACTCTATATTGTCCCCGCGGAAGGGGGCGAGGCCCGACGTTTGTGCTGCAATGCGGCCCGGATGAATTCCTGGCACAGTTGGTCGCCCAACGGTCGGTGGCTGGTGTTCTCGTCCAAGGCGTTCAGCCCGTACACGCAACTGTTCCTTGCCCACATGGACGAGGAGGGACATGCAAGTCCACCGGTAGTTCTCTCCCGTTTCACCGCTCCGGACAGGGCGGCCAATATCCCCGAATTCGTCAATGCGCCTCCAGGTGCAATCAAGTGGATTCGTGAGGATTTTCTGGAAGACACGCACTATTTGAGGGCAGGGGAAGAGTTTCGCAAGCAGGGCGACTTTGCCGGGGCCCTCAGGCTCTACGGCCGGGCGTTGGAGCTCAACCCCAACAGCGCCAAGCCCCACGTCAACATAGGAATCTGCTTGCATGCAATGGGGAAGCGGGAAGAGGCCGAGGCATCTCTTCGCCATGCAGTCGAATTGCAGCCCGATCTGGCATTGGCGCACTGCAACTTGGGCATCGTGCTGCAGGATGGAGGCAAAGTGCAAGAGGCGATTGCCGCCTACCGCGAAGCGATTCGACTTGTCCCGGACCTTGCACCTGCCCGGGTGTATTTAGGCACGCTCCTGCTGGAGCAAGGGAAACATGACGAGGCAATACCGGTGTTGACGGAGGCGGTGCAGGTCGCGCCCCACGATCCGTTTGCTCGATTCAATCTGGCGATCGCGTTGTTGGACGCGAAGAAGCCCCGGGAAGCGGCCAATCACCTGGAGGGCGTCATTGAGCGCGCTTCGGGATTTGTGCCTGCCATGGTGAGCCTGGCCATTCTCCGGGCAACGAGCGACGACGCCGAACTCCGCAACGGTGAACAGGCCGTCGAGTTGGCGAGTCGAGCACGGTCACTGATCCAGCAGGAGAATCCGGAAATCCTTCATGCCCTGGCCGCCGGATACGCGGAAGTCGGCCGATTCGAAGACGCCACCGCTACGGCAGAACTTGCCGTTCGTGCTGCCCGCGCGGCTGGAAATCCGAACCTCGCCGACGCGATCGAGCACTCGCTCGGTTTCTATCGGCAGAACAAACCGTTCCGTGACAGTTATCGCTAGCAGCCCATTGAGAAAGCAAGGCGTGCAGCACACTGGTTCCAGAACCGGAGCCGCCTCTGGGGCACGGTCGGCCCCGGACCTGACGGGGGGCGTCGGCTGACACATCTGCCCCTCACTGTCGTTCGCTCCGTTCATTGGGGAGGGTGGTAGGGAGCGTCTTGACGCACCACCAATCTCCAAAACACGCTTGGTGCGTCAAGACGCACCCTACCGGCTCAGTTCTTGCAGACGACCACGGTGAAGTAGCTGCGGACGACGCGATCGAAATACTCGGGCTTCATCTCCATGGGCAGGCTGTTATACGTGCAGTAGTTGCGGATCTGACCCAGGAGATCGCGGGGTTGGCAGCGGCGCATGGGCCGGTTCGTGGGGCGATAGTGCGTGTCGATCAGGTACTCGACCACCTCGGGTTGATACTCGCACTTGTAGCGCTCGGCGTAGAGCCTGAACAACTCGTGGAACTCCTCGGCCGTCGGATCGCCGATCTCGATCTTGTAGGGGATGCGGCGGAGAAAGGCTTCGTCCACCAGGTCGGCCGGCTCCAGGTTCGTCGAGAAGATGATGAGTTGCTCGAAAGGTACCTGGATCTTCTTGCCCGTCGAGAGGGTGAGGAAGTCGTGTCGGCATTCCAGCGGCACGATCCAGCGGTTGAGCAGTTCGGCGGGCTCGATTCGCTGTCGGCCGAAATCGTCGATCAGCAGGCACCCGCAATTGCTCTTCATCTGCAACGGCGCCTCGCTGATGTTGCTGTGCGGATCGTGGCGGATCTCCAGGTTGTCCATGGTCAGTTCGCCGCCCACGACCACGGTGGGCCGGCGGATCTTGACCCAGCGGCGGTCATAGTCGCTGCTGCTGAGCAGTTCCGACTCGCCCCTGCCCGCGGCCTCGTGGTAGGCGGCGTCGTAGACCTTGATCATCTGGCCGTCCTCGACGACCGTGTAGGGCACCCAGATTTCCTGCCCAAAACACATCGTGATGCGAGTTGCCAGGGTCGACTTGCCGTTGCCCGGCGCTCCGTACAGGAACAACCCCGCCCCCGAGTTGACCGCCGGGCCCATGCTCTCGAACAGGGCCGTGTCGACGGATATGTCGCTGAAGGCCTTGGCAAGCTGCTCTCGCTTGGGCGACTCGGCTCGAATCGTCTGGGCCTCGACCGAAACGAGGTAGTCGCTGAGCGGCACGGGGGCCGCTCCGCTGTAAGCACAGGCGGAAAGTGCAGCCCTCGCCCGCTCCTGGCCCTGTTCGGTGAGAATGTAGCTGTAATCGTTCAGCGGCGCTGAGCCCGTGTGGACCAGGAGCTGTCGCGATCGCAGCGAATGATAGAGTTCCTCAAGAATGCCGAAAGGAAGGCAGATGTGTTTGGCGATGCCTCGGCCGCTGGCCGTACCCACAATCGCCAGGTATTTGAGCACCAGGGACTCGACGAGCGAGATCGGCAGGCCCGTATCCTCCAGCTTCGTCGGTGGTGTCGGGATGAAGGTCTCGTCCGATAGGACCTGGGCCAGAAGACTGCCGGGAGCGGGGGCCATAGTGTCGACGGCCATGGAACAAAGCCTCGCGAAGCAAGAGGGAAGGAGACGGGAAGAACCCAGTCACATCTCAACACAACCCTAGCTTGCCCATCGCGCACACTCACACCGCAAGAACTGCTACCACCCAGAAAAGGGAAGAAACGTCTCGCACGACAGGTACGCAGCTCCAACCGTCATCTTAATCATAATCCTAATCTTAATCATAATCCGTCCAGCACAGACATGGCCAGCTCGGTTCGTCCGAACCTTGGATACTGCATGGGTTTTGCTCGCTCCAAATTGCCCTTCGTCGATGAAAGGCCGATCCTCAGAACCTGTGGGGACGTAAGAATTGATTCCAGCAGTCGGCATCGTGGTCTGTCAACCGTTGCATCGGATGCGTTGCCGGACAGGTGAATATTCTCTCCCCACGTGTGAATCTGGCGAAAGAGTGTCGACCATACAACCTCCCGAAGAGTCCAGACCCTGAGACCCGGTCGGCTTCGCCCGTTTTGGGCGGTTGTACGGGTGCCACTTCAATTTTGCGAGTTGGCTATCGGGTTCTGGACGATAAAATGGTTAGGATGCCCGCGACTTGCCCGCTGACGTGATTTGCGCAAGACGCTACTGGACGAAAGCACCCCAATGGATTCTCTGTCAGAATGAGTCGGCGCGTAGTGATCACCGGGGTCGGATGTTCGACCCCTCTGGGATCGAGCATGGCCCAGGTTTGGCAAAACCTAACCGAGGGGCGCTCGGGCATCGGCCCCATCACGCTGTTCGACGCCTCCGACTTCCCTGTGCGGATTGCGGCCGAAGTCAAGGGGCTCGACCAGGCCGATTTTGGCCCGCACGGCGTCGATTGGCTGGAACATCCCCGGCAGACCCGGTTCGCCGTCACGTCGGCGGTCCAGGCCGTGCGCGAGTCGGGCATTGGCGAGGGGGCCGTCGATCCGATGCGGTTTGGCGTCTATCTCGGTTGTGGCGAGATCTTCTGGGATCTCAGCCAGTTCGGTCCGCTGATGGCCCAGGCCCTGCGCAACGGGGAATTCGACCAGCGACAGTTCTTTCGCAACGCCGTCGCGAAGTCGAACGGACGCCGGGAGGAGAACAACGAGCCGAACATGCCGTCCTATTGCCTGGCCGGCCTGTTCGGTGCCCAGGGGCCGAATCTCAACTGTATCGCGGCGTGCGCGTCAAGCACTCAAGCGATCGGCGGCGCCGCCGAGATCATCCGCCGCGGCGAAGCCGATGCCATGCTGGCAGGCGGTGCCCACAGCATGGTCGATCCGATGGCCATGTCGGGACTCCATCTGCTGTCGGTTCTCAGTACCGACAACGAGAAAGGGCCCGCGGCAATGCGGCCGTTCGACGGCGAGCGATCGGGGTTCGTGGTGGGAGAGGGCGGTGCCGTTGTCGTGCTCGAAGAACTGGAGCACGCGCGGGCTCGGGGCGCAGAGATTCTCGGAGAACTGTCGGGCTTTGCGTCGGGGCACGACGCCTATCGCGTGACCGACACCCATCCGCAAGGCCGGGGCTACGTGCATTGCGTCCGCCAGACGTTGAAGCAGGCGGGTCTGAACGTCACCGACGTCGACTACATCAACGCCCACGGCACGAGCACGGTGATGAACGATCGGATCGAGACGCTAGCGCTTAAACAGGCCTTTGGAAGAGACGCCTATCGAATCCCGGTCTCGAGCACGAAAAGCATGATCGGGCATGCCACCACGGCATGCGGCGCCTTGGAGATGATTGTCGCCGTGATGGCGGTTCGCACGGGCGTGATTCCTCCCACGATCAACTACGAGGTTTTCGATCCCCACTGCGACCTGGATTACGTGCCCAACACGGCGCGCGAGATCGAGTGCCGCCACGTGCTGAGCAACAGCCTCGGTTTCGGCGGGCAGAACGCCACGCTGATCGTCTCGCGCTTCGACGAAGCCTCGCCCTCGAAAACGAAGCCGGGCAAACCGGATCGACGCACAGCGGCTTGAGGGTGGTGGCATGCCAGAGTCTTGACGTGCGGGGCACCCCATCTCCCCCGGGGGGTATTCCTTCTTGGCCGTCTTGAAATTCCGTGGTATGCTGGAGTTATGGAAGACAGCTACAAGATCGACGTTACGAGCCTCGACGCAGAGCATCGCCGCGTTTTGGAGGACGTTATCGGCTCACATTTGGGTCGGAATCAGCGTCTGATGATCCGTGTAATCGACGTCGACACGACGCCTCCGACGGCCTCTCAGAATCGCGCACAGTCGATCAGCGATTGGACGAGCGTGTACGAGGGCCTGAGCGATAAGGAAGTCGAGGAGATCGACCGCGAGGTGAAGAAACGCGCCGACCTCACCCGAGATCTGTGTTAGCCTATGGACGAAGCCTTGCTCGACTCTTATCTACAGGACCACAACAATGCACGGAGGCTGAACCGCAGTCGCCCGTCTTCTCAGCGATACCCCATCACACGGCTGAACGGCTTGGCTTCGGAGACTTCCGTCACGACCTGGTGAAACTTGGCGTCGATGTCGTCGGCGTAGTGCACCAGAACGGCCTCCGGAATCATGGGCGGCTTGGGCGAACCCCATTCGGGAAGTCGTTGGTGCGAGATGATGACGTGCTCCAGCCTCAGGAGTCGATCGGCATCGATCTCGATTTCCCGTGCGGCCTCGCGGACGAGGTCGCGCCCCTGGAGGATATGCCCGATAAGCTGTCCGGCAGTCGTGTATTCGGCGCCCGCGGGCCCGGCCTCCAATTCGCGAACCTTGCCGATGTCGTGAAGAATCGCACCGGCGATTACCAGGCCCTTGTCGAGGGGCGGCACAAGTTCGACGTAGTAGTCGGCGTAGCGATCGGCAAGGAAGATCGCATTCCTGGTGACGCTGAGCATGTGCTCCAACAACCCGCCGGTGAAGGCATGATGGTGCCGCTTGGCCGCGAAGGCCTCGAGCAACACACCGCGATGCTCTTCCAGCAGGAAGAGCACCAGGTTGCGCAATCCGCCGTCCTCAATACGACTCTTGGCGATATCGGTCAGTTCGGCAAACATGGTGTCGCCGTCGAAGCGTGAGGACGCACAACACATGGCCGGATCGAAACCGTCTTCCTTGTCCGTTTCAACGGCCTCGCGTATCTTGCGGATGTCGAGCTGCGGCCCGTAATTGCTCTCCCGATAGACGGCCCGGAGCTTATAGAACTTGCCCGGGATCCAGTGGTCGCGGCAGTCGACGGCAAACGGCGAGTTGCCCCAGATGGGAAAGGTCACTTCGCGCCCGGCGTCGCGAAACCCCACCTTAAAATAGGGCTTCCCGTCGCGAGTCGTCAACTGCTCCTTCAAGGTCATCAGCACGAAGAGGTCGGCTTCCTGGTCGGCAACCATCTCGCTCAAGGCGACGACGGGTATGGCGGAAAGGGACATGGCAACTCCAATGCGGGGAGCAAAGCTATTAGTGTAGTGGCATCGATTGTAGCCGCAACCCGTGGCCGACGCCAAGAAGCAAGATGCCTCGGACGGCGGATGAGCCAGCCCGATCCCCCTAGACCGAACTTTCTTGGGGGGCATTGGCCGGAAGTTGTGTGGAGGCCGGGAGTTGGGCCGGATTCTGGCTGGATTCTTTTTCCTTTTGTAGCCACGAATATGCCCCAACAGGGGGGTTGCGCAGTTCCGCTCATGCGAGTAAAACGTGGGTCATGAGCAAGAACAAACGCGCCGTCCATGTAGCCACGATCAAGAAGCATCAGAATGGGAAGACCTACGTCACCCACCTGCTTCGACGCACGTTCCGGGAGGACGGAAAGGTCAAGCACGTTACTGTC
>JAAYAY010000005.1 GCA_012719125.1 Planctomycetaceae bacterium | reverse complement strand
GATACCGTCGACGCAAACCGGGGCTCGGCCCGGCACGTCCGGTCCGGCCACCGCCGCGCCCCACGCAGCCGGCACGCCTACGGCCGCCGCACGGCGCGGCCGGCCACCGGGCAAAGGTTCGCCCACAGCCAAGCCCAAAGAGAAGGTCACGCTTCGGATCACCAGCACGTTGGTGGCCTCATACCGGGACTGGTCCTGGGAGGCCCGCTCGCAGCTAAGCCAACTCGTCGAGCAAGCCCTTGCCGACTACCACGACCGCCAGCGTGCCCGGCGGCGAGCCAGCCCGTAGGTCACGCCGCAGCACATCCAGGCCATAACAGCGATCAAATCAATTAAAGGAGGCACCTATGTCAGAAAATGCCAAGCCCGTCTACCGACTTCGCTACGGCAACGTCGTCGCCGCCGTCTGGCTGAACAACAGCAACGCCGGGTATTTCTACAACTCCACATTCGAAAAACTGTACACGCTGGAGGACGGAAAGTGGGCCGATTCGTCGTCTTTCGACGACCGCGACCTGCCCAATCTCGCGAAGGCCGCGGCCGACGTACACACCTGGATTTACCAGCAAAAAGCCCAGGCAGTGACCGTCAACGGCAAGGACGCCGCTTAGCCAGGCACCGGCCGCGAAACCGCACGACCACGCGCAATCGCGGCCGGTAAAACACCGTCACAAAAAGTTTGATTAGCCCCCGGGACCGTGTTACCATCGGCCGTGGTTGCCAAGCCGTTCAAAGAAACCATGCTCGTCCCTCGCGGTCCCACGCGGGCCGCTGCAACGCCGTCGAGCCGTCATTCGTCGCCGACAGTTGCGGGACCATCCGCACGGGCCCCTCCTTCCCGCCGGGGCCTCCAGCCGAGCGGCGCATGGTAGAGTTCCCCTACCGCTCGGCGCCTGCAGCCTCCCAGCGTGCAGAACTCAAGACATCGCAACCGCTCCAGTGCGCATCGCATTGCCTTGGCTTCTGCCGGTAGACCTACAAACGACGCCATTGCCTTCAGCAAGTCAGCCGGCGGTCTGCACTTAGAAGTCGAATTCGAGTAAAATGTCCCAGCGGGCTATCCCTGTGAACCACGGCCACACGACGAAGGGCGGCGGTGGTTGTTCGACGGAAATACCATTCGAACTGGACGTACATCTCCAACGGTTACTGACAAACTCCTCCGCAACGGACGCTTGGCGAGTGAACCGAGGCGCGACCATGAACCGCCATGTCTGGACACCCGACGATTTCTTTTGCACGGCTCAGACTCTGCGCGAGACCGACCTACGTCAGCCGATCACGGAGCACTTGGATTCTGCAGGATTCATGCAGCAGCTCGGTGTGCAACCTCCAAACGCAACATGCATGTTCTGGGCCGGAACAGCCCGACAGATCCGGGAAAGCTTCACATCGCTCATCCTAAGGCAACTTAACGATGAAATACTCCACTACATGGACAACAAGCTCTGGACCGACTCCCAGGCGCAAGCCGTAAAACGCATCGGCATTGATTCGTTCCTTGGGCCAGCTCTCGACACGCCCGCCGCAGTCTGGGCCTTCGCTCTTGTCTGGCGAAACCGGTGGATTGCCAAGCTAAGCGGTGGTGATTTCGAAGACACAAATGAACCAGATGCTCTTCGTTACTCGGACTTTCAAACCAACGACACGTTGCTTCTTCGATGTGCTCCAGCTGGCAGAGCTGAGATCGCCATTGTGGGTCCAAGTCACCGTCCAATCCGACGTTCCCAAGATCGCCCCGACCTTGTCTGGCTCCATCCAGCAGGCGCGCCCGTAGACGAATTGACGTTTCGGAATATCCGCCATTCTGCAAGAACGTGGAAGCACGGATCTCCCCTGAGCAGCCGCTATGTAGAACAACTGGGACCGATACTCTCTGACGACCTTTCCTTTCGATCCGTGGACCCAGATGTCCTTCCTTCGATGGTGCCGCGGATGTATTCGGTTTGCTCGGAGGGACAGGACTACCGTTTAGAGCCGTACAAGCGTTCCCCTGAAGGCAGTCAGCACGAGCCAATCTCGCAATTGCCAATCACGACCAAACGATGCGTCGACACTGCGGGCATTCTCGACGCTTATCTGCTAAAGTTCCAGCGGTTTACACGGGCTACGGGATATCAGAACGAACCCATGATCCTGCTCGAAGAAATCTGCATCACGCTCGACCGCAGCGAGGGAAAAGTGATTTCGCTGACGGCAGAGAGCGACGTGTTCCTGCAACAGATCGTTGAAATACGGGACAACCCGGACACGCATTTCTTGGGAAGATGGCTGACCAAGTACTGCAAAAAGAAAGCTCGCTAGTCCCATGAGATCCATAACAAAGCGACCCGACTCTGTCCACCCAGACACGGATCTGCTCGGACCAGTTCGGCAAATTGAGTTCCCGATGAGTTCGCTGCTGTGGCCCCGAGTGGAGTTGTGGCGAGGCCGCGACCGAAGCGTTGTCGAGTTCAAAGCGCGGCGAAGTCGCGAGGAAGCAACATTCCTGGTAAATGCGTTTGCTTACGCTGCGAAAGCTGGTGCAATCAATCTTGATTGGCAAGACGAGCCCGGCGATCAGGCCGGTATGCCGGCTGTTGCCAGCGATTGCCTTGCTCAGTTGTCCGAGCGCGATCGGGGTCTTAAGCTCTGCCTTGATCGCATCGTGACAGGCGCACCAATCCTGCAAGAACGCTGGCGTGAGTTTCTCCCGGAACGTCAAACGCATATCGGTTACGTGTTTGGCGACTTCAAGAGGGGGGGGTACGACACCGAATCTTTGGCAAATGTATTGAGTCAGTACGAGAAGCATCATGGCATGATACCTGCCGATGGCTTCCGCTGGCCCCCGGAGGAACACCCCTCTGCATTGTTGACAAATGCTGATCAAAAGTGGTATTTTTGGGGCGTGGAGCCAGAAAGCCGACGGCAGGAATATAGTCCAACCTTCAGTGACCTTACCGCCCCTCACTTAGCTCTCACCCACGATGGTGTCAGTGCTCTGGTCGACGCAGTCGTTCGGCAATTCAGCGTGTCCTTGGAGACGATCCGGAACTCCGAACTGCCTACTGAGGAGAAGGAACGACTCCTGAAAACGCTGGCTGGCATCCCTGAGAAGACGGCTTCCGTCTTCCTGGAAAAGTTCCGCCCGTCCTCCGAGGACGCCAACTTGAAGCTCCTGACAGCCCACGAAGCGGCGTCACTGCGAGGGGAGAGCAAGACGCTTGTCGTCAACTATGCCAATCAAGGCAGGATAGGTTTTCGACTTGGTGGCCGAGAATTCTACTTCTTCCAGGGGGAAATCCAGTCGTTTCAGCCCCCGCCGCCTGGTCGGCCACCGAAACGGTAGTCAATCCCAAAAAATCTGCGAATACACCCATTGACTTAATTATTGTCAGTGACAATAATTAAGTCAGATGGGTTCGCGGAATCGTGAGCGTCTGTCCGCGACCCCACTTCGACCATCGTCTATTGCATCCGAGGGCGAATGGTTCGGGGCCCGACCAACCACAACAAACCGATCCGTTCTCCAGCAGAGAGCTGTCGAACCACGTGATTGGCGCCTCACCTCCACCGCCCTCGCCCTGACGACCGTCAATGCACGCAGACTCCACATGCCCCCAGTCTCGGCTGCAGCGAGGTCGCAGGGCCGGGGCTCAATTCACCGATGGAGCCCATCGGAGAGTTCGAGCCAGAGCTTAGATTGAGCCCCGGCCCTCCGCCCTCGCGTGCAAGGAAATCACTGGACACCGCATCAGCGCGTTCTGACTCTGCCGCAATCAAGGTAATCGCATGAACGAAATTCTCGAAGCCCTAAAACGTATCGAAGCCGTTCTTGACACGCTTGTCAACCACCGTCAACCCCGGGAATGGTACGACACAGAGGCCGCTGCGGAATTCCTTAGCAGATCGACGTACACCGTGCGCAAACACTGTTGCCACGGCAGAATCCTGGCCGAGAAGCGACCCTGCGGTCGTGGCAAATCGAAGGAATGGATGATCAGCCACGGGGAGCTGCTGCGAATCCAGGCGGAGGGCCTTCGGCCCGCCTCCCGGCCCGCGCGACCCAGATGAAAAGTCACGAATCGCCGAGAGTCGAGAAACTCCGATGATGCTCAAAATCAGTGAAGTCGCCGAACGGCTCAACGTCTCGGAGAGCCTTGTTTACGCACTGGTGGAGGCCGGCCGACTTTCGTGCCATCGCATTGGAGTCGGCAGGGGCACGATCCGCGTCTCGACCGAGGACCTCGACGCCTTCCTGGCGACCTGCCGTGACGAAAAGGCCGAGCGCTCCCGGCCGCCTGCCCGTCCTCGCCTCAGGCACATCAAGATCTAACCTGGAGACATCGCATGATTGCCAAATCGTCAACACTGCCGGAGGCGCCGGTTGCTTCCGAACCGAAATTGAGTCCCAACGCATGTACCGTTCTGGAACATCGTTATTTGATGCGCGACGACGGCGGACAGGTCGTTGAGACGCCGGCCCACTTGTTACGGCGAGTTGCCAAGGCCGTCACCGACCCAGAAGACCGTTGGGCATTGCCAGGTTCCGAGCGTGAGCGACTTGAGAATGAGTTTTACCGGATCATGGCGACCCGTCAGTTCTTGCCGAATTCGCCCACCCTCATGAATGCTGGCAGACGCCTCGGCATGCTGTCCGCGTGCTTCGTGCTGCCGCTGGAAGACTCGATCCCGGAAATCATGGAAACCGCCAGGCAGATCGCCCTAGTGCAACGCGCCGGCGGGGGGACGGGCATCGACCTTTCCCGATTGCGACCCCGAGGCTCGATAGTGCGCTCCTCGGGCGGGACCACGGCCGGCCCCCTCTCCTTCCTCAAAATGCTTTCGGGCGTCACCGATGCCATCCAGCAGGGGGCGTTCCGCCGCGGGGCCAACATGGGCGTAATGCGTGTGGACCATCCCGATATCGTGGCGTTTATTGACCTCAAGTCCGACTTAGCTCAGGTCACGAACTTCAACCTGTCCGTCGCCATGACCGACGCTTTCATGGAGTCCCTCAGGAACGAGCCCTACCGGTGCCACGTGGTTGTCAATCCGCACACCGGCCAAAAGGGCGCGATTACCAAGGAAACGGGCGCTGCGGAGTACGGACCTCAACCAGCATCCGACACGAACCGGTACTTTACCGTGCGTGACCTCTGGAATCGCATCCTGGAACGCTCCTGGCGGTCAGGCGACCCCGGTCTGATCTTCATCGACGAGGTCAATCGTCACAATCCCACACCCCACATGGGCGCGATCAGTGCCACGAATCCATGCGGCGAGCAACCACTGTTGCCCTTCGAAGCCTGTAACCTTGGCTCCGTCAACCTGGCGACGCACATCAAGCAGACCTCCGTTGAAATCGGTGCCGACCGAATCGATTGGCTTGGCCTTCGACAAACCGTCGAACTTGCTGTCCGCTTTCTCGACAACGTGGTGGAAGCCAACAAGTATCCGACCAAGGAAATCGAGGAGGCAACCCGAGCCACCCGCAAAATCGGTCTGGGAGTGATGGGGTTCGCCGACCTCTTGTTCCAGCTGGGCTTTCCGTACGACTCGGAACAGGCCATTGAGTTGGCCGAGCGGATCGGCGCCTTTGTCCAAGAAGTCGCCGGGGCTGCCAGTCAGGACCTGGCGCAAAGCCGCGGCCCCTTTCCGGCATGGAAGGGCAGCGTGTGGGACACCGAACACGACGCTCGACCGATGCGCAATGCCCAGGTTACGACGATCGCGCCGACCGGCACGATCTCGATCATCGCCGGTTGCTCGTCTGGCATCGAACCCGTGTTCTCGCTTGCTTTCACCCGGCAAGTTTTGGACGGCAAGCAGCTCATCGAAGTCAATCCAGTTTTCGAAGCATCGCTCCGCAACCAATTAACCGACGAGAAGAAGATCGAGCAGATTATTGCCCACGCGGCCGCACACGGGTCGATTCAAGGCTTTGCCGGTCTACCCCAACAGTTCAAGGCGGTCTTTCGCACGGCCCGAGACGTAACTCCCGAATGGCACGTCCACATGCAGGCCGCCTGGCAGCGGCACACGGATGCCGCCGTGAGCAAGACAATCAATTTGTCAGCGGATACTTCGGTTCAGGACGTGGAAAAAGCCTACCTCCTGGCGTACGAGCTCAAGTGCAAGGGCATCACCGTCTACCGCGACGGCGCCCGACCGCTTCAACCCATGGCACTCTCCACCAGCCAAGCCAGTCACCAACCGGCGGCGTCCAAAGTCTGGCCGGCTCGCCCTGCGAAACTTCCGGAACTGATCCCTTCGATTCGGCTGCGCCAGCCCACGCCGTTTGGCAACATGCACTTGCACATCAGCATCGACCCCGAGACGGGACATGAACGGGAAGTCTTCGCCCAGCTGGGCAAGGGCGGCGACCTGGCCAACTCCGATTTGGAGGCCATCTGCCGATTGGTGTCCCTGCTGCTCCGCCTGGACGGTGATATCCAGATGGTCATCGACCAGCTCGACGGGATCGGTTCCAGCTTGTCCGTTCCGTCCAAGAATGGCCGGATCAAGTCGCTGGGCGACGGACTCGCCCAGGCACTGCGGAAATACATCGCGGCAAAGGACCACGAAGGCCTCGAAGCCCTGCTCTCCGGACGCGTAACAACGCTATGCCTGTCAGAAGGCCCTGCCCCTTTGGCGGTGGAGAATCACCAGGAGACCCTGTTCAAGATCAAATGCCCCGACTGCGATTCGGCGGGGACCCTTGCCTTCGAGGAAGGCTGTCTGAAATGCCACGCGTGCGGCTATTCGATGTGTTGATGGTTGGTCTGGCCGCTCAGCGAGCTGCCATGACAGCATGCCAACCGCCCTTTGTTGTGGGAAACTCCGATGAAAAAGCTGCGGCAGACAACTCGGCAGTTCTAAGCGAGCAAGGAAAGACGAGCACGAGAACCGCAGCCCGGAAAAGCAAGCTCTTCTCGGCCCCGACTCAAGCACCTGAAACTGTAGCTGCGTGTTGCAGGCCGCCGACGGACGGGCGACTCTTTCATTTCTTGGCCGCCTTCTCCGCCTGGCTCTTCAGGAAGGCGTGGTTCTTGTAGATGTGGCTGTAGTGTCGCGAAATCATTCCGGTGTCAACATGCCCGACGAGTTCCGCGAGAGACACGGGATCCACGCCGTTCTGCAGCGCGTCCGTGATGTACACGTGCCGGATCACCGTCGAGCACAGATCGGGAATGCCCAGCTTCTTCTTGAACTTGCGAAACCGGCAGCGGATCGAGTTTCGCGTCCATGGTTCTCCGACACGATTGCGGAAGATCGGTCCCGTCGGATTGGTCTTGGCTAGACGCTCGATGATCTCCCTGGCCGCGTCCGTCAAGTAGATGACCCGCGCCCGGCGTTTTCCCTTTGCTTCGGACGGCGGGAAGATGACCATCCCCTCGCGGTAGTGCTTTGCCTCGATGACGCGGATCTCCTGCGGACGACAGCCCGACTCCCGCATGAACGCAAGGAAGTCGCGCTCGTGGTCGTCGGTTGCAAGTGCGACCATCTGCTGCCATTGCTCCGGCGTGACATACACCTCCCGCCGGGTCTGCCGTGGTTTTTCGACCGAGGCGACTGGGCTCTTCAGAAGATAACCTTCGCGCACGGCCCAGTTGCAGGTCCGTTGCACGGATCGGATCGCCGCCCGAACCGTATTGTCGGCCTGGTCTCTGTAGTTTTTCGCCACCCACTCCGTGACGTGGTGCGGTTCGAGCTGGACGGCCTTGAGCTTCGGCCCGATGTGCTCCGCAAAGGACTGGAGGTAGTTCCGATACCAGTCGTAGGTCGCTTTACTGCGGAACCGCTCGACCCAGTCCAGGTACGCATCGATCAGCACGACGAGCGGCTTCGACGCGGACGGGGGATTCTTCTTCATCCCCTCCCAGATCTCGTACGCCTCGTCCTTGTCCTCGGACAGGCGTACCTGGGTTTTCCCCTGCCAGACGTAGTACGCCTGGCATTTCTTTACGTAGAAAGGTTTCCTCACGACGGTTTCCCTCCCAGGATTTTGGTGGAATTCCTGGTGGAATTCTTGCGGGAAATCGTCGTAAGTCAAGTCGGGGTGGGGAGATTCGAACTCCCGACCTCTTGCACCCCAAG
>JAAYAY010000278.1 GCA_012719125.1 Planctomycetaceae bacterium | reverse complement strand
GGTTGTAGCTGGTTGCGTCGCCGTTAAGGGTGACCACGAACTGGGTGGCACCGATTTCGATTGAGATCGTGTCGGCATTCTCGGTGCCGGTGAGGGTGATTTCCGAGAGGCCGTGGAATTCGTAGGCGCCCATATCGACGGTGGCGACCTCGTCCAGATCGCCGTCCACGACTCGGGCGTTGCCGTCCAGGTCGGTCATGGGGGGCAAATCGGGGAGGGCGGCGATCTCGGAGAACAGGGCCCAGGCGGCATAGGCCTTCTGGTTGGCGTTGAGGGGCTCGCTGTGGGCCGAACTGCACGAGTACCAGTCGACGCCTTGGGTGTGTGTGGCCTGCCACGCCGTGGCCCAGTTGCCGAGCTTCGCCCCGGAGGCCGATGCGTAGTAGTCGCAGTTGTCGTGCGGAAATTCATAGAACGCGCCGTCGGGATCGTAGCTCTCGATGTCGGCGAAATCGTAGAGGATCTTGTCGTTGTCGGCGCAGTAATCGCGAATATGCTGGTTGGCGGCCTTGTTGTCGGCGTCGTCCCAATGGTCAACGTGGCCGGTCATGTAGACGAAATGAACGTTCGGATAGTCGAGTTCGAGTTGGGTCATGGGCTCGATGTACTGACTGTCGAGCGTGCCGGCGGCCCACTTGTCGTCGACCTGGCCGCACCACGACCACATCATCACGTTGACGTCGGCATTGGCGGGGTTGTCGAGGTAGTCGCGAGTTTCGTTCACCCATTGGGGATAGTATCCCACGTCGCCGGCACAGCAGTAGTCATGGAGATCCAGTGCTCCGCCCGAGCCGCCGTTGTTATAGGTGAAGAAGTTGGCCGGCAGGGCCAGTCCTTTTCCTCCGCCGTTGGCGAAGGCAACCAGTCCGGTCATGCCGGTGGTCACCTGGCTGCCGTGGGAGGTGTGGGCGTAGCCGATGTGGAGCGAATCCTTGGCCGCCTGCATTTCGGCCTGTGTGAGAGCGGTAATGTCGACGTCGTTGTGATCGATGAGGATCTCGCCGAAATCCTCGGGGCCGAGGGCGGCAACCGCGAGGGAGTTGTGTCCGGCGTCGATCGCAAGACTGGCGGGGAGGAGATGGACGTCCCCGTAGTCGTCGTCTGCGGTGCCCCAGATGGCGTCGGCACCGCTCGACGGATCGCGGACGAAAGCGGGATCGATCGGCGCGGCGGAGGTGCCTACTTGGTTTCCATCGGTGCCGTCGGTCATTCCTGTCATGCCGGTGCCGTCGCCAAGAAGGTTGTACGATCCGCCAATCGCTCCATCCACATCCGGTGAGTTTGGTGCGCTGTTCAGTGCCGCGATCGAATTGGCCAGTGTCATGGTTGCCGCTTGGCTGTAAACGCCTCCGCCGCGCACACCGGCTACATTTGCAGCGATTGTCGAGTTCGTTAATTCCATCGTCGATGAATAGCAGTAGACGCCGCCACCAGCATAGGCCTGATTGCCGGAGATCGCGGTGTTGGCGAAACTCATTGTCCCAGCGGAGCTGAATACCCCTCCTCCACTGACGTTGGCCGTATTCCCGAAAATCCTGGCATTGGTCACCGTTGCCGTGCCGGGGTCGTTCCAGATCCCGCCGCCGTCGCTAGCGGAGGAATTGCCGGAGATTGTCGAGTTAGCGATCGCCAAGGTGGCGGAGTTCACCACGCCGCCGCCCAAACCGAGAACTCGATTGTTGGCGATCGTCGAATTGGTGACGGTGGTCGTGCCGGACCAGTTGCGGATTCCGCCGCCGCTCGTGCCCGAATTCCCGGAGATGGTGGAGTTCACCACATTCAGCGTTCCACTGTTGTGAATCCCGCCGCCGTACTTGCCGTAGTTGTTTGCGATGTGCGAGGCGGTGACCGTCAGTACGCCGCCCTCGTTGCAGATCCCCCCGCCACGACTGGTTGTGTTGCCGTGAGTGACGGCCACGCCGTGCAGCGTCGCCGCAACGCCCGCATTGACATAGAACACCCGGCTCTCCCCCGTGCCGTCGTCGTCGGCATCGGCATCGATCGCCAGATTCGAGGCTCCGGGGCCGGTGATGGTGACGTCGGAGTCGATCAGCAACTCGCCGTTGAGGAGTTCGATTTCGCCGGGCGACGTGTCGAGGCCGAGCGAGTCGGCAAAGATGATCTCATCGGCGCCCGGATAGGCCGCGTCGGCAGCCAGGGCCAGTGCGTCGCGGAGCGTCATGTTGCCGTCGGTCAGATTGACCGGCCCGTCGGCCAGCGAATCTACGGCGATCACCGCCAGCAGTCGCCTGTCTTCGAGCGGTTCGACCCGCAAGGCGCGATGAGAGTGACTCGGCAAACGGCATTCTGTTGTCGCACATTTGGGTTGAGGAGAGTTGGGAAAACGGCCGAACCGGCGCAGGATCGATTTCATTGGAATACCCCCGAAGAGAGACCACGCAAGAGAAGATCACCAAGACATATCGCAGAACCGGCCGCCAGGCGACAAACTCCCATCTGAGGCGATACCGGCGCCCTAGAGGTTACTCAAGATGCCTGCTGGAGTCAAATCCATGGAAGGAAGGAGGTGTATTTGCCAGGCATAGTTGAAAAAAGGACCGCATTCCCCCTCACATGACGAGGCGAGCAAACGGCCGACCTTTCCCGGCGGAAGGTCGCCGGTGGCGAGAGGAAATCGCCCCCGGAAACCCCTCGCCCGATTCAGGCCCCTGTCGCACCGCCAGACTCGACTTGCCCGCCGCCTTTCCGCACCCACCCTGCCGCCCTAGAATAGGAGCATGATCTCCAGATTCCTCACCGCACTTCCCGTCTACAACGAACGCCGGCACGTTGGAAGCGTGCTGGACGAAACGTTGCGCTATAGCCCCGACGTTCTGGTCGTCGACGACGGCTCCACAGACGGCACGGGCGAGTTGCTCGCCCAAAGGGGTGATATCCGCGTAGTAACCCATGCCTCGAACAGGGGATACGGAGCTGCCTTGGTTTCGGCGTTCGACTACGCAATCCGCGAGGGATACGATGTGCTGGTCACGATCGACTGCGATGGCCAGCACGAGCCAAGACGGATCCCTCAACTGGTGGAAGCGTGCCGCGACGCCGATGTTGTCTCGGGCAGCAGATATCTGAAGGCCTTCGAGGGCGACAGCCGCCCACCGCAGGAGCGAAAGTACGTCAATCGGGTCATTACGGAAGAGGTGAACCGGCGTCTTGGGCTTCAATTGACGGACGCATTCTGCGGCTTTAAGGCCTATCGCGTGGACGCTTTGCGGTGCGTGGAAGTGTCGGATTCGGGTTACGCCATGCCGTTGGAGTTCTGGGCCGAGGCGGTTGCCAAGGGATTGCGAATCGTCGAAATCCCGGTGCCGCTGATCTACCTGGACGAAGAGCGGTCCTTTGGCGGCTCTCTGGACGACATGGTGCAGCGATTGGCTGTCTATCGTCGAGTTCTGGATCGCAGTATTCACGAGCGTTTCGCTCCTGGATTAGCTGCCCCCTGTTCGTGTGGAGCGATTTCGGCCGTTTCCACTTCCGGGGTATCTCCGATCGCATGTTGCTGTACGCTGTGCTGCGGAGAACCTCAGCAATGACCTTGGGGGTCGAGCCTCTTGTTTATCGCCGTCTCTGCGCGCCTGGCAAAAGTGGTGAGGGGCTGTTTGACCCGCCGTGGGACCAGATCAACGGCCTGGTTGCCGCGAACCTGAACAGCCGTGACGATGCCTGCTGCGACGTTCAGGGGAAGTGTCTCAGTCGCCTGGCGAAGGAAGCGAGGACGGAACTGCTGGATGCGGCCCGGCAGTGGACGGCAACCTATCGCGACGTGGGCGACTGGGCACGGCCGGAATCTGGGCGCGTATTTCTGGCCGGACACCAACCGCAGGTGTTCCATCCCGGCGTCTGGCTGAAAAATCTGGCGCTCGGCCGGCTTGCCGAGGAGCACGGAGCGGTAGGAGTCAATTTGATCGTCGACAGCGATACGATTCGCAGCCACGCGATCCGGGTGCCCGGCGGATCGGCGGAGTGTCCGACGGTCGCCGACATTCCTTTCGACGCCGGCGGCCCGGCGATTCCGTACGAAGAACGGCCGATACTCGATCGCGGCCTGTTCGAAAGTTTCGCCGAACGAGTTCAAAGGCAGATTCAACCGCTGGTGACCAACCCGCTCGTGGGAGAGTATTGGCCGCAGGTGTTGCGGCGCGCCCGGTTCACCGACCGGCTTGGGTTCTGCCTGGCCCAGGGACGCCACATTCTGGAGGGTGAATGGGAAGTTTGCACTTTGGAATTGCCTCAGAGTGCGGTGTGCGACAGCAATTCGTTCCGCTGGTTCGCCTGTCATCTGTTTGACGAATCGGCCCGGTTTCGGCAGATCCACAACGAAGCGTTGGCCGAGTACCGTCGTGCCCACCGCATTCGCAGCGGGGCCCACCCAGTGGCGGATCTCGCCGAACACGACGGTTGGCAGGAAACGCCGTTCTGGATTTGGACGGTCGAAGATCCGCGAAGGCGCGGATTGTTCGTCCGGCGAAGGGGAGACACGCTCTGGTTGACGGATCGCCGGAGCTTGGAGCTTTCGTTGCCTGGTTCGGGCGATGGTGGCGCCGAGCGTGCCGTCGAGCGGCTGCGGGAACACCACCGGAACGGGGTGCGGATTCGTTCCAGGGCGCTCGTCACAACCATGTGGGCACGCCTGGGGCTGGGGGATGTCTTCCTGCACGGCATTGGGGGGGCAAAATACGATCAGGTTACCGACGCACTGATTACACGGTTCTTCGGACTCATGCCGCCGGGCTATGTAACCCTATCGGGCACGCTTCACCTTCCGGTCCCCCATGGCGAAGGGGTGGAGGAGGAAGTACGCCGCCTGCGGGAGCGATTGCGGCGTCTGGAATTCCAACCGGAGCGGTTTCTTCGCAATACGGCCGATCAGGGAGACTCGGTGGCAGAATCGCGCCGACTTGCCGAGCAGAAATGGGATTGGATTCGGACGCAGGTCACCTCGGCCAACTATCGGGAACGATTCCTCTCGATTCGGCGTCTCAATGAGAGACTTCGTACGTTTGTCGCTCCGGCCCGGGAGGAGACACTTGGGGAGTTGAAACGAGCAGAGCAAGGATTGCATGCGGCGTCGATTCTCACGTGGCGCGAGTACGCATTCTGCCTCTTTCCGGGGGAGGGGCTCCGGGAATTTTTCGGCCGGTTGCTTCCCAAAACGGTCTGAATACGTTTTCATAACAGAGCGTACACGAAGTGCGTTGTCTCATCCCATAGAGAAGGGACTCGAACCGATGAGCGGTAGCACGCGTTTGTCGGGGGCTTCATCGCAGCGCCGTGTGGTTCGGCAGCGGGCGAGCAGAACGGGGGAGTGTCTGGCGGTCGCGCCGGCCAGGCCGGGAGATTACCCGGCGACGCTGCACTTTCTGGGATCCGTCTTTCGTGGGTCCTCGCCGGCCGAATTCCGGGCCTGTGTCGAGGATCCGATGCACGAACCGGGAGATCGGTTGTTGCTCAAGCGAGGCCACGAGGTTCTCGGCCACGCGCTCGTCACGCATCGAACGATGTGGCTGGGGCCGACCGTCGTTTCTGCGGCAGGGCTCCAGGCGTTGGCCACGGCGCCGGTTCTTCAGCGGCAGGGTTTTGGTACCTTGCTGCTTCGGCGGGCGGAGCGGCACATGATCGACGAAGGACATTCGTTGGGCCTGCTTGCCACGACTTTGCCGGAGTTCTTTGCGCGGTTCGGCTGGGTGGCGTGCGGGCGGCGCAACGAGTACGGAGCGTGCGTCTGCAAAATCCTTTCCGTTCTGGCCGCCAAGGGGCTCTATCCAAAGATCCGCAAGCCGCTCGACATTCGCCCCTTGCGAAGAATGGAGATTTCGCGGGTTGCCGAGATCTATCGGTTGAACGTGTGGCAGCGTCGCGGGCCGCTGGAACGATCGGAGGCCTACTGGCAATGGCTCGTCAACCGCGGAGCCTATCACGAGTTTCTCGTGGCCATCGACCGTCGCGGCATGCGCCGTTCGGCAAGCGGCGACGCTCCGATTGTCGGTTATGCGGTTGTGAGAGGCGACCGCATCGTGGAGTTGTTCACTCTGCCGGATCACGGCAGTGCCGGCGTCCAATTGCTGTCGCGGGTTTGCGGCGAGGCAATCGAACGGGGCACGGATACGTTGCGAATCGATCTTGCTCCGAGACATCCGTTGACGCGCCTGCTCAAGTCGGCCGGTGCCTTGAAATTGGACGGAGGTTATCAACGGCGAGAGACCCTGATGGCCAAGGTTCTCTGCCCGGAGCAGATGATCGAGCGTCTGGGGGGCGATCTGGCGAGCCGGGCGACGGCGGCCGAACTCCCGCTGCCGCTGGACTTCGGCCTGGCCGTGGGCAACCAGAAGTACCGGCTGTCGATCGATTCGGATCAGTCGGACACGGCGAACGGGCAGGCCTCACTGCCTCGGCCTGCGAGCGTGGCGACCGGCTCGATCGGCCGCAGCTATCTGCGGCTCGATCCGGGGCAACTGACCCGGCTGCTGCTCAGCCAGTTCGACTGGAACTCGGCATCGGACGGCGAGCCGTCGACGAGGCTCGCCCGGCAGGCGGCGACGGCACTGTTTCCTTACCGCACGCTGTGGCGACCTGTGTTCGACGATTTGCCCTCCGTGGGGAGATAGGAATATCGCACCCGGGCCAATCGCAGTTGGTTGCTGCGCTCGCCGCTGGCCGGGTCGAGCAGGTCTCGCGTCCCGAAACCGACCAGGAGGAGTCCGGGAGAGAGTTCGACCAAGTCGGTGTAGCCGGAGTAGGGCGTGGCGTCGACGAGGGTGTGGTCGGTCCAGGTGCGGCCCCGGTCGCGGCTGAAGACGAGCATGGCGCCGGGCCGGCCGTAGCTCATGGCGACCTTGCCGTCGCTGAGAATCGCCAGGCTGGGGTAAGCGCCTTCCACGCCGGTCCGTTCGGGCCTGGACCAGGTGCGGCCCTCGTCGCTGCTGACGGACCACATGATGGGATTATCCTGGCAGTTGACGTCCGTTTCGCTGCCGGTGCGGAGGACGGCGAGCCACTCGCCGCCGGGCAGGCGGCGCATGGAGGCTTCGTTATAGCCCTCGCTGCCGATCTGGTCGTAGCCGATCGTGGCCAAGTATCTCCAAGTGGCGCCGCGGTCGGCCGACTCACAGACGTAGGTTCGGGAATAGGGGCGCCCGCGGCCGTAGGGGCAGAGGGCTGTGTCGCTCTTGAACCAACCGGCCATGAGAGCGACGAGCGAGCCGTCTTTCCGCTCGAGGATCGAACGCATGAAGAGCGGTCCCTTGTGAGGGCCGTGCCCCATGGCCGGTTTCGCTTCGGGCACGAAGAATCGTGCCTGGTCCTTCCGGAAGGTCCGCCCGTCGTCGTTCAACATTGATCGCTCGCAGAGATACCAGCCGTCGTCTCTTTCGGTGGGGAGACAGCGATAGTCGAAACCAAGAACGGTCCCGTCCGCAAATTCTTCACCGCCGACACCGAAGCCGCCGGTCCCCGATTGCCAGGTGAGGCCCTGGTCGGTGGAGACCTTGTCTTCCGAGAACAGCGAGCCGTCGCGCAGTTTGAGGAATCGGCCGAAATGAGTGCCCTCGCCGAACAGGTAAGACTCTTCGACGGTCACGTTCAGGCGATCGTCCGGGCCAAGGACCTTGACGGCGAAGGAACGGTAGTCGACCGGCTTGCCCGAGGAACCGACCAGTTCGAACTGCAGGTGATGCACGCCGGGTCGCCAGCCGCCGGTCGCCAGTTCGATCGAGACATCTCCTTGTGTTTTGTCCAGATCGCGGAGGCCGTTGTCGAGAAGGAGCATGGCCGGATCGGCTCCGAGGATCGACTTTTTTTGTTCGGGGTCGTAGACGAAACCCGGCAAGGCGTCGGCGGGGGCGATGTAGTAGGGGTTGGTGATGCGGATTCCTTGATGGCTGCGCTGGTTGATCCTGGCCGATAGTCGCACGGGTTCCCCCGGCGCGATCTTGAGCGGCTCCACCTGAAACGATTGGATCGCCCGGCTCGCGCTGGCACTGCTGCCGCCGAGATCTTCGACGAACACGCGATCGCCGCGGACCGTCACCGCCAGATCGTGGCGGGCGGCGACGAACGGTCCTTCCGTCGGGCGACGGCTGGCGAAGAACGCCAGGGGCGTCACGCCTTCCTTCCAGCCTTTCGTGCTCAGGGTGACGGCGAACCGGCCCTCGCGGGGATCTTCGTCGACAGTGCCGTTGTCCATCAGGTAGTACTTGCCCTTCTCGGCCAGATACCACTTTGCGTTGGCATAGAGCGTGAAGCCGGGGACGGGCTGCTGCTTGGACACTTCGTCGGCCGTGCGAAGTTGGAAACTGCCAAGGGGCACGTCGGTGGCCACGGCCTTCGCGCGGATGGTGAAGGACTCGCCCAACTTCAACTCGGTCGGCTCGATGGAGAACTCTTCGAGCACGATGCGGGGAGCGGCGCCGGCACTGGGGACTCCGGCTCCCAGAGCGATGGTCAGCGCGAACGCAGAGAGAAGCCGGACGGTGAATCGGTGCGGGACGGTCATGAAGCAGCCTGTGTGGTGGGGCAAGGGAGTTGGAGAAGCGAGCGATGCTGGATTCTCCTGTCTGAAGTCGTTACTGCAACTCCAGATGAGACCATCATGTCCACACTCTTTCAAGTCAACATACCCTTCAGCCGGATGAACCTTCATTTTGCCATCTCCAAGGTCACCCGGTTGAAGAACTCGATGCACTCGGCCATCTCGGGCATGTTGTCGAGGAAATCGTAGGAGTATTCCAGGCCGATCGTGGTCGGCTTGATCCCGAGGCGGTGGAGTTCTTCCAGCATCTTGCGGAACTCGGCCTTGCCGGTGCCCCAGGGAACGTCGTGCCCCTCGGGCGATAGTACGTCCAGGTCGTGGGGCTGGATAGTGATCAGGCGGTCGCCCAGCGTTCGAATACCCTTGATTGGATCGACTCCGGCGCGGATCCAGTAGCCCGTGTCGGGGCAGGCGCCGATCCGCTTGCTCCGATTCTTGCAGACTTCCAGGACGTTCTCCGGCTTCCAGTAGACGGGCGATTGCTCCGGGCCGTGGTTGTGGATGCCCAGGTTGATTTCGTACTCGTCGCAGAAGCGTTCGATCACGTCGAGCGATTCGGCCGGCGGCTCCGAGACGAAGGTCTCAACGCCCATCTTGCGTCCGAACTCGAACACCTTGCGGCAGCCCTCTTCGTCGCCGGGAATCTGGGCGTAGAAGCAGGTCGGCATCCGCACGCCCGCGGCGTCCATCTTCAGGCGAATCTGCTGGAGTTCCTCGTCCGTCAGATTCGCGTCGAAGTTCTTGGGGATCTCGGCGCTGACCTTCTGGAAGCTCAGCCCGCCCACGTAGTTCAGCCCCAACTCGCGAGTCTTGTCGATGGTCTCGAAGAGGGTGAACTTGTTGAGGCCCCAGGCGGTGACTTCCAGTTTCCAGCCGAGTTTCTCATGGGCCGCGACGGCGGGAGTCATCCGGTTGCTGGGCGTGGTCGAGCCGTCGATATCGCCCATGATGAACTGGATGGCGCCCAGGTAGAACTCCAGGATCTTGGGCGTCATGAAGTCGGTCGGGCTGTGTCCGATCGTGCAGTAGACGACCCGTCCGCGACCGTAGTTTCGGGTCCAGGCCAGGGCATAGTCGCCGTCTTCCCGTTCCACGCCGGGATGGGTGCCCTTGGGCGGCAGTTCCGTTTTGGCCGTGTCGATGCTGAACAGCACGCGCACCCGATCTCGGGAATAGGGTCCGCGGACGCGGAAGAACTCGCTGGTGTGCTCGAAGCCCTGGCCGCCGAAGGGCCGGTTGAGGGGGTGGTCGGGCGAGTCGAGCTTGACGACGATCCGCTCGTCTTGCGCCAGGTGAGACGCTCCGCGTCCGCCGATCATCTGCCCGAACTCGGGCCACGTCTCTTTCGCCCCCTGCTGAAAATCGGTGAAGGCGACCGTGGTTCCGTGGATGCCCAGCAGGCCGCCGCCGGCGAGCACGAATTCGAGCAGGTTCTGGCGCAGCACGGGGTCGGTGAACAGGTTGCCCACCGTGTTGTTGAGGCAGACGGCGTCGAACTGCTTGAGGTTCTCCTTCTCGAAGACCGCCGGATCGCGGGAGATCACCGTGGTGAACGTTCCCGTCTTCTCGCCCATGCGAGTGAAGGCGTATTCGGCGGTTTCGATGGAGCCATGCCCGCCGTAGCCGACGTTGCCGTCGTAGATCAGCAGCTTGCGGGGCTGCGCCGCCTTGGCAGGCGCTTCGGCAGGCAGGGCGGCGTCGACCTGGGCCTTCTCTTCATCGGAGAGCTCGCGGCGCGGTCTCTGTTCAGCCAAAGCAGAGGAAAACAGTAAGACGACGATGAAAGCAGCGTAGGCGATTGGCTTCATGAGAATTCTCTCGCTTGTTGGAGTACAGGCTTCAGCCTGCCGCAATGTCTGGTTGTGCCGATCGAACGATAGCCGTTGGGCTTGCCCGAGTGTTGGCGATCACTGATTTGGATTATCGCTGTCAATGGAAAGCGATGACAAATCATCGCACTTCAAAAAGATACACGGCATGGCCTGTACCCTTTCTTACCTGAACCCTGAACCCCGACCCCTGACAACTGGCTTCATACACTCCACGGTTCGCGCGTGGCCCGAGCGCAGAGGGCGGTGGCTTCGTGGTCGTCGGGGAATATCTCTTGGACGGGGTCCCACTTGAGGGCCCGGCCGGTCCAGTAGGCGATGCATCCCAGGTGCGAAAGGATCGTCGAGCAGGCTCCGATCTCCACGTCGGCCCTGGGGCGGCGGCGGGTGCGGACGCAGTCGAGCCAGTCGCGGTGGTTCGCCTCGACGGAGTGAGCCTTGGGCGGCTCGCTCTCCAGCAGGTACTCGGGATAGCACCTCAGCAGCCCGAACCGTTCCACATGGACCCAGCCCTTGTCGCCGACAAACAGGACTCCGAAATTGACGATCGGCGTCTTCGGGTCCCAACCTTCCGGGATCGCGTGCTTGCCCGGTTCCAGCCGGGTTGCGCAGATGATCTGGGTACCGTCTGCGTAATTGAACGTAAGCGACGGTACTCCATTGACGCCTGGAGGGATAATCTCGATGGGCCCGTCGCCGTCCTTGCGCAGTCCGGCGTGGGCCGAGTCGAGGTTGTGCACCAGGCCGGCGGTCATTCCGCCGGCGCCGAAGGCCCGATTGCAGGTCCAAGGAACGACGTTCTTCGGTTCGCCCGCGTGGTGGTAGCGGTAGTTGTAGGGATGCCAGGGACAGGGTCCCAGCCACATGTCCCAATCGATGCCCTTGGGCAAAGGTTCGGCCGGCAGATTCAGGAAGTTGCTCACGCCGCTGGCGGAAACATAAGCCAGCTTCACCTCTCCGATCCGTCCGGCGTGAACCATCTCGAACGCCTTGAGATACTCGGGCGAGTTGCGCTGCTGCAATCCGGTCTGGAAGACGACGTTGTGTCTCCGCACGGTCTCGGCCATGGTGCGGGCCTGGCGGATCGTGAGCGAGATAGGCTTCTCGCAGTAAATGTCCTTGCCGGCTGCCGCCGCTCGAACGGCGATGGCCGGATGCCAGCGCTCGCCAGTGACGATCGTCACCGCCTCGATATCATCGCGATCGAGCAGTTCGCGGAAATCGTTGTAGGCCTTGAAGCCGTGGAACTCCCCGCTCGGCTGCCGGGCGCCGTAGACTTGCTGGAGCACCTGGGTCGAGTGATCGCGGCGCCAGGAGTCGACGTCGCACAGCGCCAGAAGCTGCACGTCGGGGTTTTCGGCCAGGATGCGGAAATGCCCGCGGCCCATCATGCCGACGCCGATGGCGCCGACCGTGATCCGGTTGCTCGGGACCGTGGCCCCGTCAAGGCCGAGAACCGTCGAGCGAAGCGCCAGCGGGGCGGCCAGCGAACCGGCCGTTCGCTTGAGCATCGCGCGGCGAGTGAGGTGAGCGTGTCGAGAACGTGTCATGGCTATGGTTTCCCGGTGGGTTATTGTTTTCGGGCTTCGATGTCGCGGAGCACCTTGGGAATCTGCTGCTCGAGGGCCGGATCCTGCACGAGGGGCTGGATCTTCTTGAGGGCGTCGGCCGCCTGTTCGGGATGGGACTGGCTGAGCCCCTTGGCCAGCGTGAAGATGGCCGGCACGGCCGTTCCCTTCAACTGGGCATCGTCAAGGAACGAAAGCAGCAGTGTGAGGGCCTCCGGCACGCGGGCGGCCGCCAGTCGTTCCACAAACAGTCCCTTGTCCTCTGTTCGCGTTGCCAACTGCATCGCGTCGCGGAGCATCTCGAACGTCTTTTCCGTCGGCCGATCGCTGGGCAGCGCGACCACGCGAGCGTAGGCCCTCAGCGACCAGGTCCGGTACGACTCCACGTCGCTGGTCTTCACGATTTCGAGCAACTCGTCGGCCACGGAGGCGTCGGGCCAGTTGGCCAGGGCGCGGTAGCCGGCATCGCGAACCGCGGTGTCGCTGCTCTGCATGGCCTTGCGGACGGCCGGCAGGGCTTCCGGGCTGCCGATGCGTGCCAGCGTGGGCAGGATCGCACACTGGGCGTCTGCGCCGGCATTCTCCACGGCTGCAAGCAACGGCGCGGACCGCTTCGCCGGATCGGCGATCTGCTGGCAGCTCAACCAGACGGCCCGGCCGGCTGCTTCGCGCTCCTCCCCCGGAGCCGCCTTGACGAGTAGCCCGACCAGGGCCCCGGCCTCCTTCTCCGACGCCATGATCTCCAGGGCCTTGAGCGCCTCCAGCCGAGTTGCCGCGCTGGCCGATTCGGCCGCCTTGAGAAAGGCCGGCGCGAAGTCGGGCGACCGCCGGGCCAGGGCACACTGGACGATCACGGGCGGCAACTCCTTGGCCTGATCCATCCAGGCGACCAGTGCCTGGTTCACGCCGCCGGCAGGCATGAGTCGCAAGGTTTCAAAGGCAGCCTCGCGCAGCCCTGCGTCTTCGCCGCCGGCGATCAAGGTCGCCAGTCGCGGAACGTCGTCGGGTGTGGCCGATCGGATCAATGCCGCCAGAGCCGCTTTGCGGACTTCGGCATCGGCCTGATCGAGTCCTTGGAGGGCCGCTTCGCGAATCGCCGGACTGGTGTAGTCTTTAAGACCAAGGAAGGCCGCGATCTGGCCCGCCGCGGGCAGTTTGCCGACGGCCGAGGCGATCGTCTCGATCTCTTCCAGCTTGGTGAGCCCCACGACGCAATCCGCAGCCACGGCCCGCTTCCACGACTCGTCGGCTCCCAGGCCGGCAACGATCATGGCCAGGGTCTCGGAGGGCTTGGCAGCCATGAGCCCTCGATAGGCGGCCGCTCGAACCGGCTCCGACTCGGCCCCTAGCAACGACTCGCAGGTCGCGGCGGCCGCTTGATGCTCTCCCTGCTTGCACAGCGACTCGGCCGCGTCGAGTTGGGCGTCGACGACGGTGTTTCGCAGTTCCTCGGGCGACTTGCGGGCGAAAGCCTGAAGCGCCTCGGCCGCCGGGGCGTTGCCGATCCGTCCCAAGGCCACCAGGCACACTTCGCGAAGTGCGGCGTTGTCTTGTCCGAGCAAGGTCGCGATGGCCGGGACGGCTTCTGCATCGGCCAGTCTGCCCAGCGAGATGACCACGCCGATCTTCTGCGGTCCCTCCGTCTTGCCGAGC
The DNA here is from genome assembly GCA_012719125.1 of Planctomycetaceae bacterium. Classification (GTDB taxonomy): domain Bacteria; phylum Planctomycetota; class Planctomycetia; order Pirellulales; family Thermoguttaceae; genus JAAYAY01. The sequence continues at coordinate 3,365 of JAAYAY010000278.1, read as the reverse complement.
ATGTCGCGGAGCGTCTGCTTGACGGCCGGGCCGCCGATCCCTTCCAGGGCATAGCGGGCCATGTATGCCATCCGCTCGTTGGTGAGCAGTGCAGCCAACGCGGGCAGCGAGGCGTCCGATCCGACGGTCACCAGTTCGCGGCAGGCATAGTCCTTCGCCAGGTCGGTCGCGTCGCCCTGCAGGACCGCCACAAGACGACCTTCGAGATCGGCACGAACCTTCTCGTCAGTCCGACCCGCGACCACTGCCTGCCGGACGGGATTGAAGACTCCCAGATCCTGGCCGAGTTCCAGCTTGACGAGAGCCTGGAAGGCCTGGTCCAGAGCGGGGTTGCCGCCGGGTTCCGTTTGGGCTTGAGCGCCGGCCGCGGTGGCGACCAGCAGCAGGAACGAGCACGTCGCGGCGATGATAGCCGGCGGCTTACCAACAGAAACAAATAGGAGGCGATGGCACATATCGGCGATGTCCGAGGGGGGGATGGTTGGGGTGGGAAACGCACGCGTCGCTCTGAAAACGTGCGGAAGTTGCCCCGAGCCTAGTGGATCGCGGATCACGAGTCAAGAAAACGAGCGTCCCATGCAGGGGAACAGCAAAGTAGCAGGCACGCTCCGCCGTGCCGTCCGCCAAGCAGAGTAGTAGGCACGCTCCGCCGTGCCGTCCGCCAAGCAGAGTAGCAGGCACGCTCCGCCGTGCCGTCCGCCAAGCAGAGTAGCAGGCACGCTCCGCCGTGCCGTCCGCCAAGCAAAGTAGCAGGCACGCTCCGCCGTGCCGTCCGCAGAACTGCCGCAAATCCCGATTTCCCGCCAGCGGCGTTCGGAGCGTGCCTGCTACTTTTCTTGCCGCGAGAGAGCTTTGCTGTTCTCCTGGCGAGGCTGAGTGCTGCCAACTTTTCCCCGATTTCACGTCTTCTGACACGTTTGGCTCAGAAGAGGGGCCTGAATCCTGTGGGGAACCACGAAATGAGGGGCACGGAAAGGCTCCGCGATGCGAGCTGGGGACTGGCCGCTTCCGGCACGATCCAGGCAAGTGAGTTGTTTGGCCAGGGGAATGACGGCTGGCCCGGAGCTGTTGAAGGGCTTGAGGATCAAGTCGGGCGTGGCGTGCGTGGAGGCGGTTGTGTCGCTGCTGGGCGGGCAGAAGGAGAGAGTGGCGACGGCCTTGTTCGGCTTGACGACGCATGCCGACGCAAAAGAGAGCGGCGTTTAGGGCAGGTCGAGTTTGGCTGGGTGTGTCGGAGCGAAACGTACGAACCGTCCCGAATTGGCGCATGTTCCGCGTTTCAGAAGAATCAGATTCACTCGCTTCTTCGTCAGCGGAGCGTTGTGAAGATCGGCGATGGCGGAAGAATCGGAGGGCCCTGAGAACGCGAAAGGCTGCGCGCAGCAGAAGTTCCCACAGTCTCATACCATGATTTCGGTCTGTACGTCCACCGTCTGGGAGATTGGGGTGTATAGATCGACGGTTTCGTCGTCGGACTCGAGCGACACGATCATGCTGTACCGCGCCTTGTTTTCGTAACAACCGAGGTGGCGCCGATCCTTCCACCAACCCGTGACCGGGTAGACGACGATGCTTCCGCAGGCCGCGAGATCCACGGCACTACCGACCCACCAGTCGGAATGGAGGCAGCCGTTCGTCCGGCCCTGATCGCCGATCACCCAGTTCCGGGTCTCCTTTGCCTGATTGACGGGCCGCTTCTCGTTCTCCCAGAAGTCCTTGGAGATGCGCTGCTTGAACCCTTCGAGGTTCTCCGTCGGCCGGATGACATCGAACCGCAAGCCGTGTGATGCATAGCGGGTGTTCACCTTCCACCCGACGCTGCCTGGGCTGGGCTCGATGAAATAGGAGAGGGTCACCCGCATTCGCACCCGGGCGGCCCCCAGGCCCTGTAGCACGTCGGCGGGCCAGGGCAACTGGTGGACGTGCATCTGGTAGGTCCGGGGCTCCGAACGTTTCTTCTGAAATGGTTGAAGGGCCCCCTCAAAGACAAGACTCACCGCGTTCTCTGCGCTGTTGATCGCCCGGTGCAGGTCCGGGACACCGTAGCCATAGCAGCGGAGCCGCTGGTGTGCGGCCGTCTTGCTGTCGCCGGGGAACCGGTCGATCATGCGCCGGGTCCAGTTCGCCGAGTGGACCATCAGCGCCCGCACCGTCTCCGGCCAGAGCCTTGGATAGTGGCTCTACTCCGTCCGCGTTGAGCAGCAGCTCATTCAAGCCTGAACTGCTCAGTCGGGCTGCAGCACCTTGCCGGTTCGACGAATCTCGTCGATCAGCTTGGAGAGCGAGTCTTCCGTGGTTCATCCGGCTGAAGCGTACGTTGACCTGAAGGCCTCCAGATCTTCCAGGAATCAGACGATACCGGAACGCAGCCTACCTGTGCCGAAAAGCCCCACGAATTCTGAGGAAGAGTCACCCGAAAAAGGTCTGTGCTCTTCTCACGTAGGTGTGACGTGTTTCACGTTCACATACGCTTCAGCCGGATGAACCCAAAAACAGACGGTCCACTCCAGTATCTGCCGCCCCACCCTCAAGCTCTCAGCACCACCCCCCCACCAGATACCCGATTTCCCCAAAAACTGTACAAATGTTCAATTTTCATATTGCATTGCTTCCGCAAATATGTATACTAATGTACCGTAACAGAAAGGCCCGGGAATGACGCCCCGCGGCCACTCCTGGTATCGATCCAGGCCCGCACACCCAACACGCGAGTACTGGCACGAGCCCGTCCAGGAACGACCGCCGTTCTTCGACGGGCTTTTTTTGTCCCGTCACCCTCAACGCAACACGGAGCCCAACCATGAACGCCCCCAACGCCCCCGCCACCGACCCGACCGGCCCCCTCCCTGTCGCCGCCCCCGCCCCCGACCCCGACACCGACCCGCAAAATACCCGCACCGGCCGGCCTCCCGTCCTCGGCACCAACCAACGCAAACGACTCGTCGCCCTCATCAATGCCGGCTGTAGCCGACGTGCCGCCGCACGACGCATCGGATGCTCGCCCGCCACCGTCACCCAGACCATCGCCCGCGACCGCGAGTTCGCCGACGAAGTCGCCCAGGCCGAATCCAACCTCGAAGTCCAACTCCTCCAGTCCCTCCGCAACGCCGCACAAGACCCCCGCTACTGGCGCGCCGCCGGGTGGCTCCTCGAACGAAAATACCCGATAGACTACATCCCCAATCCGCCCCGCCACTACTCGGCCGTGCAGGTCGTCGAACTCTTCACCGCCACCCTTGAGACCATCCGCAGGGAAATCACTCCCGAGCAACGCCGCGCCGTCATCGAAAGACTCGGTGACCTGCTCTGCCAACTCGAAGAATCGCCTCGCCGTAAGTGAGCCCTGACTTTTTGAACGCCCCCCT
>JAAYAY010000277.1 GCA_012719125.1 Planctomycetaceae bacterium | reverse complement strand
CGTGCTCAACGCCTCCAGGCTGAGCCACGGACATTGCTCGGCCGTCAGATCCAACTCCTCGTTGACCAGCGTCGCCGCCGGGCCGAAACCGCGGAGAACCACGCCGTCCGCCTCAAACCGAAAACCTTCCACGTACTGGCGAGGAACGAAACCCGCCAGCGTACCAGCGAAGCTCCAGGTCGGTTGAGTGCTCGCAGGGGCCGCCGGTCGAGCCGGAACTCGATGCCTACGTCAGAAACGGTGCGGCAGACCGGTTGCTGATCGTCAACATCGAAAGTGTCCCCGCCATGGAAGCCTTGGACGAGATCCTGGCCGTGCCCGGTTTGGACGCCGTGCTGATCGGCCCGCACGATCTTTCCTGCAATCTCGGCCTGCCGGAGCGTTACGAGCATCCTGACTTCCTGAACGCTTGTGAGACCATCTTTCGCAAGGCCCGGGCGGCGGGACTGGGCGGGGGCATTCATTTCTGGGGCGGGGTTGAGCAGCAGGCACATTTTCTCAAACTCGGTGCGAACATGATCGAGAGCCCTCTCGTCGATGTCCCGGAACACATTGAGTGGGCCGCCCAGGGCAAGATGTGGCTGGCGAATGTCCAGGCGCCTGGCTTGATAGACACGAAGGACTGGACCGAGGAAAACCTGCTGGAGCCTTGGCTCAGGCCGGGCACGTCCACTGCCCACGCCGAACGGCCCGGCCTTGAACAGGCAAAAGTCTCCGGCATGCAGGTGGACGAGTATTACCCCGGCGAGAAGTCAACGTGGTTCATGGCGCCGTTGGCGCGCTCGCTCGCGCGGTTGGCCGGGATGCCGGAAGCCGCGGGCAAGTTTTGGATTCCGTTCTCCCAACACCTGAAGGACATCCGCCTGATCCTCGATGCCGCGGCCGCCGCCGGGCAGGAACTGCCGCTCACCCAGACGCACCGGCGACCGCTCGAAGCCGCCGAAGCGGCCGGTTTCGGCGATGCCGACAACAGCGCGATGATCCGGGCGTTCCAACGGCAAGAGGAATAGATGGGTCCAACTCCGCCTCGCGACCTATACCGTAGCGAAATCCGAATCTCGAAATCCGAAACTCGAAACCAATCCAAAACCCAAATCTCGAAACGCCCAGGAAACCCGCCCAGCCTCAGCACGACCGGCCTGACCATCGCCATGTTTCAACTCACGGCGCCGCTTGAGCCGGCATTCTTGCCGGTGGTCTTTGCCCAAGGGCTCGTGGCCACGCTGTTCTTCGGCTGGCTGCCCCTCTATCTGCCGGAGGTGTTTCCCACGGCCGTTCGTGCAACAGGCAGTGGCCTGGCCATGAACACCGGCCGCTTTGCCACGGCAGTCGGAGTGCTCGTCGCCGGAGCGATCTTCTCGGTGCTCGGGGGGAGCTATCCGATGGTTGGTTCGTTCGGCGCGCTGATTTACGCCTTGGGCATGATTGCCGTCTGGTGGGCGCCCGAGACGGACAAAAGGACTCTGGAAGATTGAGACTGGAAAGAGAGAATATGAATGCGCGAAGGCTCGAAACCGTTGCTTTGAAGTGCGGCAATTCGGTGATCGCCCTGCGCGTGCCCGGCGGCGGTGGCCCGTACACTTACGATGGACGGCCCTACTCGCGTCCGAGAACTGGTGGTACACCAGCGTATTTCCAGTAAAATGTGGAAAGTGGGGTGACCGAAAGCCCCTTCGCAGTCGTCACGCAATTTTCATTCTCTCAGCCACTTAGTTCAAGTTTCGCACATTTTGAGAGGTAAGTTGACGTCAAAATGATGTCGGCCTCCGTGCCTGAATCGGCTACCTTATTGGGTACTTTCATCCGAAGGACAGCCAAACGGCAAGGAGGCCGAT
>JAAYAY010000276.1 GCA_012719125.1 Planctomycetaceae bacterium | reverse complement strand
CTACGCAGCAAACTCTGGGACGACATGATCAACGCCATGGAAACAGGCTCGCGGAACCGCCGCGTCGGCAAGAAGCTCAAGGAGATTATTCAAATGTAGCAGTGCTAGCATTTTCACTATGAGTAATCAATTCTGAACAGGAGTTCGCAGAGGTATCAGAGGTTCTGTAATAGGTGTCTTTTTTCCACACGCAGCACCACCGTGCGTGCAACGGAATATGCCCGTACTCTGAAAACCCCTCCGATTCCTTCGCTTCCTCCTGTTCAAGAAAAGAAGAGCAAAACCAGGATTCCATTTGCCACTTCAACAGAAGCTCCTGCCGAGAAACACCATGAGATCGATCTTCGCAACCTGTGTCTTCCTGTTTTCATGCACGGGCCTGTTCGCTACCGAACCGGCGGGAGTCGAGTTTGACGGGATGGCCGACTACGCCGTCGTCGAGGACGGGGCGTTGTTCGATCTGGATGCGTTTACGCTTGCCGCCCGGGTCAAGCTGGACAAGACGGCGGGGGCCCAGATCATCCTGGGACGCGGCCAGTCGGGGCAACTGTTCACGCTCTATGTGTACAGCGATACGGTGCGAATGCTCGTCGAGTATACGCCCGAGAAGTACACGCACGCCAACGTGCCGGTTCCTCCGGCCGGCAAATGGGTCCACCTGGCGGGCAGCTACGACGGGCAGACGATCAGGTTATATGTGGACGGGAAGCCGGCCGCGGAAACCAAGGCGGTCGGCCGGATCTCCAAATCGGATGCTCCGCTGATGATCGGTGCGGTGGGACCGGGGAGCCGCGTGCTGGACGGGCGGCTCGATCAGGTCTGCGTCTTTCGCGAAGCGTTGGGAGCCGATCCGGTTGCCCAACTGGCCGCCGGGCAAATGCCCAAGACCGACTCGCTGGTTGCCTGCTGGACGGCCGAGTCGGCCGAGGAGAAAGTCTGGAAGAACGCCGTGGCGGGCGGTCCGGATGCGGCGAGGAAGACGGGGAGCCTGCTGATCTGCCGCAAGGAGAACGGTTATCGGGGCATCTGGTACTCGAACCAGGCGCAGGGCGACGAGTACGTGTTCAAGTACAGCGGCGGCCTGGGAACCTATTGTGCCAAGCACCGGCCCTTTGCGATCTACGCTCCGGAAGTGAACAAGACGTTCTTCTGCTACGGCGGGACGGAGGGCGAAGGCAGCAAGCGGACATTGCTCCACATGGTTTCGTACTATGACCACAAGACGGGCATGGTGCCGCGTCCCACCCTTCTACTCGACAAGCACACCGACGACGCCCACGACAATCCGGTGATCTCGATGGACGACAAGGGCTACATCTGGATCTTTTCCAGCTCGCACGGCACAGGCCGTCCGTCGTTCGTATCGGTGAGCAAGGAACCCTATTCGATCGACGACTTCGAGTTGGTGCAGATCACCAACTTCTCCTACACGCAGCCCTATTACTTGAAGGGCCAGGGTTTCTTCTTCCTGCACACGCGATACGGCGAAGGGGGCCGGCAGTTGTTTCAGATGTCGTCGCCCGACGGGCGGACCTGGAGCGAGGGCGAGAGGCTGGCGATGATCGAGAAGGGGCACTACCAGGTGAGCTGGCCCTGCGGCAACAAGGTCGGGACGGCCTTCAACATGCATCCGGCTCCTGAAGGGCTGAACTGGCGGACCAACCTCTACTATATGGAGACCGAGGATTTCGGCCGGACCTGGAAGAACGTGCAGGGCGAGAAACTCGAACTGCCGTTGACGACGGTCGACAATCCGGCCCTGGTCCACGACTTTCGCAGCGAGAAGCGGAACGTCTATATGAAGGATGTGGCCTACGATGCGGAACAAAGGCCGGTGATTCTGGTCCTGACCAGCGGCGGCTGGGAGTCGGGCCCGATCCACGATCCGCGGACCTGGCAGATGGCCCGGTGGACGGGCAGCGAGTGGGAAATTCGCAGCGTGACCAACTCGGACAACAACTACGACACGGGCTCGCTCTACATCGAGGAGGACGGACTGTGGCGGATCATCGGTCCCACGGAACCGGGCCCGCAGCGCTACAACACGGGCGGCGAAGTGGCCATGTGGACCAGTGCGGATCAGGGGGCGACCTGGAAGAAGGTGCGCCAACTGACGCACGACAGCGAACTGAACCACGGCTATTGCCGCAAGCCGATCAACGCCCATCCCGATTTCTACGCCTTGTGGGCGGACGGGCACGGGCGGCAGATCTCGGAGTCGCGACTCTACTTCTGCAACCGAGACGGCAGCAAGGTCTGCATGCTGCCGGTCGAGATGGAAGGCGAGTTTGCCAAACCCGTGCAGGTCGGACCGTAGACGACAGGGACGTGCGCCTGGCGTTCAGAGTCTTCAGTCATGACAGGCGCGAGCCTTTGAAATTCGAAATCCGAAGCACGAAATCCGAAACAAATCCAAAACCTGAATGTCAAAGGCTCAAAACAGAAACGGTGCGTGCGTGTCGGCGTGAGCCTGTCCGTCTGATTTGAAACACTTGGATTTCACGCTTTGAATTTGTTTGAGATTTCGTATTTCGTATCTCGGATTTGGTTGCAGCGAGAGGCCGCGTTTGGGGAAGCATGTGCCAAGAAAAAATAGGCCGCATCCGGCTCCCGGGATTGCCGAATACGGCCGGCATGTCTCGCCCTCGGTCGCTCAAATGCGATTGCGTTTGTTGTCAGCGTCCGCGGGGGGAGGAGACAGCTAACCATAGTCTATCTGAGCATAGGCGAATGACTATCCCCCGCATGAAGGGGCGAAGCTGTGGCGGCCCGCTGGGAGATCCGGCCTGTCCGAGCTATTCATCGCCGAGTTGGACTCGTCCAACGCCCTTACAGCGCCATCCGACCCCACCCGCGTGCAGCGGGATCGCGAGGCGGCAGGCCGAGGATTTCCCTGCCGCGCTCGACATAGTAGCGGTAGTTCTCCAGCGGCGTGCCGTTGGGGATTCGATGATCGAGCCCGAATACGGTTCCGCCGGCCCGCATCAGCGGCTGCATCTTGTATTCCAGCTCCCGGTCGATCTCCGCCTTGGACCGGCGGAGCACGTGCTTGTCGATTCCGCCAAGAACGGCCAGCCGATTTCCATATCGCTTGCGGACGGCCACAATATCCATTCCGGCGGCCGGCTCGAAAGGGTGCATGACGTTGACGCCGCAATCGAGGAAGGCGTTGATAACGGCCGTCATGTTGCCGTCGCTGTCCTGATTGAAGAGGCGCGTGCCGCGACTGGAGACCAATTCCCAGCAGGCCCGGTAGTAGGGAGCGACGAACTGCGTGACCTGCTGCGGTCCGATGAGCGGGCCGCTCTTACCGGCCATGTCTTCGTGGGCGTAGAGTTGGTCGATGGTCACCTTCTCAGCTACGCGTTCCAGGACTCTGGTGCTGGTATCGCGGAGCGTTTCGAGAATGCTGTGCATCAGATCGGGTTGCGTGTAGTAGGCCAGGCAAGCCGCTTCCTCCCCCATCAGTTCCCGGGCCGTATCCCAGCCGCCGGGAATCTCGCAGCGGACGATCGCACCTTCGGCCTGTGCCGCCCGGGCACGCTGGACGGCGCCCGGGTCGATCCGCTCCTCGCAGAATGCGTAGAGCGGCCGGATCTTCTGCCAGTCGTCCATCGTCTTGACCGGAAAATCGAGCGGCAGGGGAATGGTGGCCGTCCCTTTGCACAGCTTGACCGTGCGTCCCAGGTAGTCGCGCTCGATCCGGTACGCGTCGGTTTCTTCCAACACGACTGAGTCAGGCACATTGAACGGACCGCAGATGCCGCCGCAATCGACGAACGGCACGTAGTCCCAATCGAAGCCGGTCATGGCGATTTCGTCTTCAGTGGCCCCCTGGGCACGCCACTCTTCGGCCAGGCCGATCAGCGGGCCAAACAGTTCGCTGAACATGGGACGCGGGGCGTGGCCAAAGGTCATCAGGTCGAGGTACTGTTCACGTCGCCACTTCATTCTCGTGACCTCCTATCACTTCCCAACGGGTTCCAACACCGCTCCACAGATCAGGGCCTTGCCTTGGACGGGCATGAGTTCGACCTTGATTTCGCCCGCGGCCTTCAGTTCGATCGGATAGGCAACGGCAAGGACTCGCTTCGCCCCACCGGCCTGCCGATAGACATCCACGCGGTCGGTCTTTCTGAGATCGGCATTTTCTTGACCGCTGGCAGTTACCGTTATGTCGAAGACGCGTTCTCCTGGGGAAGATGCGGCCGGTTCGAGCATCAACAGGGTGAGGTTGTACTTCCCGACCGGCACCGGCATCGGTTTGAGTTCCTTTCGGCTTCCCCGGGCCAAGATGGGACGAATCGCGAGCGCGATCGGTTTGTTGCTTTCGATACCAGTACGGCAGACCTCCTGAAACGTGGTGTTGTTCTGACCGAGATCGTCGACTTTGGCATCCGGGGACAGCGAGAAGGTCTCGGCGCCCGTCTCTTCTGTTCCGAAGCACTGCCAGATGCTTCGGTCCGGGCCGAAATAGAATGTGAACACACCCCGGCTCTGCGCCAGCAGGTCGTGCGACGTCGGCGCCAGGTTGTAGCGAACCGCCTCGAGGCCGAGGGCCTGGCGGAAGCGAATATAGTGCGGCAGCCAGCGGGTGTTCATGGAGACGACGAGCCCTTCTTCGCCGCGAGTCAGGCCGCCGTACCGGGAGAACTTGGCATACTGCTCAATAACCTCCTCGGGACGGCAGGCGGCCATGGTGGCTCGGGCTGCGTCGAGGTCACCGGCGGCATACTGCTTCTTGGCCCGGTTGAAGGCGTCCTCCGTGCGGTAGATGCCGAGGACATATTCCTCCAAGCCGGCGAAGTAATTGAGCCACTCGCGCCCGTGCTTGTCCGTCTGCTCGCGATCCAGGGCAGCGAGCTTCTCCAATCGAGCACGCTGTTCCGCCTCCATCTCGGCCAGGTTCCCCAACTCGTGGTCGACGAAGAAGTCGCTGGTTTCGCGGCCGATCTTGGGCATCGTCGTCACCCAGGCAACCAGGTAGTCGCCGAAGGCCTTGGCTTGGTTGGCGCCAACCAGGTCGGCTGCCATCTTCCGGCAGGTTTCTTCCAGCGGTTCGTTCTTGCTGTTTGCCCACACCTGGTCGACCAGGCTGGTGAAGTAGAGATCGAGCGGCTTGGTGGTCCAGTGAATGATGCCGTAGCCAGCCGTCTGGCACTTCATTTCGGTCAGAAGGTCATAGAAGTTGGAGTAGGGCGTGTAGGGCCGGCCCACATAATTTCCGTCGTCGTGATGGGCCCAGGCGACGGGGATCACGTTGCGATGAGCGGCCACTTTGGCCACTTCGGCACGTCGCTCGGGCGTGTCGAAGATCGAGGTATCGCGCAGCACCAGCCAATCCAGCGGGATCAGAGCAACGTCCTTCGGGAGGAAGCGATCGGCGGCGGGCAGGAAGTCGAAATCCCAGGAGCCGAAGGCCAGCCGGATGTCGTTCCGGCCCAATTCGGCCACTGCCCGGCTGAAGGCGCGAACGATCTTGGCCTGGGCGAACATGTGCACGGAATGCCACAGATCGTTCGCTTCGGGAGTCTGCTTGATCTCGGCCGCGTACTCCTCTTGCCAGGCTTCCGGCATGTTCTCGGCCTTGAATTCCATCCACGGCGTGCCGCCTTTCCGATGCCAGACCACCAGGCAGTCGATCTGCGGATAGACCCGAAGCAGTTCCTCGACCTGGGCTTTGTAGAAGGCGTATCCTTCCGGCGTATCGGGATTCACCAGCCAGGCCTTGCCGGCTTCCTGACCCATCCAGGCCATGTTGGCAACGTCGATCTCGAATCGGGCCTGGTCGGGAATCGCGAGAATCAATTCCTGGGGGTTGGCCGAGGTGGTGTCGACATCAACGGCGAAGTAGATCTGGACGCCGCGCTCCTCTGCACAAGTGAACGTGCCGGCCATGAGCCGCTGGGCCGCCTGGGTACGCTCGAGGTCGGTATCTTCAATCGCGGCGTCTGCTCCGAACACGGGCTCGTTGAAGATCCCGCCGCCGTATAATCGCCGCACGTCGTTCACGTGGTTCGTCGACCAGTCGCGCCCAACGCGGGTCGAACTCAGATAGCCCACCGGCTTCTGCATGTCCATGAACCGGAAGCCGGCCATCGGATTGTTTCCGTAGGCGTGGACCATGACGGCGTTGTAGCCCATCTTCTGCGATTGCACGATCCACTTCTGCCAGTGCTCCAGGTTCCAGGTGGAACAGCCGCTAAGGAAATTGTGCCAGTTGAACACCATCCGCGTGGGGACCAGCGGGCGATCAGAGAGATTCCACGCGTCGAAAGAAAACGGTTCGGTCTTCGACTCGGGCAGCGTGTCGAAGCTGAGATAGAACCCGCAGCCAAGGTGGCGCAGCAGACCATAAACGCCGCCTGCCACCCCGGGCGGATCGGCACCGAGGATCAGGCCGCACTTGCGTCCGTCGATTACGGACGAGCGAACCGCGTAGCTGCCCGGCCCGGCAAGGTCGCCCTCTGCGAGAGAATTCACGGATTGAGGAACCGATTGGGGCGTTCCGAGATAGACGATCGGGCCGTCCGCAGCTCTGCCGCTGCCGATCTCAAACCGGGTCTGCGGATACAACCGGCCCAAGTAGCCGGCCAACTCCTCGGCCGCGATCCGTTCCGGCTGACCGGCCTTGGCGGAAACAACGATTCGGCACATGGGACGCGAATCGTCGGCGGTCCCGGTCTTGCCGGGTATCGCAACGAGCATTGCCAACAGAATCATGACGTGGAGTCGCATCGGTTCTCTCCCGGAAGATCTGACTGGTAGTCCTGTTATGTCCGTCTGTCGAGCGAAACTCAGAGGGCTTGCTCCGGCCGGTAATCCCCGTCCAGCGAAATCCGCTCGAGCAGCATCCGAATGAGCCGGTCGACGGTCAACCCGGCCGCCCGGGCTTCTTCATTCCCGCGCAGGCGATGCTGAAACACGGACGGTGCCACTTCGTGAACGTCGCGCCGCGTACAGCGGTCCCGTCCTCGCAACAGCGCCCGAGCTTTGGCGGCCGACACCAACGCAATCAGCCCCTGTGGACTGATCCCCAGGTGGATCCACGTTTCCACGAAATCGGGCGCCAGTTCATTGCCGGGTCGTGTGGCTCGCGCCAGGGCCCAGGCATAGCCGAGCACCTCATCGGGCATTTCCACGTGGGCCACCGCTGCCTGGAGTTCCGCCAACTGTCGGGCCGACATCAACGGTTCCTGAGGCGGGCCGGCAGTCGACCCGGCTCGCCGGCCGATCTCCCACTCGTCGCCCTCGCTCGGGTAGGCGAACGATACCTGCAGCAGGAAACGATCCGTCACGGACGCATCCAGGGCCAGTTCCATATCGTCCAACTCGGGAGCGATCGAGGCGATCAATGCAAAGGGTGAAGAGAGATCCCAGGCATCGCCGGCGTGCCCGATCTGCGGACGCCGCATGGAATCGACCAGGGGAGCCCGACTTCTCGGCGGCGCGAGATGAAGGTCCTCCACGTAGGCCACATTGGCGGACAGCGGGCCGGGACGGGACTGGTAGCCCTGTTTGCCAATGGGCCTGTTGTCGCGCAGTTGTTCCGACGCCGTCAGATCCGCCGGTTCCATATCGGGTGTACAGGTTACGGCCGAGAAGGAAAGGCCGGCCAATTGGGCCATGGCACCGGCCAGCGACCGTTTCCCCAGGCCGGGATGACCTTCCAGCAGCAGATGGCCGCCGGCCAGGAAGCCAATCAGCGACGGCTCCACGATTTCCGGCGGCAGCACAAGTTTCTTCGCCAATTCCGTGCGGAATTCATCGAACAACTGGCGGCACTGGGCGGCCGCGGTCGTCGGGTCGAGTGATTCATCTGGAGTCACGGCGGATATCCCAAGATCAGGAATCGCTTCAGGCAGTTGTTCTATGGTACAGAACCGGATGGGGGGAAGGAAGGAGGTTCCGCTCTTCGGCACGACGCTGTCAGAGAGCCATTTGCGGCTGCGGGGAACGTCACCTGGCATCCATGCAACCTGCCGAAACCGCGGATCACCCCCTCCATCGTAGGCCGAATCCGCGTCATTGCCGCATCTATCAGAGAAGCCTACACTCGTGAAATACGCAACACCTGCATATCTCGGAACAGGAGTCTGTCATGTCCGATTCTTCGTGGCGAGACGAACTGGGGCCGCTGGTTGTGAAGGAGCAGATCGTGGTCGGCGCGGCGATCATCGCCGGGGCTGTTCCAATCCTCGTGATGGCCGCCGTTCTGGTTCATCCTGGCGGGCTTGATATGGGCGAGAATGAGACGCTCGCGCAGATCATGAACCTCGTTCTCGTCGCGTTCCTGACGGCCGCTATTATCGCCTCGGCCGTGGTGCCAACCTTGATGGTGTCCCGGGCACGGCGAAAGATCGCCGCCGGTGACTGGAACGTGTCGCAGGGGCCCTATCAGCCGAAGGTGGCCGAGATGATCGAACGTACGGGAGATGCCGGCAAGCTGATCGGTGTACACTGCACGAAGACCATCGTATCGGTAGCGATCATCGAGGGCCCCACGCCCTTTGCCATCATCGCGTACCTGATTACCCAATCCACGTTTGCCGTCTGCGTCGCCATTGCCATGATCGCCGTTCTGGCCTGGCATTTCCCCACACACAACAGTGTCATGGACTGGATCGAGACTCAACTCCAGCGTATCGACGAGGAGCGGGCGTTTGGAACAAGACAGCGAGACAGCATGTAGGGTGGTCCCAGAGCGAACCACGTCGACCGACCTGAACGAGCCGAACAACCACCCATAGCATCAATCGCCGCCATTACGCAAAGCGAGCGCCGGCCCGCCAGGCGGGGCGTTCCGTTCATATTCGGGTGCATCGTTACAGGCAGGCCATGCCGCGAGCGATCAGAATCCCAGCCCAAGGACCAACTTGAAGGGCACGACCAGCTTCTTCCTGTCGGCCCAATACGTGACCGTGATATCGCAGGAATCCACCTTCTTCCCGAGGTTGTACGTCTGGGTCACGGTGACTTTTTCCCCAAAGCCCATGCTTCCCTCGGAACTCCGTTCGGACTCGATCTTCGTTCCGGAGGCATCGAAGAACTGAATATCGGCCACCGCATCCAGTTCCTGCTTCGCTTCCAAAGTGACGGCCAGCGGGGCGTCGCCCCAATCGGGTTTTCCTACGGCCGTGATCGTGAAAGGAATCTGGCCGGCCTTGACTTTCGTCCCCTTCTTGAGGGCAACCCCCTCGGCGGTGAAGTCCTTCTTCTGCGAAGCCACCGAAAGTGCCAATTCCCCGGCCACTGCCACGCGTGTGGCCCCGGCCGTTGGCACACGCGGGGCTTCAACGTCGATGCTGCAATACTTGCCGTCGTCGCTGATCGAAGGCATCATTCCGAAGCCCGAGGACGGTCCGAAGCCCTGTTGCCCCGATTCTTCCTTGCGCAAATCCGTTCGTTTGTCGTCCAGGAACATGGTCAGTTTGCTGGCCTCGCTGTCGACGGCGATCAGGCCCCCTTGCGGGGCGGAAACAAGCAGCGAGACCGACGTGCCGGGCGACCAGTTGAAGGCACGCAGCTTGTCCTGCTCTGGCGGCGCCGGCTTGACGATCCGCAAGCCCTGGGGCGTTACGGTGACACCTTGAGGGGCACTTTCCTCAGCAGCAAATACACACGATGCCAGGAAGATGGAAGCAGAAAACAGCAGAAGCGTTCGCATGGTTGTCCTCTCTCGGTTGCCCACGGGTTCAGGAAAGCCTGGAATCAAGCTGGAAAAGCCGTTCCCGGCATGCCGGTGCTGAGGAGGCGGGAGACGAAACCATCGCGTGCTACGGGGCTATTTCACCCGCGCCTGCCACGCGGCCAACTTGGCCCGCATTTCCTTGAGCAGATCGGCGTATTCCGGATTGTTTACCAGGTTATTCGCTTCCTGGGGGTCATTCTTGAAGTCGAAAAACTCTTCGTTCCGCGGATCGTCGACCAGGTAGCGAATGTACTTGAATTGCCGGCCTCGCACCGCGACACTCTTGGGAATCCCTTGGTTGTCGAACATGTGCTCGTAGAAGAATTCGTCGCGCCACTCGGGCGTCTCGCCGCGAAGGATCGGCACCAGGCTCTCGCCCTGCATTCGCCCGGGCCGGGCGACGCCGGCCATGTCGAGCATCGTGGGGGCCAGGTCGATGCTCAAGGCAAACTGTTCCCGCCGCGTGCCCTTCTGATCGGCCGGGAGCCGCGGGTCGTAGATGACCAGCGGAACGCGGAGCGACGGTTCGTGAGCATACCACTTGCCCGCGAAACCCCGCTCGCCCAGATAGAAGCCGTTGTCGCCGTGGTAGAGGATCACGGTGTTGTCGAACTGGCCCTTCTCCTCCAACTTCTTGATGATCCGGCCGACCACGTTGTCGACGCCCGTGATCAGGCTGTAGTAGGCCTTCACCGAACGCTGATACATTTCCGGCGTGCTGAATCGCCACTCCCAGCGCTTGCGGGTCTCAGTCGGCTCAAAGTACGTGGGCAACGACGCAAAGAAGGCCGGATCGGAAAGCGCCGGCGGGGGAAACACGACGTCGCGGTACAGCGGTTCGAGCTTGGGATCGTGGAGGAAACCGCCGGGAAATTCCTTGTAGAGGGCGCGGATTTCCGGCGTGAAGATCTTCATGGCCGTATTCGGATCGCCGTCTTGCACGTGGGGCGCCTTGAAGCTGAAGGCCAGCAGAAAGGGCCGGTCGCCGGGCGTTCCGTCGAGGAATTCGATGGCCTGATCGCCCATCTGAGAAGTCAGATGGATACTGAGGTTGTTCTTGTCGGGGAAGTACTGGTGCTGACCCGGCCAGCCCTTGTTGTAGTCGAAGTAATCTTTGGGCGGATTGCCGACGCCCCATTTGCCGATGAAGCCGGTGTAGTAGCCCGCCTGCTTCAACTGGCCGGGATAGGTCTCGGCCAACTGTTCCGGCGTGAAACTGGTTTTGAAATCGATCACGCCGTGCCGCGAGGCGTACTGGCCGGTGAAGATGCAGGCCCGGTTGGTCATGCAGATCGACGTAGTGACGAACACGTTGTCGAACACGACGCCCTGGGAGGCCAGCCGATCCACGTTCGGCGTCTTGATGATCTTGTTGCCCATGCAGCCGAGGGTGTCCCACCGCTGATCGTCGGTGAGCAGCATGATAATGTTGGGCCGCTTAGCGTCGGCAGCGAGGCAGGGCCGAGCCAACGTGGCGGTGCATGCCGTTGCGCAGAGAAGAAGCGTGACAGAAAACCATCGTCGCGGAATCATCGCAACGTCCTTCCGAAAGGCTGAGAGGGTGCATCGGGCCGGTGCGACGGGCGGACCGTCCCCGTCGCCCATGTATAACCGACGGGATCGCTCGATGGTAGCCCCGACGCGGGTAGGCTCCACGGCAGCCCTCGGGCTGCCGACTTACAAACCCCGCGGCAGCCGGCCGATCGTGGCCAAGAGGGCGTGAAGAATCGTCAGCGGATGGGGCGGGCAGCCGGGCACGTAGACGTCGACCGGAACGAGCGAGGCGGCCCCGTTGTGGGCCTCGGGATGATCGAGGTAGGGTCCCCCCGAGATAGCGCACGCCCCCACGGCAATCACGATCTTGGGCGAAGGAACGGCTTGGTACGTCTTCTCCAGGGCCAGACGGGTGTTCTCCGTCACCGGGCCGGTAATCAGCAGGCCGTCGGCGTGACGGGGGGAGGCTACGAACTGAATGCCGAAACGTCCGAGGTCCCAGCCGACGGTCCCCAAGACGTTGGTGTCGGCCTCGCAGGCGTTGCAGCCGCCGGCGCTCACCTGGCGGAGCTTGAGCGAGCGGCCCAGCAAGCGGACAATCGCGCCGTCGAGTTCCACCGCGGGGAGCGGCGAACTGTCGGTGACCACCAGACGCTCGCGACTTGAGGAAGCCAAGCGGAAGTCGCGCGAGAATTGGATGGCTCCCGCCGGACAAACTCGTTGGCACTCGCGGCAGAACAGGCAGCGGCCCGTATCGAGAGAGACCTGACGCGTCCGCGTATCGATATCGAGGGCCTGGGTGGGGCAGGCCGGAATGCACTGCCGGCAGGCGGGAAGGCATTTGCTGCTGTCGATGACGGGAAGTCCGGCGAAGTGCCGTGGCAGTTCTGGGGGAGGCCCGTCCGGATAGGACGTCGTGCGGTAACCCTGCTGGAGTCGTGCCTTGATTGCTTTGAGCATGATCGTCCCGGCCTCACAGGTCGTGGCCGCAGTAGGAAAGGTTGAAGCTCTTGTTGCAGAGCGGGAAGTCGGAGATCTGCTGGTTCCGCAGGGCCATGGCCAGACCGAACCAGTTGTGGAAGGACGGGTCGAAGATCTTGTACCAGTCGAACTTGCCGTCGGGGCCCGTCGAGAGCACGTGGCAGATCTCGCCGCGCCAGCCTTCGGTGAGCGCCACTGAGAACCGGTTGGGGGCCAACGCTCCGACCGGCGACAGGATCTGCCCGGGGGGCAGAGCGTCGAGTTGCTCCTGGATGAAGGCCAGGGACCGCTGAATCTCCAGCCAGCGCACGTAGGCCCTTCCGAACACGTCTCCCGAATCCCAGGTCGAGACGGGAATCTGGGCGAAGCGAAAGATGCCGAAGGGGAAGTCGCGGCGGACGTCGCGCGGCACTCCGCAGGCGCGGGCGGCCGGGCCGACCAGCCCGATCTCGTTGCACAGTTCGGGCGACAGGGCGCCGGTCCGGTCGAACCGGGCCATGACCGAGGGGCTCTCCCAGAGCAGGTCGACGGCGACCCGGGTGTCTTTGGCCGCGCTCTTGAGGCGGCGGGTCAATTGGCGGACCGCTTCGTCGTCCAGGTCGAAGGCCACACCGCCCGGGCGAACCAGCCCGCGTCCGAAACGGTTTCCGCAGAGAACGGCCGTCATGTTGAGCACGTCGCCGCGAATTCTCCCACAGTAAGACATCGTGGGCAGATAGCCGACGTCGCCCGCCAACGCGCCGAGGTCGCCGACATGATTGGCCACTCGTTCGAGTTCCAGGGCGATGCCGCGAATCACCTGGGCCCGGGGCGACACGTGGGTGCCGGAGAGCGATTCGACGCCGCGGCAATAGGCCATGGCATGACCGATCGAAGTATCGCCGGAGGCCGTTTCGACGTAATGGATCGTTCTCACAGCCGGCCCGCCGAGCATGGCCCTTTCGATCCCGCGGTGTTGATAGCCGAGCGAGATTTCCAGGTGGTACACCGACTCGCCTTGGCATTGAAAGCGAAAATGGCCCGGTTCGATGATCCCCGCATGGACGGGTCCCACCGCCACCTCGTGGACTTCCTCCCCGCTCATGGAGAAGAAATCGGTGACGCCGCAAGTCGCCGGCGAAGGATCGTCGGCCGCCTCGCCACGAGAACAGGCGTGTGAAAAGCGGATCGGCTTGAGCCACGGATGCCCGAGCGGTACGATGCCGCGCTGTTCCCAAAGATCGCGTTCGAACCAGTGGGCCTGCGGGCAGTCGGCGGCGATCGCCGGGTACTCTCCGGCGACGGGCGAAGAAAACACCTGCAACACGCCCTCCGCATCAAAGGCTACCACTGCGACGATCCGAGAGTCTCCATCGTTGACGGGACGAGCGGAAAGGGCCGCGATTCTGCCGCCCTTCGCCACGGCTTCCAGCACGGCCTGGCGAAATCGCTCGAGATCCGGCAGCAGCGACTCATCGCAATCGAAGGCCTGGCTGTTATGCACGGTTACATATTGATCGTGAAGCATCATTCGGCTCCTAGGACCCTTGCCGCTTCGTGCAGGAGATCGCTGAGTTCCCGCGGTACGCACAGTCCCAGGAACAACACGGCCAGTCCGAGAAACAGGGGCGGCAGGATCGACCAGGCCGGTTCGGGCGAGGTGTCCGACGCCTCCGGGTTGGACTCCGCCGACGATTCCGCCGCGGCCGGTTTTCCGTAAACCATGGCTATCACGATCGCCGACATGCCGATCAGAACGACGGCCAGTGCGAGCAGATATGCGACGGCCACGACGATGCGACCGCCGTCGATCATCCCCTTGAGAATCACCAGTTCGCTCAGGAACGTCCCGAACGGCGGCGAGCCGGTGATCGCCAGCAGGCCCACGATCCACAGAACGGCCGTCACCGGCAGAACGCGGAACAGCCCGCGGATTTCCGCGGTCGACTTGGTATGACATCGGTGCAGGGTGTTGCCGGCGGCCAGAAAGAGCATGGCCTTGGTGAGCGAGTGGTTGACGGCATGAAGCAGGCTCCCGAAGGCCGCGATGCCGCCGATCCCCACGCCGAGCACGAGGATTCCCATATGCTCGACGCTCGAATAGGCCAGCAGACGCTTGTAGTCGGCTTGGCGGATCACGAACGCGGCGGCGAAGGCCATCGACAGCAGCCCGAAGAGAACCAGCAGATCGCGGCTGAACTGGCCCTCGCCGGCCTTCACCAACAGGCTGTGACCTCGCAGCACGGCGAGGAAGGCGCAGTTGAGCAGAACACCCGAGAGCAGGGCCGAGACCATCGAGGGGGCTTCGCTGTGGGCATCGGGGAGCCAGGTGTGCATGGGGGCCAGCCCCATCTTCGTTCCGTAGCCGACCAGCAGCAGCAGAAAGGCGGCCCTGAGCCAGTCGCGATTCAACTGCGAGGCGTGCTGTTCGAGCCCGGCAATCGTCAAGTGGAGCGATTCGCCCGGACACGCTTTGGCCGACACCGCCAGAAAGAAGTTGCCCAAAAGTGCCAGGGCGATTCCCACCGAACAGATCAGCAGGTATTTCCAGGTCGCTTCCAGGGATCGGGGATGCCGGTGGAAGTAAATCAGCGGTGCGCTGGCCAGGGTCGTTGCCTCGACGGCCACCCACATCAGGCCCCAGTGGTGGCTCACCAGGACCAGCGTCATGGCCGCAAGAAACATCAGCAGGCAGCCCGTGAAAACGGCTTCCGGGTAATTGGCGAAGCGAACGGCCTCGGTCGGGTCGAGGGTCGCGGGCCGTTTTTCCTGGGCCAGGTAGCCGACGGTGTACAGCGACGTGACGAAAAACAGGACGCTGGTGATCGCCAGGAACAGGAGCGAGGCGGCGTCGAGGGCAATCCAGCCGTCGAGCACCGGTTCGGGAGGCTCCACGAATACGGCGACCGTCAGGCCGACGTGGACGGACGCCGAGAGCACCAGAAGGACTCGGCGCAACCCGTTCCAGGGCAAGGCAAAGGACAGGAGTGCGGCGATCGCCGGTACGGCGACCAGGAGCCAGAGCATAGGACTATTCCTTCAAGGAATCGAGCTCGTCGGTTTCGATCGTGTCGAACTCGCGACTGAGGCGGTAGATCATGATTCCCATCACAAACACGGCCACGAACACGTCGAGGAGAACGCCCATCTCGACCAGCAGCGGATCCTCGATCGCGAAGGCCCAGCCGAACACGTAGATGCCGTTCTCCAGGGCGAGGTAGCCGATGACCTGCATCACCGCCGTATTGCGGCTGACGATCAACAGGAATCCGCAGAAGATGGTGAAGATTGCCACGGGGATGAGCAACGGCGTGACGTGGAGCATCGTCACGGGCAACTGCCGGCTGACGTGCATGGCGAGTCCCCACAACACGATTCCCAGGAGCAGCGACGTGGTGAAGCCGATCAGGGGTTGCACCTCGTAGCGCACGTTTGCCTCCCGGGCGGCCCGGCGCAACATGCCCGGCAGGACAATCGCTTTGACGACCATGCTGAGGACGGCGACGGCGGCCAGCCGAACCGTGATGTCAGGCCAGGCGCAGAGAAGCGGAATCAACCCAAGCATAATCCCTTGAAAGGCGACCGCCTGAATGCAGGCCCGCAGCCGGCTCGAACCGAGCAGCCAAAGGCTGGTGAGGATCAACAGAACGAGGATGACGTCGAGCCAGAGGGCCACGGTTTCACCTCATGACCAAGAATAGGGCGACAATGGACAGGATCGAGGCGGCGATCAGGAATTGGGGCACGCGGACCAGCCGCAAGCGGGCCATGCTCGATTCGACGATCCCGACGAGCACGGCGATCGCGCCGAGCCCGACCAGGCCCGCAAGCAGGTCCAGCCACGCGGATCCAAAGCGAAACGGCGCCGCCGCGCCGAGCAGCAGGCTGCCCAACAGCCACATCTTGAGCTGCGCGGCGTACTGAATGAGAGCAAAGTCGGGGCCGCTGTGATCGAGAACCATCACCTCGTGGATCATGGTCAACTCGAGATGGGTGTTGGGATCGTCGACGGGGATTCGGGCATTCTCGGCCAGAAACACGACGAACATCGCCCCCGTGATGAGGAAGATCGCCGGTCCCGCGGCCGTCGCCGGCATGCCGGAGTCGATCGCCGCGTAGATGCCGGTCAGGGAGGCCGAATGCGACGCAGCCGCCAGTGCCGTCAGCGACAGCAGCAAGGCCGGCTCGGCCAGGGCGGAAAACAGCACTTCGCGGCTGGCTCCCATTCCCTCGAAACTCGAACCGGTGTCCAGGGCGGCCGAGACCAGGAAGAACCGGCCCACGCCGAGCAGGTAGGCCACGAGCAGGAAGTCGCCGGGGAAGGAAAGCAGTGCCGGCCAGCCGCCGATCGGCACCAGGGCCAGCGCCAGCCCGACTGCGGCGATGCCGACGATCGGCCCGGCAACGAACACGGCGGTGGTGGTGCGGCTGTAGACCGTCCCCTTCTGCACGAGCTTCCAGAGTTCCCGGTACGGTTGCAGCCAGGGCTGGCCGCGGCGGCCGGCAAAGACAGCCTTGGTGCGGTTGATGATGCTCTGCAGCAACGGAGCCAGCACGAGCGCCAGCACAATCTGGACGATTCCCGAGATCGCCAACATCACTCAGCCCAACTTCCAGATCAGGAGAACAAGAATCGTCAAGGCAATGTAGAGCACATAGAGCTGGATCCGTCCGTGCTGAAAACGCCGCAGTTTCGAGGCGATCCAGGCGACTCCCGCGAACGTCGGACCAAACACGTATTGGGCGAACAGATCGGGCGTCTCCGACTCAAAACCGGCCTGCTTGGGAAACAGCCCCACCGGCGGATGCAGCGTGATCCGCGGTCTCAACAGAAGGCGAAACAGAATCACCAGCGGGCTGGCATAGGAGGATGCCGTGTATTGCATGCGTGGCGTGGGGGCGGCATAGCCGCAGTCCCAGGTCGGCACACCGTCGACTTTGCCGGCAGACGACATCTTCCTCCGGCCCCACGACAGAAGCCCTACCGCCGCCAAGGTAGCCCAGAAGATCACACAAACGCCCACGAGCGGCCCCAGCGATTGCGGCACCACCGCCGCGGCCGCCTCGCGGGCGCCGGGCGGAACGATGGTCAACACGGCCGGACGGAGCAAGAAAAGGAAGACCGGTCCGCTCAAGGCAACGACAAAACAGGCCGCGGCGAGGGTCACCATGGCCGCTCGCATTGGACGGCCGGCTTCGTGGCTGTGCCGTGCCTGTTCGCTGCGAGGTTCCCCCAGAAACATGCAGCCGAAAGCCTTCGTGAAGCAGGCCGACGCCAGCCCGCCAATCAGGGCCAGGCTTCCGATCACGAGCACGCAAAGGGGGGCCCACGCCACGTTTGCGTCCCTTGCCGGCTCGGCCACGCTCAGCAACACCCCGAGATAGATCATCCACTCGCTGACGAAACCGTTCAGCGGCGGGAGGCCGGAGATCGCGCAGGCTCCCACAAAAAAGGTCCCTCCGGTGATCGGCATCGTCTTCAAGAGGCCGCCGAGCCGATCGATATCGCGAGTCCCGGTGCCGTGCTGCACCGCACCGGCGCCCAGGAAGAGCAGGCTCTTGAATAGCGCGTGGTTCAGGACGTGGAGCAGAGCTCCGGCAAACCCCAGAAAGGCCATGGCCGGAATGTCATAGCTTATGCCCAGAAGCCCTACTCCCGCTCCAATGCCGATGATCCCGATGTTCTCGACACTGTGGTACGCGAGCAGGCTCTTGACGTCGTGCTGGGCCAGCGCGAACAACACCCCGCCGATCCCCGACAGCACACCCACGGCCAGCAGCGTCCAGCCGCACCACGACGGCAGCTCGGGCAGGAAGGTGACGGTGCGAAGCAGCCCGTAGATCCCCGTCTTGATCATGACGCCGCTCATGACGGCCGACACGTGGGACGGAGCAGCCGGGTGGGCTTCCGGCAGCCAGACGTGGAGCGGCATGAAACCGGCCTTCGTGCCAAACCCGATGAGCGCCAGCACAAACAAGACGCCGGCAAGCCCGGGCTCCACGGCGAACTGATCGAATTCCAGACTTCCGGACGACCGGCCGAGCAAGAGAAACAGCACGAGCAGGCAGGCCGTTCCCAGGTGCATCGCGACCAGGTAGATCCAGCCCGCACGGCGGACCGACTCTTGCCGGTGGTCGGTCAGCACGAGAAAGAACGACGCCAGCGACATGCCCTCCCAGGCGACCAGGAACAGCAGTCCGCTTCGCGCCGCCACCACGAGAAGCATGGTTGCCGCGAGCAGGTTGAAGAAGAACCAGGAAGGCCCGACGGTCGAAGCGTGGTAGGAGCCCTGCATGTAGGGTGCGCCGTAGACGGCCGCGATCAGAACGACGAGGGCGATGGGGATGATGAACACCGCTGCCAGCGGATCGATTTCCACCGCAAGGCTCCCCAGCGGGACCTCCCAGGCGAGCGTTGCGCCGGCACTTTCGCCCGACCACAGGACTCCGATTGCGGCGGCAATCGCCAGCAGGCATCCGCCGACGGCGCCGGCCGAGCCCGTCCACGAGGCGAGCCTGGGGGCTTTCGACAGCAGCAGCGACAACAACGCCCCCGCAGACAAAACCGTCAACCCGGCAGCAAACAGCCACATGGCAAGAACTCACACGGCAACGGAAGGAGAGGAGGGGAGGCTACGATCGATCGTCTCGCAGGCCGCGAGGATCTCTTCGCAACAGGCGCGGCGCGAAATGACTTCGGCAAACTCGGGCCGCTGCAAAGCGTGGGAGAGACGCGCCAGCGTGTGCAAATGGGCGCGAACGGTGGGGCTCAACATGGTGAACAGCGTGGTTACGGGCTGTCCGTCGAGGGCGTCGAATTCAATCGGCTGCTTCAGGAAGCATACAGTGATCATCGGGCAAGGCACGTGCATGACCACAGGATTCCTGGCGTGCGGCAAAGCGATTCCTCGCCCGATCGCCGTCGAACCGAGCGACTCGCGAGCCAGCAGCAACTGGAGCACGAAATCCCGGTCGACATCCCGCGGCAGAGGCATAATCGCCACGGCCGAGCGGAGCACCGCCGATTTCTCGCTCCCTTCAACGCCATGGTGGACGCCGCCGGCGCGAACGGCATCGGCAAGGCTCACGGGCACGCTGCCCCCCGACGGTTCGACAAGAATCTCGGCCGACAGCTTAATGCCCCGAGAAGTGGCCCATTGGAGAAGATCGGCGCGGTTGAATCGATACTGTTCGTTCACCCGGTACGCCGGCAGATCACCTTGTTTGGCCCAGCGATAAACGGTCTTTTCCGAGACGTTTAGGAGCTTGGCCGAATCCCGTAGACTCAGTTCCATCGCAGAATCACACAAACCAGCCGCATGGTCGACAAACCAATAAGGTTAGTGATTCCTGGTCAACTACGCAAGAGACCTATTTCGGGTGGGATGTATCGGTTCCGCAAGCGGTGCGCGTGCTAGCTGCGCACGAGGAGACTCAAGGTGCCGCCCGGTTGGCGGAATAGAACTCCTTCAACTCCGCCAGATTCACATGCACATACGGCTCGTCGCAGGCGACCGTATCGCGTCCGGCGTCGGCCACCCACATGTCGAGCGACTCGGGCAGGAAGATCGCGTCGTGGAGGTTGCTGCTCATGGCGACGGGGCGCTTGATGACCTCGATCATTCGGGCGACGTCGATCTTGCCATACGCTTCGTGGAGCCGCTCACTCAGGGCCTTGGCCCGGTCGCCAGCGGAGAAGTAGACGACGTCTTCGGGCACCGGCGGCAACTCGGGATGCTGCTCGCCAGGGCGAAGGACCAGCAGTTTCTCGGGCGTCGCCTTGACTCCGGCCAGGTTTTTCGAGCGGTCGCTGAGCACGTAGTAGTACTCGCACGTCCGCGGCGTCGTCTCCAGGATCTCGAGCGCTTCGTCCACCGTGGCGGCCCGTTCCATGATCTCGCGCAGCAAGAAGCTCATCGGCATGCCGTCCCATTTGCCCTCGCCCCGGCCGCCCATCTCGCCGACGGCCAGGCCCTTCTCGTTCATGGCCGTCACCGTGCCGATGAAACCCGCGTAGCCGAGCGTCATCCAGGCATGATGATCCTTGGGCAGAAAGACGCCCACGACCGCCGTCTCCTGGAGGCCGATATCCCGCATGTAGTCGAGCACCCGGGCGTGAACCACGCGCCCGTCAACGCTCGCCTTGCCGCGAACCGCCACGCCCGAGCAGTGGAACTTCTCGGGAAACAGGTTGCCGTAGCGCCCGTCCCGCTGCGAGACGCCGGCCGCCGCGGCCATGGCGTCGCATTCGGCCAGGAAACGCTGGGGAAGATGGGGCGAAGTTCGTCGCTCGATTTCCGCCATGTCGTCGAAGAACCACTTTCCGGACTCGACGGTCGACGCCGCGCCCACCAGATAGATTACCCGCTGCATGGTCAGTTTCACTTCGTCCTTGAGCAACTGGCCGTGGGCTGTTCCCATCTCTTCCGGCGTGCCCGAAACGATGAGAACACGCTTCCCTTCCAGCCGCCCCAGCAGGCCGCAGCCGTTCGGCGCGCGGGCAACGAGTTCGGGACCGGCTCCCAGGAGGACCGAGGAGCACTGCGAAATGAACAGCACGAAGAGAAATGTGCGACGAGGTTTGGCCATTGGAGTGCTTCCTGACGAAGGGTGGTTGGAATGCTGGAATGTCGAGGAGGTTTGCTGGTCACAAACCTGGAGACCCGTCTCGTTTCTCACTTCTTCACCGCCCACAAGTATTTCTGGGAAGCGACGTAGAGGACACCGTTGGCGGCGATCGGCGTGCTGTAGGCCGGCGATCCCAGGCGAATCTCGCTCAGGACTTTCGGTTCCCGCCCGGCGGCCAGGACCACGAATTCTTTCTTGTTGCCGAGGAAGAGCTTGCCGTCGGCCACCAGGGCGCCTCCCCAGGTTTCCGCCTTCATATCGTGGACCCACTGGACTTCACCGGTCTCGGCGTCCAGACAGTGCAGACGCCCGGCGACATCGGCCGCGTAGACGAGGCCGTCGGTAATCGTCACCGTCGACATACTGCGGTCCAATCCGTCGTAGCTCCAGATACCGGCCGACTTGGTAACGTCGCCGGTCTGAGTAGCGCCGATGCAATGCAGCAAGCCCTTTCCTCGCCCGTGAGCCGGGTCCTGGCCGATGGGAACGTAGATGCGATCCTTGTAGAAGACGGGCGTGGCGATGATCTGGCTGGGACCAACGAACTTGCCGTCGTTTTTGTTGGTGCTCCAACCCTTGCGTTTGTCGCCTTCGTAGTAGGGGATCAACTTGCCGTCGCGGTACTTGTAGCTGTCCGGCAGACAATCGAACGACCACACCAGTTCAAGCGGCATGGTCTCTTTCGGTTCTTCGGTCAAGGCCGCGAAAGCGTAGCACTTGCCGTCGCCGCCGCCGAAGAAGATGAGAGTCCGGCCGCCCACTTTGCCCATAGAGGGGGACGACCACTGGGCGTGATACAGCCGGCTGCTCAGGCCGATTTCCTCTCGGGCAACGAGCCGGCCCGTGTGCTTATTGAGGACGATGATCGCAGGCGCCTTCGGTGCGAGGATCTTCTCGTGCGGTCCGTCGATGCCGTTGGACGTTCCCAGATAGAGGAAATCGCCGCAGATCAGAATCGAGCAACTGGCAGCGTCGTGGGGACATACGCCCAGTTCATCGAGCGGATCGTAGCGCCACACGATATCCCCGTCGGCCGGACCGAGTTCGATCGGATCGGCGTCCTCGCCCGCCATGTACCGGCCTTCATCCTGGTAAAGCCCGTCATTGCCGTTGGCCTGCCCTTTCACGTCGAGGCAGAGGATGTCCCCCGCGCTTCCCACGATGAAGACGCGGTCGTTTTCAACCGTGGGTGACGAACAGACCCCCAAATGCTGGTGGCCGAAGTGGATCTCGGGATGCATGCCCTTCTTCCGCACGGGCGTCGCCAGTTGCCAAAGGAGATTGCCGGTCTCCTCATCAAAACACTTGAGTAAACCGCCTTTCGATCGACTGAAACGCGGATCTTCCGAGACCGTCAGGTCGTCGGTGCCCACGTAGACGCGGCCGTCGGCCACAGTTGGGTTGCCAAAGGCATTCGAGCCCAGCTTCGCCACCCACTTGACGTTCTCCGTCGTCTCCATGCTAATGCTGGAGCCCTTGGGGTCCTTGTGGCCCGGCTCGAAGCTGGCGGGAAGCCCCGTCTCGCCACACACCATGTTCCCGTCGCTATGCCCGCACCAACGCGGCCAGTCGGCACCACGGAGGCCGGTCAGGAACGTGAGACAACACCAAGCTGCCAACAGGGGAGACAGGGTGTGAGGTAACCTCATAGTGAGACACCTTTCGGGCATGGATTTGAAGTGGGGAACGCAGCGTTTGAGAGACTCCCCGCTCGTCTGAATCGATCGCTGAGCCGCTGTCTCCGGCCGGGAGAACAGACAAGGCCCTGCTGCTCCGTGAGTCTACCCCGCCAAGAACCTACGTTCAATGATTTCCGGCGAGAACCGCCCACTTGCGGTAGACTTGCTCGATCTCTTCCGGGCTTGCTTCACCGTCCCACAGGGCGACGCCGTAGACCAGCGACAGCGGGCTCCCCACCCCGATCGTAAGGGGCTCCTTCCAGACGTTGAGCGTTGCCGAGAGATAGGCGAACTTCTCGGGCATGGTGAACATGGTGGCCGGATGCCGAAGATTGTTGGGATGATCAAAAACGGCCACGGTCACCAGCGTTTCATCCTTCGGAACGACATAAGCACACCACGCACTGCGGGTCACTCTCTCTTCGCCGCGGACGATCGGCCCCGGCTCTCCTGCCGCATACACGAACCGGCCCACTCGATCCAGCGACTGGAGCAGACGGCACCCCAGCCCGTAGTAATGCTCGCCCGTGATTTCCACCGACTCGCGGCCGGCGCCCGGTGCGAGCCGCGACGTCCAGGTGACCATCGTCGGCGCCAATTCGTCGGCCTGCACCAGTTCGATCGTCCGCCGCTCTTGCAGGGTCTCAGTCTCCGCCTCGGGCGCCATCCAATCGAGAAATTGCGTGAACGAAACTCGCGAACACTCCGGTTCGACCGTGATCACCGGCTCTGCGAGTTCCCGCGATACCTGTCGCCCACCAGCCGGGGTCTCTGTCCAGAAGGTCACTCCGCCGGCCGACAGGGCGAACATGATCCCGTGGTGATGAAGATGATCGGCCGGCGCATCGCGCAGCACCTGCGCGCCGCCCGGCGTAAACAGTTCCTTGATATAGGGCTTGTAGGGCGAGCCGTCGTGCCGGTACTGAAGCACCGGCGATCCACCTGAGAAGACGACGAGGAATGTCTCGTTTTGAACGACACGAAACGGCCCGCCTGCCGCCGCCGGTGTGCCAACGCTCCCCAAAGAAACGACCGCTGCAACCATCACGCATTGAATAGCTCTTTTCATCGTTCGGTATCCTGCAAGATATCTTCGTGCTACAGATTGCCCTAAACGGCGTTGCGTGATTCGTGGAAACGGGGTTCCGAGAGAGCCTTCCCGTGTGTCATTCCCGCCCTCCCATTCCGCCATTCCATTCTTCCGCCCTGCCCGGCTCCGTCACCAACCGGCTGCATTGTTCACTGCGTCAGACGCTGCATTCCGAAATCGGCCACCGCTCGAAACATTCGCCGCAGATCGCCGCTGGAGACTTCCTGAACACGTTCAGCCGCAAGCGGGCGGAAAAGGCCGTCGTGCGAGGGTGCGTTGGTCTGAAACGCCCTGATCTGCACGGCAGCCCGGCCGTCTCGCCATTCGACCTGCACCTCGCGCACCGTCTTGCGATCCTTATCGAGAACAAGCCGCAATCGCTCCGGGGAACCGTCTCGCCGGGCCACGTGGATCATTGTCCGCCCGTCGTCCGCCGTCTCGTCCGTGACGGCAAAGAGCTGCTCGAAGATTCCCGGCGCCATGGTGGCCGCCTTGAGGGCTCCGGCGACGGTGCGGATCTTGGTCAGATCGGCGTCGTTTACCAGTTCCGGCGCCTGCTCGTCGCCCGAGGTGTCGTCGGTCCCTTCCAGAAGCGTCTCCTTGGCGAGGAACCACAGCGGAGAACCGCCGCCCAACGCAAGGCGTCCAACCAGGTCGGTCTGCGCGTCGAGCTTGAAGCGGCCGTAAGCGTCACGGGCGAAGAAGACGCCTGCGGCAAACAACTCTTTGTTCTTCGCGTCGGTCACCTTGACGGTTGCGTCGAGCACATGACAACGTCCTTCGCCCGGCGTATCTCCGAGGATCGTTCCGGCCCGCTGAATCAACTCCAGGGCGATCTGCACATTGCTGGGAGGCGCCTTTTCCATGGACAGCCGAACGTCGCTCGGCAGATCCTGGCCGAAGAACTGAACCGTGCGCTCCAGCGTTTCGGGCATGGCGGCCATGGCCGTGTAGTGGCCGAGTCCCTCCAGCCAGACCACCCGGTCGGCGATCCCGAGTGCGGCGGCGAGTTGTTCCGTACACTCGCGCGGCACGACATTGTCTTCCGCCGCGTTGACCATGACCACCAGCCCCTGCCTGGCCCGATCGCGCAGCTTGGCCGCATACGTCAACGGATCGACGTCGCCCAGGGCCTCCTCGACCTTTTTCTGTTCCGCGGGCGACAGTCCGCGAATCGTCGCGCTCAGGCCGCTGGTTTCCTCCGCGTGGTGAATGATCTTCAACAGATCGCCGCCGCCGAGCACGAGCATGGCCCGCCGAAGCCTCGGCTCCTCCGCGGCACCGGTTGCGGCCACGATCGCGCCGAGGCTGATTCCGGTGATCCCAAGGTGCTGTTTGTCGATCTCCGGTCGCGACGCCAGCACGTCGACGGTCCGGCGGATTTCAATTCGCCCCTGGGCCAGGGCGGCCGCAAACCGGGCCGGCTGCTGTGCCAGCGCCCGGGTTCCTTCCTTGGGACTTCGCTCCCCGTAGTACGGCAACTTGAACATCAGCGCCGGAATGCCCCGCGACGCCAGCATCGAGCAGGTCATCCGCACCAACTGGAAGTTCCCGTCCAGGATGTGCATGCAGATCACGGCCGGCCGCGGCGATTCCCAGGTCTCGTAACCATCGGGCAAGTAGAGTTCCGCCGGAATTGTGTTGTTCTGGGGCAATTCCGATACGACCGGCGACGGATACGTCAAGTAATGAACGGAGAACCCGCTCATCGCCGCCACCGAGTTGACCCGGTAACTGAACGGCTTTCCGTCGAAGGTGTCGGCAACGGCAATTTCCTTCGGCAACGCTGTATTCTCGGCTGCGAAAACGCCTGCCGACGATGACAAGATCAACGAAAGACCAAGGAAGAAAGCAGCGTGGGGCATCCGGAGGGAATGGAACCGGCACAGTCGCATGGAAGAATTCTCCTGGAGAAAGGAGGCGAAGACGTCCCCATTATAGGGTCTCCTCTACCCTACGCAACGTCCGCAAATCGCTGGCATCCGTCCGGCGGTTCCACTATGATCCTGGAAGTCACGGTAGGTACCGCGCCGCCGCACGGTTCCTGAAGCGCCAAACGACATGCTCTCACAAGGAGCCGCGCCGCCGCCCGGCACCTACCTTTGCGCACACCGCATGTTTCATGGAATCCCTCCCATGCGAGAAATCCACATCGCTGCCGCCCAGTTTGAAGCCCGCGACGCCGACAAGGCCTATAACTTCAGCCGCATCGAAGCGCTGGCCCGGCAGGCGGCCGATCAGGGGGCCGAGATCGTGGCCTTCCACGAATGCTGCATCCCCGGTTACACGTTTCTCCAGGATCTCTCGCGCGAGGAAATCGAGGCCTTGGCAGAACCCGTGCCCGGCGGCGAGAGCACCGAACGGCTTGAACGGCTCGCCCGCGAGTTTGGCGTCGCCCTCCTTGCCGGGCTGGTGGAAATCGCCGACGGCAAGCTCTACAACACCTACGTCGCCGTCGAGCCCGCTCGAGGGTTTGTCACCCGGTTCCGCAAGCTCCACGCCTTCATCAGTCCCCATATCAGTTGGGGTGACCGGATCGAAGTATTTGATCTGTGCGGAATTCGCTGCGCCATCCTGATCTGCTACGACAACAACTTGGTCGAAAATCCGCGGATCGCCGCTCTGAAGGGCGCAGAGGTTGTTTTCGCCCCCCACGTCACCTGCGGGCTGCCCAGCCCGATGCCGGGTCGCGGCACGATCGACCGGAAGTTGTGGGAAGACCGCCAGCGCGACCCGGTTCCCCTGCGGATGGAATTCGAGGGGCCCAAGGGGCGTGGCTGGCTGATGCGTTGGCTTCCCGCCAGGGCCTACGAGAACGGCCTCTACTACGTCTTCACCAATCCTGTCGGTGTCGACTACGACACCGTCAAAACGGGCGGGGCCATGGTCCTCGACCCGTTTGGCGAGATCATTGCCGAGTCCCATGCACTCGGCGACGATGTGGTCGTCGGCCTGTGCACGCCCGAGAAGATCGAGATTGCTGGTGGCCGCCGCTACCTCCGCGCCCGACGCCCCGATCTTTACGAGAAACTCGTCGAACCGCTCCCCCCAGGCCAGCAACCCGAAGTCAACCCCGGCTGGCGATTGCGAATGAAGGACGAATAACCTAAGTCCGCGGACTAAACGTTTGCCCTGTCAACACTTGCGCCCCTGGCGGTTGGCCAATGCGGCAGGTTTCTTTTCACAAACTCCCGTCTCCTATATACTTGCGGTGTCAGCCGATGCTCGCCGAGTGGGTTGGACGCTTGGCTCCCGAAGGGCCGGCTGCCGTTTTCCGGCGGAGACACCATGCGAAGAAGGGA
Organism: Planctomycetaceae bacterium; assembly: GCA_012719125.1. Taxonomy (GTDB): domain Bacteria; phylum Planctomycetota; class Planctomycetia; order Pirellulales; family Thermoguttaceae; genus JAAYAY01. Next base: position 16,421 of record JAAYAY010000276.1, on the reverse strand, counting down.
ATCAGAACGATCGTCTGCGCTGCCCCTGGCTTTTGGCGGGGTGTGCGTCGCGATCGCGCTATGCGTCCCTGCCCGAGCCCAGGTCGGACTCATGGGGGTGACCAGCCGTTACGATCTGGCGCCCGGCGTTCAGGTCGAAGACGCGGGACGTACCGTTCAGACCCTCCTGGAGCGGGTGGATGCCTATCTGGTCGACGGGAAGTGGGCCGAGGCCGTCGATACGATTCGCCAGGTGATGGGGGAGTCGGGCGAAAAGCTGCTGCCCGTCTCTCCCAACCGACATGTTCCCACGCGAACGATCTGCCACCTGAAGCTGGTCGATTTTTCGCCGGAAGCGCTGCAATTGTATCGGGATCTGGCGGATCCCATCGCCGCCCAATGGTTCGAAGCCTGGCAGACCCGGCGCGACCTGGCGGCGCTGGAGCGGATTGTCGACGAAGCCTTTGTCAGTCACTGGGGAGACGACGCCCTGGCCGCCTTGGCAGAAGCGTCGTTCCAGGCGGGCCACTACGCCCGGGCCCGGTCCTATTGGGAGCGGATCCTGCCGTTCGATCCGCCCGACGGAACGCCGCGAACCTGGCTTTCCTTTCCCGACACCGACATGAACCTGGCGGAGATCCGGGCTCGGCTCGTGATGTTGACCATTTTTGAGGGGCGTCTGAACGAGGCGGAGTCGCAGTTGGTCGATTTCGATCGCCTGCATCCGAGGGCGCGGGGCAGGCTGGGGGGCGGCGATGTCGTCCTGCTCGACGCCTTGAGAGCCCTGATCGAGGAAAGCCGCACCTGGCCTGAGTTGCCGCAAGGGGCCGACTGGCCGACCTTCGCCGGTTCGCCGCTGCGGCATCGCCAGGTCGTCGAGCCTGCGGCGGTCGGCCAGATCGTCTGGCAGCAGACGATCGAGCCTCCCATGACCAACAAGCGCCCCTCGTTGTTCGTCGAGCCGAAGCTGCCGCCAGTGGCCGAAAACGAGCCCGCCCCGCTGACCTGCCATCCGGTCGTGGCAGGGAACCTCCTGTTTTGCAGCAGCCCCATGGAGATCCTGGCGATCGACTCGACCACGGGCCTTCCCGCCTGGGGAGACGGCACACGAGCCGCATTTCGCGATCCCCTTTATGGAACCGTGGAAGGGGGCGTTCTCGACACGGACGGGTTGGGCACGGCCCGGCACACGATGACGATCGCCGACAGCCGGCTCTACGCGCGGATGGGAAGCGGTGTGACGGTTCTGTCGCAACAGCCCGGACGGGCTCGGGCGGCGAACTACCTGGTCTGCCTCGACCTGCGAAGCCAGGGACGCCTGCTCTGGAAAGCGGTTCCCGAGGACGGCTGGGCCTATGAAGGCGCTCCGCTCGTACGTGGAGACGATGTCTACGTGGCCATGCGGCGCAGTGAAATCCGCCCCCAGGCCCACGTGGCTTGTCTCGACGCCCGGACCGGAACTCGCCGCTGGATACAATTCGTCTGCGCGGCGGAGACGCCCTCCCGCGGGATCTTTGCCGAGTTGACCAACGGGCTCCTGACGCTGGACGGAGATACGCTGTACTTCAGTACGAATCTGGGCGCGGTGGCGGCTTTGTCTGCCACGGACGGACGGATTCGTTGGCTGACCACCTATCCGCGGGCCCTGCAAGGGAATCTGCTCGAGCCGGCCGACCACTGGGCTCGCGACCTCACGCCCTGCCTGGCCGACCGCGGCACCCTTTATGTCGCTCCCGCCGACGCGCCGCACATTCTGGCCATTGCCGCCGACAACGGCCAGTTGCTCTGGCGGTCGTCGGCCAGTCTGGCCGACGTCGTTCACCTTCTCGGTGTCAGCGACGACTGCCTGATCGCCGGCGGACGCAAACTGGTTTGGATCCACGCCCGGGGAGCCGAGGCCGGACACGTCCGCAGCCATTGGCCCGAAGGGCACGAACAGATCGGCTACGGACGCGGCTTCCTGACTCGCGATCATGTCTGGTGGCCGACGAGAACCGACGTGTTCGTGTTCGACAAGCGGACCGCACGGCTCGTGCGACGAATCGACCTGGCGCCCCGCGGCGCTGGCGGGGGCCACCTGCTGGTCGCGGCGGGGCAACTCGTGATCGCGGCCTCCGACCGGCTGACGGCCTTCGCCGCCGAGAGCCGCCCCGTGGAATCTGAAAACACCTTGGCTCTTGGCACACCTCCGCCGAACTGACGCCCGAGGCGCCCTGCGCCGAAAACATCAAGACAGACTCCTTGCCGGAATTGCAGACATGCTTCAAGACGACGACGTTCAGGCAGTGCAGAAACTCAACGAAGCCGCCCGGCTGATCACCGACCAACTGGCCCGCGTCATCGTGGGCCAGCACCAGGTGATCGAAGAGCTGCTCGTGGCCATGTTTGCCCGCGGCCATTGCCTTCTGGTCGGCGTTCCCGGACTGGCCAAGACGTTGATGATCCGCACCTTGGCCGAGGCCCTCTCGCTCCAGTTCAGTCGCATCCAGTTCACGCCCGACCTGATGCCCTCGGATATCACCGGAACCGAGGTGATCCAGGAAGACCGGGCGACCGGGGCCCGCGAGTTGCGATTCCTGCCGGGGCCGATCTTCGCCAACGTGATCCTGGCGGATGAGATCAACCGCACGCCGCCGAAGACGCAGGCCGCCCTGCTCGAAGCCATGCAGGAACACCAACTCACGGTCGGCGGCAAGCGGCACCAACTCAGCGAACCGTTCTTCGTGCTCGCCACGCAGAACCCCATCGAGCAAGAAGGAACGTATCCCCTGCCCGAGGCGCAGCTCGATCGCTTCATGTTCAACACCTTCGTCGACTACCCCGGCGAGGACGAGGAGTTGGAGATCATCAAGCGGACCACGGCCGATGTGACGACCGAAGTGGCCCCCACGCTGACGGCGGACGAGATCATCCAGCTTCAGCACATCGTCCGGCGCGTGCCGGTGGCCGACGGCATCGCCCGCTACGCCCTGGCCCTGGCCCGCAACACCCGGCCGAACCAGGAAGGCGCTCCGCCCTTCATTCGCGATTACGTCAGTTGGGGCGCCGGGCCGCGGGCAAGTCAATACCTGGTTCTCGGCGGCAAGGCCCGGGCGGTGATCCAAGGCCGGTTCTTCGTTTCCGAGAGCGACATCCAGGCCGTGGCCTATCCCGTCTTGCGGCACCGAATCATGACCAACTTCAACGCCGAAGCGGAGGGCGTCAAACCCGACGAGATCGTTCGCCGCTTGATCGAGCACGTCAATCGCAATACCGACAGGATGCCGGTCGAAGGCGTGCCGGAAGTGCTCAAGTAACCGTCTCTCTGCGGCCCGAATCATGTCCCCCAGCGCGGAATCCTATCTGAACCCGCAGATCCTGGCGCGAATCCAGGGGTTGGCGCTGCGCGCACGGCTCATCGTGGAAGGATACGTCTCGGGCGTGCACCGAAGTCCGTTCCACGGTTTCTCGATCGAGTTCGCCGAGCATCGCGAGTATGCGCCCGGCGACGATCTGCGCTACGTCGACTGGAAGGTCTTCGGCCGGACCGACAAGTTCTACCTGAAACAGTACGAGGAAGAGACGAACCTGATCTGCAACCTGCTGCTCGACACGAGCGAAAGCATGTCGTACCGGAGCGACGAGGCGGCTCTGTCGAAACTCGAGTATGCCAAGTGCGTGGCGGCCGCCTTGAGTTACCTCGTGCTCCACCAGCAGGACAGCATCGGCCTGGCTACGTTCGACCGCGAGATTCGGGCGCTGGTCCGTCCCAGCAGCAATCCCTCGCAACTCAAGCAGGTCCTGCACTTGCTGGAGGAGAGCGGCGGACAGAGCAAGACCGAAACCGGTCCCATCTTTCACAACCTGGCGGAACGATTTCGCAAACGTGGGATCGTGATCGTTCTCAGCGACCTGTTCGACGACGTGCCGTCGATGCTGGCAGGGCTGAAACACTTCCGCCACAAACGCCACGAGGTGGTCCTGTTCCACGTGCTCGATCCGGCCGAGCTGGAGTTTCCTTTCCGGCGCGTGACCATGTTCGAAGGACTGGAAGACTTGCCCAAGGTGCTGGCCGATCCTCCGTCGCTGCGAAAGGCCTACCTGAAAGAGTTCCACGCATATATCCGGCAGTTGAAGCAGGGCTGCCGCATGCACCGCATCGACTACGTTCAAATGCGGACCGACCAGAGTTTCGACGTCGCCTTGTCGGCCTACCTGGCCTCACGAGGCGGACGGCTGCGCACATGAGATTGGTTCGAAGGTGGAAATGGAAAAGGATGATTGATGTGAAGGGGTGGTATCAGCCGTAGGACGTGTTTGTTCAGCCGTAGGACAGGTTTGTAACCTGTCTGGACAGGATACAATCCTGTCCTACGTGCATGCACCTGCCTGCGACGAGCAAGCTCGCAAAGCTCCAAGGACCAGTTGGTCGTGATGTTGACAGAAACGGTGCTTCTAGGTTTCGATCTGCTCAGCCCGTCGATGCTCGGCTGGCTGGCGGTCGGCATTGCGCCGTTGCTGATTCATCTGTGGAGCCGCCGGCGTTATCAGGAGATGCCCTGGGCCGCGATGCAATACCTGCTCGCGGCCATGAAATCCGCCCGCAGGCGCACCCGTCTCGAACAGTGGCTGCTGTTGCTGTTGCGTACGGCGATCGTCGTCACGGTGGTGTTGGCCGCCTCTGAGCCGTATCTGGAACTGGGCGCCGTCCCCTTCGTGCCGGGAGTCAGAACCTACCGCCTGTTTCTCCTCGACGGATCTTATTCCATGGATTACCGGCGGGGCGAGACCAGCCAGTTTCGGGCCGCCAAGGAACTCATCGCCCGGGTGGTCGACGAAAGCCGCCAGGGCGATGGCTTCTCCCTGGTGTTGATGTCGGACCCGGCTCGCGTGGTCGTCGAGGAGCCGAGTCTCGTCCCCCGTGAATTCCTGGCGGAACTCGACGCCCTGCGGCAGCCGCACACGGGCGCCGACCTGGCAGGAGCCGTTGCCCATGTCGAACGGCTGGTGGAGGAAACCAAACGCCGCCATCCCAAGCTGACCCGGCACGAAGTCTACATCCTCACCGACCTCGGCCGCACCGCCTGGGACGCGGAGTCGCTCGGCCAAAGCTCGACGCTCGCCGTTCGAAAACGTCTCCAGAAGCTGGCCAAGAGCGCCGAACTGTATCTGATCGACCTCGGGCAAAGCGAGGCCGAGAATCTGGCGGTCGCCGGTCTCAAGACCGAGCAGCCCTTCGCCATTCGCGGGCAGAACCTCGTCGTCCGGACCGAGATCCAGAGCTACGCCCGCTCGGCGAAGGACCAGCCGGTCCAACTCATCGTCGATGGCCGCCGAGCGGCGGAGGAGCCGGTACGTCTCAGTCCGGGCGGGACCACTTCGGCCGTGTTCTACCACCGTTTTGACACGCCCGGCGATCACACCTTGGAGATCGCCGCCCCCGGCGACCGCCTCGAGATCGACAATAGCCGTTGGCTGGCCGTCACCGTGAAGCCGGCGGTGCGCGTGCTCTGCATCGACGGGAGCGCCGGCGGTGCTGCCGGACGGGCCACCGACTTCCTGGTCTACGCCCTCGCGCCGGAGACTTCGCAGAACCTCACCACAACCATCGCTCCGGAAGTGGCAGGCGAAAACGCCCTGCTTGAACTCGATCTGCACCAATACGAGTGCCTGTTCCTGGTCAACGTCGCCCAGTTTACGGGGAGCGAGGCGCTCGTGCTCGACAAGTACCTTCAGGCCGGCGGCAGCCTGGTCTTCTTCCTCGGCGATCGGGTCATGGCCGACCGCTACAACCAGGTGCTCGGCGGCGCCGCGCCCGGCGGCGTCGACCTGCTTCCGGCTCGTCTCGCGTCCGAGCCGGTCAAGGGACGCTGGACCGTCAACCCCCTGGAGTACCGCCATCCGATCGTCGAGGTGTTTCGGGGACAAGAGCAATCGGGACTGTTGACGACGCCGATCGAGGAACGTTTTCCCCTCGAAGTCCCCGAGAACTCTGCCTCGCGCACCGTTGCGGCGTTGGACGACGGCTCCCCCTTGATCGTCGAACGGCCCGTCCATCGGGGGCGTGTGATCCTTGTCGGCACGTCGGCCGACATTTCCTGGACTCCGATGCCCGTCCTGCCGAGCTATGTTCCGATCGTGCAGGAATTGTTGGCCTTTGCCGTCGCCGATCAGTCCCGGCGCCGCAACATCGAGGTCGGTGAGTCCATCGGGGCAACGCTGCCCCGGATCGGCGGGAGTACGTCCGTCACCGTTCAGACACCCGACGGTCGCAACGAGACGACGCCGTTGGTAGTCGAAGGAGGGACCGGGACCTGGAGCTTCGCGGCCACCGACGTCAGCGGCATCTATTCGGCCGCGCCCGCCGACACCCCGGACGCCGGGCAGACGTTCGCCGTGAACGTCGACCCGGCCGAGGGCAACCTGGCCAAGATCACCGAAGCGGAACTGCGGCAGGGCGTGCTCGCAGGCGTGAACGTCCAACTCCGCACCGATTGGCAGCGCATGGCGGAGCAGCCGGCCAGCGTGACGACCCGCTCGAGTAGTTTCGCCAAGAATCTGCTTTATCTCCTCCTGGCACTGCTGTTTGTGGAAACGTACCTGGCACGACGATTCGGACACCACCGATGAGCAACCGGCTTCCCCATTGGATCGAGCAACTGCTCGGGATCGAGACGGGCCCCGGAGAGGGGGCCGGCTGGAGCCTCGAGCAGACGTGGAACTGGCCGTCCTGGGTGACGCTGCTGTTCGTGCTGTTTGCCGCCGCTTTCGTGCTCGTCAACTACGCCCGCGATAATCCCGAATCGTCCAAGCGGTTCCGCATGCTCCTGGCGGTCAATCGCATGGCCTTGATCGCCATCGTCCTCTTCATGCTGGCCCAGTTCGTCCTGCTCCTGCACCTGACGGGGCTGCCGTACATGGCGATCGTCGTCGACGATTCGCTGAGCATGACCACGGCCGATCATTACGAGGCCGGCAGACTCGAGAAGATCAGAAGCCGCCTGCAACAGGCCGGATTCGAGGAAGTGTCGCGTTTTAACCAGGCTCGGGCGTTCCTGTGCGAGAACGACGGGGCAGTGCTCCGATCGATGCGCGACGATCACAAGATGCGAGTCTACTACACGACCGAACAGGCCCGCGCCCAAGGGGCCGAACCGGAGACGCTTGTGGCGGAACTGCGGGCGCGGGCCGCCGAAGGCGAATCGACCAAGCTGGGAACGACCTTGCGGGCGGTGTTCGACGACCTGCGAGGGATGGCGCCGGCGGCAGTCGTCCTGCTGACCGACGGCGTCAACACTCAGGGCCCGTCGCTCGACGATGCGGCCGAGTGGGCCGTCCGAAGAGGCGTTCCGGTGTTTTGCGTCGGGCTCGGCGACGAGCAGCCCGTCCGCGACGTCCAACTGACGGACCTGCTCGTCGAAGACGTCGTGTTTGTGGGCGACATGGTCCAGTTCGAATTCCGCGTCGGCGATACGGGCTTCGAGGGGAAGGAAGTCGAGGTCGTCCTGCGGCGGCTCGATCAGACCGAGGAACTGGCTCGTACAACGGTGAAACTTCCCCCGGCAGGCCAGACGGACACGCATCGGATCCCGTACCGGCCGACCGAAGAAGGCGAGTTCCGCTTCGTCGTCGAAATCGAACCGCAGGAAGGCGAGCAGCAAACCGACAACAACCGGCGCGAGCGAGTCGTTCGGGTCCGAAAGGAGAAGATCCGCGTGTTGCTCGCCTATGCCTATCCCAGTTACGAATTCCGCTACCTGCGCAACATGTTCAAACGCGACGGCACGGTGGAGCTGGATACGGTCCTACAGGAAGCCGACCTCGAATACGCCGAGCAGGATGCGACGGCGCTGCGGAGTTTCCCCGTTCGGCGCGAGGAGCTGTTCAAGTACGACGTGATCGTCCTGGGCGACGTCGACCCCGGCCTGCTCAATCCGGCCATGCTCCAGAATGTGGCCGACTTCGTCAACCAACCCGGCAAGGGAGGCGCCCTGGTGTGTATCGCCGGGCCGCGTTACATGCCTTTGGCCTATCGCGGCACGGTCCTCGAAGACCTGCTGCCGATCCGGGCGTCGACGGTCCGGGTTCCCGTGGAACAGACGCCGCTCACCGAGCCGATTCAAATCGTGGCCACAGAACTCGGGCTGATGAATCCGGGGATGCAACTGGGCGATTCGCCGGCCGAATCGAGCGATATCTGGGACAGGTTGCCGGGGGTTTACTGGATGGCCGATGCCCCCGACCTGAAGCCGGGTGCTCGCGTGTTGGCCACTCGCAGCGATACGGTCGGCCCCGACGGATCGCCGCTGCCGGCGTTTGTCATGCAGTATGTCGGGGCGGGAAAGGTGCTGTTCCACGCTACCGACGAGACCTGGCGATGGCGATACCGCGTCGGCGACGTCTTCTACGCTCGTTACTGGATTCAGACCGTCCGCGATCTGTGCCGGTCGAAACTGTCCGATTCCGGCAGCGGCGCCGACCTGCTCACGGACCGCCGCGAGTATCAGCAGGGCGAATCGGTGACGCTGCGAGTCCGCTTCGACGATCCTCGCCGCGCCCCGGCCGCCGACGACGGAGTGACCGTGGTGGTCGAACAGCAGGGGCGGCAGATGCAGCGCGTCAACCTGCGCCGCAGCGTGGCCGGGCAAGCGGTCTTCCAGGCGACCCTGCCACGGCCGAGCGTGGGCGAATACCACGCCTGGCTCGCAGTTCCAACGGTGGAGGGAGTGGCACCCTCGGTCGACTTCCGAGTGGCCGCGCCGCCCGGCGAATTCGAACGGATCGAAATGGATGCCGTCGGACTGCGCCGCGCGGCCGAACGGACCGGAGGGCGTTTCTATACTTTCGAAACGGCCGACCGTCTGCTTCGCGATCTTCCCCAAGGTCGCCAGGTACCCGTTGAATCGCTGCCGCCAACCCCTCTGTGGAATCGCTGGTTTGTCCTGTTGGCGTTTCTCACGCTCCTGGTCATGGAATGGATTCTGCGAAAATGGGGCGACATGGTGTAGAATTAGGCAAGTGGACGGTGAAACACGAGAAGCACGCACCATGCGTGCATCTTGGAAATACGAAATTCGAAGTACGAAATTCGAAACAAACCCAAAATCCCAACATCAAAGGCTCGAAACAAGACCGTGCGTGTCGGCATAGGTCTGTTCGTCAGGTTTGAAACATTCAGATTTCGGCTTTTGAATTTGTTTAGGATTTCGAGTTTCGTATTTCGGATTTGGCTGCGGCCGGAGGCCGTGCGACGCAGGCGGAAGAAGTACGAGAGTAGGACCTCCATGAACCACCCACTGGAACAACGACTCCGCAAGGTGCGACGCCGCGTGCGGGGACTCCTCGCGCTCCACGGCGCGGCCTGGGTCGCTGGCTGCGTGGTGGGGGCAGTGATTTTTTTCGGGTTGGTCGACTTCCTGTTGCGCTTTCGGGATCCTGGCATTCGGCTGTTCTGCACGCTGGCGGTTGTGGGGCTGTTTTTCTGGACGGTGCGCCGCCACCTGGTGCAGGTGCTGGCGATCCCCTGGCGCGACGCCGATCTGGCTCGGCGATTGGGGCGTGCCTTTCCCTCCGTCGGCGACGCATTACCCAGTGCGATCGAATTCTTGCACCAGCGCGAGGACGATCCGGCGGCCGGTTCCGTTGCCTTGCGCCGTGCGGTGGTTGTTCAGACCACGGCCGACGTCGAGAAAATCGATCTGCTGGGCGCCGTGCGGGTCGGCCCCGTCGGCAAAGTGATCGGTGCGGCGCTGGTCGTGATCCTGGTTGGATTGGGGATTGTGATCACCGCCCCAGCGTCGGCGGGGATCGCGCTGTCGAGGCTCGCGAATCCCTTCGGCGAAACCGTTTGGCCGCAGGCCACCCACCTCGCCGTCCTGCAATCGGGCCCCGCACCGCCGCTCCGGCTGAGGCCGAAAGAGACGTTTGCCCCCGTTATCCTCGATCTGTCTCACGAGACGTTGCCCAAGTCGCTGAAGGTTCATTACCGATTTGAGTCCGGCTCGTCGGCTCCGCCCGAAGAAGCCCGCGTCACCCACCAAGCCGAGGTGGGCCGATCGACGGTTCGCGGCAACGTCCAGACGCCGTTCTCCTTCCGCTTCGTTGCGGGCGAGGAAGTCTTGAGCGATTGGTGCGACGTTCGCGTTGGCGACACCCCGGCGATTCCGCCCGGCGTCGGCTTGCCGCCCCCGTCGAAGCCGGTGCTGGTTGCCCGCGTGCTTCCGCCGGCGGCGATCGCCGACGACCAGCGACGCCTGGCGGTGGTGCTCCAGCAGCACCGCGTCGAGCGGATCGCTCTCGGAGGCGTCTTCGAGGCCGAGTTGATCGACGCCCGCGGCGCGAGGCTGCCGGCCGGCGCTCGAGTGTTCTACCGCTGGCAGGATGACGAGGGCAACAATCGGGAGGAGCGTGGCGAAGTCCAGTATCTTGACAGTCGAATCCGGGTGCGCCGGGAGAACGTGACCCGATCGTTCGCCTATCGTGTCGAGGCGGGCGACGACCGTCAAATGCCCTGGATCCCAGTCCTGGTGGTCCCGGCCCCGTGCATCGAGCAGCAGGAGACGCACGTCACCCCGCCCGCCTACACCGGGCTGCCCACTCGGGAAGCGGACACGCTCGTGCGGGCCCTGGTTGGCTCGCGGGTCCGGATCGAGGCGACCGCCAGTCGCCCCCTTTCGGCGGCCGCGTTCTGCTCGGAGGACGGCGACCGGATCGAGTGCCCTATCTCCGACCCGAATCGGCGCAGGATCGAGATCGAACTCGACGTCGAGAAGTCGGCCACCTACTGGTTCGAGTTGACCGACTCGGAGGGCCTTGAGGGCGGCCGTGTGATGCGTTGGGACGTGCGAGCCGTGCCCGACGCCCCGCCCACCGTGACGATCGAGGAACCGGCCGGCAATATCTTCGTTACCCCGCAAGCGACCTTGCCGCTTCGCATCGGCGTCAAAGACGACCTCGCCGTCCGCAGCATCGAGATGAGCTTCACCCGCGACGAGGCGGAAACTACCGAGAAGGTCTCGCTCTTCAGACGCCCTGATGCGGCCGAGCCGGCGGGCGACCCCGATGAGGGCGAGGTCCGAACCGTCGATTATGCCTGGGCGTTGAGCGATCTGGCCCTCCTGCCTGGCAGCCAGCTTGCCATGCACGTCGAGGCTGCCGACGATCTACCGCAAAGGGGCCGCAGCGAGACCCGGCGAGTCAGCATCATCACGCCCGAGGAATTGGCCGAGCGGATTGCCACTCGTCAGTCGATGATTCTCAGTGAGCTGGCCCGCGTGTTGGAGATGCAGCGTCTGTGCCGACGTCAGACCGCCGAACTGGAAATCCGTCTTCGGGAGACCGCCGCCTTGGCCCAGCCGGACGTTGACCGGCTCCGCGGCGCCGAACTCAACCAGCGGCAGGTGAACCGCTCGCTGACGGCCAGCGGCGAGGGAGTGCCCATGCATATTGCCGGCCTCCTGGCCGATCTGGACAACAACGGAATCGACAACCCTGACGTCCGCCGGCGGATGGAAGACATGCTCCGGGAACTCGATCGGCTCGGACGGGAGCATCTCCCTCTGATTACCCTCAACATGACCGCCGCCATCAAAGGCGCACAGATCCGTCTGGAGCGTCCTTCGGACAAGACCTCCGACCAGGAAATCGCGGTCCCCCTGAACAATGCCGGCGTGCACCAGGATGCCGTCATCGCCGCACTCGAAGACATGCTGGCACGCCTGGCCCAATGGGAGAACTACCGCCAGTTCCATCGCCGCGTGGCGCAACTCCTGCGGGAACAGAAGGAATTGGCCGGTCAGACGTCCGTGTTGGCACAAAACACGCTCGGGAAGAACGCACGCGATCTGACTCCGCAGGAAATCGCCGATTCGAAGATCCAATCCCGCCGCCAGGCGGAGTTGGCCAGAGATCTCGACCGCATCGAAGACGAGATGCGCCGCAGCGCGGTCGACCTCCAGGCCTCGGATCCCCTGGCGGCCGAGACCTTGACCGACGCCCTGGCCGAGTCGCGCCGGCTCGCCCTCTCAACCACGATGTACGATGCGGGCCGGGCCGTCGACGAGAACCGCATGGGGCAAGCGACCGCCCAGCAGCAGCGGGTGATCGAGGGCCTCGATCGCGTTCTCGACATCCTGGGCAACCGTCGCCAGTACGAACTTGCCCGGCTGATTCGCCGGCTTCAGCAGGCCGAGCAGCAACTCGACGCGTTGGCTCAACGTCAGGGCCGGTTGCAGGAGCAGATGGAAGAGACGGCCAAGACGGAAGATGCCGAAGCGCGCCGAAATCGTCTGCAGCAACTGCAAGGCGTCCAGGAAGAAATCGGCAAGGAGACGGAACAGGCGTCGCGCCAGCTCCAGCGTCTGTCGGCCGACGAGGTGGCCGACAAGACCAAGGACGCTCAGAAGAGCATGCAACAGACGAGCGACTCGGCGCAGAAAGGCGACGCAGAGAAAGCCGCCCAGGAGGCCGGCGAAGCTCGCAAGAAACTCGAAGAGGCCAAGCAGCAACTCGCCGACCGGCGCCGCCAGGCTGAGGCGGAACTGGCCTTCGAACAGTTGGCCCAGCTCGAAGACGGCCTGAAAGCCCTGCGACGCCGACAGCAGGCGGCCCTGGAGGCCACCCAGCGGCTCGATCAGTTGCTGGCCCAGAACACCACCCTCAGCGAGGCCCAGCGAGCGACGCTGGCGAGCGTGGCCCGGGAACAGGCCCTGTTGCAGGAAGAAACCGGTCAAACTCGCGACGATCTGGCAGCCGCTGCCGTATTCCAACTGGTGCTGTCCCAGACCGCCGACGATATGGCAGCCGCTCACGCCGAACTGTTGCGGGAACAGACAGGCCAGGCAACGCAGCAAGCCCAGCAATCGGCGCTTGCCCGGCTCGATCAGATCGTCGAAGCCCTTCAGCCCGTCGAACCCGAAGAGGAACAGTCGGAGGATAACCAAGGCGGCGGCCAAGGCCAGGGGCAGGGCCAGAATGCCCCCAAGGCGCCGGGCGACGCCTTGAAAGCGATGGCGGAGCTGAAGCTCCTGAAGCTGATGCAGGTCGGAATCAACGGTCGGACCGAAGCCTTGGAGAAGCAGTACGGAGCGGGAGACGCCGTGCCGGAACAGGCCCGCCAGGAATACGCCCGGCTGAGCCGCGAACAGGGACACCTGGCCGATCTGCTCCTGGGCCTGATGCAGGAAATGGCGGCCCCCGAGGAAGATCCGGCAGGGCTGCCGACTCTCGATCCGGACGGTTCGGAACCCGATAGGGAGGAAATGCCATGACCGTATACAGAAAACATGCCATCCCGGTGTGCGGATCGCTTGCGATGCTTGCGGCGGCCTGGATCGGTTTCGACTTGGCCTCCGCCCGGGCCCAGAGCCCGCAGGTCGTTCCTCCCTCGCTCGACGACGCTCTGTTCGGCGACGTCAAAACCGGCTCGATCGATCCGGCCGTGGAGCGAGAATTGTTTGGTGAGCCGCCGAAAGTGCCGGAGAAACAAGAGGCATCCACCAAGGAACCGCTTTCGAAACGGCGGATCGACGCCTGGAACGACCTGCTTGAGAGAGAACTGGCCGAGGCCGCGGTCGACGAAACGAGAAATCCGCTCCTGGGGATCGCCCGCAGCATGCGCCTGGTCGAGGGGCTCATCGAGGAGAACGAATCGGGCCAGAGGACTCAGCAGATCCAGGCCGAGATCATCATCGACATCGATTCGCTCCTCAAGCAGGCCAAGAAGAAGTGCCAGTCCTGCGCCAGCCAGAGCCAGAGCGTGGCCGAGCGAAAGCCCACCGAGCAGCCTAAGCCGTCGAAGCCCAAGGAAGGCAGCCCCAAACCAAAGCCTGCCACCACCAGCAATATCAAGCCGGGCAAGGCCGAAGGTAACATGCCCGACATGGACGAGATGATGGCGGTCATCAAGCAGGTCTGGGGCGAATTGCCCGAGAAGGAACGTCAGCAGATGCTTCAGACCTCCGTCGAAGAGTTCCTGCCCAAGTATGCCGACCTGATCGCGCGCTACTTCAAACGCCTTGCCGAGGATCGAAAGGAGCCGCAATGATCCATTTGCAGCCCAAATCCGCCCGGCCGCTTTCGGGAAGCGTGGTGTTCGCCGTGATGGCATTCCTGCTCGTTGTCGCGCGGGCGCCCGGTCAGGACCTGCGGGTTGAGGCTGATGCGGGTAAGCTGATCACTCCGGCCGCCGACGCCGCCATCGAAAAGGGGCTGGCCTATCTCGACGCGTCGCAACACGACGACGGCTCCTTTGCCTCGGGTGGATACCGGGGAAACGTAGCCATCTGCGGGCTGGCCGGACTTGCCTTCATGGCCGGCGGCAGCACCCCCGGCCGCGGCCCCTACGGCGAGAACGTTGCCCGCTGCCTCGACTACATTCTCGTCCATACTCAGGAAAGCGGTTTCATTACCGCCCCCGGATCGGCCAGCCACGGTCCGATGTACGGCCATGGATTTGCCGCCCTGTTTCTGGCGGAGTGCTACGGAATGTCGGGCAACAAGGAGATCCGCGAGAAACTCGACTCGGCAGTCGACTTGATCGTCAACACCCAGAACGACGAGGGAGGCTGGCGCTATCAGCCCCGCCGCCTCGACGCCGACATCAGCGTCACCATCTGCCAGGTCATGGCCCTCAGGGCTGCCCGCAATGCCGGAATCGAAGTGCCGATGGAAACGATCGACAAGTGCATCGACTACGTACGCCGCAGCCAGAACCCCGACGGCGGGTTCATGTACATGGTGAGCGGCGGAGAAAGCGGTTTCGCCCGCTCCGCGGCCGGCGTGGTGGCCCTGCACAGCGCCGGCGTCTACGAGGGCCCGGAACTGGGCAAGGGTATCGAATACCTGATGAAGTTCCTCCCCGGCGACGGCCGCTCCGACGCCGCCGGCAGCTACTACTTCTACGGCCACTACTATGCCGTCCAGGCCATGTGGCGCCAGGGGGGCGAACCCTGGCAGAAATGGTACCCCGCCATCCGCGACGAACTCGTCAGCCGCCAGCGAACCGACGGCTCCTGGATGTCGCCCATTTCCCCCGAATACGCCACGGCCATGTGCTGTATCGTCCTCCAGGTTCCCAACAATTTCTTGCCGATTCTGCAACGCTAGAGCCTTCAGTCATATTTGGCTGCGACCGGAGGCCACCCTAGGATGGAAGAAGCCGTAACCATGTGGCCCAGAATCATCCTGATCCTCTCGTTGTCCGCCGCCACCGTTGCCGTGGCCGACGAGCCGATCGCTGTTCCGGTCGCCGGCGAGCCGTTCGCGGGCGAACTGCTGGCAGCCGATTCTGGCGAGTCGTTCACCTTTCGCACCAAAGACGGAACCCGAGAACTGCCGGCAGATGCACTGGTCCGCTGGGGTGCTTGTGCCGAACCGGATCGCGCCCCCGTGTTCCTTCTCCGCGACGGAACCCTGCTGGTCGCCGGCATTCTTGAAGCAACCGAGAAGGAGTTGACGCTCGATTCCGATACCCTCGGGCTCGTGCGGCTGCCCCGGGAGCAACTCGCGGCACTGATCCTGCGGCTCCCTGCCGCGCGGATCGACCGCGACCGCCTGCTCGACGAGGCCGCCCGCAACAACGAAGATACCGCTCGCGTCATCCTGCTCAACGGCGATCGAATGCGCGGAGAACTGGTCGCGCTCGACGATCGGAAAGCCACGCTCCGAAACCCAGTAGGAACGATCGACCTCGAAACGAATCGGATCAGTTCGCTCAGCTTCCCGTCCGCGGGCGGCGACCGTGCGCCCCGTTGCCGCGTGGTGGGGTTGACAGACGGCAGCCGTCTCTGCGTCAAGCAACTTGCGATCAACGAACAGAACGCGACGCTGGTTCTCGCCGGCGGGCTCACCTGCAAGGCAGACCTGTCGGCCGTCGTCTTCCTGCAACCCGTCTCGCCGCGCATCCTCTATCTCTCCGACATGTCCCCCACCGGTTATCGCCACGTCCCCTATCTCAACCGCTCGTGGCCGTACCAGGCGGACCGCAATGTCTTGGGCGGTCTGATGCGTTGTGCCGGCCAATTGCATCTCAAGGGCCTCGGCATGCACACGGCCGCTCGCATCAGTTATGTGCCGCCGAAGGGCGCAGCGCAGTTTCAGGCGGCCCTGGGCGTCGACGACGGAACCCAAGGGATGGGGAGCGTGCGATTCCGCGTCTTCGTCGACGGCAAAGAAGCCTACGTGAGCCCCACCGTTCGCGGGCTCGACCCGCCGATTCCGATTTCCGTCGACGTCCGCAAAGTCCAACGCCTCGACTTGGTCGTCGACTTCGCCGATCGTGCCGACGTCCAGGACCACGCCAACTGGCTCGACGCCCGCTTCGTGCTGGAAGAATAGCCTCTACCCGTCAGTTGCACAAATCCATTGATGTGATCTTGACAAAAGGCGGTGAAACTCGATGCTTTCCAGTGTAAGAAAAAGTGTCCCCAATGGGAACAATGGAAAACAGGAGTTCACCGCCAGTG
>JAAYAY010000275.1 GCA_012719125.1 Planctomycetaceae bacterium | reverse complement strand
GCTCGCAGTCGGTCTGGAGCGCGTCGATGGCGTCGTAGAGTTCGCCGGCGGAGGCGAAGCCGAGATCTTGTGCGAGTGCCTCGGCCTTGGCCTCCGAGAGTTGTTGCAGGACCAGGAGGCCGTTGTATCGGCTCGGGAGGATGGCACCATTGTCCTGGTACAGGCCCATCCTGTGTCCGCCGATCAGGTCCCCGACGGTTTTCGCTGCGCCGCTGTCGGAATAGCCGCGCGGTTTGATGAGTTCGATCAACTCATCCCGCTCGGTCGTTTGCCCGTCCAGGGTGTTGCGGATGATGACCGGGGCAAACAGCTCGACTTGTTCGTCGCGGCTCATGATTCTGTTGTTTGCCGGTTTCTTCGGTGCCTTCTTCAGGCCCGCAAACCGGTCCGACCATTTCGGCGTGTCCACCTCCGGGGGATCGCTCGCATTCTGAGGGTCGCGGCTGTTGTCAATTACGGTTGTCGCATGGGCGGACATAACTGTCCTCCTTTTGGTTTTGGGCCTTCGGCCCGGGTTATTGGATTGTCCGAGAGTCGGACGAGCCGCCCACGCCCCCCAGGACCAGCCAAGGGGCGAGGGTGGGCCGTCCGTAGCCCAGGGACGCTAGTAGACGTCGTAGACGCGGCAAGCCCGTCGCCAATAACTCCGTGCGAGGTCCACCTTGCAATGGTCGGTGTCAAGGCCAGCATTCTCTGAGCCATGATTCTCCATGACCTTCTCGACAATGGCATCGGCGAGGTTCTCCGTCTCGCGCGGCACCCTGAACGTCTCTTCTCTGGCAGGATCGGCCGCCGTGATTTCAACGATTACGTCGTTGTCGTCGACCATGACCAGCACGTGCCTGTCGTCCTTCAACGGTGCGTCGTAGCAGACGCGGCAGTCGACAGCGCGCCAGAAAAGGGCGTTCTGCAGTTCTCGCAGCACTTCATACATGGGCGCGCCCACCTCCGGGGGAACGCTCGGTTTGATTGGGTTGTCGTTGTTGTTCATTACGTCAGTTTGTACTACGTCAGCAGACACGGGAGTGCTCCTTTCGAGCTAGTGAAGTTAGCGGGATAGCCCGGGAGTCGGGCGATTCCCTTTAAGCGAGATGAGATGCTTGCGGAAGCGAGCCAATACCTTGCGCGGCCTGAAGTGCATCTCGAAGATTGTCTGACCACCGTACACCAACGTACTCAGCTCCGTCTGGAGATTGATGGTGAGAGTGTGCCAAGGTATTACGGGGGTCCTGAGCTGCAGGCTGCGTAATTCTGGCTGCTCTGGGTGCACGTTCGCGACAACAACCACAGCGTCGCTCGTTATGTATTGGCCAACTTTCAAATTGGCTACTACCGCCCAGTAAGAGAGTTCATCAAGCTCGGGCGTTATCTCGTAAAACCAAGACAACACATTGTCATTTGACAAACGCATCGCTATCCTCCAGAAAAAGCAAATGGAAACGGAAATGGGCGAACTTCCCGCACGTCTCGGCGGGACGCACCGGAAGTCCGTCCGCGGCCCCAGGCAACTATGCCGAGACCTTCTTGATGGTCTCGGCAATTCCTTTGCGGACGACGATGATGTCGTACTCGGCACCGACGATTTCGTTGGTGTCGATTTCCTCGTCGATGGCCAGGTCGCGACCGAAGATGGCACAGGCGAGGCTGTGGGCCTGTGTGTTCGCGGCGATGTAGCTGCTGGTCTTGGCGCTCGCGACGAGCCCGTCGTCGCTGACGAAGACCCAGCGTAGTTGGCGTCCGTCGTCTTCTTGTTTGCAGCACTCGAACCGCATCGA
Organism: Planctomycetaceae bacterium; assembly: GCA_012719125.1. Classification (GTDB taxonomy): domain Bacteria; phylum Planctomycetota; class Planctomycetia; order Pirellulales; family Thermoguttaceae; genus JAAYAY01. Next base: position 6,322 of record JAAYAY010000275.1, on the reverse strand, counting down.
GTGTCGGCCGGGTTCGGCCAGCGGTCTTTCTACTCGCAATTTCATTTGAGTGTCCTCAGGTGCCAGGGCTTTGTATTCGCGGTGGTTGCCAGGCCGGATCACCGCAGAGGCCGCAGCGTGCGGCCCAGACATTGAGGTTTTTTTTGCGGTGATATTTTGCTGAGAGAGCCAAACAAGGCAGAGACTGGACTTGCTGGAAGTCCCGTTATAATCGAGACTTATGAGAGGATCAGACCCGAGCAACCAGCAGGCTCAATCTGAAACATCCAGAAGTGAAAGTGAAACATGCCACAGACGACGAATGAACTGAAGGCGATCCGGCAGCTCTTGATGATCCTCGCACGGAAGCGAAAACTCCCACGCGGAAGCCATCTAGACCAGGACACCGAATTCACCATCTTCAAGAGGGATGCATGGACGGGCCGAGAGGTTGCTATCGCGTACTGGCCGAAAGATGCCGACGAGGATTTGCAACCAACAACCAAGTTGCGGCCCGAGGACGACACCTATGATGCCTACCTCGCATTGAGTTATTGCTTGAGGCATAGACTTGTCGGCACCTGCCCCGAAACGCAGAAGTTCTGCATCACGGAAAGAGGGCTGAACTGGCTCGCCACGCCAAAGAAGGATGAAGCCAAGCTACCTCCAATCACTGTTCTACTGAAGTACGATAAGAACTATATGCCTATCGCAGCGACTCCGAATGAAGAACTCACACGAAGACGCGGCGGAACAGCAGCACTCCTAGGGGTGATTGCGGTCTACTTTGAGAAAAGTGTAGGCAAGGTGAAGGCTCGACCACGCGAATCACGCAGCGACTGGATACATCGAGCGTGCGACGAAGTCATAGCCAAGCAGCCAATATGCTTCTTCCCGGCGAAGAAGCTGAGCAAATCGACGAAACCTGGTGAGAAGCCGGTACCGCCACCGAGCTATGGATCGATCCGACAAATCGCCTACAAGTTCCGGAACGATTTGATGAAGCTGTTCCCGGACTACGCCGCCACGATCAATGCAGCCGTGCGCTCCATTAAGGCCGGGAAGGAAGTTGAGACAGGTATGACCGTACAAGACAACGGCATCGTTATCGATTTCAGCTTGGTCCGTTTCCGGGACACTCGGACTGCAAGCCAAACTACCAAACGAGAATACTCCATTACCTTTGAACGTAGTACCGGCACACTATGTCGCGAATGCAGAAGCAACCACGCCAGTATCGACGATTATTGTGAACGATGCTTCAGCGAGCAGTTGAAGGACGCTGTCCGCGTCATGAGAATCGCAGACAGCTACGGTTTCACGCCACAGACAGCGGCACGCGTAGATAGCAGTGGCCCCACGGGGCAAACCTAGGATGGTGGTTGGACTTGTAGGCGCAAGAACCAGCTACCGGACGTATTTCAAGTAGCACTGATAATTGATGCCTACAGGTCGCCCCATGGCAGTCGGTGCTCGCTGTCATGGGGCGTTCTTTTGCGCGAGCATCATCATGTTAAGCATCTGCAATTTCGCAACCGTCGCACGCCAACTAGCATCGAGCGACATCCCAGTCATCCCCGTCTCGCCAACCTCCAAGCACCCATTCATGAGGGATTGGCCAGAGAAGGCCACTACGGAGCAAGAGACGATAGACAGATGGGCCACCAAATGGCCCAACCATAACTGCGGCATCTGCACCACCAACCGCATCGGTATCGACTGCGACGGCGAGTGCGGGCACCACAACCTCGAACAACTCCAGCAACGATACGGCAAGCTACCGCCGACGATGACCACCCGCAGCCCCGGCGGAGCGCACCACTACCACCTCCTCTATGACCTGCCCGATGGCATCCAGATCCGAACCAGCTATGGAGCCAACCCAAACCATAAGCGCGTAGCAATCCCGGGCTGCGACGTCATCGGCTGGCACGGCCACATGGTCGGCCCGGGCTCGATCCACAAATCCGGCAACCCATACGTTGCCGAGATCCCTCCAAGCGAACGGACCATCGCACCAGACTGGCTCATCGATTTGTGCCAGCGAAAGACCAAGGAAGAGATCGAGGAGCACTACCGACGCAGGGAGAGCATCAAGCAGGGCACTGCAACACCCTACAGCCTCGCAGCCTACTGCCAGCAATACCCAATCAATGGACCCGGCCAGCGATACCAACGATGCCTTTACTTGATCGGTTCGATGTTCGGCAAAGGCAATAAGTCAGAGACAATCAAGCATGCCATGCGTCTGTACCTCACACAATTCGAGGACCATTATGACGCAACCGTTGAAGACGCCATAGAAGAAGCCAACGAGATAATCAGGAAGACAGAAGAGCGGATAGTTTCTGGGCTTTTCACCGTAAACCAACACGATGTCGAATTCGGAAGACCACTACCAGCAAACCTTGATGCACTCCTTGAAGGCGTGAAGGTGCTGGTGTCGCCATCTCGAATCCCAATCGTGAAGGGACTATTACAGCAGGCTGTTATTGAGATTGAGAAGGTGGGAACAGACACCTCATCAGGGGAGGCCGAAGGCAGCCGATTTTCCCCTAACACAGTGTTAGGGGAAAATGGAACGCGAAAACAGCTAGAGAAGCTAGACATAACCTTCACCATGCAACAATTGGTTGAACACATGAAGCATGACGGTATCATGCGGACAAAACAGGCCGTTGGGCATGGATGTGAAAGTATTATGTCTCAAGCATTAAGGAATGGTCCGGCCAAGGATGCTAAGGAGTTGGAATTATTCGTCCGCACTCAGAGGGGTGATAGTGTGAGGCCGTTCAACGCCTGCCATGCTTCACCATTGCTATTGGAGATCGCAGATGACGTTGATTCTTGTCTGATAGAACGAGAAGCCGAGTAGCAATGTAGTCAATCAAAGGGTCAGCCTTGCAGAACTGGGGCGCATCCCAGGAATCATGCACCCCGTAAATGCACGCGGGCCCCACCTATCTCAGGGGCACCGGACCATACGAGTGGTACGTGTTTCCTCTGGAAGGCATCTCCTTAGCTTCATCTTGCTTTGTCGGTTTCCTGCGGCACTGCAGGGGCAACCAACAAGTCCGAGAGCAAGGGACTAGGCAGCCTTGCGACCTGCTCCTGTCAACGGAAAGGCATTTCCTTTGGCCGCCCTTGCACTCCGCTGGTGGTATGGCGGCCTCGAATGGCCTTTGCAGGGAGTGTGCAAGAGAGGATGTCATCGGACGCCCCCGAGTGCTCAGTCGTCGATCACACGATCCTTCCATTCCACTTGTTGAACAAACCAACAGTGATCGAGGCACAGGATTTCGATTCTATGCTCCTCTCCGAACCTGTCAACCACGTTCTCCTGCATACCGCGTATTCTTCCGCCGATTCTTACGTAATCGGACCTCTTGAACTGAGCCAAGTCATTCCGGTCGCCGAAGAAGCATCGCACCGGTGGGTCGAAATACAATTCAGCGCCAGGTTTCCCATCAAAGGTGTCGATGGCCGTCACCATTCCCTCGACCGTGAACCATTCACCATCGAATGCCTCCTGCGCCGTGAAGATGTTGTCCTTGTACTTGCGAAGAAGCGATGTGGCCGGGATGACCTTTTGTTCGACCGATTGCCGGTCTGGTCGAATGATGCCAACGCGAATAGCGATGTTGGTAACAACGATCGCACCGACACAGGTGACGAAAGTGAGGACTACCGCAGCAACGAGGAATTTCCTCTTCCTAGTTGCGCCGTAGTGACGGGAACGACTGTTGACCGACGGTATCACACGAACGGCCAAGGCCGGGTACACCTCTGTCACTGGTTTCCACGATGACGAACCAACTTGCCAGAGCTGACATTTTGCATTGACACGTTGTTCGGCAACCCACAGATCTAGCTGGTTTTTCGTGATGGGGCCAAATTGTTGGCCATCTGCCGTTCTGACATGCCATTGTTCTGATGGGGGCGGTGGTAACAAAGGCGCTGATGGTTGCGGAGGCCGAGCGGAGAAGTCCTCATTCACATATGGATCACCACAGTTAGGGCACTTTTCTATTGACGAACTGACCGTCCGACCACACGCCGGACATGTTATCAACGGACTCATGGGGTAGCTCCTATGCTGGGGCGTATGTATCCCGAATTCCCTCCGCACATTCCTATCCAATCCCCCCGGACGTTACAACCTTCGCGCAAAACCATCGGCGTAGTCTTGAGTCTGTCGGGCATCATGGTTCCACCTCTTGCCGTCGTCAGAAATTCGTGTGCGATTGTCCTGGATCAGTCGCTTGTATTCCGAATCAGTGAGATTGGATACTGAACCGCGAGTAACTTGGCGTTTACTTACTTGCGTAGTGATCCTGTTGCCATGGACGGTGGTCGCCGCCGTGGTTTGAATGCTGCGTTCCACTTGACCGTCCGATTTCTCTATGCGATGAACTTCGTCAAGTTGTAGCCCCGCAGTGGTTCTCTTGCCCGTCCATTTCTCTTCGATCCGAAGGGTTTTGTCTTCACTGCAATACGATGCTATTTCACCGGCACGGATTTGAAACCACAGTTCCTTCGGGGGATGGCTCCAAACAACACTTTCGACGATGTCCCCTTTCATTACTACGAATCTCACAAATTCAGAGTCCGATTCGTGGAAGTGTTTCCACACCTCTCTTTTCTGCTGAATTGCCCTAGCAACGGGAGGTGGTGTTGCGTCAGAATTCAGAAGTGAACCATGAGCGTGACAAGGCTGAATCGCGCCTCCACGCAGCCGCACAGCATTATCACCGAGCGCCGGCTCTTCGCGCTTTGGGAGGGCCGGATCTGTACTGCCGCTCAGAAGCGGTCCCTCACGTTCAGGGGAAGATGGGGCGTTGCCTTCCGAAGCACTCAACCGCAGGTCTGCAAGAGCGGACTCCCATCGCCGCCAATTCTGACGTGTTTGTAGGGTGAGTCTGTGTATATGACTCTCAAAATGTGCAGGAACCGCTTCGCCGTTTCGGACCTGCCGAACCACCTGGGGGACCCATGCCGCGTCAATACCGCCTGCCGCAGCAGCCGCCTTGAGCAGGTTGCTTTCCGCATCGGCAAGGGTCGCCTGCGTCTGAGAGGGTGCACTCATGGATTCGCGTGCCTCGTCTGACGCGGCGGCATTTTCCTGCTGTTCGACCGGAAGGGGCAGGGGCGGCACAGGATTCGAATCGTCATAAGATCTTGCTGTTTCGGCAAATTCCTCGTCTGGCACTTCCGCAGGTTCGGGGCGAAGTTGCGTTGTCGCAGTAGTGTTGTGTTCCCAGCGATCCTTCATCCGCAAGAGGCGTGCTTGCTCTTCCTTGAGTTGTGGAACGAGCGTTGCCAGAAGTCCGCACTCGGGTACAAACGACTCACCTGCGACGAGTGGTCCAATCACAATGGCGAGCAAGAGGCTCGTGAATCCGAACGGTGCTATCCGACTACGCGGCCGGTTGAGTAGTTCGGTCGTCCTCGTAAGAAAGTAGGCAACGAGTCGTTGATAGGTGTAGATCAGGAGTAGCGTCAGCGATAGGACGACGACGGCCACCAAAACAATGACCAGGCCTCTCATACCAATTGCCGGTTTGAGCAGGCTGAGCACAGGAACAACGATGAGTCCGAGAGCAACTCCAAACGCCCATGGACCGCGTGTTTGCGCAAAGTGGCACGACCAATACTGGCCGAAGGACAATTGACCAGGCGGCGACTGCTTAGGAATCACTGGTGGTGGTGTGATCGGGGGCGGAGTGATCGGTTGATTCATGGTTCTCACTCAAGTGGCGGTATGAAGGACTTGCTAGCGACTGTAACATCAACCGTTGTGATTTGCTGAAGATCCTCGTAGGGCAAGGTAAAGATGAACTCGTTCTGAAACGAATCAATGAAGACCGGACCACTGCCATTCGGCGACAACGAACTGAAGCATGGGACTATCACAAGCAGATTGCCGATCGTTGCCCTCATCTGTCCGATACTCCAAGTTTCGAGCGGCGAATCGGGGCTCAGTCCCGACCAGTAATCTGCAACGAATGGTGGTCCACGAAGACACACTGGAAGAGGGCGTAGAGATTGGAAACCGTCCGACAAACACAACTGCCAGTAAACGCTGGCATGAAGGTGATGTGTCGAGCCGCCACCAAACAAAGCAGCCTTTTCTATCTTGCCAAACTCTTCTTTCGAGTTGTTCTTGAGGACAACCGTAACGGTGGGAAACGAAAACACACTATCGGTCGCGGCAGTGTATACCCGTCAGTTGCACAAATCCATTGATGTGATCTTGACAAAAGGCGGTGAAACTCGATGCTTTCCAGTGTAAGAAAAAGTGTCCCCAATGGGAACAATGGAAAACAGGAGTTCACCGCCAGTG
>JAAYAY010000274.1 GCA_012719125.1 Planctomycetaceae bacterium | reverse complement strand
CACTTGTCGATCGATTGCTCCATCGAACGGCGATGGTTATCGTGTTGCGGCATAATGGGTTACGGCGTCGTCGGATGCGCAGAATCATTTTGACTACCATGCAGAATGGGGGTGTGAGCGTTCGGCGACTTTCGGGCTAAGTGTTTGTGGTTATAGAAGTTGGGGCGATGGCCAGAGTGGTCGGCGTTGAGGTGGTGAGAAATGACGGTGAAAATCGGGCCGGTGCAGGTGGTGAACGGGGATGAATAGGAGGAACGCTGATCGGCGGTAATCGACGCTGATCTTGTGGGATTGGTTGGACAACGAATGGGCGGTCTTGCCAATATCTGGGGGCGGCGGGGTGCGTTCTCTTGGGCGTGGTCGATACGGTGGCGGATGCGTTCTTTGCATTGTTTGGATTGTTACCATAGATGGCGGGCAGGGGAATGGATGGCAGGAAGATCGATGACAGGAAGATCTGGAGAAATGGAGCGATGAAGGGGCTGTGGGCGTCAGGGCGTGGTTTCGGGAGCGGTACATGTGTACATTATATGGATTTGCCCGGGCTTTTCAAGAGGAAAGTTGAACAGGCCGATTGAGGGGGTGGGGCTGGGCTGGGCTGTTGCTCCCTGTATCGGTCGCTCCATGTGGCGACTGCCGTACCGTAACGGGGTCTGGCGAAGGGAACATAAACCCAGAGGCCCAGAGAACACGGAGGGGACTCGCGCAAAGGCGCAGAGACGCGGGCGGGGTTGAAGGACGAACGAAAGAGGAGGAGGCAGGAATCCGAGGAGGGAGGAAGACTATTCTCGGCTTGGCAGCGAGTGGTTTCCGCGACACGGACCGGTCAATGGCAGTGCCGGCAAGAGGATCCTTGTGCTGCTCACGATTTCTCTGCCAGCAAGCAGGCGGCCGCCCGGAGGCTCTACGTCTCGCGTTCGATCCAGGGCAGGGGTCGACGGACATGAAGCGATCTTGCGTAAGTAGACGACATCATATCGGCTTCTATATCAAGAACACTATGAACAAAGACACCCGAGCTGTTTGATCGGTCCCCTTTCTGTCCGCGCCACCTTGCCGCGGGGGCAGAGGCGGTTGGCCGGGGGGTGACGGAGGTGGCCAAGGAGTACGGGTACCGAGACGGCCGCGGAGTCGATCGTGTGCGTCAGCGACTTGAAGGTTGCGGGAAGAGCGATCGTCAACTCGGCTGTCGAGTGGAAGCGTTCACGGGGAACTGTGGGCGTGCCGATTCACTGGATAGAATGATCATCTGAACCTCCTGTGGCTGCGCCACACCGGTTCAAGAACCGGTGCCACGCGTGTGGCCTTTCAGATGTACTTCTGCACGAAGGGACGGGAAGTGATGACTCATGTGCACTTGTCATGTCGTGCAATGATCCTGGCAACGCTCGTCGTGCTTCTCTCCGCATCACTGTCGTTCGTCGGTTGCTCCAAGGTCACCGGTCCGTTGTCCAGGGCCAATCGTTCCTGGTACGACAAGTTCGGGTGGCACGCGGAGGACTATTTCGACGACCCCAAGGTTATTGCGCTCTGCGAGGCGATCCAAAATGAGGATCTGGCCGAGATCGATCGGCTGGTGGCGGCAGGGGCCGACATCAACGCGCTCGGCAAGGGGAAGATGACGCCGCTCTTGTGGGCGTTTCCGGAGAACAAGCTCGAGGTCTTTAAGCGAATCCTGGAACACGGCGCCGATCCGAACGTTCACGTCGAGGATGATTTCGGTACGAAAATGTCGGGAATCGTGCCGGGCGATTCGGTGACACACCTGGCGGCGGAGACGTGGTTCCCTAACTACTTCAAGTACGTCATGCAGCACGGCGGCGACCCGAACCTCGTGGATCCGCAACACAGGGAGACGCCTCTGTTTTCGGTGATCAAGGGACACTGCACGAACAAACGCGAGGCGGTGCAACTTCTGATCGATGCCGGAGCGGATCTGGATGATGTGCGAAGCGGCGCCACGCCTGCCATGGCAGCCGTCAGCTGGTTTGGTCAATATGGGCTCACGCTACAATTGCTCGAAGCCGGGGCAGATCACGAAATCTATCGACCAGACTCCAATCAGCAGTTGGTCCATCTGGTTGTCAGGGAACAACGACGTAAGCCGTATTGGAGTGCAGAACAGAAGAGCGATTACGACGAACTGGTGGCCTGGCTGAATGCGCAGGGTGTGTCGTTCGAGAAGGCGAAAGCGGACAATGCTCACTGGAAAGAAGAGGGGAAACTCCTGCCGGCGCAGATTCGGGCAGTTCGGGAAAGGGAGGTCAAGGAACGCATTCGGCGCGAGGAGGCAGAGAAAGCGAGGCAGAATGCGGTCGAGGGCGAAAGGGAGAAAGGCGAATGACCAACCACCGCCTGCGGACGTACTGGTGGCGGGGCGGGCCGCAAAAATGGCGACGGAAAAGTAGAATGTCCCCTTTTCAATTTTTCAATTCTGGAACAATGGAATGCCATCATGCAGCGAGATTTCCTCATCCTCGCCCTTGGAATTGTTGTTTGCCTGCAAGCCCCTGGCTGCTCCAGGAGCAGTTCGACGCCAAGTACGGCGTCAACAGCCCGCGTCGGCCGATGGACTCAGGAAGCCGAACGCGGTTGGGCCCCAGAGCTGTTTTTCGACGACCCCGCTGTGCTTCGGCTCTGCGAGGCCATTCGCAAGAAGGACTACGCGGAGATCGACCGACTTGTGAAGACCGAGGGCGTGGACATCAATGCAACGGGCCGAATGAACGTGACACCGCTGTTCTGGGCGTTGCCATTGGGATTCGCGGAGGCCCTCGACAAGATCCCACGCGATGCGAAAGGCATGCCTATCGGGAGCGAGGCCGTCCCTGTTCAGGAGGAGTATTTGGGCAAGCATGCTCGACTGCTGGAGCATCTGCTCAAGCTGAAAGCCAACCCGAATATCAAGACGACACCCATAATTCTCGCGAGATTACTTAGGGAACACAAGCACATCACAGTACCGGGAGGTGCGTTCGATTTTGTCGAGGGATTGTCTGTGACTCACCTGGCGGCACTGGCTTACTATCAATCGGAGATCAGTTTCCTGCCGATCGTTCTGGCCAACGGTGGTGATCCGAACTTGGTCGGCACAGACGGCAAAACTCCAGTTCTACTCGCCTGTGGGGCTGGCTTTGGCTGGATACACAGTGGGGCGCCCTCAGCGGAGAACGTTGCCCTCATGATCGAAGCCGGAGCGGATTTCGAGATCCGTGATTCCGGCGGAAACACGCCCATTCTCGTTGCGGCGCATCACGGGCACTCACGAGTCGTCTTCATGCTGCTCCACGCTGGCGCTGACTTTCGCGTGAAGAACGACAGTGGCCGGGGGCTGGCTGCGTATACCCGTCAGTTGCACAAATCCATTGATGTGATCTTGACAAAAGGCGGTGAAACTCGATGCTTTCCAGTGTAAGAAAAAGTGTCCCCAATGGGAACAATGGAAAACAGGAGTTCACCGCCAGTG
>JAAYAY010000273.1 GCA_012719125.1 Planctomycetaceae bacterium | reverse complement strand
CGAAACCTCACGCAGCCTCAAGCATCACCGGGGGTACCTCATTGTTTCGCACTCTCATCGACCGTTCAGCTCCATTTTGCCGTGCCTGTAGGCAAACAATATGCACAAACGTAGGATAGGAAAAAGGTGTAGACATGTGGAGCGGCAAGTCCGTTGTCCATGCCAAGTGCGATTCTGCTCCACATGTCTACGCCTTTTTCCCATCCTAGAGCGTCTAACTGGTAGATTTTTTTCGTCCGCCTGCCTAACCTCCTGAATCGCCGCCCGTGGAGATCATCGGCAGGGTTAGTACCGACCAAGGTGCGGTTACCGGAGCAAATCGATCGTGAAACCTCAGCCCATCATCCAATGCCGCCACGTCACCAAGCTCTACCACAAGGGCGGCGCCGACATCCACCCCTTGGACGACCTCAATCTGACCATCGCCCCAGGCGATTTCGTCGCCCTCATGGGCCCCTCCGGATCCGGCAAAACCACCCTCCTCAATCTCCTCGGCGGCCTCGACACGCCGACCTCGGGCGAGGTTATCGTCTGCGGGCAGAATCTCGGCCAGCTCAGCTCCCGCCAGCTCGCCCGCTGGCGTTCCGATCATGTCGCCTACGTCTTCCAGGCCTACAACCTGCTCCCCGTCCTGACCGCCTACCAGAACGTGGAATTGCCCCTGACGCTGGTCCCTCTGAGCCGCCGCCAGCGGCGCGAGCATGTGCTCAAGGCCTTGGAAATCGTCGGCCTCCGCGACCGTATGAACCACCGCCCCGACGAGCTCTCCGGCGGTCAGGAACAGCGTGTCGCCATCGCCCGAGCCCTGGCCTCCGACCCCGTCATCCTCCTGGCCGACGAACCGACCGGCGACTTGGACGCCCATTCGGCCGAGGAAATCATGGCGCTCCTCGTCGCCCTGAACCGCGACTATGGCAAGACGATCATCATCGTCACTCACGACCCGAAAGTCGCCCACATGGCCCACCGGCAACTGCACCTCGAGAAAGGCGTGCTCGCCAAGGACCTCGACGTGCTGAATCAACGGACCTGACGCCATGCGGCTCCTCCTCCTCAATCTTCTCCGCAAACCCCTTCGTACCCTGCTGACCGTTTTCGGCATCGGTGTGGCCCTCTTCCTGTTCGCCTTCCTCGAAGCCGTCCTCACGTCGTTCCAGGCAGGGGTGAACATGTCCGACGCCTCCCGGCTCGTTGTCCAGCACAAGGAATCCATCGTCTTTCAGTTGCCCATGTCGTATCGCTCGCTGATTGCGCAAACCGAGGGCGTGACCGGCGTGGCGGCCGCCGTGTGGTTCGGCGCCCTGTCGCAGGAGCCGGGCCCCGACGGCAAGAAGCGGGAGGAGTTCTTCGCGAACTTCGCCACCGACATCGAGAACTACCTTGCCCTCTATCCTGAAATCGAGATTCCGCCCGACCAGCTTCACGACCTGTTGAACGACCAGATGGGCTGCGTGCTTGGTGCGAAGATTGCCGAGCGTCTGAACAAGAAAGTGGGCGACCGGCTCGTGTTGCGCAGCACAATCTGGGCCCAGAAGAACGGTTCCTCGATCTGGGAGTTCAACGTCCGCGCTCTGTACACGAGCGACTCCCCGACGTTCGACCAGACGATGATGTACTTTCCGATCAAGCGTTTCGATGAGGCTCGCCAGTTTGGACGCGGCTCGGTGGGGCTGTACATCCTTGGCATCACCGATCCGGCCCGCTCTGCCGAGATTGCCGCCGCTATCGATTCCCGGTTTGCTAACAGCCCCTACGAAACCCGCACCATGTCGGAGAAGGCCTTTAATCTGGAATTCATCGGAATGATCGGCAACTTCGAACTCCTGCTGCGTTCCATCGGCAGTGCCATTGTCCTGACCATGCTGCTGGTCTCCGCCAATACCATGATGATGAGCGCCCGTGAACGCACCCGCGAGATGGGCATTCTCAAAGCCATCGGCTTCACCGACGGGCACGTCTTCCTCCTCCTCATCGGGGAGGCCCTGGCAATCTCGCTGCTCGGCGCCCTGGCGGGCGTGGCCCCCGCGTGGCTTCTGGCCAACGTTCTGCACTTCAATCCCAAACCCGACTTCTTCCCGGTTTTCTACCTGCCCGGCGAGTCGGTCTTCGCCGCGACCGGGCTGGCTGTGCTGACGGGTTTCTCGAGCGGGATCGTCCCCGCAATCACTGGAATGCGGCTCAAGGCCACGGAGGCGCTTCGCAGCGTGTGACCATGGCCATCCCCTTCCTCTACAGCCTGCGCAGCATCGCCGTCCGAAAGGGTTCTTCCGCCATGGCCGTCGGCGGCATTGCCCTGGTCGTGGTCGTTCTCGTCACGCTCCTTTCCCTCGCCGCCGGCTTCCAGAGAGCGGTCATGACTTCGGGCAGTCCTCAGAACGTCATCGTCCTCCGCAAGGGCGCCGACGCGGAGCTCCAGAGCCAGGTCATGCGCGAGACGGCCCGAATCATCAGCGAACTGCCCATGGTCGCCCAGGAGGATGGGCGCCCGCTGGTGACTTTCGAAAGCGTCATCCTTCTTGCCCAGCCCAAGCAGGGCGGAGGCGAGACGAACATCACCGTCCGCGGCGGACCGCCCCAGGCCCGCTCGGTCCACACGGAAGTCCGCCTCACCCAAGGCCGCTGGCATAGCCCCGGCTCCAATGAGGCCGTCGTCGGCGTCGGCCTGGCGCGGAGACTCCGCAACGTCAGCCTCGGCCAGACCATCACCGTGGGACGCAACACCTGGTGCATCGTCGGCCTGTTCGAGGCCGGAGGCAGCTCGCTGGAATCGGAACTCTGGATGGACGGCGATCTCCTCCAGGGCACGTTCCGCCGCGGCGCCATCTTTCAGTCCGTGTTGTTCCGCGCCGTCGGCAGCGCCCGCCAGGCCGCAGAACAACTCAACGCCCTCGCGGAAACCGATCTTCGCCTCCGCACGGTGCAGGCCCTGACGGAAAAGGAGTATTACGAAAAGCAGGCCAAGCTGATGGCCGACCTGATCACCATCCTCGGCGGCATCCTCACGTCGATCATGTCGATCGGCGCGATCGCCGGCGCCATGAACACCATGTACGCCGCCGTCAGCCAGCGCAAACGCGAGATCGGCTGCCTGCTGGCCATCGGCTTCACCCCCGAGGCCGTTTGGCTGGCCTTCATGGTGGAATCGCTCGCCCTGGCCGCAATCGGGGCGGTGCTGGGCTGCGCGGTGTCGCTGCTCTTCAACGGGATGAAGACGGGCATGACGAACTGGGCCACGTTCTCCGAGACGGCCTTCGAGTTCCACGTCACCGCGCAGATCCTCGTCACCGCCGCCATCCTGGCTCTGCTCATGGGCTTCATCGGCGGCGTCCTCCCCGCCGTCCGCGCCGCCCGCATGAAGGTGGTCGACGCTCTCCGGCGAGCTTGATTCTGGCGAGTTTCGGCGTCTGCTGCCATGCATTCGCAGGGAATGTGGCCTTGCTGCGAGCCCAAGGAATTCGACAAGGGAATGGACGACAAGCGAATTGTGGTTCATCCGGCATAAGCAGCCACCTGGGGGCTTGAGCCCAGCCATTTATAGGCAGCACTGCTAGCAGTGCATTCGTGTGTGTTGGTAATGCAGCAGTATTCGGTTAAGGTGTCATCTTACTTGAAGTTAGGACAATCGAGGAGATGACACGATGGTTTTGAAT
>JAAYAY010000272.1 GCA_012719125.1 Planctomycetaceae bacterium | reverse complement strand
GATAACGATTATCAACGCTACCCGTACGCGCTATCGAAGCCCCGAATCGTCGATCAGCTCTCCTCTGACCCCGCCACCCCCTCAACTAGCCCGTTGCAGAACCACTCGATTTATGCAACAGTTGGGGCTATTCACCGACTACCAGATCGCAAACCACCATTTGATGGTCGGAGTGAACGGTCCGCTGCGCCCTCACCGATTCCGCTCGGAGGCCTCGACTCGCCCAGATCTGATCGACACGAAACAGCGGAAACTCGTTCGTACCGGTATTGCCCCACCCTCGTCCAGCTCGGCGAAACGTATCGTGAAGTCTCGGTCTCAAATGCGCCAGAGCGCCGTCGCCGGCCGGCGCGTTGAAATCTCCTCCGACAATCACGTGGTTCGTCGGCGAGCCGTCAAGGGCATCCATCACATCCCGGATCTGATCGCGGTGTATGACGCGATTGTTCCGATGATCGCGCCAGAAGCCCGGACTCCAGAAGTCGAGTCGGCCCACGGGAGGATTCAGTCGCAGGCTGACGACGTCCACCGCCATGCCACTCGGCAGCGTCGCCACCCCGTGAACGAAATCTGAACTTGGAGCTGCCGGTCGCGGTTCAATCCGCCACCGTGTTAGAATCGACGTGTCGTAACCGCAGACAACTCTGCCCCCTTCACCGAACAGCTCTCGAGCCAGTTCTTCGATCGCTTCCCGGCCGGGAGACTCCTGGAGTAAGACAATGTCCGGCTCATAGGCCGCCACTTCTGCGGCCGCCCTCACGTTTCCCAGACAACAGTTGAGCGAGACAACACGAATCGCCCGGCCTTGCTCGCGGGCTGCAATCCACTCCTGCGTCGGCGTACGGCCAAAACGGACGAGACTCCGCAATTCCTCGACGAACACGCCGGTGAAAAGGAGCCAGAGCACCAGCACGGCAACCGACCGGCGGCGCCGATCGCGACGGTAGCCAAGCCTCACCAGCAGCAACCCGGGCAACAGCCAGAACCACGGAGGCGCGAGCGTCAATGCGGCAAGCCAGTCCGGCTGGAACCAGTGACAGGCCGAAACCGCAAGGCACAATCCTGTCGATACGGCAAGTGCCGTCTGTTGCCACACGGGCGTTTTCCTGTCTGCTGCGTCTTCCATGGGAGAACCTCTTGGGCTGAAGAACGTAGCAGGCACTCCGAGTGCCGTTCGCAGCGTAATCGCTCCATTCTGCGGAACTGCCTAATTCTGGGCCGGACATCCGACCCGATGCAAGAACCGCAAGGCGTGGCGTCTGGAAATCCCGCGGATTTGGCGGCGGAGCTTGCATCCGCCACTCTGATTCGCGACAATCCTGGTCAGAATCACAGTGCATCAACCGCCCGGGAGGCCTCAACCATGACCACGCGTCGCACCTTTCTCAAGCAAGCCGCTGCCGCGTCCGGTGCAGCCTTGGCCTTCTCAACAACCCCCGCAACCGCCCTGGGAGCTAACGAAAAGATCCGAATCGGCGCGGTCGGCCTGAGCCGCGGCCGGGTGCTCTGCACGGCCTTCGCCAAGCAGCCGGATGCCGAACTCGTCTACGTTTGCGATACCGACAAGAAGCGGCTCGCCGACGGGCAGAAGCGATTCGAAGGCGCCGCTGCTGTGGCCGACTTCCGCAAGATCCTCGACGACAAGTCGATCGACGCCCTCGCCGTCGCCACGCCCGACCACTGGCACACGCCCATGGCCCTGCTCGCGATGCAGGCCGGCAAGCACGTCTACCTGGAGAAGCCCCCGACCCACAACGTCCGCGAAGGGCGACTGCTGATCGAGGCGGCCAACAAGCACCAGCGCGTCGTTCAGGTCGGCACCCAGAACCGCTCGAACGAAGGTGTGGCCGAGGCCGTGCAGATGATTCGCGAAGGCGAGATCGGCGACGTGCTGATGGTCAAGGTCGTCAACAGCCAGCGGCGAGCCAACATCGGCCACGTCGAGCCCTGCGATCCGCCCGACACGATCGACTACGACATGTGGGTCGGACCCGCCCCCTGGATGCCCTACCAGCCGAACCTGATCCCCTATGGCTGGCATTGGTTCTTCAACTTCGGCACGGGCGACATGGGCAACGACGGCGTCCACGATCTGGATATAGGGCGCTGGGGCCTGGGCGTCGACTGCCACCCCTCCCGAGTAAGCGGCTACGGGCAGAAACTCTATTTCGACGACGACCAGGAGTTCCCCGACACCCAGTACATCACCTTCGAGTACCCCGGCGACGGCAAACTGGGCCAACGGCGTCTGCTGGTCTTCGAGCAACGCATCTGGACGCCCTACCGCCAGGAAGGATTCGAGAACGGCGACATCTTCTACGGCACCAAGGGCGTGTTGACGGTCGGCAAAGGCGACGGATACTGGGTCTACGGCGAGAAGAACAAATTGATCAAGGAGCGGACCTTCGGCATGCCCGAGGAAGCCCACCAGCGAAACTTCCTCGACGCCGTCAAAGGCTCGGCCCAACCCAACGCCTCCGCCGAAACCGGGCACCTCTCCGCCTGCCTCTGTCACCTGGGCAACCTCTGCGCCCGACTCGGCCGCGATCTCCATTTCGACCCCCAGAAGGAACAGTTCATCGACGACGCCGAAGCCGACAAGCTGTTGAGCCGAGAGTACCGCGAAGGCCACTTTGCCGCGATCAAGGGATAGAATCAACACGTAGACGAACTCACGAAGCAGCTGAACTCGCAACACGTAGCCGAACTCGCCAGAGTCTGGCCTTGACGGAACGATGCCAAAGTCTGGCGACTTCGGCTACTTGAACTGGCAACTTCGGCTGCCGAATCTGTCACTGGAGATGAGGAAATGCAACGTCGAACATTCCTGAAGACTGCCGGAAGTGCGGCAATTGGAGTCCTGGCGATCGGTTCAATCAGCACGGCCGCGGAAGGCA
This sequence comes from Planctomycetaceae bacterium, assembly GCA_012719125.1. Lineage (GTDB taxonomy): Bacteria > Planctomycetota > Planctomycetia > Pirellulales > Thermoguttaceae > JAAYAY01. Next base: position 1,768 of record JAAYAY010000272.1, on the reverse strand, counting down.
AGAAACGCAAGTTCACCCTCGATCTGCGTTGCGGAGCGATCGGTGTGAGAGCCGACTTGCGGCTGTCGATCGGCTTTGCTCACCGATTCGGCTTCGAGTCGGTCGAGCCCAGCGCCGGGGCCGTCGTGGCCCTGTCGCAGGCGGAGTTGGATCAGGTGCTTGCCGACCTGAAGGCGAAGAACCTCGTCTGGGGAGCCGCCGGCCTGCCGGTCGAGTTCCGCCGCGACGACGACGCCTTCAACAAGGGCATGAAGGACCTTCCGGCCCAGGCCGCCGCACTGCAGAAAGCCGGCATCACGCGAATGGGCACCTGGCTCTCGCCCGCCAGCGACGAGCTGACCTACGTGGCCAACTTCCGCCAACATGCCCGGCGCCTGCGCGAGGTCTGCAAGGTGCTGGGCGACCACGGACTGCGGTTCGGCATGGAATACGTAGGCCCAAAAACCTCGTGGAGCAAGCTGCGTTATCCCTTCATCCACACCATGGCCGAAACGAAGGACCTGATCGCCGAGATGGCGGTCGACAACGCGGGCTTTGTCCTCGACAGTTGGCACTGGTATACGGCCGGCGACACGGTCGACGACCTCCTCTCCCTGACCAACAAAGACGTCGTCGCCTGCGACCTGAACGACGCCCCGGCCGGCATCGAGCGCGACGACCAGCTCGACAATCGCCGCGAATTGCCCGCGGCAACCGGCGTGATCGACCTGAAGACGTTCCTGGGCGCCCTGGTCGAGATCGGCTACGACGGGCCGATTCGGGCCGAACCCTTCAACAAACCCTTGAACGACATGGGTGATGAAGAAGCCCTGGCTGCCACGTCGAAGGCCATGCACAAGGCGTTTGCGCTGGTCGAATGAGGCTCCCTCCCCTGCGAGCGAAGGGAGGCGAGATGGAGGGCCGGGGGGGCTCGATACTCCGCCCGGCTCCCCAGTCGGCAAATGCAGGCCGAAGGCTGCCGCGTGGTTCCATTCGGAAACGCGACGGTCGGTGCCTTGTCGTGGGTGTCTCCTGCGAAGACCGGCTTTCTCGCAGAACTCGCCTGTGTGTTGACACATGAATGGGAAACCGTTTTCGGTGCGTGAAGAATGGATCAGAGAAGAGGCACCGGTACTCATCTCCGGAGTACCGGTGCCTCTTCTCTGATCCACGCCTTCTGGAGTCTTAGTTCGGGACTTGTGCGCATGTCTTGTGGCTCTCCCGCAGAATCTGTGGCTGAGCCTTCGGCGGTGACGTGCGAAAACAGCCAGATTTCCCAGGGATCAGAGGATAGCGCCACGACGCTTCCCTGCATCGGAAGAACGGCAACAGAGAAGAAGAACCCGTACTCCCCGGTCGAGTACGGATTCCTCTTCTCTGTTGCGACTTCCACGGAGGAGACGAACATGTCCGCTGTCTGCCACACCGCTTCCGCCGACGGCGAATCCTTCGCAGGGACCCACGAATTCTGCGGAGGAACCCGAGTTCTTTGATGATTCTCGCCAAAAAGTAGACGAAAACCGCCTCGAATCTCGTCTTGGCTGCTGGAGGAGTTGACCATGCCGCAGCCGAGAACGGGCTTCTTGCCGCCCGGAGGGCCCTGCCCGATGGATTTGCCGCCCAAGCCGCCGGATTCCATGGACGCGTGGGATCGGCCTTGGCCCCAGCCATTTATAGGCAGCACTGCTAGCAGTGCATTCGTGTGTGTTGGTAATGCAGCAGTATTCGGTTAAGGTGTCATCTTACTTGAAGTTAGGACAATCGAGGAGATGACACGATGGTTTTGAAT
>JAAYAY010000271.1 GCA_012719125.1 Planctomycetaceae bacterium | reverse complement strand
GCCGCTCAGGTACGAGGCGACCACGTTGAACACCGCGTCACTGAAGCCGCCGATGTTCAAAATGTCGGCACGCTCGGGCGCCTGGCTCGAGCCGTACGGCTGGATGTCGATGCAGACCAGCTTGGGGCTCGCAGTGCCGTGACCGCCCAGCCGTATCTGGTTCTTCACAAACGTCTGCCACTCGGACATGACGCCCGTCGAACCGTAGCGACCTCGTCCAACCCAACTCTCGTTGTCGCTCACCAGCACGCAGCCCGCAAACTTCCGCTTGCGGTACGTCGTGTTGGCCTCGTGCAGCGGAATCGAGCAGTTCGTTCCACCGCCGCCGTAGCGGGCAAGCCGCTCCGACAGGCCGAGGATCGTGTCGCCCGGATCCACGCGGACCTTGTAGGCCTGCGTGTCGAAGGGGATCACGACACTATCCGGGTTGCGGCGCAGGATCGCCGCGGCGAACAGGGCCGCCACGTCGACACACCGCATCTTGCTCGTCGCACCGCGGCCGCGGAAGCCGGTCACCGAGCAACCCATCGAGCCCGACGTATCCAGGCCGATGACCACCGGACTCGGCAGTTCGGGCACGTTGCCGCAGGCGATCTCGGCCGCCTCGTGCAAGGCCGCCTTGATCTTCTGCGGAACCTCGTCCGCCGCGTTGATGTACGCCGCCAGGAACTGGTACGGGAACTGCCGCGAGCGGCGGATCTCGTCGGCGTCCGCCATGCGGCCCGCCACGTAGTCGACCATCTCGCGGTCGGCCTTGCCGTTGCCCAGCACCTGATGGCGGAGCAACGTGTTGAGGTTCATCCGCAGCGCCTGCGGGCCCATCTGGCGGGCGATCGCCTTCCAGACGAGCGGACCCTTGGCCGCATCGGCCAACAGGTCCCAGCGAACCGACAGGTTGCCCGCGATCAGCGCCTGCGCCTCGGCCGATTCCGCCTGGCGGTAGGCGACCAGGGCCTGGACCTGCTCAGGCAGGTCGGCCTCGCTGGCCGGGGCCCACTTCTCGCTCTCCTTGTCGGTCAGCCAGCCGAAGAGCGCACGCCGGGCGTTGTCCTTCGGCGTAGGCCGGGCCATACGCAATACGTCGCGCAGGCTCGGACGCTCGCCGATCGACGCCGACAGCAGCTTGCCGACCGACGCCTGGTTCAGCCAACGCTGAAACGCCCGCTGCAAGCTCGACGACAGGCTGGTGCGGCCGAACTGCCCCGAGCGGATCATCTGGAACATGGTGCGCAGAACGCGGCCGTTGTCCACGACTCGATCGAAGACGCGGTGCATCAACGCAGTGTCCCGCTTCGACAGCACGACCAACAGCGCCGCCGGCATGTCCTTCATGTAGGCACGCTCGCGGGCGTAGACCGCCAGCTTGGCCAGAAAGACGTTGTCGTCAATCTGGTCGATCAGCTTTCGCATCTGGTCGAGTTGATCCTGGGCGCTGGCGTAGAACACGCCGCCAAAGCAGCCGGTGGCCGCCATCTGGGCCAGGGCATGCTTCGGGGCGAACTTGTACGCCCGGCCTCCGGCCTCGTTGTACGTATCCGTGCGAACGAACTTGCTCTTGATGCTGGAAAACAGAGTCTTGTTGGCCATCGTGACCTCCTCTACAAAAGCGCTAACAAGACCAACGGGTCTCCCACGGGCATTCGTACCCGCAACCGGTTGTTCTCGTAACGGCTCGAAAATGATCCGACGAAGCGTGGGCAGAGACAGCTCGAATGTGAGCAATTCCCGTCCCGGAGACGGGCGAAGGGACAACCTTCCATGTACTCCGCACCGGCAGTCGGATCGGTGTATTGGCACTCGACGAGGCGGTGTTCAGAGAACCCGTCCGTAGAACTCGATGCAAACAGCGGACGGGGCGGGACTTGAACCCGCAAGACCTTTCAGTCGTTTTCCATGTACTCCAAACGGGCAGTCGAGTGTGTATTGGTAAGGATCGACGAGGTTGTGACCAGAGACGTTACGGTGCTCTACCTCTTGAGCTACGGCGCTGCGTTTTGTTGAACTTGCGCCGGTGGGACTCGAACCCACAACACCCGGATTTCAAATCATGTACTCCGAATCGGCAGTCGATCTCATTTCTCTTGGTGGCGACGAAGGTTGTGGCCAGAGAACTCCGTACGGGAATCGAACCCGTCATCCGCCGCCCATGGCGACAGAGCCAGTTCCTCTGGACGGCCATCATGTACTCCAACCGGCAGTCGCCGTTGTATTCAAAGACCCAACGAAGTGGTTGCCGAGACACCGTGCCTTTCGGCACACCTTACAGGGGTGTTGATGTAGTCCCGACTGGCAGTTGGGTTCTTATCAAGACCGTCCAACGAGGAAATGGTTCGGACCATACACATTTTCGAGATGTAGTCTGAACCGGCAGTTGAACAGTCAGAGACGCCGGTGGGAGTCGAACCCACTTCAACTGCTTTGCAGGCAGTCGCCTGGCCGTCTGGCTCCAGCGCCTTACTTGGTCTGTACTCTTCCCTGAACCCTGAACCCCAATAACTGACGACTTTCCAAGTGTCCTTGCCAGGAATCGAACCTGGTCTACGAGCTTCGCGGGCTCGCGTGCTAGTCCGGCACACTCCAAGGACTTGTTGTTCAGTAGCCCGCCGAGGAATCGAACCCCGTCTTGCAGATTCGAAGTCTGCCGTGCAATCCAGCACACTCGCAGGCCATATTGTCACTACCCCGACCTGGACTCGAGCCAGGACCAAGACCTTAGGAGAGTCTCGTGCTGTCCGTTACACCATCGGGATCTCTTGGTAACATCACCGAATCGACCTGCGGCCCCTCTTCTGCATAACTGCGATCGGCAATGATGTCACGTTCAATGTAAGAAAGAGCCGACGACTGGACTTGCACCAGCATCGACCGGTTTACAAAACCGGCGCCTCGCTGTTCGGCCACGTCGGCAAATGCGTCTCCGGCCCGAAGACCGGAAACGCTTTCACATCTACTTCTCCAGCTCGACGTTCCAATACGCCTCGCTGACAAACTTCGACCAACTCTCGATCCGCACGTCGCGGAAGGCATAGAGCGGGCTCCAGGTCGGCCGGACCGGCTTGTGCTTCAGCCGCATCCCGGCCTGCTCCGGCGTGCGGTCGGCCTTGCGCCGATTGCACTCCATGCAGGCCAGCACGCAGTTGTCCCAGCGCGACTCACCGCCCTGCGCTCGCGGGACCACGTGATCGAGCGTCAACTCCTCGCTGCCCGGTTGATCGCCACAATACTGGCACGTGAACCGGTCGCGCTTGAAGATGTTCCGCCGGCTGAACGTCACGGCTGCCGCCGGCAACCGATCGTAGTCGCTCAGCGTGATCACCTCCGGTACCCGCAGCCGGAACTGCACGGCCTGGATGAACCGCTCGCCCTCACGCGGGCGCAGCCTGGACCAGTGCTCCCACGTGTAGGTCTGGTAGTCGGCCGGATCCACGACGCGGGCCGACTCGTTCCACAACAGCACCAGCGCCCGAGCGACAGTCGCCACGTTCACCGGCTGCCAGTTGCGGTTCAAAACCAATGTCGGTCTCTGAAGTACTTTTGGTATCACCGTCTCATCTCACTTCATGTTTCAAGGGTGTTCGAGGGGAGTCGAACCCCTGCCTTCTGGTTCACAGCCAGACATGCAGTAACCGCTACACCACAAACACCACATAATGATGTTGAGCGGAAGGGGCGGGAGTCGAACCCGCAAGGCTCATCGCCAACCGGCTTCCAACCGGGTCCCGTCGCCAATCGGGTTGCCCTTCCAGGAGCAGTGAGCCTTGAGCTATGAGCTATGAGCAAGACAATGTCACAGTTCGTCGCGCACAGCGCACAGCTCCCAGCTCACAGCTCAAAGCAGCCCGACCAGGACTCGAACCCGGAACACCTCGTTAGAAGCGAGGGATGATATCCGTTTCACCATCGGGCCAAGTTGCATATAATGTGCAGCAAAGAAGATGCAGAAAGTTTCATTATGTACGAACATCCCAGTGAACGAAGTTGCTTCCGGGTCGACATTGGCCGAGCGCAGAAAAAGGAGACCGGTGAGTCCTGCACGTTTATTCGCGTTGTTCATCTCCCCAGCGGGCGCAGTCGAACGGTCGTTGGCCTCAGTGGCCGCTCCGCCACGGTCATTGCCGACGAACTGGCCACAGAACTACTGCGCGATGTTGAGTAAGCGGAAGGCAAGGGATTCGAACCCTCATCACCATCGAGTGGCACGCGTTAGCAGTGCGGCCCGGCAAACCGTATCCGGCTACCTTCCGTAGGCAAGTGACCGAGGTGGGAGTCGAACCCACAGGCACGAGGCTCTCGACCTCGCCGCTATGCCAGTTTGCGTACCCGGTCGTGGCGGGTCCCGGAGTTGCACCGGGCGGTCCAGGCTTATGAGACCCGGTTGAGCCTACGCCCACCCACAGCATGTTCTCCAAGTTGCAGGCCCCGGTATCGAACCGGGCGGACCGGCCTTATGGGAGCCAGTTGGGCACCTGCCGCGCCTGCAATCTGTTAGTGACCACGGGGAGACTCGAACTCCCAATGCCGCTATGGGCACGACGTTCTGAGCCTCGCGTGTCTACTGATTTCACCACTTTGCCGTTTGAATTAGAATGAACGCTGTACCATCCATGTGAGGATTAGGCCATGACTCTCTATCCGTTTCCTTTCCCCCCGCATCTGATCCCAGAGTTGCCGGAGCCAGCGAAGGACGGGAACTATTATGTCGATATACGTGTCCGCGACCGTTGGGATGGAATCCTCGTAGTCAATGCTCAAGGGATGGTCATTGGAGTCCAGGTTTGCCGCGGGATCGCGGAGTATCCCTTGCCTTTCGCGCCCGTTGATATTCAAGGTGTCCGGCCGGCTTCAGTATGCAACCGGTTCTTGGCCTCGATTCCGTTAAACCTTTTCTCAGCTTCCCTGATCAGCCTATTCCTCATCTCACCAGTTCTTCTCGTTCTCGGGTTTGCTGTGCACGCACTCTTCTTCATCGGCGTCATCCTCCTATGTACCGGCGCGATCTTGCTGATGTACCAAAGTGCCGGATTTCCATGGATTCGTCTTCCGGCAGCACTACTCGGCATCTATCAGGTGCTCTTCGCAATCATTGGATTGCTGAAATGGTTGAGGCATACCCTCTAAACGGAGCTGCTCGAACTCTGCGGTCTTCCTACGAGAAGCAACCCGTGCAGGAATCAAACCCGTATCACGAAAAAGAAACGGGAGTTATGGGTCAGTGCGCCGGGTAGGAGTTGAACCTACACAGCCTGTGGCGGCGGATTTACAGTCCGTTGGGCTCACCGATGCCCAGCCGACGCATGTTGCTGTCCAAGTAGCACGGGTGGGAGTCGAACCCGCATCCACGGACGTTTGAAATCCGTCGCTCTGCCGAGGTTGGCGTACCGTGCCATTTCCAAATTCCGCTTCGGAAGTAGTCCTGGGTGGACTCGAACCACCGCTCGTCTCCTTGTAAGGGAGCTGCCTTTGCCGCTAGGCCACAGGACCATGTTGAGTGGACCGACCAACGCTGCGCGTCCGTGCCCGGACTTGCACCGAGATTTCCGGCGTGCGGAGCCAGCGTCCTTCTGTTGGACGATGAGCCCGTCACATGGCCGGAGGTTCACGCGAGTGAATATCCGGCCAGGCATGCCCCCAAGGATTTGAACCCTGACCAACTGGGTTGGAACCAGTCATGCTACCGTTACACCAGGGACACACATTTGTAAGCTGCGGGAGTTGGAATCGAACCAACGACCTCCTGGTTCAGAGCCAGGTGCCACTGCCAACAGTGACTATCCCGCATCGTTCATTTTCCCACGACAAGCGTGTGCTCGCACTAGTTTGCGGAAGCATTAGAGAACACCGAGCCTGGCCACACACTGGCGGCCCAAGATCCTCCGCCTATAATGACCACATGAATGATGCTCCCGCAGAACCTGAAGATCGATATGCCGCCCCACTCCCGAAGCAACGCGTTGGCATCTATTGGGCTCTTCTGGTTTGCCTGCCCTTGGCTACTCCCTTCATTGCTGGAGCGTGGTTTCTTCTTTCGTTTGCAGGGCTTGGTGCCGTCGCAGTTGTCTTCTACTTGCTGACACCGCTGTTTGTCGCTGCTTGTTCTGTTGGAGTATGCAGGCGCGTGGCGGGGTCTTCGGCTTTGCTGTTTGCCTTTCTGCTCGCATCCGAACTGCTATTGATATTGCTCGCCTTCTTACTCGGCACTCCGCGCTGGGACTAAGCCGCCTGGGACCTACCGTTCACATCGAGCTGCGGCGGCAGGAATCGAACCTGCGTCAGGGCGGTTAACAGCCGCCTTCCCGTACCAGCACAGGACCCACCGCATCAAGTCAGTCAGGACGGTCGGATTTGAACCGACGATCTCGTGTACCCGAAACACGCGCCAGTACCAGGCTTTCCTACATCCTGAAACGTAGAGCGTTCAGCGGGAGTTGAACCCGCACCTCCTGCATGGCAAGCAAGTACGCTACCGTTACGCCATGAACGCTTGGTTGGAAGCCGAATTGTCAAAGACCGAACGTGTTCCCAAAACACGCGGGCTGGCCGCTGCCCTACATCCCGGTTGTCAGTCAGAACGGCCGGATTTGAACCGGCGATCTCGTGGCCCCCAGCCACGCGCGATGCCAGGCTTCGCTACGTTCTGATCGTGAGCACCCCGTAGGAGAGTCGAACTCCTATCTGCGGATCGAAAGTCCACTGTCCTGAGCCGTTAGACGAACGGGGCGTGTTGTGCGCGTACTCTCAGCGCGAAGTGGACCGGGGGGCGCTCGAATCCCCGTCTCCTGGGCTTCAACCAGGCGCTAGGCCGTCTCAGCTACCAGTCCATCAACTCGTCCGGGCACGAAAAAAGCCCGATGTCGCTGCGACACCGGGCTTCTGGGAATCGTCCAAACGATCGTGGCCAAGCGTCACAAGCGCAAAGGATGTGCGGGCAGCGGATTCGCCCCTTGATAGGCGAACCTGCCGTCACACATGCGTTCGGCGGTGAGACTCGACCGTAGAAACATCATGGCTCCAATATCCTCGATTGTGCGGCTTCAATCAGCCGCAGGGTTCGTTTGTTGTCTGACTTACTATGACGATGAAGGGCTCAAAAAGGTTCATGGGAATTCGAGAAAATCATCCCTCGTACCATGGAAGATGCATGAGAGCGTCGATTTATTCCGGCGCTTCCGCAGAATTCGTGGGGACAGTCGAAGCCATCTACGAATAGGCCATGCAGCACGCCGACGGCGAGGATGTGCACACTTGGCTGAAAAGACGTGGATCAGAGAAGACGCACCGCGGCACCCTTGCTCCCCCACCCCCGACCGCTTAGATTGGCCTCCAGAAAGAAACCGATGCAACCGGGCCCCAGCCGACAACACCCACCCCATCCGTATTTCCACTTCCCTGCTTCGCCAGACCCGCCAACTCCTGGATCTGCCATGAAACACTTCATCTGGTTCGCCGTCTGTTCTCTGTCCGTCGCCTGTGCGTCGGCCGCAGAATTCCACGTCTCCCCGAACGGTTCGGACGAGAACCCGGCCACCGCCGCCGCGCCGGTCAAGTCGCTGGAGAAGGCCCGCGATCTGGCCCGGGCGGCACGAAAACTGAAGCCCGAAGAGCCGATCAATATCCTCCTTCAGCCGGGCATCTACATGCTTCGAAAAACGGTCGAGTTCACCAAGGACGATTCCGGAACGGAGTCCGCGCCCCTGACGATCAGAGCCTGGAACGACCCCCGGAGCCCGAACGACTGGCCAAAACTCGTCGGTGGAATCGTCGTATCGGACTGGAAGAAATCCGACTTCACCGGCAACGCTTCTTCCGGCGGAGGGCAGGTCCACGAAGCCGACTTGAAGCCCTTGGCCATCGACCGCAAGTTTCGCCAGATCTACCTCAACGGCACGCGGCAGATCTGGGCCCGCTATCCGAACTACGATCCGGCGCTCCCCTATTCCGGCGGCTGGGCCTACGTCGACGGTAAGCGCCCCCCCATGTACACGGATATCGAAGGCGAACGGACCGATACGGTCGTCATGCGGGCCGAGGATCAACGCCGCTGGTCCCGTCCGACCGATGGCGAGGTCTGCATCTTCCCTCGCTACAACTGGTGGAACCGTATCGAGAAGATCCAGCACTTCGATCCGGCAACCCGCACCATCACCCTGGACCGGAAGATGCAATACGCTGCCCGAGGGGAAGACCGCTATGCCGTGTTCGGCATGAAGGAGGAACTCGATGCACCCGGCGAATGGTGCCAGGACGTCGAAGCCCAGAAGCTCTACTTCCTGCCCCCTCGGACCCTGGGAGGCTCGGTGGTTACCGTCCCGACCGTTGACACCATCCTGAACTTCACCGGTGCGTCGAACGTCGTCCTTCGCGGACTGGAATTCACCTGTGCCGAGGCTCGATCCGTCGGCCTGACGAACTGTGAGCGCATCGTCGTCGAAAAGTCGCTCATCCACGATCTGGGCTACTTCTCCGGAGCAGGCATCTCGATCCGTGGTGGTCGCGACTGCGCGGTTCGCGGCTGCAATCTCTGGAATCTCGGCGGGCACGGCGTGGAAATCTACGCCGGCGACAAGGTCAAGATGGAGAAGTGCAACCACGTCGTCGACAACTGCTATATCCACCACGTCGGCCAGTTCAACCGCCACGGCATCGGCCTGATGCTCAGCAGTTGCGGTGCGATCCTCTCGCACAACCTCATCCACGACATGCCCCGCTGCGGCGTCTTCTATGGCGGAGTGCTGAACACGCTCGAATACAACCGCATCCGCCACTGCAACCTGGAGATGGAAGATACCGGCTGCACCTACGGCGGCGGGTGGACGGGCGGCTGGACCACCATTCGCTACAACCATTGCACCGACAGCATCGGCCTGAACAACCACGGCAAGTTCTTTGTCTTCGCCTGGGGGATCTATCTCGACGAGTCCGGCTGCGGGTTCGATGTCTACGGCAACATCGTCGAACGTTGCCAGGTGGGGGCGATGCACCTGCACAACGCTCGCGAGAATCACATCTACAACAACATCTTCGCCGAAAACGCCTGCTCCGATCCAAACCTCGAACGGTTCGGCACCACCCACCAGATATCGCTCCAGGGCTGGACCGACGATCCCAATGGAGTATTCCTCGGAGATCGCGAGCCCAAGATGGTGAAGGACTACGACCGCCTTGTCGAGAATCCCGAGTGGAAGAAAATGCGCGGCATGGCAGTCCCGCCCAAGGAGACCATTTTGCCCGACGGAACCGTCATGCGCGGCAACCGCGTCGAACGAAACATCTTCTACTACCCCTGCCAGCCCAAGTCGCGCTATGTCCGCGTCTCCAACTGCAACCTCGAAGCGAACATCTTCGATCACAACACAGTCTGGAACGGCGGCGCCGAACCGATCCTTACGGGCAGGCAGGGCACCGGGAAGGTCCAAGCCGACCTGACTCAGAACATTCCGAATCGGCAGTTCCCCGCTGCCACGGAAGAACAACTCAAACGCGACCCCAATCAGACGGCGGCCCAGGGCTGGTACTGGTACCACAAGCAGTTCGCCGACGTGAAGTCGGAAGTCGTCGCCGACGACGAAGGAAGACCCACGCTGCGAATCCCGGCCGCCCACAACCCCGAAATGAAGTACATCAAGTACGCCTGCGTCCGATCAGAACCCTTTCCGGTCGAGCCCGGCAAGGACTACCGCCTCTCCTTCGGATTGCTCACGAAAGATGCCTCCGAGGCTATGACCGCCCGACTGGTCAGCGAAAACGGCGGCCTCTGGCGGGCCTTCGGATCGCAGTCGTTCCGTCCTCAAGACGGCCGGCGCACCGAATGCCAGATTGCCTTCCACTATCCCGCCAAGGGGGAGGACAACTACGACGAGCGCCTCGGCAAGCTGAACATCCAGTTCGAATTCTGTTCCAAGACCGGCACGGCCGAGATCGGCAACCTGACCTTGGAAGAAGTCCTGCCGGCCTCGGAATGGGAGGCTTGGCAGCAGGCCGGTGCCGACGTCCACTCGATCGTCGCCGACCCGATGTTTGTCGACGCGGAACACGGCGACTTCCGTCTGAAACCGGAATCGCCGGCCCTCAAGCAAGGCTTCGAACCGCTTCCGCTCGACAAGATCGGCCCCTACGAGGACGGCGCCCGTGTCACCTGGCCCATCCGAGAGGCCGAAGGCGTCCGCGAACACCCCGAATGGCTCCGGTCCGTGCCGATTGGCGAAGGTTGACGTCGCCCCACGATTCCATTCTTCCATCATTCCAGTATTCCCGTTCAAGCCGGGAAGTTGTTCGCCGGTCGCCCCAAGAATCAACAAGAGTTCTTCTGTTTCTTAAGCGCTTTCCATACGGAGCGAGCGTAGTCCGAGCTGAGACGCACCAACTGGCAGCGTCGCATGTCCAGAATCCGCCCCTCGCCGTTGGGTGCCTTGACGAACACGAAGGGCAGGCAGATCGCCTTGACCTTCAGCGGTGTTCCGGCATCGTCCGGGCGCCACGGCATCCGAACCGGTTCGTCGGGCGCCAGGAGTTGCGAGTCGTGGCACCACAGAAACGACGGCAGCTCGAGGATTTCGGTCAACACGCTCACGAGGTCGCCGGGTCTCAAGTCTTCCGGCGCCAGGGAACGGCCGACGTGGGTCTCGAAGGTTGTTGTCACGGGAGTTGTCATATCGCACTTGTCGCGCAGAGGGAGAGTTGTTCTGGCAGAAAGAAGAAGGGCCCCGCACGATCATGGCACCGGCCTTCCGGCTGTCGCCTGGAAGACCGACGCGTCTCACCAGCAGGTGGACGCGCATCACAAACGCAGCGCATCCCTCTGACCGTCATTCCCGCGAAGGCGGGAATCCAGACACTCGGCAAACGCCACTGAATTCCCGCCTTCGCACGAATGACGGATGGGTGCGTAGGGCTGCCCTTCACGGCTACATCCGCGAATTGCCCTTTCCTATGTCCGCTGGTCAGCGAAACTCAACCCCAGAACCAACATGGCCTCGAACTCCTTCATTGCACGACTTGAAGCGACCACCGTACCCAACGGGTGCCCGACCTACTGAGACGCCGAAGACCTCGATAAGGTTCGGACAAAACCAGCCTGGAATCTGGATTCACACTCAACTCCCACACCCCACTTTCAAACGTACGTCTCCTCGAGCAACGCCGCCGCGGTCTCGTCCAACAACTCCCGCCGGCGCAAGTCCTCGAAACGTGTCAGCAAGTCGTCCACGCCCAGCCGTTGCTTGTCGGCGCCCGCGAAACGGTAGGCCACCGACCCTTTGTGCATCATCACGATCCGGTCGCCCAGGTTCACCGCCTGCGACATCGAATGGGTGACCATCAACGTCGTCAGCTTGTGACGCTGGACGATCGCTTCGGTGACCCGCAAAACCTGATCGGCGCTCTTGGGATCCAGTGCCGCCGTATGCTCGTCCAGCAACAACACGGCCGGCCTCCGCCACGTGGCCATCAGCAGCGTCAGGGCCTGGCGCTGTCCGCCCGACAGGCTGCCGATGGCGTTGCCGAGCCGGTCTTCCAGGCCCATCTCCAGTTGCCTGACCTGCTCGTGGAGTTCGTTCATCAGCCGCTTCGAGAGCGCTCGTCCCAGCGTCCGAGGCAGGCCCCGCCGCGCGGCGAGCGCAAGGTTCTCCGCCACCGACATGTTCGGCGCCGAGCCCGTGAAGGGGTTCTGAAACACCCGGCCGATCAGTCGGGCCCGTCGATGCTCCGGCCAGCGAGTGATGTTGTGCCCCTCCAGGTGAATCTCGCCGTCGTCCAGCCGGAAGCAGCCGGCAATCGCATTGAGCAGCGTCGACTTGCCCGAGCCGTTGCCGCCGACGATCACCAGGAACGACGCCTCGGGCAATTCGAGGCTCACGCCGTGCAGAGCCCGCACTTCATTCACGGTGCCCCCATGAAACGTCTTGCACAAGTTGCGAACAGTGAGCATGGTCTACCTGCCTAACTCCGCGGCTGGGCCACTGCCGCCGGCCGTTTCCAGCGTTGCAGCAGGTGCGGCAGCACCAGCGCGGCAAACACGAACAGGGCCGTCACCAGCTTGAGGTCATTCGGATTGAGTCCCCATCGGAGCGCCATGGCCACCAGCATCCGAAACAGCACCGATCCGGCAACGGCCCCATAAATTGCCAGGCCCAGGCTCCGCGAACCGGTCAGCGATTCGCCGATGATCACGCTGGCCAGCCCCCAAACCATCATGCCGATCCCCATCTGGGCGTCGGCAAAACCCTGATACTGAGCCAGCAACGCCCCTGAGAGAGCCGTCAGGCCGTTGGCCAGGGCCAGACCCAGAATGCGATAACGCTCCACGTTCACGCCCAGGGCGCGGATCATCTGCGGGTTGTCGCCGGCTGCCCGCATCGCCGTCCCCAACTCGGTCCGGAAGAACCAATACAGGGCCAAGCCGGCCAGCAGGCTGACGCCAAGCGCACCCAGCAACGTCACCAGGTCCCGCGAGCTGACCAGCCAGCCCAACAGGTCGACTTCCGGCTGCCCGAACCATGCTTGACCCAGCCGTTCGGCCCAGGTTGTGAAACTCGTGCCCGATAGCAGCGGCACGTTGCTCTTGCCCATTACATGCAGGTTGACCGAATACAGGCCCGTCATCACCAGAATGCCCGACAGTAGGGCATTGATATGAAACTTGGCTTGCAGGATGCCGGTCACCGTGCCCGCCGCCAGACCGCCGGCAAAACCGGCGAGCGTGGCGAGCAACGGATTCACTCCATGAACGATCAACACGGCACAAATCGACGCCCCCAGCGTGATCGAACCGTCCGTGGTGATGTCGGCGATGTCGAACACGCAGTAGCTGATGTAGACACCCAGCGCCAACAGCGACAGGATCAGCCCGATGGTCAGTGCGCCGATTAGAAGGGTCATGAGCGCTTGTGTGAAAAAGTGTGAATCGGGATCATTTCCAAGCCATCGTCTCTTTAAGAGCCGCGTCTTCTTGTAGATGTTCTATCGGCGCACACCAACACGCACCACGCAGAAAACGGCTCTCGCCCGCGCCGCTCGCCGGACGCCAATCATTCAGCAAATGGAGCAGATCCAACACCCGCTCGCTCTCGAATAACGTCCGAACGCTGGCCGCCAACTCGATCCGGCCCTTGCGCAGCGGGCGATAGGGAAACGCCGCCGCGTGAAAATGTCCGTGCAGCTCCCCCGAGCGGACCAGCGGCCTGAGCAAAGGCATGCCTCTTGAGCGCTGGGCGGTGGCCGCCACGCCGACGATCAAGCTGGTTGTGTTCGCCAGCGTCGCCTCGGCCGTAAAACTCAACCAGTCGCGGACGTCCGGAAACGCAAAGATGCTGCGGGCATGATCCGCTTGCGGGCGACCGGGCGCCTTTTGCAGCGCAGCGCCGACGAGCGCCGCCGTTTCAGCAACCATGACCAGGCCGACTGCATCGCTGCCGGCCGCTTCCAGGCAAGCTTGCACCACGACGCTCAGCGGCACGCTGGCCTGCTCCGGGCCCTTGTCGAACCGCAGCAAGCGACCGAAGCCGCCCCGTGCGACCAGCCCGTATGCAACTTGCACTGTCGGCGTCAACGAGCCCTGCAAGAGCATGTAGTCGGGTTTGTGCGTCCCGTCGGCGGGCTGGCAAACGGCGGCGCCGGCCGCCGCCAGAAACTCCCCCAGATGTTCTCCCGCAGACGCCTCGCCCGTCCCCAGAATGCCCAGGCCGAGTCCCAGGGCCTGGACCGGGAACTCGACCGGAAAGCACAAACCTGGTGACGCGTCGCCCGCCAGCCACGCCGCCGGATCGCCCGGCCAATCGACCCGCAACGTGGCGTTCGAATCCAGGTCGTACAACTCCGCTGTTGTGCCGGGCTGCGACAACACGAACGGGGTCGAGGCCTTCTCGGCGACCGGCTGGGGGGCAAAAATCGGCCCGGCGTCGAGTTGCAGAAACGTGTTGAGCCCAGTCAGCCTGAATACGGTCCGCACGCTCTCGGACGCATTGACCACGGCCAGCCGTCCGTGGATCGCCTTGAGCTGCTTCGCATACATCACCAGAACGCCGATGCCCGCCGAGCTGATATAGCTCACCTCGGCCATGTCCAACGTCAGGCTGTGCTGGCCGGCCCGAATGCAGTCGGCCAGCGCACGCCCCACGTGGTCGCTCCAGATCGCGTCCAGGCGACCACTGAGCTTGAGCGCAACATGTTCGGCGGCAACCGTGCGAGTGATTTCCATAGGCGGCCAGTGGCTAACGTACGGGGTTCTCGGGCACGACCTGCACTTCCTTCAACAAGGCCGCGGGGATGCTCAGGCGGCACTGCTGGGCGTTCCTCAGATTCACCAGTCTCCGCAACTTGGTCGGCGGCGAAAAGGGAATCTCCGCCGGACGCTCGCCGCGCATCACCCTGGCGGCCTTGACGGCCGCTTCGTGCCCCGCGTCGTAATAGTCCCGTGCCATGGCCAGAACGGCGCCCTGCTCGACGCCCGTGCTGACACACGTAAACACGGGCAGCCGCGCCTGGGCCGCGGCTTGGGCGATGGTCGGAAAACCCGTGGCACTCAGGTTGTCGATGATCTGGACCACCGCGTCAAGCCGCCGGCTGCATAGAGAAAGAGCGGCATCCGGCAGCTCGCCCGCATTGTTGGCGGGCACCGCTTCCACGGTCAAGCCGCAACGGGTCGCCTCCCGTACCAGCGTGTCCTTGTTCGCCACCGAGTTGACCTCGGCCGGACAGAACAGCGTCCCGACCCGCTTGATCTGGGGAAAATAGCTGCGGAGCAACTCCGCCATCTCCCGGTACGGGCCCTGGGTGTAAACGCCCGTTACATTCGGCAGATGTTCCGTATCCGACTTGCCCGCTCCGACCGCGAACGGGTCGGCCACCACCGTGAACACCAGCGGCGTGTTTCGGACCTTTTGCAGCGCAGTCTGCAAGGTCGGAGTACTGAGAACCAAATACAAGTCGGTGCCGACGCTCTGGGTCGAATCGAACAGCGACCCCAACGTGGCCATGTCGCCCTGGGCGCTGAGCGTCTTGAGCGTGAAGTCCGTGCCTTCGGCAAGCCCCTGTTCTTTCAGACCGTCGCGGAATCCGCGCATGGCGTCCTCCACCATGACCGACTCCAAATACGACACCTCCTGGATTCGCCATTTTTTGGTGAGCGGCCGCAGAGTCGGCACGGCGGCAGCCGGCACGGTCGCCTGGTCCGCCTCCTTCTCGACCTGGCCGTCCTCGCCGATGATCAGGGCGGCACGAGCCGCCAGATCGTCGGGGAACCTCCACGGGTCGCGCATCTTCTTCA
Source organism: Planctomycetaceae bacterium (assembly GCA_012719125.1). Taxonomy (GTDB): domain Bacteria; phylum Planctomycetota; class Planctomycetia; order Pirellulales; family Thermoguttaceae; genus JAAYAY01. The sequence goes on along the minus strand of JAAYAY010000271.1, from coordinate 1,114 downwards.
ACACCTTCTTGTTCAACATCACGCGCTCGGGCATGAAGTTGACGATCTCCATCGTGGCCGGGTCTTGCCCGTCCAGGATCGACGCGGCGATACTGCCGATCCGCTGGCCGACCTCCAAGTAGTTTGCCCCCAAGTCAAACAGCGTCCCTTCGCGCACCTGGCCGCTCGTGTTCGAGAGCACCGGGACCCTGGCCTTGAGCGCCGTTTCGCAAAGCGTGGCCGTGGCGCTCAACACGGTAACGTCCGCCCCCGTCCAAAAGGCCTGCGCCCCACGGGCAATCAGCGAATCGGCTGCCTCGCGCACGTCCTTGCTCTGGTCCACCGTCGCTTCGAGAAGCTCCATGCCCAGCGTGCGGCACACCTCGCGGGCCTTCCGCGTGCAGACCTCTGAGTTGCTCTCCGCAGGGTTCCACACCACCCCGACCCTCTTCAGGTCGGGCCACAGACGCTGGGCCTCGCGCAGGATCTCCTCCACGGGTTGAAAGGTCCCGATCCCGGCCAGCCACGACGGCTTCTCCACCGAGTCCATCCGCCGGACGCCCACCCCCGCACCCACCGGATCGGTCACGCCGCCGAACACATGCACGACACGGCCGTCCTTGTTGGCGTTGGCCACGCACTGCAACGAAAGCGTGCTGATCGTGATGACCATGTCGAAACTGCCGTCCGTCACCTGCCTGGCGACGGCGTTGGCCGTGGGCAGGTCCCCCTCGGCGCTGAACCGCCGAAGCGCGAGCCGCTCGCCGTCTCGGTACCCGGCCGCGGCCAGTTGCTCCAGCACACCCCGTTCGACCTCATCCAACAACGGGTTGGAGGCATGTTTCAACAGGGCCACCCGATACTGAGAGGGGGTCTCGCCTGTCGTGTTGTCCAAGCGGTCTCGCGAGTGCAGGTCCGACAGCAGCAGCGTCAGGGCCCCCGCCCCCAACAAGACCAGCGACAACACGACCCGTTTGAGATTCTGCAGCATAGTGTCGGTCTTGCTTCAAGGCAGGCGGACGAAAAAAATCTACCAGTTAGACGCACAAATGGGGCTGGACGGTCGATGAGAGTGCGAAACCTCACGCAGCCTCAAGCATCACCGGGGGTACCTCATTGTTTCGCACTCTCATCG
>JAAYAY010000023.1 GCA_012719125.1 Planctomycetaceae bacterium | reverse complement strand
TTGACGACTGGTTGGATGATAGAGAAATGTGGTGGGCCCGCATACCACTCTCCCATCCGGACCTGGTTGGAGAAATCATCAGGACGCTGAAACCCCTTATCTAGGCCGTTCATGGACGGCCCACCCTTGCCCCTTGGCTGGTCCCTGGGGGCGTGGGTGGCTCATCCAACAACATTTGAAAACAGAGGTATACAAATGGACTACGAACGGTCCGATGCTGAAGCCCTCGCACGCCTGCAATCAAGGACTGATGCCTTGGCACCATGGCTACGCGAGATTGCACTTACCATTGCTGAAGCCTCGTGTCAAAGGCGAGGCGATCAGCCACACGGTGTGAGTGCGTGGCCGACCGCCCGCATGGGCTTCAGGATGTGCGCATGTTTTGAAATACGTGCCGAGGAGTCGCCTTGATGCCCATGCCGCTCCGGCTCGTGCAGTATCTTTGCCGCCAGACGGCAGGAGGTGGTTGACCTGAGTCCTTGCCTGTAACCTTCGCAACAAGTCGGAGATTGGCGGCGTGCCCCGAGTCGCGCGGGACGCCGGGACACGTTTGGGTGGCCGTGTCCCGGTGTCCTAGGGCACAACACCTTCTTGTCTGTTTTGGGCAGCAGCCAAGACGGGGACTGCTGTGCGAAGCGAGAAGTGTTGTGTCTCGGGGCACTGGGACACAAGCGGCTAGCCGTCTCTCCGGGCAGTCTGGCGGCCACCAGGGGTTGGACGACCGTGTCCCTGTGTCCCAGGACACGGCAATTCGCTTGGTTTTCTGGGACTGCAACGCCCAGCCGACTTCTGCTACGGAGAACACGGCGCGAGCGTCCCAAGACACCGAGCCACAAACTCTGGCCACGCCCCGACCCTGCAATGGGCAGGGACGGTCTTATCCGCGTCTGGCGCTCCCGCACTCGCTTCGGTGTCTGGGCAACCAGGCTCTGCTGCCGTGGAACGCGACGTTCGCGTTCCACGGCACAACGGCTCCGACACGGCGTTGGCCCCCTCTTCCGACACCGAGGCGAAGGGCCCGCCGCTAGCTGACACGCCATGGGTGGGCTCGTTCCAGGCCAGGTGCTTGTACTGCCTGGGAGGCAGCTAGCCGAGGGCAGTGCGTTCGGGGAGTACTCATGCCCCCTGAGATGTAGCTCGCTCGTTTTGGACCGGCAGTGCCATCTATTGGCACAGCCTACGGATGCCATAAGTCTTTTGCAGATAATATGTTCGGTGCACATCTAACAGGACTCCCGCGGCGGGGTCTGGGGAATCGTTTCGAGCGGGGAGCGCGCGCGTATTTAAGTAGTCATCAGCGATACGCTTTCTAACCATCCCCTGGGAGACGAGAGAAGATGACTTCACTAGACGACAAGCACCGGGACGAATTACGCGCATCCGGTATCAGCGACGAGACCATTCTATTGTCCAAAGTGTTCTCCGCAACGCCTGAGGAGGCGGGGCGGATTCTTCGATGGAAGAGACCGGCTCGATCGCGGGCCATGGTGTTCCCGTATCTGGACTCGACGGGCATCGAGATGACCTACCACGTCAAGCTCGACCAGCCACGAGTGGACAAGCGTGATGGCAAGACCATTAAGTATGAGTCGCCGAAGGGGAGCTCGCAGTATTTATACGTGCCTCCGACGGCACGCCAGAGAGTCAGTGACCCGAAAGAGTCGCTGATCATCACCGAGGGGGAGAAGAAAGCTCTCTCTGCCGCCTCCCGGGACTACGCGGTTGTCGGTATCAACGGGGTCTGGGGATGGAAGCAGCGAGGCGCCAAGGAAGACGGTGATCGGCTTCTGGCAGATTTCGGCGAAATTCCTTTAGAAATGCGCCAAGTCGTCATCGCATTTGACAGCGACATCGAAAACAACCATCAAATCAAGCTCGCCGAAATACGCCTTATGCTTGCGCTCCGAGCTCGCGGTGCTTCGGTGCGTCCGCTTCGACTACCCGCTGCCTCCGATTCCGGGAAAGTGGGCCTGGACGATTTCCTGATGGCGGAAGGCGATGCTTCACGCGAACGTCTCGACGAGATGATCGCTACGGCGTTCGACCGTTTCGCTGATTCAGATGGATGCGACGACCTGCTCGAAATCACGAAGAAACAGGCACAAGAGGAACAGCCTACGCTGCTGATGCTCGCACGGGCCTTTCTTGTTTCTTCACAGGCCCTCCAAGGCGGGCAGACACTTTGGAGGTACAAGAGGGAATACCATCATTGGGATGGAAGTCGCTACCGGCCGATCCACGACGAGGAAGCGGAGGCAAAAGTCTTCTCGTTCCTTTTGAGCGAAATCGAAGAGAAGGATGTCAAACCCCGACTTGCGCGAACCGTTCTCGACTGTATACGTTCAATATCGATGCTCGATAGCAATCGTTCTGCACCATTCTGGATCGACGGAACGAGTGCGGGCCCCGATCAGGGACATATCGCGATGGCCAACGGCATCCTCGACGTCGAGCGCCTGATGGCCGGTGAAGAGGATCTGACACAGGTTCTCGTACCTGCCTCGCCGAACTGGTTTTCTCCGATCGTTCTCCACTACGACTTCGACCCGCAGGCTGACTGTCTGCAGTGGCTCAGTTTCCTTGAGGAGATCTTCGAGGGTGACGAGGAACGGATCAGCCTTGTTCAGGAATGGTTTGGCTATTGTCTGATTCCGGATTGTTCGCAGCAGAAGATGTTGTTCGCATACGGCGAGGGTGCCAATGGAAAGAGCGTTGTGCTCGCAACCCTGACTGCCGTTCTGGGCCAGGACAATGTCAGTTCTGTTCCCCTCGAGCACTTTGGCCAAAGGTTTGCCTTGATGGCCACAATCGGCAAGCTGGCCAACATCGTCCCAGAGATCGGCGAGTTGGACCGAGTTGCAGAGGGAACCCTCAAGAGCTTCGTGGCGGCCGACGTGATGACAATCGACCGCAAAAATCGGGACCCCATTGCGGTCCGTCCCACGGCACGCATGGTCCTGGCGACCAACAACCTGCCGCGTTTCACCGACCGAAGCGATGGTGTCTGGCGGAGAATGCTGCTCCTACCGTTCCTCGTCCAGATCCCGCCCGAGAAGCAAGACAAACACCTGATCGAGAAGCTCGAAACTGAGTTGCCCGGGATCCTCAATTGGTCGCTTGTCGGGTTGGCCCGCCTGCGCCAGCAGGGCCACTTCACCGAGCCGGCAATTTGCCGAGAGTCACTTAGTGACTACCGACTGGAAAGCAATCCGACGAGGCAGTTCTTGCAGAATCACTGTCTCACGGTCGAGATTGGTCATGTCGAGGCCAAGGCCCTCTATATCCGATACCGCGAGGAAATGCAGACCTCCGGCTATGCACCGCTTAATGAGGCGAATTTCGGAAAAGAGATCCGCCGGATCTTCCCAACCGCCGCCCGACGCAAGCTGGGGTCACGTGCCCAGCGGACATACGTTTACGACCAACTCGGTTGGGCGTCCGAATCACCCGTTCACGATGACTTCTGATAGGAGTTTCCCCATGGCCCCCACCAACTTTCCCAGTCACGACCACGTGAAATCGATTGCGCAATGTAACCCTCCAGAAGTGTGCCCGGAGAGCATCTTGGTGCAGTTATGGCGGCGATTTGCCCGACACGACGAACTTGGCTCGACGGCTTGCGCTCACGACGATCGCATCGTGTACGTGCCGGAGGACAAACTTCGCAGTGCACTCGAATTTGGGATGGAGCCTCGGGACGTGAGGGAGTGGGTAACCGAACGCAGTGCGATCGCCGAGTTCGACGGAGGGCGTGACCGGGCCGAGGCAGACGCGGCAGCCATAGCTGAACTACAGAGCGATCTCGCCCGCCGCCGCCATATGCGAGACCACCCGCAGTTGGAACTTGGCTTTCGCTGATAGCCACTTTAAGGAACGGCGTCCTGATTCCAGCCACGCAAGCAACCGAAACACGAGTTCCAAACACCGAAAGGACTACTAAGGACAGATCAACACCGGGCACCGATCCCTGTGCCCCACGGTCCAGCATGACCGACACCCAACCATTTCATTCTACCTGCTGATTTCGCGTTTCAGAGTTCGTGATTCGACCTTCGAAGATTGTGGGTGATTTGTCATGCGTGATTCTTCTAGAAAACGGGGCTGCGGCGAATGCAGTGCGTCCCCTTCCAACAGCAACCCCCGCGTGGAACAGTCGCGAGACTTACTGACGGTAACCGAAGCGGCCCGACGACTGCGAGTCTCCCGGCGAACTGTCGAGCGGATGGTAGCTCGCGGCGTGCTGCCGTTCTACGAGTTGCCCATTCGTGGTGGTCTGAGGTTTTCGGCAGCGGAAATCGAAGCGTTCCTGGAATCTCGGTACAACGGTGTGGTGAAGTAAGATGGGCTCGGTTTTTCGGCGAAAATATCCGGACAAGAAGACTGGACAGGAGCGGAAGGTCCGCAACTATTCGATCCGCTTCAAGGATGCCGACGGCAAGTGGGTCACGGAACCCACGGAGGCGACGAAGAAGTACTTGGCGGAGAGACTGCTCCTGGATCGCGAAGCGGAAGTCCAGCGAGAGCATGCCGGTGCGCCCATACCTCTGGCCATGTCCGATCAGCAAGATGCGTACTTGGCTGAGTTAAAGGATGCTTATCTCGCCGATCGCAAGACCCGGGTCAAGAGCGGGACCTACAATCTCTACAAGGAGCGTCTCGATTTCACGTTGTCGGACATGGGCATCGAACGGATTTCGCAACTAACGCTCGAAGCCATCGATTCGTACGTCAACCGCCGCCTCGACCAGGGCGTCACACCACGAACGGTTAACCTGCAGATGGCCGTCCTTCGCCGCATGATCCAACATGCCGTGAACCGCGAGCTTCCCGGGGTCGTTCGTAACCCGCTCGCGCGATGGCAACCACTCCGGGAAACTCCTCGCAAGAAGCGACGGGCTCTAGCACCCGACGAAGCCCAGCGACTGTTGGGGACCACTCCTGTTCATCGTCGAATGATCTGGGTAACGGCCCTGGCTACTGGGATGCGACGCAAGGAGCTGGTGTTGATACGGGAAGAGGACTTTCGGTGGGAAAGGGGGCTGATCGTCGTCCGGCCGGCGGTGGCCAAGAATGGACGCCAGCGGGTCGTGGAGATCCCTGAGGAGTTGAATGGCCTGTTGCGAGAGTGGATTGAGCGAGACCTGCCACATCGCCGAAGGTTGATGGAGGAATACCTTACCAGGACACGATCAAAACTGGCCGAATACGAGAAGGCCGGCAGGGGAGACTCCTCGCAGGCGGAGGCCCTCCGACACTTGGAAGACAAGATCCTGAAGCACCGAGATCATCGCCGGTTATTCCGCAACGGTCGCGGGCTTCCCTACCTCAAAAGCAATCTGTTGCGGGACTTCCAGGCAGATCTCAAACGGGCCGAAATCGATCCTGTCGGTCTCGATCTCCATGCACTACGCGTGTGTAATGCGACGATTCTGCGGACTAACGGCGTGCCGGATATCGCCATCAAGCAGCGTCTGGGGCACGTCTCGATCGAAACGACCGACCGCCACTACGTCGACCTGGATCGCGTCGACACGGGCGAGGGCACCGACGCAGTCGCCAAATTCCTCGGTTTCTCCAACGGCGGCACGAAGTCGCATGCCAGCAGCGACAACGTGCCTGCTAGCGGCTTCAATCTTGCCGAAGCGGATGGTCCGTTGCGACCTACCCCGGATATCCTGGCGGCTTTGGCCCGGCGGTATCCGAATGCCGTCATTGGGCGACTGTTCGACGTCAGCGAAACGGCTGTCCGGAAGTGGATGACGAAGTGGGGGGTCGTCCGAGACAAGCGGCAGGTGAGCAAGGAACGACTCACCGAGGCCGACATTGGGATTCTTCGGGCGGAAGTACGGATCATGCTCGCCCGCTCGGCAAAGGCCGGCTGACAGATGGCCATTCCGAGTCCTGCCGCGAGTCGGCGTTACGACTGAACCAAGCGTCTTGAACCAGTCCTTGAACCAGTCGCTCCGCTGACCCTCCGAGAATAGTCAATTTCGCGAACCCCGCCGCAAAAGGGAAAGGGGCCCGAACGCCGGAGAAGACGGCAATCGAGCCCCTTAAGAGCGGGAGAAGGGATTCGAACCCTCGACGTCCAGCTTGGGAAGCTAGCACTCTACCACTGAGTTACTCCCGCAAACGGCGACTTTTGCTACTTCAAGTACGATAGCCGTCGACTCAACGGACGTCAAGCCTCTTGAATCGTCCCCCCCGGTCGGCTGTGGGACCTTTCACTCTTCATTTACTATGCCCCTGGCGGCCGGCTGATTGGGCCGGGAGTCGTCAGTCAGGCGGCTTTCGTCTGCTCCGGTTCGCCGCATGCGGACGGCCAGCCAGGCAAACAGGGCCAGGCAGAGCCCGAGACAACTTGCGAGGCTTACCCAATTGGCGACCCCAAGCCCGGCGGGGAGATAGCCCAGGAAGAGGGCCATGGCGGCGACCGCCAGGCTGTAGGGCATCTGGGTTCGGACGTGGTCGACATGGTGGCATGCGCTGGCCGCGGAACTCATGATCGTGGTGTCGGAGATGGGCGAGCAGTGGTCGCCAAAGATGGCCCCGTCGAGGATGGCGGCGATGGTGAGGATCGTGACTGTGCCGTACATCCCGCCGTCCAGCGAGAAGGCGACGGGTACGGCCGTGGGGATCAGGATCGCCATCGTCCCGTAGCTCGTCCCCGTGGCGAAGGCGGTTGCCCCGGCCACGACAAACACCAGCGCGGGGAAGATCGTCGGCGCAATGGCGCCTTGGAGCTGTGCGGCGAGGAATTCGCCCGTCCGCAGTTGTTCGCAGGCCCCTTTGAGCGACCAGGCAAGCACCAACACCGCCACGGGCATAAGGCTGGCTTTGAAACCGATCCAGATCGCCCGGCCCATGGCCGACCAGGGCGTTCGGGCGATCTGCCAGGAGCACAACCAGGCAGTGGCCAACCCGATTCCTGAGGCCCAAGCCAACAAGGGAATACTGTTTGCTCTTCCGAACACGTCGCGCCAGACCGACACGCGAAACAGAGCAGCGTGGTCGTTGGCGAGCAGTCCAGAACCGCCGCCTGAATACCACAGGCTCACCAGAAACACGCTGACCATGGTTACCATTGGGATCACGGCCGTTGAGGCATGGATCCGTGCGTCTCGATGCGGTTCCGCCCGGCCCATTTCGAGGGCCACGGCCAGTTCACCGCCCTCGGCCAGCAGTTTGCCCTCCTCCCGGGCGCGGCGTTCGGCGATCGCCATCGACCCGAAATCGGCCCCCGACAGGGTATTCACTGCCACGAAGAGGATCATCATGAGGCAGTAGAATCGAAACCCCAAGGCGTCGATCAGCATGGCATAGCCGGCCTTGTCGATCGACAGGGTCTGGGCTATTTCGCCAAGCAGGCCGACTTCATAGCCGATCCAGGTGCTGATCAGGGCGATGCCGGCAATGGGAGCGGCCGTCGCGTCGACGAGAAACGCCAACTTCTCCCGGCTGACCCGTTGAGCGTCCGTCACGGGGCGCATCATCGAGCCGACGATCATGGTATTGGCGTAATCATCGATGAAGACCAACAAGCCGGCGACAAAGGTCACGAACTGGGCCGATCGGTAGCCTCGTACAAATCGCATCAGCCAGCCGGCCATGCCCTTTAAGCCGCCCCCCACGAGGACGACCGCAATGGCCATCATGATGAGCACGACATACAGCAGGATCAGTTGGCTGCTAGGCGACGCAACCGCTCTGATGAAGAAACCACCCGCTCTCGTGAAACCTCCGCCTGCCGTGGTCAAGACACTCTCCGAGACATGCCAGGCGGCAAGCCAGCCGCCGACGAGCACACCGGATAACAGGCTCGTCAGCATGCGGTTGGTCATCAAGGCGGCCGTCACCGCCAGCAGCGGCGGGACAATACTGTACCAGGGAGCGTCGGTTACCGGTCGGGCCGACGAGATCGCACAGGCCGCCGCGCAGATTCCGACAAAGATGCCGAGCCCCAGCCAGGATGACAGAGCGGACGATTTGCGGTTCTCGGGAGACGTCGGCGACATGAAAGATGTGCAACCTAACAACAAGACGTGTGCCACTGCTTGCTCGCAAGCAATGCTGATCCAAAGTACCTAAAGGCACTGCTTGCGAGCAAGCAGTGGCACACAACAGGAATCGACCTTCTGCCTATCGCGAGCCTACCGAGTGATCTTACTGTCCGGCTTGGCTGCCAGAGTCACGGGCCGTACGCTTATTGCGGCTGCTCCCATGGCGTAGTCCTGTTGTCCCTCGACGTAAACACGGATGAAGCAGCTGCCCCGAGCATTCTCCGGGATCGCGAGGCGGGCCGCAAGTTTTCGGTCCCGAATCTCGGTTTCCGTCCAGGCCAGCCGCCGATCGTTGGCTCGCTCGTATTCGGCTTGCAGTTCCGGCCAGTCTCGCGTTGATTCGGGAAATTCGGTGCGGCGAACCGGCGTCGCCACGAATCGGTCTCGCGACACCACCAGTTCCACGGTCGCCCGTCCGTCCACGTCGCTCGATCCGACGACGTTGAATGTCTCGCCAGGAGCAACCGTCTCGGCCACGGCGAGCTGGACCGATTTTGGACGACGCAGCCGCAGCAGCGGATCGCCGAGCAGATTGAACAACAACGTGTGTTCGCGGCGTTCCTCCGCCAGCATGTCGGGGAAGGGGCTGATCAGGCCGGCTACGGTGTCGAGTTTCTCGCGCAGCGGGCCACAGGCCTCGCCGTCGGCCAGCAAGTGCCGCTTGGCGGCGAGCATCGCCTCACCCAGGGTTTCGGCGGGCCCGTCGAGGGCCTGGCCGGCGAGATCCAGAGCCATCACGGTCATGGCGTAGGGCATGGCCACGCGGCTGGCGGCGATCACCGCCACCGGGCCGCCTTCGCAATGGAGCATCTCTTCGGCCAGGCAATCGTCGTAGGCATCGAAGGCGCCGGCATAGCAGGAGAGGAACAAGGCGATCGGCAGTCCCTGGCGGCACGTGAGCCTGGCCACGTCGACGACCGAGAAGAGGGGAAACTCGCCGCTCGGCGTGACGACGTCGGCCAGTTGCAGGTGATAGCCGTGTCCCATGTAGATCCAGAACTGGCAGCCGCTGTTGAGCGACTCCAGCGTGGTCTCCCGAAATCGGCGAGGATCGGGGAAGTAGGGACTACGCCAACTGCCGTAGATCATCGAGACCTCGTAGGCCGGCGCGATGCTCTGAGTGAGGAAGGTCCGTGCGGTTCCTTCGATGACCCGGTCGGCCAGCGCCCCAAAGTCACCGACCCCCGCCACGAATTGGAGTCGTCGCCGCCAAGGGCCATAGTCTCGCGACTGTTCGTAAGCGATGATCTTGCGGACCATCACCGCCAGTTGTTCGGGCGAATCGGGCGTGAGTCTTCCGACCGCCACCTCGGGCGTGCCGTCACGGTCCAGGTCGGCACACCAATCGTCGGTACTGATGTGCGGTTCCGAGCCGAGCTTCACCGTGACTTTCGACCTGGCCCACTCGACGGGTACGCAACGGGCACGAACGGCCGAGTCCTGGTCCACGCCGACCTCCGCGTCGCCTACCAATAAGACCGCTCGAAGGTCGTCTGTGTCGGCTGCCTGGCGGATGGCTGCCCGGATATCGTCGGTGGTGCCCTGGTTGGAGACGAAGGCAATGCGGCGGCCTTGCGACTCGCGGTGCGTCACCCATGGCGTCATTGCCGACCGAAAGACTTCGGGACACACCACGACCGTATCCGACCCCGCCCCGACGGTCAGGACTGTCATCAGCAACCAGGATGTGACCACTCACGCCTCCTTGCGATGGGTGTCGGCGTCCGTGCCTTTTTTCCGGATCTGTGCGGGGATCGGAGAGTCTAGGGAGTTGCCCGGTTTGTGGCAACGGCGGTTTGGAGGGGAGTGTTCTTCTGTTTTCTTAGATTTCCTGCTCTGTGGGGTCCTTGCCCACCTGAGTTGCAGGTTCTTGGGAGCGAGTGGCCCCTGCGAGGGGGAAGGTCTGGTTCTTGGTTGCCAGCCAAGACACCATCGCGGTGCAGTCACCCGGTTTTCACGGCAAACACCTTCGCGCTGGTCGCGTATTCATTCACATCGTATTGGGTGAGCAACTGGCGCAGGCCGTTGTGAACCTGGCTCGAACCGGCAGGAGGCCGCTGTGGCGAACCGCAACATCCGCCGGGCTTGGTCGTCTTGATCGAGACAAGGGTTGGCGTGGAGCAGCAACTGGCTTGGCCCTCGACCTGCGCGTAGGCGTTCAGGTCCGCGCCGGTGTCGACCACCTGGACTTCCGCGAAACCGGCCTCCAGGAGCCCGACTCGATAATCGTCGGCTGAGATCGCGCCGGCGATGCACCCGACGTAGGCCATTACGTCTTCGGCGATTTCCGGCGGAAGAGGTTTTTTGAGGATCAGATCGCTGACGGCCAGACGCCCGCCCGGCTTCAAGACGCGGGCGATCTCGCGAAAGACTGCTCGTTTGTCCGGCGCCAGATTGATGACGCAGTTGCTGATGACGCAGTCGACCGAGGCATCCGGCACCGGTAGTTTGTCGATGGTTGCCAGGTGGAACTCGACATTCGAGACCGGCTTGCCGTCGATTCCCTTGGCCGCATTGGCCCGGGCGCGATCGATCATCTCCTGGGTCATGTCGATGCCGATCGCTTTGCCTGAAGTGCCGACCTTGGCGGCAGCGAGAAACACGTCCAGCCCCCCGCCGCATCCGAGGTCCACGACGACCTCACCCGGCTTCAGGCTGGCGAATGCGGTCGGATTCCCGCAAGACAAACCCATATTGGCCTCGGCCGGTATCGAGGCGAGTTCGTCTTCCGAATAGCCGAAGGCCTCGGCCACCGCGCGGACACCTTGGTTCCGGCTGGACAGGTCAGACCGGGCCACCGACGCGTATTTTGATCGCACGGTATCCACAATCTTGTCGCTCATGTTTCGCTCCTTCTGTTTGGTGCTCACTCACGAATCCGATTGGCTCGCTACGGTAAGCGAACTCAGGAATCCTCCCACCATTTCGCTTAGCTCCTCGACCTTAATGAGAGATAGGCAACAGACCCGATCGTCTTTGGCCCAGGTTATCAGGGCTAGGCGATCCCCCGCGGCAATCTGGGCCTTCTCCCGTATCGATTTTGGCAGCACCATCTGGCCCCTCTCGTCGACCGTAATGATCGACTCCACGCGGTAGCCGCCCGAAGGGTCAGGCTCCGGTTTGCAGCAAGCGGTTATCTTGGATCGGGCCATAGTTCACCCGGTGTTTGCTCATTTTCAGATAATTCAGAATTATCTGATTATACTGAATTCTGGTCAAGAGGCAAGTGAGGGGGGCGGCGCTAGATGCAGCACGGGTTGCAGGTGAAGAGATGCACGAGAACGCGGCAATCGGCGCTTTGCAGAGCGACACCGCTCCATTCCACAGCAAAGCGGCTGGTAAACGCCTCCGCAAGTCCTTGCGGTTGACCGGGTAGATCTGCTCAATCAACCAGCAGCCGTTCTACCTTCCATTGCCCGGCTTCATTGGCGAGCAATACGTGGATGGTGGAGGCGCCTATTGAAGACCGGAAAGTGCACTCAGCGAGCGGTAGACCATTGATCGAAATCATCTGGAATTCCAGGAACTCGGTCGGTTCTTTAAGGACGGAATGCGTACGGACAAATTGCCGCAGACGATCCTTTCCCATGAACGACTTGAACTCGGCCGTCGTCCCGCTCCAAGCGGCGTCGACCCGGTCGTGGCGAATATCCTCAAGAAACAACGACGCCGTTTTGTCGGCCACGTCGGCCGGGACTTCTTCGTTACGAAACCACCCGGCGACAAACCAAACCGCAACGCTGACCACCACCAAGCCCAGCACCGCCACAACCTTCGCTCGGCCCGGCTGCTTTCTACGCGTAATTCCAGAAACCATTGCGAACTGCCTCAATAATCGCCGATCGATTCAGATCCAGCCCTCGTCCCCAACGCTCGCCAAATGGAAAGCTCGACTGTGCTTCCTACGGAACGGGCAGAACCGTCGAGCAGAAGCGCATTGACGATTCCGGGGTGATAACTGCGGGCAGTGACGGCGGCATAGGTTGGCAGGGTGATGGACTCTCCGTCTCGCATTGAGGTGAAATCGATATCGTGAGATGTCCCGGCGGCGTTGTAGGGGACAATCCTATTGGGCGGGAAAGTGGTAGTGAAGCCCGTTTCTCGCACGTCGCCTTCCACCCATTCGGTGTGGCCATTCTCGTCGAGAGTTCCGGCCCCAAAGTACGCACTGAGGTCGGTTGGGGTTGCCGGTGGCGCAACGCCCAACGTCGAGGGTGTCCCGACATCCCACAGATTGGCCTGATAGGCCTTCACCTCGGCCGCCGCCAGCGTATTGCTCAGCCCGTCGCTGATTTCGGCTGCCTTCATCGCACGATTCGGAACGAACGCACCGTCTCCTCCCTGATCGCTGGCCGCATCATAGACAAACCAGGTTCCTTCGTTGAATCCGTAGTTGAGCGGGTAGTGCGTCATCGTTGCTGTGGGCCGAGCACGGTCGTTGGGCTCGCTGGGACACTGATAAATGGCGATGCGGATGCCGGCCACCGGCGGCTTGGAGATATACTCATGATCGACGTCCCAATTGATCAGGTTTCCAACATTCTCCTGCTCGATGAACGGCAGCAGCCGTGTGTGTGCCGACCAGGGTTGCGAGGTGCGGTCGCGAGGCACGACCGACACGGGCGGAAACGCAGAATGAACGGAAAGATAGTTGTGCAGAGCCAGGCCCACCTGTTTCAGATTGTTGCGGCACTGCGTCCGCCGCGCCGCTTCACGCGCCATCTGTACCGCCGGGAGCAGCAACGCAATCAGAATGCCGATGATGGCAATCACAACCAGCAGTTCGACGAGTGTGAAGCCTTTTCGTTGCGGGCTTACGCGGTCAACGCGGTCTGGCATCATTGCGCATCTCCTCGAGAGAACCGGTTGGGATCAGACATGATTGGCAGAGCAGTACAAGACTCGCACAAGAAACAAAAAACCCTGCGGCGAGGCAGGGTACTCGATCAAACATAACCCCTACCACGGCAAGAGCGTCGTCGGTAGGAGTCATCAGCTTGCCAGCAAGCGGTTATAAGGGGGACTCCATCCCCAGTTGCCGTGATTATAAGGCCACTCCGGCTAATGTCAATTCAATCGCTACTTTCCGACCAAAGTGGACTTCGGCCCTGTTCATGCCGGATTCCGCATTCCGACGCCTCGAAACTTGCGGACCCGCTTGCAGCCTTACGCTCATCGGCATATAAGGGAGGCTTGGCACGCGAGTTGGACCTCCACCGCAGATCGCTCGAGTGTCAGTCCGACCGCAATGGGGGTGGAGTCCCCCGAAACCGCCCGAATCGGGCTGATGACTCCTGCCTGGACGCCTGATTGCCTGGCGGGAGATACCTACGATGAAGCCGAATCCATGCTCCCGAGAGGTTGAACCTTGCGGGAGTTTTTTATTGGCCGAACCGGAGCACTTTTTGTCATAGGGAGAAGACCATGAAACGGAAAATCGCGGCCGTCAGTGCGATGGAGATCCTCGACTCGCGAGGCAACCCCACCGTCAGGGTTCATGTGACACTGGACAACGGAATCACGGCGTCGGCGTCGGTCCCGTCGGGCGCCTCGACCGGCGAAAATGAAGCCCTGGAACTCCGCGACGGCGACAAGAAGCGATACGGCGGCAAGGGCGTGCTCAAGGCGGTCGCCAACGTCAATGACACAATCGCACCCGAACTGCTCGGTCTGGACCCGACGCGGCAAGCCGAGATCGACCGTCTGATGATCGACCTGGACGGCACGCCCACCAAGAGCAAGCTTGGAGCCAATGCGATCCTGGGGGTTTCGATGGCGGTCGCCCGAGCGGCGGCGACGGCGGCTGATTTGCCGCTCTATGCTTACCTGGGAGGAACGGGAGCCGTCCGGCTGCCGGTGCCGCAGATGAACATCCTCAACGGCGGCAAGCACGCCGACAACAGCGTGGATTTCCAGGAGTTCATGGCAATGCCGATCGGCGCGCCGAACTTCGCTGAAGCACTGCGCTACGTTGCCGAGACCTTCCACGCCCTGAAGAAGATCCTGCACGATCGCGAGTATGCCACCAGCGTCGGCGACGAGGGTGGGTTTGCCCCTAATCTGAAGAGCAACGACGAGGCCTGCGAGGTGATTATCGAAGCGATCGAAGCGGCCGGCTACACGCCCGGCAAAGACATCGCCATTGCCTTGGACCCGGCCGCCAGTTCCTTTTACGAAGATGGGGCCTACCATCTCGCCAAGTCGGGCCAAGGCAAGAAGACGGCTGCCCAGATGACGGATCTCTACAAGTCGTGGGTGGATAAATACCACATCGTCTCCATCGAAGACGGCCTGGCAGAGAACGATTGGGAGGGTTTCCGGGCGCACACGGCGGTGTTGGGCGACAGAATCCAGATCGTTGGGGACGACATCTATGTGACCAACACGAAGTTCATCGCCCGCGGAATCGAAGAAAAAAGCACCAACGCCGTGCTCATCAAGCTCAATCAAATCGGCTCCGTCACCGAGACGATCGAAGCGATCCAGATGTGCCAGAAGGCCGGCTGGGGCTACGTGGTCTCGCACCGCTCGGGCGAAACGGAAGACGCCTTCCTGGCCGACTTCGCCGTGGCGATGGGCGGCGGCCAGATCAAGACCGGTTCGGCCTGCCGCAGCGAGCGGATCGCCAAGTACAACCGGTTGATGGAGATCGAGGCCGAACTGGGTAAGGCCTCGGTGTTTGGACGGAAGTGAGACAATGAAACAATTCCTCTTGATCTTCATCGCAGGCGGCTGCGGCTCCTTGATGCGATATACTGTTGCCGGATGGGCGCAACATTGGTCGAGCAGTTCGTTTCCCACCGGTACGATGGTGGTGAACATCGTCGGCTGCGCGGCAATCGGGTTCCTAACGCCACTGTTGACCGGGCCGGTGCTCATTCGCGAAGAATACCGGCTCGCCGTGCTCGTTGGACTTCTCGGAGGATTCACAACGTTCTCCACCTATGGCTGGGAAACGATCAGTCTGGCCAACGATGGGCAACGCTGGTTGGCCTTGGCCAACGTCCTGGGCAATAACGTGTTTGGCCTGTCGGCCGCGTGGGCGGCTTCGCGGTTGGCAACGGCCGTCTACGGCGCTTGACCGAAGGGAGTGTCGTCATGAAGATCCCCGAACAAGGATGCCTGTTGCGCGTTTTCATCGGCGAAAGCGACCATTGGCACGGCAAGCCTCTCTACGAGGCGATCGTGTTGAAAGCCCGCGAACTCCACCTCGCCGGCGCGACGGTTCTCCGCGGGCCGATGGGCTTCGGCGCCCACAGCCGCATGCACACGGCGAAGATTCTGCGTCTCTCGCAGGATCTTCCGATCGTGGTGGAGATCGTGGATGCGGAGGAGAAGATTGAAATCCTGTTGCCGCATATCGAGGAAATGGTCGAAGAGGGACTGATCACCATGGAAAAGGTCCGCGTGATCAAATACCGAGCCAACCCACCCCAGTGATGCTGCCCTGAGCGCGGCAGACCGCCGGAAATCCTGGTTTCTTCCGGCGTGGATCCTCGTCCTGTCGCATGCCCCTCCAGCGAGTGGCAATTTCCAGCCACGAGCGGCTCAAGTTGCTATATCCGCTCACCCGAATATATGCTATATACGGGTCAGCGAATATTGCGAGGGCGTCTTGCTCCCCCGGTCCCTCGCGAGTCGGCGAAAGTGTTTGCGCCTGGAGGAAGAGATGAAGAACAACTCGAAATTCGTTGCGGCGGCCTGTGCATTGACGGTTGCCGGCCAGCTTCTGGCCACAACGGGCTGCGGACGGTCCGCAGAATCGACGGAAACAAGCCTTTCGAAACCGGCGGCAGTTGTCACGGTCGAACCAGACTCGAACACACCGGCCGAACCGGGCATTGCTGAAACGGCGAGAAATGAGGCGGCCAAGAAGGGGAAATACCTGTTCGCCTTCTTTCAGAAGACTGAGGATGCGGAGACGCTCTCGATGCGAAAGGTCTTCGACGAAGCGGTCAGGAAAATCGCCGATCGTGCGGACACCGTGGTCGTTGACATTACCAGTCCAAACGAGAAGGCGATCGTCGACGAGTTCGATCTGAGCCGAGCCCCGATGCCCTCGGTGCTTGCCATCGCTCCCAACGGTGCGATCACCGGCGGATTTCCGGGGAAGTACAGCGAAGAGGACTTGTTGGGCGCGATTGCGTCGCCGTGCACTCAAGACTGTATGAAGTCCCTTCAAGCGGGGAAGCTCGTGCTTCTCTGCATTCAGAACGACGAGACGGCGTCGAAAGACGAAGCCATGCAGGGCGTTCGGCAGTTTGCCGAAGATGAACGATTCCGCAGTGCAACGGAAATCGTCACTCTCGATCCGAACGATCCGGCAGAGGCGAGTTTTCTCTACGACTTGAAGATCGACCCGAAAACGGAATCCTCCATGACCGTCTTTCTCGCGCCGCCGGGTTCACCGATCGGCATGTTTGAGGGTCCCACGACCAAGGACCAGTTGGTCGATCTGTTGATGAAAGCCAGTTCGGCGTGCGGCCCGGGCGGATGCGGTCCAGGAGGCTGCGGCCCGGCAGGTTGTCCGCCGCAGTGATGCGGGCCAGCCGGTTGCCACTTTTGTCGGCGCGGTGACGAAGGAACAGATCGTCGCCAAGATTCAGGCCGGCCCGTGTGCGGGCGGCCAGTGCGGCCCCGGCGGCTGCTGCCCCGCGAAATAGGAGATCGATTCGTGAATCTGCGAAAACTCGTTTGGCGCGAACTATTTGAACGCAAGAGCCAGATGCTCACCTGCTTCCTGGCCATCTTGCTGGGCATTACGACAGTCGTGGCCATCAAGAATGTGACGTATTACTCCGAAAAGGCGGTAGCCAGGGAAATGGATTCTCTGGGGGCCAATGTGCTGGTACTGCCCAAATCCGTCACTCTGCAGGACTACTATTCGGCCGATATGCACGACGAAGTGATTCCCGAAGAATACGTCATGCGGCTGACGATGTCCGACATTCAGGGCGTCGACAATCTGTCGCCCAAGTTGCACGTGCCGGTCGAAGTGGGTGGCAAAAACTTCGCCTTTACGGGCATCCTGCCGAAGAGCGAGTTTCAGGCCAAGGCGTCGTGGGCCGGTGCGGGAATCTTCTCGCGTCCCATCGGCTGCGGTGCCGTCGATGTGGCGGCCGAATCCGAGCCCGAAGACAAGAAGACGTTGGTGCGCAAACGCGTGATCAAGGATCTCGGCAGTCATGAGATCCTGGTTGGATCGGACGTGGCCGCCGTTCAGGGAGCAGCCGAAGGCGACTCCGTGACGCTTCTAGGCGAGTCGTTCTCCGTAGTCGCGATCCTTCCGGAAACCGGAACGGTCGACGATTCGCGGATCTTCGGCCACCTTCATACAGTGCAGGACCTTTCGGGCAAGGGACCGGTGGTCAATTGCATCGAGATCGTGGGCTGCTGCAAGGAGATTGCCGCCGGACTAGTCGACGGAGTCAACAAGCTGCTGCCCGACGCGAAGGTCGTCACCGTCAAGCAGGTCGTGGCCACCCAGCAGAACGTCAATCACATGATGGGACGACTATCGGTGATCTTCCTCGTCATTATCGTGGTCGTAGGAGGCGCTGGGATCGCCAACTATATGTACGCCAACGTCCACGAACGGCGGCGAGAAATCGGCACGCTGATGGCCTTGGGCGCCGAGTCCGGACTTGTGCTGCGGATTTTCCTGCTCAAAGCGACGTTGCTCGGCCTTGCAGGCGGAGTCGGTGGTTTCGTCATGGGCACGACGCTGGCTGTAACGCTTGGTCCGAAACTGGCTGGAGTGCCCGTCCTTCCCATGCCAATCCTCATCCTTTGGGCCGTTGGCATTTCGGCGGGAATCACGCTGACCGCCAGCTTCTTCCCGGCCCGGCGAGCAGCCCGGCTCGATCCTTGCACCACGTTCCAGGAGATCTGACCCATGCTGCGAATGCAGAATGTAAGTAAGACCTATCAACATCGCCGGCAAACCGTTGCGGCATTGGACAACGCAACGCTGAGAATTGCCGCCGGTGACTTCATTTCGCTGGTTGGCCCGAGCGGATCCGGCAAGAGCACGCTCCTGTTGATGCTGGGCGGGATGCTTTCTCCGACTTCCGGAAAGGTGTTTCTCGACGGCCAATCCGTGTACGACCTGGACTTCAACGGGCGAGCTCGTCTTCGCAAGAAGCGCATCGGTTTCGTGTTTCAGACGTTCAATCTGGTGCCGTACCTGACAGCACTGGAAAACGTGCAAATACCCCTTTACCTGGCGGGCGCCAGCGACTCGGAACAAGAGGAACGAGCGATTGCCTTGCTTCAGCGCGTTGGGCTGGGAAACCGCATCGACCACAAGCCCGCGGAGTTGAGCGTAGGCCAGCAGCAACGGGTCGCCTTGGCTCGCATGCTTGCGAACGATCCGGCGCTGATCCTGGCCGACGAACCGACCGGGAATCTCGACCCGGAGACGGCCGACCAGGTGATTCGTTTCTTGGAGGAGTTCAACGAGGAGGGCCGAACGATTGTCATGGTGACGCACGACCCGAGAGCTGCGTCCCGCGCAAAACGGACTCTTAAACTGGCCGACGGATCGATCGTCGACGACGACGCATCACCGGATCGGTCCCTTCAGGTGGCGTAAGACATGCTGTGGAATCTCTTGACAACCGACGGCACCCTGATAGAACAGGGAGGACAGGCCAAGCCCCCCTGTCATCACGATGTGTCTGCCCCGAATGTTTGCGAGAGCCGATCGATGCCCATCGGAACGAAGAAGGCGAAACGGGAATCGTCCTCGCAACAAGTCGATCTGATGTTCCGGGCGTTCTGTGATCGAACGCGTCTGAGAATCCTCAGTCTGCTCCTCGAAGGTGAACTCTGTGTCGGCGACATCGTCAAGATTCTTCAGGTGCCGCAACCCCGGGTCTCGCGGCACCTGACGACCTTGAAGAGATCCGGATTGGTCGTCACTCGCAAGACGGGACTCTGGGTCCACTGCTCGCTGGCCAGACCCGAGTCGGAGTTTCACCGCCAGCTCCTGGACTGTGCGGCTGCCTGTTTCAAGGAAGTGCCGGAAATCAAGTCGGACAATGCCCGGGCGGCGAGAATCAAGAAGGCGGGTGGTTGCTGTCCCAAGCGTTGAATCCCGTTTGACGGCAAAAGTGTCCACCGAGTCCGCCGGCACACTCAAGAATCCCCAATCTGACGCAGGAAGCCCCAATCTGCTTAGCCGAACTGCATTTGGCGTTGCGTGGATCAGCCTATTCACTGCCCCGGGGTTGCGTGTCTCGGTATATTTTCCCAGGCTGCGGAGCGATGCTTGTGAACCCTGCAGGCCTTCGAAGGTTGGGAAAGGGAACCACGCATGAATCTTGCAGAAATCCTCAAAGCCAAGGGGAGCACCGTGTTTACGATCGGGCCGGATGCGGTTCTCGATCAGGCTGTGACGCGGCTTATCGATCACAATATCGGATCGCTGGTCGTCTGCGCCCGTGACGTCGAGCATGGTGAAAAGATGGTCGGAATCATTACGGAACGGGACATCCTGCACGCGTGTTCTTCGCGAAGCGGCTACGACCTGGCCACAACCCGCGTCGAAGAAGTGATGAGCACCAGCCTCTCCACGGCCTCGCCGGCCGATGCCGTGGAAGACGTGATGGGGTTGATGACCAGGAAACGCATCCGCCATCTACCGGTTCTCACCGGCGGTCGCCTGGTCGGCCTGGTTTCCATCGGCGACATCGTCAAGGCTCAACTCGGCCGGCTGGCCCTGGAAAACCAGTTCATGAAGGACTACATCCACAAGGGGTGAACCTGCGTATTTCTGTCAAGCGAGAGATCCGAATCCTGATCTTAATCGTCATCCTAATCTCGACCCATTCCCCGAAATCCGCCTTGCGACCGATTGATTCATTTCACTAACGGCGCCACCTTGGTATTGCTGCGAAGGGACGGGGATTACGATTAAGATCATGGTTAAGATTATGACTTCAAGCGATCATCTTTGCCGATGGTGGCGGTTGTTATCTTGGGCAGGACATTCGTCATTCAACTCACCTGGTACTTGTCAATTGCCGCGCGATTGACTTCGACGCCGATGCCGGGGCCTTGGGGGACCTGGATCATGCCGTCGACGTAGGAGAAGGGTTCGACCAGCAACTCGTCGGCGGGTTGGTGCCGGGTGCATTCGAGGCAGCCGTTGTAGGCGGGGGTTGCGCAGGCGAGCTGGAGCGTGGCGGCCGTGGCGACTCCCAGCGAGTGCCCGGCGCAGAGCGAGGCTCCGATGCCGCCTGCTTCAGCGATCGTTCCGCATTTGCGAGCCAGAACCAGGCCTCCAACCCGTTGAATGTCGATCACCGTATTGGAGGCAACGCCGCCGCGAATGAAGGCCATCATGTCGGCGGGCGTTTCGACGGAGCGAGCCACGGCCATGGTCATCGTCGTCTGGCGGCGCAGCGAGGCGACTTCCTCCATTCGCCCGCCCTGCAGGGGATCGAGGAAGAAGACGAGCGACTCGTCTTCCAGGCGGTGGCACAACTCCTGGGCCTGCTCCATGTTGTAGCTCTGGCGGCCGTCGAGCCGGAGTTCGACCCGGTCGCCGACGGCGCCGAGCAGGGCCGTCACCAGGTTCTCATCGTTCGACATGCGCCCGGTCGCGGAAAGCGTCTGCCAGTGGAATCCCTGGTCGGCCATTTCGCGCGAGAGCTGCAGGACCTGTTCGATCGAACTCCCGTGGAGCCGGACTCCCAGGGGGATGCGACCGCGATACTGCCCGCCGAACAGGCAGCACAGCGGCAGCCCGGCGATCCGCCCGACCAGATCCCAGCAGGCCATTTCGACGGCGGCCTGGAGCGGCCGCGGCCTCAAGTTCTGTTGTTCGAGCAGTTCCTCGATGTCGAACGCGCTTCTTCCGGTGAGTATCGGTAAGAGCATAGCGCGCCGCCCGGGAAGCTCGGACAGACGCCAGGGCAGCACGGCTTCACCCCAGCCCACCAGGCCTGTCTCCGTTACCAGCCGAATCAGGAGGGAGCGGATCGAGGGGTCGGTGGTCTCCGATTGCCGTTCGACCAGAAAAAGCTCCAGGTCGTTGATGGTCATGATCGCAGTTCTCTGGGCAGGGTGAAATGGACGTTCTCTTCTCGAACCGAATGGGTTCGGACCTCGGCCGCGTAGGTCTCCTGGAGAAGGGAAACACAACGTTCAACCAGCTCCTCCGGGGCGCTGGCTCCTGCCGTGATCACCACGGTCTCGCTGCCCGAGAACCACTCGGAGCGGATATCCTCAGGGCCGTCGATGAGATGGGCCGGCACGCCCGTGGTTTGCGCGATTTCAGCCAGGCGCTGGCTATTCGAACTATTCCGGCTTCCCACCACAAGGACCAGGTCGGCCTGCCCCGCCAGCATTCGAACGGCTTCCTGCCGATTCTGGGTGGCGTAACAGATATCGTCCTTGGCGGGTCCCACAATCTGCGGGAATCGCTCGCGAAGCCGCGCGATGATTCGTGACGCGTCGTCGACCGAGAGCGTGGTCTGGGTGAGATAGGCGAGCTTTGTGCCTTCCGCAAACTTCAACTGGTCGACATCCTCTTCGTCTTCCACCAACCGTATGGACTCCGGTGCCTCGCCGATCGTGCCGACCACCTCGTCGTGACCCTCGTGCCCGATGAGCACGATCGTGTAGCCCTCGCGAGCATAGCGGGCCGCCTCGCGGTGGACCTTGGTAACCAGGGGACAGGTCGCGTCGATCGTGTTCAGATTCCGTTGCTCAGCGGCCCGGCGCACCTCCGGTGAGACGCCGTGGGCCGAATAGAGCACGTTGCTCCCGGGCGGAATCTCGTCCAACTGGTCGACAAACACGACCCCGCGGCTGCTGAAATACTTGACAACCGGTTTGTTGTGGACGATTTCGTGATAGACGTAGACGGGCGGGCCGAAACGTTCGAGGGCTATTTCGAGGCTCTCGATGGCCATATTCACGCCCGCGCAGAACCCTCGTGGGGCCGCAAGTATGATCTGCATGGTTCGCGCGCTCCTGGGCAGGCATCATAATGAATTCGGGGGATAACGGCCAGGGGGCAGCAGCCCCGCGGCAGCCGGAAGACTTGCCCGATGACTGACACCACTTTCCAATCCGATCTGGAATTGTACGGCCCTGGGGCCAAGGACGCCTCCGTGCCCTCCCTGGCGGAGGCCAGGCGATACTGCCGCCGTCTGACTCGACGCCACTACGAGAACTTCACGGTCGGCGGGCTGGTTGTGCCTCGAAGTGCTCGCGGCCACGTGGCCAACGTGTACGCCTACTGCCGCTGGGCGGACGATCTGGCCGACGAGACGGCCGACGCCGAGCGAAGCCTGGAACTGCTCGACTGGTGGAAGGCGGAACTGAGCGCCTGCTATGAAGGCCGGACTCGACACCCGGTTTTCGTGGCCCTGGAAGATACGATTCGGCGGTTCCAGATCCCCCGCGAACCGCTGGAGAACCTGTTGTCGGCCTTTCGCTCGGATCAGACCGTTTCGCGCTACGAGACGTTCGACGACCTGCTCGGCTATTGCCGGAATTCGGCCAATCCGGTCGGACGCATTGTCCTGTGCCTGGCCGAGTGCCACGAACCCGAACGCATCGCACTTTCCGACTCGATCTGCACGGGCCTGCAACTCGCCAACTTCTGGCAGGACGTGGCGCGGGACTGGAGCATGGGCCGGCTGTACCTTCCAATGGTCGATTGCCGGCGATTCGGGGTGGAGGAGTCCTGTCTGGATGCCGGCACGTGTACGGACGGGTTTCGAGAGATGTTGGCGTTTCAGGTGGGGCGGGCGGAAGCCTACCTTCGGATCGGCCTGCCGCTCGTTGCCAGAATGCCTCGTCTCTGGCAATTGAGCGTTGTCCTGTTCGTTCACGGCGGGCTGGAGATTCTCAGGGCGATCCGAGCGCAGGACTACGACGTTCTGACCCGGCGTCCGACCGTATCGAAGTGGGTCAAACTGCGTCTCGCTGCGGATTGTTGGTGGCGTTTGCGTCGAGGCCGTCTTGGAGCGCCGCCCTCATGAGCTATTCTGCGGAAACGCTTCGGTCGAGCTACGACCAGTGCCGGCGCATCGCTCGCCAATCCCGGTCGAGCTTCACACCCTGCTTCTACCTGCTATCCGGCAGGCGGCGGCGAGCCATGGAGGCTCTCTACGCGTTCATGCGTCATACCGACGACATGGTTGACACGGAGGTGGGGGCGGAACAAGCCGGGCAGGCCTTGAGCCGATGGCGGGAGCAGACGACTGACGCATTTGCTGGTTTATCCCTTGGTTCTCAGGGAGACGAGAGAATCTTGCCGGCGGTGGCCGATATGGTCGAGCGGTTTGAGATTCCCGACGAGTATCTGTTCGACGTGATCGACGGCGTCGGAATGGACCTTTCCAAGCACCGTTACGAGACCTTCGACGAACTGGCCGACTACTGCTACCGCGTTGCGACCGTTGTGGGTCTGGCCTGCCTGCGGATTTGGGGCTACCGGGGCGATGATCCGCAAGAAGCGGCCCATGCGTGCGGGATGGCGTTTCAACTGACGAACATCCTCCGCGATCTTCGAGAAGACCTTGGGCGCGGGCGCGTCTATCTGCCCCAGGAGGAGTTACGGCGATTCAACTACTCGGAAGACGATCTGGCGGCAGCGACCGACGATGGTCGATTTCGGGAGCTGATGCGATTGGAAACGGACCGGGCGGAGCGTTTCTATTGGACGGCGACCGAGTTGGCTGGAGCGTTGAACGGCGGCGGCCGGCGCATCTTCGTGACGATGATCCGCGTTTACTACCGGTTGTTGAAGGAGATCCAGGCCGAGCCGGGGCGGGTCCTCAGGGAGCGAGTTTGCCTGGGACGATGGCGGCCGCTGGCGATCATGGCCAGAACCATGCTGTGGTCTTCGGCGAAGGCGGTGTTGCCGTGAGCGGAGGTTGCCAGCCGAGCAGTGAAGGGAAACGCGTTGCGGTCGTCGGCGGGGGGCTCGCCGGTATGGCCGCCGCCCTGGCATTGGTTGAAAACGGCTGCCGGGTCGATCTGTTCGAGCAAAAGCACCGGTTGGGAGGGCGGGTAGGCAGCTTCCACGATCCCCGCACCGGCGAACAGGTCGACTATTGCATGCACGTCGCCATGGGATGCTGCACGAACTTTCTCGACTTCATCCGCCGTACCGGAGTCGAAGACTGTTTTCAGCGGCACCGCCGGCTAACGTTCATCGGACCCAACGGGGATGTCTGCAAGTTCACCTCCTGGCCCTGGCTGCCGGCGCCGCTCCACCTGCTGCCCGGTTTCGCTCGACTGCGGTATCTCACGCTTGGCGAACGGCTCAGCATTGCGCGTTGCCTGATGCGGCTCGGTCGGCTCAAGGCCGACGACCGGCGAGACAAGACGGCCGGCGAGTGGCTCCGGGAGCAGCGGCAGTCGCAACGAACCATCGATCGATTCTGGTCGGTCATTCTCGTGAGTGCCCTCGGCGAGACCGTTGAGCGAGTCGATCTGTCGATGGCCCGCAAGGTGTTTCTCGACGGCTTTTTGCGATCGGCGCAAGGCTATGAAGTTCTGCTGCCGAGGATTCCCCTCGGCGAGGTCTTCGGTCGCCGTGTAGCAGATCGGCTCAGGCAGTCGGGCGTCGGCATCCACTTGGGAAGTCCGGTTCGTTCGATCGGGACGTTGGAAGCACGAGCCGAATCACTCACACTCGCCGACGGCCGGCAATTCCCATTCGATGCGCTGATTCTCGCTGTGCCGTGGACGGCCATCGAACGCCTTCTCTTGCCGGAACAACGAACGCTTCTCCATCGTGACTGGGATGTGCAGCAAATCGAGTCTTCGGCGATTACGGCTGTTCATCTCTGGTTTGACCGTGAAATCACGTCGCTGCCCCATGCGGCCCTGGTCGGTCGCGTGAGCCAATGGATTTTCCGGCACTCGCCTTCGGAGCAAGCCTCAGCGAATCGAGAAACGAGCGAACGCTATCAGGTTGTCATCAGTGCGTCCCAACGACTGGCCGACTTGCCCGGCGACGAACTTCTGACGCGGGTGCTGGGCGACCTGCGATCGGCCTTTCCGAAAGCGAAGGCCGCCCGGCTGCTCCACCACCGGATCGTCACGGAGCGAAACGCCGTGTTTTCGGTCACGCCGGAGGCCCAGCAGCGTCGGCTCCCGACCGAAACGGGCGTGTGCAATGTCTATCTGGCGGGAGATTGGACGCAATCGGGCTGGCCGGCCACGATGGAAGGCGCCGTTCTCAGCGGTTACCGAGCGGCGAGCATGGTGGTCCAAGAGCCCGACCAACACTTCCCGTTGCCCGTGGGCGAACGGAAACCGAGTTGGCTGGCAAGGATGCTGTTTCCTCGCCATTGAGGAACGCCAAATGACGGCATCGACGAGAGCCCGCCGTCCCAATGAGCAGAATCACCGGCCCCACCAATGACAGTGGCGGAGGACGACGTCGGCCATCCAACGGGCTTCTCCTTCCGTCAAATCGCCGATCGACAGGCTTTCGACGTTCCGACGGTCGATGAAGACCCAGGCTGCCCAGAAGAGAATCGCAAGCAACGCGGCCGTCGGCTCCCGGAGCGCCGAACCGGTCAGCCAGATACAGCTCGCCGTCCAACCGATGAGCCACAACAGCAGGAAAAAGCCGCTGGGATCGATGCCGTGATAGGAGACCGTCAGCCGCGGGCCGTCGATTTCAAAACGGCTCTTCAACCGGCAGGGCCGTCCGGGGGCCACTCCAGGCGACGTGTGAAGCATCGCGGTCTTTCCAGACGAGGCGTGATGCAGACGTGCGCGAGATTATAGCATCCAGACACACCTCGGGAAAGTCTGTAGGTCAATCTCACCGAAACGGACAGCGCGGCGAGACCGGCGGTTCCCGAGTCTCGGAGAGACTCGGCGACGCACGGCGGCTACCCCGTGCCGGCCGGATTGAAATAGTCCGGTTCGCCGCCCGACTTCCATTTGATGTTGCAGCCGATGCTGGCCCGTTGTTCGGCCGGAACGGGCTTGCCCGCCAGGACGGCGTCGAGGGCGGCTCGAAGGTCTTCACCCGTGACCGGAACACCGGAACCGGGGCGGCTGGCATCGAGCTGGCCCCGGTAGACCAGGCGGCGGCTGCCGTCGAAGAGGAAGAAGTCGGGCGTGCAGGCGGCGCGGTAGGCCTTCGCGACCTTCTGGGTTTCATCGTAGAGGTAGGGGAAGGTGTAGCCTTGCCGCTTCGCTTCCTCACGCATCCTTTCGGGAGAGTCGGCGGCGTAGTTTTCCACGTCGTTGGCGTTGATGGCCACGATGGCGACGCCGCGGTCGGCATAGTCCCGGCCAAGCTTGGCTAGTTCTGGCGCAACGTGCTTGACGAAGGGGCAATGGTTGCAGATGAACATCACCAACAGGGCCGGGGCGTCCTGGTAGTCGGCGAGCGAAACGAGCGTGCCGTCGAGGTCGGGCAGGGAGAAATCGGGGGCTTTCGCGCCGAGGGGCAGCATGGTGCTGGCGGTTTTGACCATAGGAAGGGCTCCGAACGGGTTTCAGGCTGGTGACTTCCGACGCGTTTATCCTGCATTCTATGGCCGGAACTATTGCGGGCAAGTCGAATCGCCTAAAGCGGGGCAAGCCCGCAACCCAACCTTCACAAACATGCGCGCACCATGCGCACAAGTCCAGCACAAAGACACTAATGCACCGGCAGCACGGCGGCGTGTGGCGAAGGGCAGTTTTGCGGAGCGGCAGGACAGTGGGCCGTCCGCCGACAACCGCATCCCAATAAGGGATCGCCTGCAGTCACACCCGGCAGGTGCGACCCACTCGATCTCAGTTCACCACGTTCCGCAAGGGTTCGCCGACGATGGCACGGCGGCAGGTTTCGGTGGACTTGGTGCGGATGTCGAGGAGGCCCTCCTCGCTGTAAAAGGCCGAGTGGGGATTGAGGATCAACCGCTCGTGGGCGGCGTGGGCCGGGTCGCGCCAGGCCAGGATGAGCGGGTCGTCTTCGGCGGGCGGTTCCTGCGGAAGCACGTCGATTCCGGCTCCTGCCAGTTGGCCGCTGGCCAGGGCTTGGGGGATCGCCGAGGTATCGACGATGGCGCCCCGGGCCGTGTTGATCAGATAGGAACCGGCCGGCATTCGGGCGATTGCTTGGGCATCGATCATGCCTCGCGTCTCTTCCGTGTGGGGGCAGTGGAGGCTGACGACCATCGATTGCGACAGCAAGGCTTCGAGCGTTTCCACCCGGCGGATTCCCAGGGCACGGTCGTAGCCGTCGGGCTTGTAGGGGTCGTAGAAGATCACGTCCATGCCCAGCGCCTTGGCACGCAGTGCGGCGGCCGAGCCGATGCGTCCCAGGCCGACCACGCCGAACACGGAACCGCGGAGCCGGGTGAGCGGAACGGCGTTGGTATAGTCCCACATGCCGGGACCCGATCGGAGCCGCGAGTTCTGCAGGTGGATTCCTCGTGTCAGGGCAAGGGCCATGCCGATGGCGGTATCGGCCACCTCTTCGGAGCCGTAGTCGGGAACGATGGCCACCGGGATATTGTGCTCGCGAGCGGCACGCCAGTCGACGTTGTCGTAGCCCACGCCGCCGCGAACGATCACCTTGCAGCGGGTGAGCCGCTCGATGGTCGTCCGCGTGATCGAGATGGCGTGGTAGAGCACGATCGCGTCGACGTCTTCGATCCGCCCGATCAGATCCTCTTCACACCTGGCGTCCAGGGCCACGACCTGGGCGGTGTCGCCCAGAATCTGCCGCTCCGGCTTCAGGTCGCCGGTGATGAAGTCGGCAATGGCAACGCAGTGGTCGCTCTTCATGGTTCGTCCTTGTTGTCAGAAGATCGCGTTCTTGATGTTTGAAAGTCACAGTGATTGCGCCTGCCAGTTTTCCAGAGCAGGCGAGGGTCGACCGGCAAACAGTTGCACGAAGGCTTCGAGCGCGGCGGCCGCTTCGCCCAGGGGGCGGCCCTGGAAGTTCCCGGCAGCGTCGCGGTTCCACTCCGGCGATCCTTCGCCTGCCCGGTTGACTAGAACGTAGTTGAACAGGTGGGCCGTGCGAAGTTCTTCGACCGCATCTCGCGCCCGGACGGCAACGTCGGCAAGAAATGCGTCGTCGACAGGCCGCTGGTGGAAGGCCGCTCTCGCCAGCAAGCGTGTCACCTGCAAGCCCTTGACATACTCGGCCACGTCGACGTCGCATGCTCTGAGGTACTGGATGTCCCGGCAACCGAGGGGCGAGACGAAGACGGTGGTGACGTCGACCTCGCGGAGGTAGTCCGACGACGGCAATTGCCGAGTGATCTCCTGGCAGGCCTCCAGAACCACGAGGCGAGTGGGCGCACTGGCGACTCGCTGGAGATCGAGGACTTGCGGGAACCCGTGGCTGACCGCGTGCACGTATCGATCGCCGACGAGCGATTCGATCTCCACTCGGGTGCGGAAGTAGTCGGGATCGTCCCAGATGCCGGCCTCATCGGGGCGAGGTTGCGATGCCCGTGACTCCCGGCACTTGATCACCGAAAAGCTCGTGATGCGCATTTCGGCGTGGAATTGGTTCACGGCCGCCAGCAGGGGCCCTTTTCCGCCGCACGACGGGCCGGAGATGGCGATCAGACCTTTTCTTGCAGGATCCACGGGGGTGGCGTCCTCTGGAACTCGTGCAGGCGATGGATCATAATCCAAGCTCCATCGGTTTCCCTGGGAATACTTTAGCGAATCGACATGGGAGCGACAACAATGCGAATCTGCCTAAAACGAATTGCGATCTATCCGGCTGACAGTCCTTCAGGTAGCGTTGAAGGCCTGTAGGGGAACGGAAACGATACGGTTGGGAGAACGTTTTGGCCGTCAGCCGGATAGATCGGGCGTTGAACTTT
>JAAYAY010000270.1 GCA_012719125.1 Planctomycetaceae bacterium | reverse complement strand
GGGCGAGGGTATGGCCGAGACGGTCGCGAAGTACATGCCCTCACCCGAGGAGATCGCGGGAAACGACTGGCTGCCGGACGACGAGCTTCGGATCTACAGCCAGGAGTTCGGCCGCACCGGTTTCCAGGGCGGTCTGAACTGGTATCGGTCCGGCGGTATCGGCGGCGCCGAGCAGGAGCTCTTTGCAGATCGCACCATCGACCAGCCGTCGATCTTCATCTCCGGTGCCAGCGACTGGGGCAGTTATCAGAGTCCGGGTGCTCTCGAGCAGATGCAGGAGAGGGCTTGCACGGACCTGCGCGGCGTACACATGATCGACGGCGCGGGTCACTGGGTGCAGCAGGAACAGCCCGAGGAGACCAGTCGGCTGCTGATCGAATTTCTCCGGGGGTCGGATCATAAGAACAGATAAGATGTGCCCCGCGGCAGTCGGTCGACTTTTTTAGCAGGCCCTTGGTTTTGCCGAGCGGGGCCCTGCTGTGAGCCAGCGCGTGGTGATCGTACCCACCGATCCACTTTCTGGCCGTTGGGTGGCACGCTCGCCCGCCGGCATTCAAGGCAATCAGGACCATTCCTCAGCCGTCCGGGTTTTTGGCGACGATCAGAGGGTTCGACGGCGATCAGAGGATTCGACGGCGAGTGTCCTTGCTGTCGGAGGCGTTTTGCCGAAGTTCCATGACTGCGGATAGCCATCCGAATTGGGGGGTCGGTCGGCTCGATCGGCACGTTGACAGGGAAGCCACGCGAGTTCTTGCGCGCACAGGTCGGGGCGACATGTGCGGGTTCGCAAACGCACATGTTGCCAGACGGGGGGGACTCCAGAATAGGTTCTTTTGACGCGTCGCTCGTCCCGCGAGCATCCTACATATGCCCCATGGACCACCGACCCGCCCAAGTACACCGGCCAGGTCCTGAGGCTGATCACGGAGTAGAAAACGGTTAGCGGATCACTCACACCCGCAGCAGTAGCGAACAGTCGCGACAAGATCCTCGGCGGGGGCCTGCTTGTTCAGATAGGCGGCGGCTCCGGCCTCGGTCATGGCCCGAACAATCGCCGTTTCTTCGTGGATTGAGAGGCCGATGACTCGGATTTCAGGCCAACGCTGTCTGATTTGCCGTATGGCTTCTATGCCGTCCATCGTGGGCATCTCCACGTCCATGATGATCACGTCCGGCCGCAGCGCCTCTGCCTCTCGAACGGCCTCCTCGCCGTCCGCGGCCTCACCGACCACCTCAAGTTCCTGCTCCCGAGCCAGCACGTGAATGAAGCCCTTTCGTACGATCTTGTGGTCGTGGACCACGAGGAGATGAATGACACCGCCCTCGGCTTGCCGTTCCTCGGAAGCGGGCGGCTGGCCACAATTGATGGCAGTTCGAATCTCTAACGCTGGAGCTTCTACCGGGGACGCCACAGGTGACGGTCAACCGGCGCACGGATGAATTGGCGGAGATGCTCGTCGACTTCATAACTAGGCCCTGGCGCCGGAGTGGCAGAGCAGATTGACGAAGCGGGAATGACAGCGTACAAAAGTGACGTCAACACTTCCCTGCCTGGAGCACTTTGGTAAGGTCCTGCTTCATGCCACAGAAACTGAGAGTCAATAATGGGACGTCAACTTCCACTCACAGATCCTGAGGAAGAGTTACGATCTCGGCCAAGAACCAGACAACCTGCAATCGGAGAAGGCAATATGAAGCCGAACCGTCGAACGGTCTTGAAGCAGGGTATCGGACTGCTTGCTGCTTCCGCTGGCGCGGTGCATGTTTCCGCCGCCGGCCAATCCAAGTTTCCCTACGAAGAATATATCAAGTATGACGGTCTAGGGTTGGCGGATCTAGTCAAACGGGGAAAGGTGACAGCGCGGGAGTTGCTCGACACGGCGATTGAACGCATACGGGCAGTCAATTCGAAGATCAATGCGGTTGTGGGCGATCAGGAAGATCAAGAACGGCTCTTCGATTTAGCAAGAAAGGAGATCAAGCGGGGCCTGCCCGCCGGCCCGTTTGAGGGCGTTCCCTTTCTGGTCAAGGATCTTGGCTTTCCGATGAAAGGAGTACCCTGTCGCCAAGGCTGCAAACTATATGAGGACTACGTTCCGGAATCGGACGGTCCGGTCGTTCGCAAGTTCAAGAAGGCCGGGCTGGTGCTATTCGCCCGGACGGCAACGCCTGCACTGGGGGCCTTGCCGACTACCGAATCGATCTTGACCGGCGCCACCAGCACTCCCTGGGATCTGGATCGAAACGCAGGCGGTTCGTCTGGGGG
The DNA here is from genome assembly GCA_012719125.1 of Planctomycetaceae bacterium. Taxonomy (GTDB): domain Bacteria; phylum Planctomycetota; class Planctomycetia; order Pirellulales; family Thermoguttaceae; genus JAAYAY01. The sequence continues at coordinate 11,108 of JAAYAY010000270.1, read as the reverse complement.
AACGGCGGCAGCAGTGGCGGCAGGGATTGCCCCTGCCGGCAGTGGCACCGACGCCGGGGGATCGATTCGGATTCCTGCCTCCTGCTGTGGTGTGTTTGGCCTCAAGCCCTCGCGGGAACGGGTGCCGTTTGGGCTTGAGATGATGGGCAATCTGGCGACGATTCACGCACTCACGAGGTCGGTACGGGATAGTGCAGCCCTTCTTGACGCGATTTCTTACAACGTACGGGGCAGCACGATTGAGCCCCCCCGGAATCGACAACCGTTTATTGTCCAAATGAAAGAGAAGCCACGTCGGTTGAAGATCGCCCTTGCAACCGATTCCGCGCTGAGCGACGGCGTGCATCAAGACTGCCAAGAGGCCGCGCGCCGTGCAGGTAGGCTTTGCGAACAGATTGGGCACCACGTTGAAGACGTTACCTCGCGCTACTGCGGCATGTTGTCGTGGGAGGAGCTACGCGACAACTGGTTCATCGTGGCCGGAGCCGGAGGGGCGTTGACAATCGACCAGCGTCTGAAGACGCTCGGCCGCGAACTCCAGGAAGACGACATCGAGCCAGCCAACCGAGCCTCCTACGAACAAGGTAAGAAGTCACTCGCCACCGAGTTGGCTCGTGCCCGTCAGTTTCTTCACGATACGGCCCTGCTGTTAGGCGAGTTTCACCAGGAGTATGACGTGCTACTTACGCCGACGCTGGGCCAGCCACCTGTCGAGAATGGCCTCCTCACGGCGAAGCAGGTGAACGACGATGCCCAGATCCAGAAGTTCATCGATTTCAACGCATTCTGTATTCTGGCGAACGCAACTGGCCAGCCGGCTATGAGCGTACCGCTCTTCTGGACCGACGATGGTCTGCCGATCGGCGTGCAATTCATCGGCCGGTATGCGGAGGAAGCGACGTTGTTTCGTCTGGCAGCGGAACTGGAAGAGTTGTGCCCCTGGAAAGATCGGTGGCCGAAGCTCTGATTGAAGTTGCGCACAGAAACAAAGATTACGACCACCTACCCCCCCCCCCAACAGAAACGGGGCATCGGACAATGAGCAAGATTTTGGAGGAGAAATGTCCCTCCATCTAAGGGGAAGATGACCTTGGCGGCGATGGACTCGTAGGGCCACGGTATACGGGTCGGGGCGACCTACGCGCCTTAGGACTTGCGATTGGAGCCCTCGGGCGATGTGGCATACGTGCGCAAAGTGGTTCGCTTCCGTTGCGAGAATACGGCAGGTTCTGGAGCACCAGAGCTACCTGGATCGGTTTGGCCAGACTGAACTGGAATCTGGCTCCCAAATCCCCCCAGCAGAGGCAGCAGAGGCGCCCTTGCCTTTGCGCCATTTATGGTGGTTTTGTTGACAGAGGCTCCTAGCAGATATGCTTGAATGTAGACGGCGACCTCGGCAAAAAGCGTCGTGGCGACTAATCAGTCAATCTGGGCAAGACTTCTTCCATAAACGACCATATAGCGAGGTCCCCGTGGCCAGGAGTTTCCTTGTTCCGCACGTTGTCGGGATCCTGATCCCAGAAGGTAGCCATTTGTACGACGATGTTCTTTCGTTCAAGATCCACCACGCACTTCTGTTGACACCAGCCGCATCCCTGTAGAAGCGGGTTGCGGCCCCGAACACCTGATGCCGTCCAGAATTGGCTCCTGTATCCAATGTTTGGCATTGGCGTACTCCATTTCCCCTCCAACCGCTCGGGGCCTGGGTTTCGCCGGATGTCATCCACAAGCTCCCTCATTCCAGGTAAGACGCGACCGCTTCCGAGGTGACCATGGTTGCAGAGCATTTGTCCCCAACGCGCCCAATCGCGTGCCGTCAAGGCCAGCCCGTAGTTGCCGATCGGAGTGCCTACCGGATCAATGATCAAAGTTGCGTTACTTTCAAAACCCAGCTCGCGCACAAGACTACGGACGTGCTTGACATAAGACGTTTCGGTCACACGCTCCAAGATGAGCTGAAGGGCCATTGGGTTATAGTCCGAATACTTGAAGGATGTGCCGTGAGGGCGGTCTCGGTCGGTGAGTCCCAACAGGAAATCGTAGTATCCACTGTTCCATTCATGCTCCAGCTGAGGGAACATGCCCAAGGCCCTGCTGCTTCGCGCGTAGCCGTTGCTGGCGCGGCGGAATTCGGGGGTGCCAAAGTTCCACTCTGTTTGAGCAGCCGGATCCAGCTTCTCGAATTCTTCGGGTTCAATGAAGTCATCACATCGGATGCCCGTCATCTGGTCCAATAGCTGGCGAATCGTTGCTCCCTTGAATGCGGTACGTTCAAACTCCTGGACATACTTAGTTACCTCGGCCTGCTCGTTCAATATGCCGTCTAGAAGAAAAGGCGCAAGTACGGTGGCAAGAATGGCCTTGCTGCCACACCAGATGATATGTGGCGTGCGGGGCGTCATCTCGCCGCAATAGATCTCCGCGACAATGTGGCCATCGTGCAGAGCAACCAAAGCATCTATCTGACCACGATTGAGCCACTCGCTGACCGATATCCGTTTTGCACTAGCTCTTGCCTCACCCCATAGAACCTGTGCGCGATGCAATGTCTGGGGGTCTACCATCCTACGTGGCAAGACCCACGCGGGCCCGTCGCCCCTCTCAATCGGAACGGTCCGAAAAACAACAGCAGGGTTCTGGTGCGCGTATCGGAGGCCTTCAGTTGTCTCAGACCAGTTCTCCCATGTCACGCGCTTGTCCCTTGGCGGAGGGAAGCCTTTCATCAGGTTCGTCTTGTGGATCCCCTGGTGATAGACGACCCCATCTTCGACTTGCGGCGACGCGGTTTGGAAGACTTTGGAATTTGCATCTCCGCATAAGGTCAGGGCACCTCCGCCCGCCGTTATGGTCCCAGTGGTCGTCAGAAACGCGCGGCGGCTCACTTTGGAACGCTTCATTGTGACCTCTGTTTTCAAGGGGTTACTGAGGATCGCCTGTCAACTGCTAGGGACAACTGGGACGCGAATGCTCAAAGAAATCAGCTTGTGGCACACATTTTCGCGTCCGGTCATCCTGACCGCAAGTCGTCTACCGTAATGCATTGAAGGTACCCTGCCCAGCTTCCGTAGAGTCCCATCAATCCTTGGGTTGTCGGAACACCGATCGGTCCGCTTCTGGCTCGCCCAGGCTGACTCGGAATCCGACCGTCATGACCCCCAGCAGGGCATGCTTGCTTTTGAATCGTTAAACGGTCGTTTGATGGCACGATTCGATTGACGCGTAGGACAGCGTGACGCACCGTGTTGACCGTCGGGCGATGCCACTTTCATCTGTCACGATGGGCTTCGAGAAACTCGACTGTTGCTCGGAGGAACTCCGGTTTGACCGCGGCATGAAAATGATCGACGCCTGGAATGATCACCGTGCGCATATTCTTCATTACCCGCTTCAGTTCGTCCACCGTCGGTTTTTCGGGGTCATCCTCTCCCACAATGACCAGCGTGGGCACCAGATTGTCCTTCAGACTTTCTTCGGACACTTCCAGACGGGCGTACGCCCGTATCACGGCTGCGAGCGCGAGAGGATCTTGCCCCTCCATGAACCGCGCATTCAACTTTTCGATTTCTGCTTCGGAAGGGATCTCCGTACCCGCGCCACCCGGTTCGCGGAACAGGGATTTCATGCCTTCCCCGCGTTCGAGCGATTCGGCGACCTTGATGACGTTGAACTCAGAAGTTGTCCAACCCTTCGCTACGCCTCGCCCGACGCCACCCATGGTCACCGTAATGACGCGGGAGGGATGTCTCTCCCGTACTCTGTTCGCGATGTCACCGCCCATCGAGTAGCCAATGATGTGAGCCCGACGGAGTCTCAGGTGGTCCAGTAGACGTGCAACGTCGTCCGCCATCTCTTGGCCGTACAAATCCGGGTCGTGCGGCTTGTCGCTCTGCCCGTGGCCGCGCGAATCCATGGCCAGGACCCGGTATCCTGCTTTGTGAAGCGCATCTCGCATCGGTTTCCAGTGGCTCAGTCTGCCGCCGAAGCCCTGCAAAAGCACGACGGGTTCAGCATGCCCTGCGTCGGGCGGCGCGTCGCTGTAGGCAATCTTGACGCCGCTGGCATTGAAGAACTGCACCTTGTTGCCGATGTCCGCCTCTGCCCCCAAACTCAATCCGGAGATTAGGCCCAACCATGTGATTGCCGACAGTAAGGTCCTCATTCTACTCCTCGTGTTCGTGGAAATGACAAGTAGCAGGAGGGAACAAACGCTCGTGATTATACCAACCGCATCCCCACGTGGTATTGAACGCCGCCTTCATATGTGGGCTGGTGCGTAGTGCGGCCCAGTGGCGTTTCTGAGAAGACCTTCGATTCTCGACGTATCGCCTTGTGTCTGCTGCGGTTACGTCATTGTAGTAGAAAATCAGTCCGAGATTGCCGTCTCGTAATTCAAAACACCGTAAAGTCGTGGGAGTAGAGGTTTATGACGCAGCTCTACCGCCCTCCCAATCCACCCAATGGCGGGACTGCGCGAATCACCGCCATTCTCGAAGTGCCGTCTGAGAATATCTTTGCCATGCCAGATCAATGATCGATCTGCAGTGGTCCTCGCCCGCGGCGCTATCATATTGATGACAGGGCAAGCAAACCGCTCTGCATGCTTGCGCGCACAGGTCGGGGCGACCTGCTGCAGTTGCGTAACCGGGCCCTCGCTCTTCGGCGGGGGTGTCGCGGACCGGCCCGCAGGTCTGACAACGCCAACTCGTCGAGCAGGTCGCAGTGCGCTTTTCCGGAGGAGAATAGGTCGACTTTTTGGGTCACAAGGGTTTCTTCGCCGTCAAGGGTTTCGCCAAGCAGGGAGATGGCTGCGGACTGCTGGTTGGTGTTGGAAGGGGCCGTGCCGACCTCGCATTTGACGTCCTGGCGAATTTCGCACTGTCCTGAGCAAGAGGTCTTTCAGTGGAGCAGGTGGGTGGCCGGAAAGCCTGGGTTGAGTGACTCCGAATGATTCGGCGTGTCGGTTCAAGTTATCACAAGTTCATTCGGCAGACTACGGCGCCCAATGTGTAAAGACCAAGTGCTGCAAGTATCATCGACGATACTCCGACAAATCCAATGGCAATCCGAGCCAACACACAGGTCCTACATTCTTCGGCCTCCTTCTTGAGACGTCGAGCGGATAGCACTGCCACAATCGGTGCCCATATCGGGAACAGACTAATGACCTGAAAAACGAAGCTCCAAAACACTCCAAAATAGGCGAAGAAGAAGGTTTCGGCGAATTTTTCCGAGCACCCAAAGCAGGCGGTGAGAATGGTTATCGTAATAAAGAAGGTAACTTCTGCAAGAAGGACTAGGCAGAAGGTCCTCATGACACCAGTTTTCCCTCTTGTGAATTGGAAGCCGCAAATAAGCAGAGCCAGATAACAAACGCAATCGAACGACCACATCACGGCGGTGATTGTACGAAACCGTGGCAACTGACCGTTGCGGAGCCTCGGGGTCATCTCATCCTCTGCATCCTCTGTGGCCTGCTTGTTCTCCTGGCCAGGCTCGATCTCATTATCGCACGGGGTCGCGCTGCTGATGTCGATTAAGAATGTGGAGGTCGATTCGTTTGCCGAACCGGCTCTGGCTGAGACTGCGATTCTGCGAGTTTGGGACTCGCTGAGCGACAGTCTTCTCGCAGTGCGAACTGCGCGGTCTGAATCTATCCGAAAAAGCCCGAACGCGTCGTCGCTGAGACGAAGGGTCGAGGTTGGCCCGTTGGGTTCCTCCGACGCGACGGTGATTCCGACATAAGTTCCTTCGGCCGCATTCATCGGTATCTGGTTAGGAGATTCATCTATGTCTGACGGAGGCAACGGTGCGGCATCAAGGACATCGATGAAGAATTCGCCCATAACAACACCAGATGCTTCATCTCCCGCTTCAATAGTGATGCGATGCCTGCTTTCGGTCTCAAAGTCCAAGAGCGACGCACTAGCGACACTCACTTCGCCAGTCATCGCATTCACGTCGAACCTGCCGCCCGCATCGTCGGTCATACGGTAGATCGGCCTGTCTAATGACTCGCCCCGAACCATTGCAGTAATCCCAACCGTTGTACCCTCGGTCGCCCCCTCCAGTACTTCGTCACTTCGCGAATCAAGATCACCAATTCCCTGGTTGGAAGCAGAGAGTGTCATCACGATCAAGAAATAGACTGCCCAGAAGACAGCCATCGCTGGCACGCCGAAGACAGCTGTAGCCGCTGGATGCCAGAATCTCTTCGAACTGTCCGTAACCACTGTCTGTTCTACGAGGTTCGGGTCATGCAGGAGCAAAGTCCTCCCGAAAAGAGTCAGTCCTATCACTGAAGCGAAAAGCGAAGTGAGTGTGTCAATAATGTCAAAAGCGCTCGCATCCAGGTGGAGTACTTGTTCCGCAATCAAGATCGCCAGCCAAAACAGCGCCTTGGTGCCGTACCATGCAAACGCAATGTTAATTACCCATCGGTGGCCCTTCAGAGTGAAGAAACCCAATAAGAGCGGCGGCAAGAGAAGTGGCAGAACAATAGACAGGATTGACGGACCAGCCCCCGACATTTCTGTGAATAGGCCCGATATGAGAAATGGAATACTCGAGAAGTTTAGCAGCGATTCAGCAATTGCGTACAGGCCAGCCAACGTAGTGATGTTCTTGCCAGACCATTTCCAAAGTTGCTCGAGTGTTCCGGTAGGCCGCGCTCGAATAGGCTGGTCATTGAGCCACCTTCGCAGATCACCAGCCAAATCGAAGGCACTCTGATATCGGCGATTTGGTTCCTTCCGAAGACACTTCCCGCAAATCGTCTCCAGGTCTCGCGGAATGCGGCTGTCTAGTTTGCGCAAACGGGGAGGCTCATCCTTAATGACCTGTACGATTAGCATCCGAGATTCCCCTCGGAACGGCAGTTCCCCTGTTAAGAGCTGAAAGAGTATGACCCCCAGCGAGTAGACGTCGCTACGCCGATCCGCAGTATGCCCATGTCCTGCGGCTTGTTCCGGTGACATGTAGGCCGGAGTCCCAAGTATTCGCCCCTCCACCGTCATCGTGATCTCACCAGCCTCACGCTTAGCAAGTCCAAAGTCTGTCAGGTGTGGCTCACCGTTCAGGTCGAGCATGATGTTTCCGGGCTTGAGGTCCCGATGCACAACATGTGCCTCGTGCGCCGCATGTAACGCGTCAGCAATCTTGGCGCAGAGTTCAGCCGCCTCTCTCGGTGTCAGGCGCTGTCCCGTCAGCCAGTCGGCCAGACTCGCTCCGTTCACGAAATCGCTCACGATGTAGACGAGATTACCCTGACGACCGACTTCGTGAACGCTGACGATGTTTGAGTGCCGAACCTGCGCCGCCGCGCGGGCCTCTCGAAGGAACTGCTCCGTCTCAGCTTCATCCAGTTGCTCCTTGCGTGGGATCTTGACTGCCACTATCCGATCTAACTGGGTATCCTGAGCCTTCCACACTGTGCCAAACTTGCCCATGCCGACTCGTTCGATAAGCTCGAATTGGGCGATGGTCTGGGTACCACTGGCTGCATAAGTAGCCGTCTCCGCCGACACCATGCTGAAGTGACTGCCACAAGATGGACATTCGATGTCTGCGATAGGACTTTCATCCAGCAACTCGATCCGGTTATGGCAGTGGGGACACCGCACATGGAGGCAAGCAGGCTCCTGCAGCCCCAGTCGCAGCAGGCATTCTCGACAGAGGCCGTCGGAGGAATCGTCAGGAATCTCGGCCCCACAGTTGGGACATGTTCGTGTTTCGGCCATGAGTTCATCTCCTTTGGCAACCAGCTCTACCAGTACATAAAGAGCTGGCGGAGAAACCTGTCACGGAATCCTCGAAAAAATCACTTGCTCAGGCTCACGAGGAGCACGCCGATCTCGTCGTCCACCTCTTCAGGATGGGCTAACGTCTGGGCCACTTCGGATCGCAATAACTCACGATAGCGCCGCCGAAGCCGAGAAACCGCCGACATTGCCGCAGCCTCTAACATACCCAGGTCAGCGGCTACCAATGAGTACGAGATGTCTGGCCTTCTCCCCGCCAGGAAGACTCGCAGGGCATCAAACTGGCGTTCCTTTCCCGCCTTAACCTGTTCCTCACGGAGCAGGCCCATGACTCGATCCAGGAGCGTGGCGGACCACTGGCGCTCGAAGATCCGCTCTGGGCTGTGGCGATCGGCAAGGGCAGGCGAGTACCTGGACTCCGCCTCTGAGACATCAATCGAGCTGTGCGCGATGCCGCCGCCTCGCTTCTGAGCCTGAGTCTTGTCCCACTCGTTGGCCAGGAAGTTTCGCAGCGAAACCAGCAGGAAGGTGCGGAAGCGGCCCCGTTCAGGGTCTGCCATGGCAAGCGTGTTCTTTTCCAGAAGACGGGCGAAGAATTGCTGCACGAGGTCCTGGGCGTCGTGGAAACTGTAGCCGCTTCGCCGGACGAATACGTAGACCGGATACCAATAGTGACTACACAGGGCTTCCAATGCCTCTTCGAAACCCGGAGCGGAAGAATGGGCGGCTTCCAGCACTGCACTCCAGTGCGTGCTCGTGAACTGAGATGGTGGTTGAAGAGGCTGGTCTTGGTCGGATATGTCGCGTGTCATATCTTCCGAGCCCACAGGCCGAGCAGAGAGAAGCCGGCAAAAAGTCCGCAACGGTCAGAGCCAGTGGATAGTGTCGACATACCGCCCCGTGCCACGCTGCGCCCGAGTCGGACTTCGTCGCCAAACGTCCCAGATGGTAACATGGCGGCGGAGGTGAGGCGAGTCAGTCAAAGAATTGGGCCCAGCACAAGGCAATTTTCCCCATCAATCCCACCCACCAGTGGGAAGATCGCAACTTGCTTAGGTGACTGAAGCACACCCGAGTAGGTCAGGCCAGGATCTGCCAGACGCCGGCTGGTAGATTGCGTTTGGCCGCTTATGTCGGGGCGACATGGAGCACTTAGCAGCTTGCTCATATACTCTTCAGCGGGGGATGACCCGTGAACCGAGTCAATCCTCCGTTGCTCGCTCATGACAGGCCCTTTCCGTAACCTAAACGAATAGCGTGTTGGTTGGCGCACGAAGAGCGAACCAACAGCCTCGATGATCATCGCGATCTGACAGGAGAATCATCCCTTGGCCAGAGTCGCGGCCCCTCGGCTGTTCCCAGATGGAGCGAAAGCCCGTCGATTCCCAGCACCGGCCTGTTGTTTCTGTCGCCGCTTGAAGTAAGCACAGTGCAAAGTATCTCGCCGGCTTCCGCATCCCAGAAAACGGAAAACTCCGACAGGGATCCCTTGCCGTAAGCCAGAAACCTCTGCCCGTCAGGGGAGAACTCGATCGATCCACTCCGGGGAGCAACCCGGTTCCATAGTCGGCGAGCTGTCTGGACGTCCCACATGGTAACCAGTTCGAGCGAGCGGCCGAATCTCTGGCCGACAAGGAGACGCGTCTCATCGGGACTGAGGCTGAACGACCACGCCGGGAAGAGATTGGGAAAGGTCGCAACTGGATCCAGTGTCGTTGCGTTATAGGTTGCCACGACGGGATCAGGGTACTTGCCCGATATCAAGAATCGGCCGTCAGGGCTATACTCCGCGTGTCGCGGGGCACCGCCCTCGTGTGTCCCCAACTCGGCCAAGTGTTCTCCTGTCTGATAGTCGCGCATGACGACCTTGCTCCCGGCCATACGCAGCATGATCGTCTTCTCTTGCGGATCGATCCGGAAATGGCCCGACCACCGGCCGTCGTCCTCACGGATCACGCGTTTCGCCGTACCGGTGTCTGCATCATAAATCGTTATCTCATATCGCTGGCTCTCGCCTGTACGCACGTCACGGGCGATGGCAACCTCCTTGCCAGAAGGTGAAATGGCGGCCTGGCTGTATTGGCGTCCCGCGTCCCACGTACGCAGGACCTGACCGCCGTCGTCACGCAAAACGACTTCCTTTTCACCCCGCGACACAAAGACCTCGCGGCGTCCGTCACGGCTTGTGCCGCAAGACCTGAAAGGCCTGGCGTACTCAGGCGTCTCGTCGGACGGCGGAAGCGGAGCGGAGGATTCCCTGGCAGTTGACTGCGCCAGCCAGCGTTGAATATCCGGCGGTAATCGTTTTCGATCGACCTCGCCGACTTCGACAACAGGCCAAGTCACGCGTCGGAAATCGAACGAGGCCGGCTCATAGCCCGGTGGCCGAGGAATCACAGTTCCTGGTGTTGGGTTTGACATGCTGGAGCCATCGTAGATCGTCTTGAACGCTTCGACCGTATTGAACTCCCCGGCAAGGGGACTCGACTTGGTTGGGGAAGCTACGAACGCGGCAACATTCCAGAAGGCCGCGCCGTCTTCTGCGGCGCTGAGGAGACGCTCTCCGTGGGGGCTATAGGCAATGTCGTGGATGGTACCGAGATACCCGCGAAAGACGCAGAGGCACCGGCCAGTTGACGTGTCCCAGAGGCGGATCGTCTTGTCGTGGGAGCCTGTGGCGCAACGGGTACCGTCCGGGCTGAATGCGGCGGCTGTGACCGGGCCCGTGTGCCCTTCCAGGCGAATCGTCTGTTCCGTTCTGGAATCCCACAGAGTTGCCCAGCCCTGATCCTTGCGGTCGATCGGTTCCCGTTGGTGAGAGTGGCCCACGACCCCGCCGGCCAGCACGAGTTCCCCATCCGGGCTGTACGTGATTGCCAGCGGACGCCCCGGCGGCGACCAGAGGGAACGCGTTGGCACGCCCCGTTCCGCGTCGAACTCGTCAACCGATGTGGGCGACGCCGCGAGAAAGCGGGATCCGTCCGGGTGATAGGCCACGGCCGACGCATAAACCCCAGCAATTGCTGGGCGGGCGTGGCGGGATTGAGTAATATGGCGGGCATGAACGATGGAAAGTCTACGACGCGGGCAGCGGTGCTGTGGGCCACGATTCCGAAGGAAGCGCGGGCCCGGATTCTGGCGAATGTGTTCTGTGTGAAATGCAGTGACGTTCGGACGATAACACATTTCACGGGCGAGGAGCGCAAGGGCGATGTGTATTTGAAAGGGTGTAACCGGCGTTCCGCTATAGGGCGAGTTGAAACGTAAGGCGTTCAAGGTGTTGACGTTTAGGGTGAAGCCGTTTGGTTTCGGCCTGGATTCGGTGGGCACAGAACGCGGACCATTGGCCGT
>JAAYAY010000269.1 GCA_012719125.1 Planctomycetaceae bacterium | reverse complement strand
GGAACTGCACGATGAATGCAGTCCAGGATCTATCCTGAAAAACAAGAATCCTTGCCGTATCAAGGCATTTTTTGCAATATCACTTCTTCCCGCTGTTCGGTATGGTTAACGGCGTAGGGTGGCACGCCCAGAGCGGAGCGATGGGCGTGGATCGTCAGCTCACCACGCCCATCGCTACGCTCTGAGCGTGTCACCCCATACCTGGTGCCGCTGAGGGGAATGTCCTTAACTTGTTTGCCTGCAACGAACTACGTGCGATCAACAAAGGTTCGTGAATAATCCCGTCTATCCGCATGCGGCATTCCGCACCTTCATCGATCGTTACCTTTCCCGAAGAGGCAATCCATGTCATCGCAGAATCGTCGCGACTTTCTGAAGCGTGTCCTGGCCGGCAGTGCGATTGCATCGTTCGGCATTTCCGGCACGAAGGCCTCAGGGCGGGTTTTGGGAGCCAACAACCGGGTTCGCGTCGCTGTGGCTGGAATCAACGGTCGGGGCCGAAGCCACATGACAGGTTTCGCCGGGATGAATGACGTCGAAGTTGCCTGCCTTGTCGATCCCGACAGCCGGCTGTTCGACTCCCGCAGCAAGATCGTGAAGGATGCGGCGGGCAACACGCCGCGATGCGTCCAGGACATTCGCCAGGCGCTGGACGACAAGGATCTCGACGCCGTTTCCATCGTCACGCCCAACCATTGGCATGCCTTGATGGGTGTCTGGGCGTGCCAGGCCGGCAAGGACGTGTATGTCGAGAAGCCCTGCAGCCACAACATTGTCGAAGGTCGCAGACTCGTTGAGGCGGCCAGGAGATACGACCGCATCGTCCAGAACGGCACGCAGCGGCGCAGTGATCCCCAATGGCGCCGGTTGACCGAGGACGTTCGCAACGGGAAATACGGCAAGCTGCTGGTTTCCTACGGCTACGCCAGCCGGTCGAGAGCCAGCATCGGCTTCAAGGAAGCGCAGGAGCCGCCCCGCGAATTGGACTACGATCTCTGGCTCGGCCCGGCGCCCGAGCAGCCGTTCACTACGAATCTCGTGCACTACAACTGGCACTGGATGTGGGGCTTCGGCAACGGCGAGATCGGGAACATGGGGTCGCACCAGATCGACGTCTGCCGCTGGGCCATGCCCGTCGGTGCGGCCCCGAAGAGCGTCGTCAGTCTTGGCGGACGCTTCGGCTATAAAGATCAGGGGCAGACGCCGAACACCCACTTGACGATGATCGATTTCGGCGAGGTCAAGCTGCTGTTCGAGATTCGAGGCCTGATCGACGACAAGCACTGGAAGATCACCAACGAATTCTACACCGACGAAGGCGTGATTCGAGAGGGCAAGTTCTTCCCCAAGGGCAAGAGCGAGGGGGTGCCGATCGCGGACTGTCCGGCTTCTGGCGTCCCCGAACAGGGACCGCGTCACATGCAGAACTTCATCGACTGCGTGCGCAGCCGAAAACGCGAAGAGCTGAACGCCGAGATCCTCGAAGGGCACCGGTCCGTAATGCTCACCCACTTGGGCAACATCTCCTACCGCCTGGGCAAGGACGTGCCCTTCGACCGGTTGACGAGGCCGTTCGACGGTGACGGAGTGGTCCACGAATCGTTTGAGGACATGAAACGCCATCTCGTCGACACCGGCCTGGACCTGGCTGGCTCCACCTGCCGCCTTGGACGCACGTTGTCGTTCGACGCCCAGGCCGAGAAGTTCGTCGGAGCCCCTGAGGCGAACGCGTTGCTCAGCCGATCGTACCGCGGCCCGTTCGCGGTTCCGGAGCAGGTGTAGGAAGACAGATCGGTCGGCAGAGGAAAGGGGCTCGCGATCTTGCCGGACCAATCCGCGACGGGACGTGGCCGGGGTGGAATGTTGGAATGCTGGAATGCTGGAACGGTGGAAGGATGGAATAGTGCAATGGCGCGATGACAGGTAGGCCTTCGCAAATAGTCCGCTTCCCCATCCTTCCATCAATCCACCATTCCATGAGTGCGACGCTCCATTACGGATGGCGCCGACCGGAAAGAGGAGCCTGGTTTCTTCGACCGGTCCCAGGTTCCCCGACCACACACCGAGATTGAAGAACAACATGAGCGAAAGCGATCGGGACACGGTTCAGCAGACAGTAAACCACGGTTGGCGAGTCACCTTTGCCGGCCTGGGCATCAACCTGGCGCTGGCCATCATGTACAGTTGGAGCGTTATCAGCGCTAACGTTCCCGATGCGTGGGGCTGGTCGGCGTCGGACAAATCGCTGCCCTTTGCGATCAGTTGCCTGGTGATCAGCCTGGTGATGATCGCCGCCGGCCAGATGCAGGACAAACTCGGACCGCGGCTGGTTGCCACGATCGGGGGCATTCTCGTGGGCGCCGGGATGATCTTCGCCAGTTTCACGACCACAGCGTTGGGCTATATCTTCGGCTTCGGCATACTGACCGGCTCCGGCATCGCTTTCGCCTACGCGGCGGCGACTCCGCCGGCCATCAAGTGGTTCCCACCCGCCAAAACCGGCCTGATTGTCGGCATCGTCGTTTCCGGGTTCGGTTTGGCACCTGCCTATGCCGCGCCGCTGACCAAGTGGCTGATCGGATGTTCTGGGCTCGCCCAAGCCGTGATGATCCTGGGCGTGGCATTTCTGCTCGTCGTGTCGGGATTGGCGCAGGTTCTCAAGACGCCGCCGCCGGGCTACGTCCCACCGGGGACACCACCGCAGCCGGCGGGCAGCGTTGCGAAGAAGAAAGACTATCTTCCCGGCCAGATGCTAGGGACGTGGCAGTTCTACGTGCTGTGGTTCATGTATGCCTGCGGAGCGGGTGCGGGATTGATGATCATCTCCATGCTCGCCAAGATCGCATCGGTCCAGGCGGGGCTGACGCTGGGAGCTGTTATGGTGGGCGTGCTGGCCGTCGGAAATGGTACGGGCCGTATTGTTGCCGGTTTCGCCTCCGACAAGCTGGGGCGAACGGTCACGATGGTGGCCTCGTTCGTGTCGCAAGCCGTCCTCATCTTCCTGCTGTCGCAGACAACGGCGGAGTCACTGCTTGGCAATGTGGCTGTGTTTGGGCTGATCTCGGCGCTCATCGGGGCCAACTACGGTGCGAACCTGGCACTCTTCCCCTCGGTAATCAAAGACTACTACGGCCTGAAGAGTCTCGGAGTGAACTACGGGTTGATGTTCACGGCCTGGGGATTCGGCGGGTTTATGCTGTCGCTCCTGGCCGGCTGGGCCTACGACGCCACGGGAAGTTTTGGCTTCGCCTACTACTGCTCCGCGGGTCTGCTGGTCGTCGCAACCGTCGCGACCTTCCTCCTCAAGCCGCCGCATCAGCACGAGAAGACGGCCGCTTGATCGGCCCCCTGATCTTCAGGCAAACCCAGAATCTGCCGAAAGCGTGCCCTACCGCTATCCCGAGGAAAACAACCATGTACGCCGTCTTGATCAATGAAGATCAAAGCCTCGCTTGGAGTGAAGTGCCCGAGCCGGTTCTGAAGCCCGGCGAGATCCTCATTGACGTCCATGCGACCGCGTTGAATCGCGCCGACCTGCTGCAGCGGGCGGGGAACTATCCGCCGCCGCCGGGCTGGCCGGAGTGGATGGGGCTGGAGGTGGCCGGCGTCGTTGCCGAGACCCCCGCCGACTGCCGCTGGAAAGTCGGCGACGAGGTCTGTGCCCTCCTCGGCGGCGGCGGATACGCCGAGCGGGTGGCGGTCCCGGCCGACATGGCCGTGCGGATTCCGGAAGGCCTCTCCATGGTCGAAGCCGCGGCCATCCCCGAAGCGTTTGCCACCTCCTATCTGAACCTTTGCATCGAAGGCGGCATGAAGGCAGGCGATACCGTTCTCATCCAGGCCGGCGCAAGCGGGCTGGGGATCGCGGCGATCCAGTTGGTGAAGAGCCTCGGCGGCAAGGTGATGACGACCGTGAGCACACAGGAGAAGGCCGAGTTCGTCCGCCGTCTCGGCGCCGATGTCGTCGTCAACCGCACCGTCGACGACCTCGGTGCAGCCATGGAACAACACCCGGTCGATATCGCCCTCGACTGTATCAGCGGTCCGGGACTCGGGCAGTGCATCGGCAAGATGGCGATCGGCGGGCGATGGATCGTGATCGCGACGTTGGGCGGCCCCATGACCGAAATCGATATGGACATCTTCTTCCGCCGGGGAATCAAGCTGATCGGCAGCACCCTGAGAAGCCGTTCGTCCGCCATGAAAGCAGAGATCCTCACCGGTCTTGAGAGGACTCTGTGGCAGTCGTTCTCCTCCGGGACCATCAAGCCGGTGATCTACAAGGCGTTGCCCATCACCGAGGCCGAAGAGGCCCATGCGATTCTCCAACGCCGGGAGAACATCGGGAAAGTGGTGCTGACGGTCAATACTCCCGCTTCGTAATGATACCCGGCTGCGGGACGGGGTATCGGCCCTCGGCGTCGGCCTGGACGGGAGCCGGGGAATCGGCGGTGAACTTGTCGACCCCGGGCGCAAACTCCTGCTCGTCCTGGAGCATTTCGTCGAACGTGACGATCCTCCCGGTGTGCGCCGCTCGCCGGCCCATGTTCGACACGATGCAGGCCTCGACCCCGCTCTTGACTTCGTTGTACGGCTTGTCGTTGCGGATGGAGTCGACAAGATCGTTCCATTCGTTGTTGTAGGGGCTCCGCTCGCCGGCGGGCGTCTGCGATCGCCAGATCAGGTCGGCAGCATCGAAGGTATGGGTTCGATAGGTGCTCGAAGGGGGCCCGCAGTCGCCCGACTTCGAGATCACGGCCGCCCCCTTGGTGCCCTGGGCGCAGCTCGAGTGGTCGTTGTGGCAGCCGGGCATGCAGCGGCCGTCGACCATCAGCTTGGCGCCGTCGGCAAAGGTGTATTCCACCCCGTAGGTGTCGAAGTTCTGATCGACGAACGGCTGGCCGTCGGAACCGTTGCGGTAGTGGCGGCCGCCGATCGCCTGGGCCTTGACCGGCCAGGCGTTCTTCATCCAGCAGGAGTTGTCGATGACGTGGATGTAGAAGTCGTTGAAGCATCCGCCGCTGGCCCAGATGAAGCTGTGGAAACGCTGGATCTGCCAGAGCAGTTCACTGGGCGTTCCCGGCCAGCGATGCGAGAACGCCGTCGCCAGCGGCCCGATGAGCCGGTACGCCCGCAACAGGAAGATGTCGCCAATTTCGCCGTCGCTGACCCGCTGATGCAACTCCTGGATGGGTCGGCTGTGACGCGACATCAGGCCGACGCCCACCTTGAGGTTCTTGGCGATCGACTCTTCTCCCTGCTTCAGCATGCGGCGCGCCGTGGGGCCGTCGGACGCGAGCGGCTTCTCCATGAACACGTTCAGGCCCTTCTGGATGGCGTAGCCGAAATGGACCCAGCGGAAGACGGGCGGCGTGGCCAGGATGGCGACGTCGCCCGGGCCCAGGCAATCCATGGCCTTGCGATAGGCGTCGAAGCCGACGAAGCGGCGTTCCGGCGGGACGTCGATGTTTGCCCCCAGCCCGTCGGTCGTGGTCCGATCCCAACTGGCCTGGATGCTCCCCTGCAGATACTTGAGCCGGTTCTCGATCACGTCGGGAAACACGTCGGCCATCGCAACCAGTTTGACCGGCCCCTGGTTGACGATCAGGGCGTTGGCCGCGGCGCCGGTGCCCCGCGCGCCACAACCGATCAGAGCCAGCCGGATCGTATTGTTCTCGGCCGCGTGGACTTTCGGGATACCTGCGCCCGCCAGCGAGGCAGACGCGGCGATGCAGCCGGCCTTCTTCAGAAAATCGCGACGGGACGGGGTGTTGCCGGTATTGCTCGACATCGTGAGGGCTTCCTCTGAGGTGGGACCAATATGAGTGTTGGGAGGCCGCGAATTCCTACTCCGCGCCAGACGCAACCCGCGGCGGCACCGCATGCCATGATAGCCGCTGCAGCCGGGCGATGCTATCGTTTCACCGTTCTAAACGGCCTTGCGTGATTCGGGGAGGAATACATGGCGCGTCTGGGTGGCTGGGGTCGAGCGACAGCGAGCCCCCAGGTGATCGGCATACTGGGGGCTCGCTGTCGCTCGACCCCAGCCACCCAAATCATCGATTCTGACACAACGTCTTTCCACGAATCACGCAAGGCCGTTTAGCGAGGTTCACCATTACGGTGAACGCTCATTCGAGCGGTTCCCAGGAGAACGCCCAGGTGTCGAATCGGGCCGTCTTTCCGGGCCCCGGCGGGCGCACGTAGGGAACGAACCAGACCTCGGTCTCGTCAAGACTCACCTTGAGCTGGGCGATCGACATGCCGGCCGCCTCTGATTTGGCAACATGGTCCGATCTCCTCGCGTATCTCCCGACTGAACTCACTATGACCCGGGCCCCGCTACGATCTCGATGCCTCGCACGGCCCAGCGGGGGCTGGTCTTCGGCGGAGTGCCCCGCGGTGGCACGCTCCACACCTCCTGGCCCGCATGGCTGCCGTGCAACTCGTAGTTCGAAAAAGCGGCAAAGGCAAAATGCCAGCGCGGTCCCTCCTGCGTCGGCCGCGTCTCGAGCGCCAACAGAACCTCCGGGTCGGTACCCTCGCAGAAGGCGAGCAGGGCGCCGCCCAGTCCCGATTCGGCCGGCTGTTGTTCGTAATCATACATGGGTTTCGACAACAGCCTCAACTCCCACCGGCCGTCCCGTGAGTCAATGCTGTGCGACCGGAACTTCCGGGCGATCGTGCGCGCCTGAGCGAGGCGCTTTGCGGGCGAGTCGCCCGGGACGGGCGCGTTCGGAACGGCCTTCCACTCGACGCCCGGTCCTTCCGGCGTCCACAGTTCCCCCCCTCGCCAAAGGGCGGTCAGCGGCTCCGTCGACAGCGACTGGAGAACGTGCGACACGCGGCGCTGGCCGGGTGGCTCCGAGTCCTTCAGGGCGTTGGCGATTACGGTGATCACGGTGGCCGGGTGACCGCTGTCGTCTGTCCAGAGAAACACCAAGCCGATCTGTCCCAATCCCACTCGTGCGTCGCTGTCGCGTTGCGTATGCCTGAAGATCGGCTCTTTCGCGCGTTTCAACACCTTATCCGGTTCGCCCGTCGGGAAGATCCGGTAGTCGTTCGCGTGACCTTCGCAGACGCCCAGCCAGTACTGCCGCTGCTTCTCCAACTCGGCCGCCTCGTCTTCCGATTCGGCCGGGGCGGCCGCCGGAGATACCGCGGAAAGCGTCGCGAAGAGAGCCGCGCACGTTGCCGTGAGAATCCATCGATGCTTCATCACTCGTCGTCCTCCCAAATAGTGTTCATTCCGTCCAAGTGGCCGGCTGCCCCTCACTCTGTGGAGGCGACGCCCGCCTCGTAATGAACTCGCGCCAGTAGATCTTCTCGGGCGTCAGATTTGCCTCTCCCTGCGACGCCGCTCCTTTCCATATCTCCTGCCCCCCGAAACTCAGGTGAGACTCGTAATCCGTAAAGGTTCCACACGCATAGTGCCAGGCGACTCCGCTCGTGACCTGCCTGGCCTCAATGACCAAAACGAGTTCCGGATCCATGTCCTGGCAAAGTGCGACGACCGCACCGGCAAGCACGGAACCGCCGTCATCGACCGTGTATTCATACAAAGGGCGGGGGAGCAAGCGAAGTTGCCACTGTTCCATCTCGGGCGTTACTGTGTACGCCTGAAAGCGGCGCGAGATGTGTCGAATCTGCGACAACTGCCTCGCCTGCGACGTGGCCACCGGAGCCTCGATGGGGAGTGCCTTCCATCGGAGCCCCGGTTCGGCCGGCGTCCAAATGACCGCGTCACGATAGGTCACCTTCAACGGCGTATCGGCCAGAGAATGGAACTCATGCATGATCGCCCAGTATTCCGTCGTTCTGTTCCAGCAGAAGACTGCCGCCAGGGCGCCGGGACGACCATTTTTCGCGACCCAAGGATACACCGAGCCGATCTGGCCGGAACGAATCGGTTGGCTCCAGACGAAGACGGGTTTCTCGATGAGCCTGAACGGTTCGTCAGAGCGATCGGCCGGTGCGATCCGGTGCTCTTTGGCGATCAAGTCCAGGGCAACTCGCCATGCGTTGACCCCCTCAGCCCGTTCCGCGTTTTTCGGCCCCGGCTCCGTCTGGCCGATGGTTAGGCCGGCTACGATCAGCATCAAAGCGTTCATGATTCATGCTACCTCGGAAAGGCGGATAAGAGACTTTCCGGTTCGCCCCAAAACGGGCTGAATGGTTGGGTGAAAGGCAAAACGCCTTCTCGGCAGGCCCCTCAAGCCAGCCCGCTCGTACGCCGCCAGATCCACTCCGCGCTCAACAGCACAAGCAATCCGATGATCAGCCACCAGCGGCTCCACAACGGGGTCTTGCTGATCTCCTCCGGTCCGATCTGAAAGGGCAATTCTCGCATCATGGCTGCCAGCGATTCGGCTTTGTCGAAAACCCGACCGCCGGATTCTTCCGCCACTCGCCGAAGCAGTCCCACGTCGGGAAGCGGGTTGCGGTGTTCGAAAGGGTCGTCGAGGGCTTGCACGCCGATCGAGGTGCTGTCGATCAGGGTGAAGTCTTCATAGGCGCTGAGTTCGATCCGCAGGGCCTCGGCGCCGGTGCCGCCCGAGAGTTGCTCGGCCAGCGGCAATTCCAGAGTATACACCTGCTCCTGAGGATCTGCGAGCATTTCCAGTTCCTCTCCCCAATAGACATAGGGCGAGGTTTCACCGCTGGGACGTTCCACACCATTGGGCCAACGCACCGGTGCGGAATCGGAAATGATATCGGCTTCTAACGACTGAGGCTCGACCATGGCCGTCACGCGAAATCCGGTCGTCCGCTGCGCGGTCTCGTCGTAGGCCCGGGCGGTCAGTTGGATCGGTTCCCCCGGGCGATAGGACGACTTGTCGCTCACCACGATCAGTCGCCGCCGTCCGGTGTAAGAGTTTTCGGTGGCCCAATAGACGACGTTCCGCCAGAACTTCCCGTAGAAGCTGTTGTCGTTCTCGCCCCAGCGGGTTGCGAACTCGGGTGACCAGTTAGGACTGACGCTGAAGGCTATCGCCAGCGAACGTCCCTTGCCGCAGGGAGCGACGGCCAGGACGGGCAGGGGCGGCGTCTCGGCCTGTCCCTCGATCCGCCCGGCGGCCAGTAACTGGGCGGTCGGCTTGGCGGTCAGCCCGCTGTGAAAAGCGGGGAACGGCGGAAGCGATGCGAGAATCGTCTGGTTCCGCCGGGCGTCGGTCACGATGCTCCAGATGGCATGCCGAGTCGTATCCGGTTCCGGTTGGACGGCCAGCCGGCCGCTGGAGGACCAGGTTGGATTCCCGGCGGGGAAGGTCACGGGCAGCATGTCGGCGACGAGCGATCCGGACCAGTTGCCGTCGGTAAAGCTCCTCGGTCCGCCGGTCATGATGAGCCCACCGCCACGTTGCCGGATCCACTGGTCGATCAAGGCCAGTTGGTCGTCGCTGAAATGATCGCGGCCCACGTCGCTGAGAATGATCGCATCAAAGGCAAACAGCCGAGCGCGGGTCTCGGGGAACGCCCGGGTGGTTCCCAGCGTGCTCCTGGGCAGGCCCGATCCCGGCGGGGCCAACAAGGGCGCGCATTCGATATCCGGGTCGGCGGACAGGGCGGCCTGCAGGGCCGAGTAGGGCCCGTCCAGGGTGACCTGCCCGTCCGGCCCGACTCGTCGCCGGAATCCCGAGTTGCTCCCCTCAATGTAAAGCACGCGGATCTTGGTGCGGTCCACGAGGATATCCGCTGAAACGGAATTGTTGCGGGGAGATACCTCGTCGGGGCGGACGGGAATCGACGCTTCCACCTGGGTCGTATGCAGATCGGATTGGAAGGTGAGGTTGAACGTCTGGACGCCGCTGCTCAGCGTGACCGGGAGTCGCACCAGCGGTTGCACGTCCTGGCCGGGCCGCTTCCGCTCCTTGAGCAGCAGTTCCGTTCGCAATCCGTCGTAGCCGTAGCTCCGCACCCAGACGGTCACGCCGACCTGGGAGTACTTGCGGACCCGGTCGGGAGTCACCATGTTGACGACGGCAATATCCCCGCCTCGATTCAGTTCTCCCAAGGGAACCACGTGAATGGGAACCTCGAGGTCTCGATACCGCGCCGCCATCTCCTCCACCCCGACGGGCTCCCGGGCGCGTCCGTCCGACAGCAGAACCACTTGCGGCGACTGAGCGCCGCCAAACCGCCCCGTCAATTGCCGGAGGGCCGAGAGCAATTGCGTGTCGGCGTCGGTCGGCGCCACGCCGTCGAGTTCGGAAGGCGGTGTTGTCTCCACCGCCTCCAGTCTCTGGCCGAAACGATACACGCTGATTTCCGGTCGTTCTTCCGCGGTCAATCGCTGGTCCACTTCGCGGATCATCCCGGCCGCCTGCTCGAAGCGGCTCTCGCTCTCGCCCAGAGCCATACTGGCGGACGTATCCAGAAGATAGAACACGCTGCTCCGCCGAACGTCGCCGGAGGAACGATCGACGCGGACGGGATTGGCCAGGATGGCGAGGAGGATCGCGAGAATCAGTCCACGGAGGACCCACAGGGCCGGCTGCCGTGCCAACGCCAGCGGCGGCCCCACAAACCGGCGCAACAGGAAGAGCACCGCCAGAGCCGCAACGGCGCAGCCAACGATCTCGAGGAGGGAAACTGGAGAAAGCAAGTGGAATGTCGTTTCGATGCCCATGCCGTGTCCGTCTATCTCTCTGCTTGCTTCTCTCGCGAAAGGACCTCGAAGTATCGCTCGACCAGTTTCTCATACGCCGGCGGCACCGCGTCATTCAGCGAAGAAACCATGTCGCGGAGCAACAGTTCCTTCGCCTCTCGCTGGATCGCTTTCTCCAGTAGAATCAGGTTCGTGACATAGGTTGCCGGCGCCGCATAGTGAGATAATCCAAGACGATTGTCGTGAACGTAGTCCCAACCCCAGTTCGTCCGCTCCGCTGCCCAGCCGGAGTCTTCCATGGCCTGTCGCAAGTCTTCCGCGGCCGCCGCTGCGGCCTCGGTTCTCTCCAGCGTTTCCATGAGCTGCTGGGCGTCGAGATGCCACTGGGAGATCTCCGAGTCCGACGTCAGCTTCTCCAATCGCTCGCGCAACTGGGCAACTCGTGATTCCAACTCGATCAACTCCGCCAATCGCGGTGAAACCACGGCGCCGTGCAGGGCATCCAACGCACCGGACAGCACCTCCAACTGCCGGGCCACGGCCCGAACCTCCACACCCGGATTGCGACCACCGGCATTGCGAAGGCTCTCCTCGATGGCCTCGATCTCGCGCAGGAGCGTCTTCAAATCCGTCGCTTCCAGGGCCGCAGCCAGTTTCGCGGCAAGCTCGCCGTCCAAGTCGCCGTCGCGAGCCAGGGCGTCGAGCAAATCTTTTAGAGTCTCAATTTGGGACTTGTGCGCATGGTACGCGTCTCCTTGTGAAGGCTGGGTTGCGGGCGTGCCCCGTTCTGGTGTAAGCCCCGCTTCACCAGCGAGGCTCGCCAACCCGTTCAGGTCCCCCGAGCCACGGCCCTCCGAACCTTCAAGGTTCCCGCTCTGAGCCTGGTTGGTTTCGCCCCGGCCTTCGCCTTGCCCCCTTTGTCCCGGCTGTCCCTGCTGGGAAGCTCGCCGGCCTCCCAACGCCGATGAGGAAGAGGGCTGATCGCCCTCCTTCTTCTCACCGGCCGAACCGGACGGAGACCCTTGCTGCGACGGCGAACCGGGAGGCAGGTTCCCGTCGAGGCGGTCGGCCAGATCGCGGTGTTCCTGGGCCAGTTCGGCGGAAAGGTTGCGGGCGGCCCCGATCTTGCCGGCGAGATCTCGTGCCGTGAGTCCGGCCACATGCCGCGCCAGTTCCTTGAGAGAGCGACTGGCCTCTCCCGCGGCATCACGTGCCGACTCGTTGTCGCCTCGAAGCATCGCGTCCGATGCCCGTTCGGCCTGCTCGATGCTGCCGCCCATGCGGCGTCTGGCCAGTTCCGTGATATCTTCGAGTCCCTCCAGTTGTTTCTGGATCTGGTAGGCGTCCAGGACGATCTCGTACTGGCGGCGTTCCAGTTCCTTGCCGTCAGAAGACGTCTGTTCCTTCTGCTCGGGTTTCTGTCCCCCCTCAGACTCCTGCGGCTCAGCCTGCTGGGACGCTTGGCTGGCGGCCGAGGATGCCTGTGAATTGCTTGACGGCGTTTCGGACGGGCTGCGTGCCTCGCAGGGGGCCCCGCCGAGCGTCTCGTAAACGATCCGTTCCCTTTCGGCCAGTTCTCCCAACTGGGCGGCAATCTGCTCCGCCTGTTCCTCCTCGGTCGGCGGCTTGCGGAGCTTCTGCATCTGCTCGCGATCGAACTTCTGGGCCGCGGCAGCCGACATGCTCTCCCCAAAAACATTACGGATGGCGCCCCTGGCCTTGATCAGCGACGCCAAGGCCTCCGCCTGGCGTTCGGCAGACGGCGCAAACTCGCGCGCGCGAAGCCGAACGATGCTCTCTCGCATCGCCTTTTCCGCCTCGTAGAGAAACTCGCACCGATAGTCGACCATCGCTTCCAGCGCCTCGGCAAACCCGATGGCGAAGTCGGCGAGATTCGTCTCCGACCGGATCATCTCGCCGAGCGCGCGGTCGTCGGGCACGGCAGCCTTGCCCGCCCGCGCGATCCGCGTCGTGCGGTTCAGCAGGTGGCGCTGCCTCGCGATCAACTCTTCGAGAGTCATGCACTGCCCGTTGCCTTGGCAGGTGCCGCCCAACCGGAAGAACCGCATGAACGGCCGGATCTCGATGAACCGAAGGTCCGTCGTCGCTTGTTTCGGCTTCTCCGGATAGTTGTCTTCGACGTAACCGTAGTAGGTGACTGCACTGGTCTCCGTGACCGGGAAATCCTCCAGGATCAGAAGCTCCTCCAACGCGGCTCGCGTCGTCAGGGCGATCTTCCCTTCGGCGTCGGGCTTGACGCTCGTGCTGTACTCGGCGGTCGCGAGACGGCGTTCCTCGCCGTTATCGATCTGAAACACGATGCCCGCCTTGCTGACGCCGAAGTCGTCGTCGACGCGAATCCGCATCGGCACCTCCGCCAGCGGGTTCACCTCCCAGGCCTCCGGTGGATCGTCGAATCGCACGTGGGGAGCCTGGTCCTTGCGGATCCGGATCCGGTATTCGTTCTCCGGCAGCGGGCTGCCTTCCCTGGCCGACGCCACGATCGAATAGACCTTGTCCTCGCGAAGCTGCACCGCGGCCTGCAACCCGCCCTCGCCGGGCTGAAGATCGATACGTTCGGGCGTGCCCCTTTCCGTCTTCGTATAGGGAGGATCGCTGATCAGTAGATACGCCTCGCGGCACGAGCGGTCGAATTGAAGGGTGAACTCGATCCGGCTGTCTTCGATAACTAGAAGGTCGCCCCCTTCGGTCGTCTTGGCAGGCAGACCGGTATACTCCGGCGGCGTCAAGGTAGCCTCGAACTTGGTGAGGCTCAGCGGATACCGTATGGTCACGTGGTGCGCCGGGCTTTCCAGCTTCCCGGCAAGAAACCGGTAGTCGAACGGGTCGTTCACCTCACTCATCGCCACGCAGTACTCCAGGCTTCGGCCGTCGTCCGAGCGACTCGCGATCGACGCCGAATCCAGGGCTTCGGTCGTGGTGCCCGCTTCCGGAGCATCGGACTTTTGCGTCACCAGGGCGACCTGGCGATCGACGCGGCCTTGAAGTGTGAGGCTGAGCGTCAGGTCATGGCCCTGGTCGACGATCACGTCGCCGGGCTTCACGGCAATCGTGGTGTAGGGGGTATTTCCCAGCAAGGCACGGCTGACGGCCAGACGCCACTGCCAGTCGAGAAGGAACCCGGCCGCCAACAAGACGAACGGAATCGCGGCCGTCACTGCAGCCACAACGGCCGGACGCCGGGGAACCAGTTCGTTCAGATCGAGCGGCTCCGCTTGGCTGCGGGTTTCGTCTTCCAGGGCCGACACCAGGTCGGGCCTCACGCCCTCGCCAGAAATCCTCTGCGGATCGCGGCCGGAGAACTGCACGACCGTTCGCACTCGCTGGCCCAGTTGGGGAAAGAGTGCCTCCAGTTCCCGTGCGGTCTTCGGGCGGCTCCAGTGCAACACGGGGCGCAGAATGCCCATGGCCGAAACGAACGCCGCAAACCCCATACCGGCGACCAGCCACGTCGCCCGGGTGTGCCACGGCCATTCCAAAAAGTAATCCGCCGCCGCCAGTGCCGCGATTGCCGCACCGGCAGTACAGATCCCCCAGCAGAGACCTCGCACCACCTGCATGCGTATGACCGCTTTGCGCACGACATCGAAGCGTTGAACGAAGGTCGAGTTCTCTTCATGTCCACGCATGATTGGGCTCCCTACCCCGTACTCCGATTGGCTACGAATCCCTCGATCAGCAATATCCCCAGCAGGACGAGGAGCACCCAGTGCCAAACCTCGTCGCGGCGCAGTTCGCGGCCGGCAATCCCCGCAACGGCTAGGTTCGGTGAGGCCTCGTCGCCCTGATCGTCTATCGCGAATCGAAACTGCTTCGCGAGGTCCGCAATCGAGCAACGGTCGGTCTCCGACTCCCGCGGATCGATCGTTACGACCTCGTGATAGTCGCCGCGGTCGTAGACGCCGGGGGCAGGAACCGCTTCCGACGGAGCGAACTCGTCCGTCTCTCGCAAACGAATCGGTCCCCCCTCGGTCAGGCCCGTCAGGTAACCGAGCAGTTGGTGCACCAGCGGCACGTAGAGTCGCGATGTCGGCCAATCGCCCCAATCTCGGTCGCATGCCGACGCGAACCAGAGGACCTTTCCGTTTCCGTGGTCCCGCTGAATCAGGGCCGGGCTGCCGTCCTGGAAGGTCGCGAGGACCCGAGTTCCGGCGTCCGGTTTCATGGCCGTTATCGAACGGAAGGTCAACCTGCGAAGATCGCCGTATTGCGGATCGGCAAACGGAGAGAACACCGGATGATCGACCTCCCAGCCTTCCAGACGCCATGAAACAGGGTCGGCTCGTTGCGGACCGAGGCTCTCTCCAAGCTTCAGGCCGGCCGCTGCAAGGCGCTCGAACAAGCCGGAATCGCCTCGATCGCCCGAGAAGATCAGCAGGCTTCCGCCCGACTTGACGTACTCCCCGAGACGGCGAGCGTCCGGTTGCGGCAGGTTCCCCACGTTGGCCAACACCACGGCCGCCTTGCCGAGCAGGGACGGAAGACTGTTGCCGGACGATGCCGAGACGACCTGTGGCAAGTACGGACTTTCCGGATACGTTTCGCCGGCCGGAGCCAGGCGAATCGCGGACTCGAGGAAGTAGGTTTCCGACGTCACGGGCGAGTCGGTCGGGTCTCCGTCGATAACCAGGACGTCGAGGGGCGGCTGGACCGTCACCGCAAAGTGGCGGCGGTTGTCGAAGGGCAATTCGTCGTCGATCTCGGCCATCACGTACCCCTGCCAGACTCCCCGATCGAACTGGGGCAACTCGAATTCGACGGTGTCGCTTGCTCCAGGCTCCAAGTCCACCTGGGTCCGCCAGTTCCGCTGCCGCCCGGCGTGTTCCAGATGGAACACGACCGGCAACTTCTGGATGGGGAACTGCCCCGCGTTGAAGATGGTAGCGGCCACGCCGATTCGCTCGCCGGGGCGAACGACGAGCCGCGACGGCGTCACGCGGGTCACCGCAGCACTGCGAGGGTAGGGGGCGCCGAGATCGACAACATGCATGCGGATCTCCGCCGGAAGCGCCTCCGCCGGAGTGCGTCCCAGCCCGCAGCGCTGCAGGTCGGTGAGCAGATAGACGTCCTTGTGCAATCGCGTTGACTGAACGCAGATATCGCGAGCCCAGCCGATCGCGGCTCCGTAGTCGGTGGACGATCCGCACGTTTCGGCCGCCTCCCAATCACCCGATTCGATCTTCACCGGGTGGACCGAATGATCGAAGAACGCGAGCTGCACCTCGGCACCGGCGCCGTAGGGCACGAGGATCTGCCGAGCCCGGTCGGCGGCCACGTCCAGCGCACGGCCTTGCGAGCCTTGCTGGCTCATGCTTGCCGAACAGTCGATGAGCATGACGACCAACCGATCGTCGTCGCGATGTTGCAGCGCCGCCAGGAACGGCCGGGCGAAGAGCAGGGCCAGCAGAGAAACGGCGGCCACACGCAGGGCCAGCAAGAACCAGCGTTTGAGCCGCTTTCGCCGCATGTTCCGGCTCAAGGCGATCTTCAGAAACCGGAGTGTTCCCAGATCGACGCGGCGAGCCCGCTGCCCGAACACCAGATGAATGATGATCGGTATCGCAACGGCGACTGCCGCGGTCAGGAATCCGGCCTGAACGAAGCCCATGCTTACAATTCTCCAGACTCAATATGCTCTTGCTCGCTTGACTAGATAATCCAGCAAGCTTTGATCCAAGGGATCGGCCGTCGTCAATTCCACGCGATCGATCCCTCGACTGCGGCACTCCAGGTCGAGTGCATCCCGCCACTCGGCGAACGCGCGACGGTAGGCCTGCTGAATGCCTTCGGCCTGGGTAACCAGTTCCTGACCGGTTTCCAGATCGTGAAAACGGATGTTCCCGCTCAGAGGCAGATCCCGTTCCCACGGATCCAGCAGGTGGAAGATCAGTATCTCGTGGTTGCGGAATTGCAGGTGCTCCAGCCCCTCGACAATGGCCGGCAGTTCGTCGAACAGGTCGCTCACGATCACCACCATCCCGCGGCGGCTGGCCAGCTCGGCCGCCTGGTGCAAAGCCTTCGAGGCGTCGGAAGGCGGACGGGCCGTGGTTGCGGCGATCGCACAGAGGATGTCGTCCAACTGCTGCGGCTTGGCCCGGGGCGCCAAGTGGCTGACGATGGAATCGGCCACGAGCGTCAGTCCTACGGCGTCGCGCTGCTTCAATGCCAGGTGGGCCAGCGCGGCAGCCAGCGCCGAACCGTAGTGCAGCTTGCTTCGACCCGAGTTGGCGCACTCCATCGACCCGCTTACGTCCAGGAACAGGTAGACGTTCATGTTCGTCTCGGCGCTGTACTCTTTCACGTAGAGCCGGCGGCTGCGAGCGAACAGTTGCCAGTTCACGTGCTTCGGATCGTCGCCGGGCACGTATTCCCGGTGCGAAGAGAACTCGACGCTGAACCCCAGGTAGGGACTGCGATGCAGCCCGTGAAGGAACCCCTCCACGATCGCCCGGGCCCGAAGCTGGATGTTCTCCAACCGGGAGAAGAACGCCGGATCGACCAGATCTTGCGTCTCGAAGCTCATGGATTCTCTGAGGACTCTAGTAACTGCTCTGAGTTGGCTACTTGCTTGTCGGTCGGCCGTTGTGGGGAACGGCCTGAATCAACCGCCGAACGATCTCGTCGCTGTCGACGCCGTCGGCCCGGGCGTGGAAGTTCAGAACGATGCGATGGCGGAGCACCGGCGCCGCCAGGGCCTGGATGTCGGCGAAATCGACGTGATACCGCCCTGCCAGAATCGCCCGGCCTTTGCCTCCCAGAACCAGGTATTGGGAGGCGCGGGGACTGGCGCCATAGGCGATGTACTTGTGGATCTTGTCAACCTCTCGCGACACCTCCGGACGGGATGCGGCCACGAGCTGCGCCGCGTAGCGGATCACGTCGTCGGCAACCGGCACGCCGCGAACGAGTTCCTGCAGCCGCAGGAGCTGCTCGGCCGACAGGACCGACGCGGCCTCGCCGGTGACCGTGCCGGTCGTCCCCTTGACAATCTGCACCTCTTCGTCGATGGACGGATACTTCACTCGCACGTTGAACATGAAACGGTCGAGCTGCGCCTCCGGCAGAGGGTAGGTTCCTTCCATCTCGATCGGGTTCTGCGTGGCCACCACGTAGAATGGCAGAGACAGTTGATGCGTCTTCTGCCCCACCGAGACTTCCTGTTCCTGCATCGCCTGCAACAGCGCCGCTTGCGTCTTGGGCGGGGTCCGATTGATCTCGTCGGCCAACAGGAAGTTGGTGAAGATTGGCCCGGGCATGAAGTCCATCCTGTGCCGATGCGTCTCCGGATCCTCCTCGATGACGTCCGTGCCGGTGATGTCCGAGGGCATCAGGTCGGGCGTGAATTGAACCCGGCGAAACTCGAGATTCAACGTCCGGGCCAGGGTCCGCGCCATCAGCGTCTTGCCCAGCCCCGGCACGCCCAGCAACAGAACGTGGCCCCGGCACAGCAGCCCGATCAGAAGGTGTTCGACGATTTCCTGCTGGCCGACGATCACCTTCGCCACCTGCTCCTTCACTTTTGCGTACGCATTTCGCAGTTGTGCGACGACGGCCGCGTCCTCGTTGCGCAGCGCCGGCTTTTCTGCCGGCTTGGCGGGTGCCGAACTGGAAGGAGAAGTCTCGTGGGGAACCATGAATGCTACCTCGAATCGTCAGAAGGGGCAGGAAGATCGGGAGTGAGTGTCACATCCGCGGATAACGGCAACTCGATCGAAGCCGCCAACGCACCGTCGCCGGGCGGGCGAATCACAACGCTCATCGGGCGCCGGACCATGAGACCGCCCAGGTCGGGTTCCAGGTCGTCGCGCTGCAGTTCCGTGCCCTGCCCGTCGCCGTTGTCGTCCAGCAGGGCATGTTCCGTTGCTATATAATCGTTGTCGCGATAGTCGGTCATCACGCGGCGAACGGCCGCCAGGTAGAGATCGAGCAGCGTGATTCGGTCGTCTCCGTCGCGATCGAAATCGCCCTCGCTTCGCAGCTTCTGCAGCACGTTGCCGAGGTGCCAATGGAACTGGGCGTCGTTCACCTCCGCGTCGGCTTCCGTCGACGTGATGACCACCCGTCCTTTGGCGGAAAGATCGCGGATGAAAAAGCCGCTGGCGGCAACCGTGATGAAGAACACCTGTTGCCCGCAATGAATGTCTCGAAACAGCTTGCCGAACTCCGCCTGATCCATGTCCCTCCCGGGCAGATTGAGAAACACCCGTCGCCCGTCGAAATGACTGTGCCCGGCCACGATGACCCAGAGCGTGTCGTTTGGGCCCAACGCCCCGGCCAGTTCGGCAACGTCGGCGGCGATGCCGTCTCGCGTCGCAGGTCCTCGATAACCGGCCAGGTCGGGCTGATCTTCCGAATCCGACGCAACCCCGCAGCGAACCCAAACGTGCTCGGCCGAGAATCCAAGCCGTTCGACGAGGCCGCTGCGGAGATTCTCGGCACTTCGCTGGTAGATCTGTTCGAAGACCTCGGTTCCCGGATGGCCAAACAGGAGAAGAGCCCGTCGAGTGCCGCCCGCCTGGGGCGTTTCCTCCGCGGAAGCAACTGTCAGAACCGTGGCGCCAAGCAAGAACGCACCCAAACAGACAGGAACGGTCCATGCGCCCGGTCGATACCACCGCCGATCGCGTTTCACCCCATGCCCTCCAATCCGCTATCCCCCGAATGGAACCGGTTCAGAAACTGGCTCGCCCTGTAGGGAAGCTACCCGTATCCCCAACTCACCGCCGCTCTTCGCCCACCGCACAAGGGCGCTGATATTAAACCACAGGACGCTCGACCGTGCAACACGCACGGTCGTGTTTCGAGCCTTTGATATTCGGATTCTGGGTTTGTTTCGGATTTCGTGCTTCGGATTTCAGAGGTGCGTACATCCTGTGACTGAAGACTCAACTATGGCAGAGCCTACCTCTCGATCGGCCGCCTGTAGAAAGTCAGATACAACAGCGACGGATCGGGCCTGCTGCTCACGGAGCACAACGGGACCTTCCAAATCAGTTCGTCTCGCAGTCGGACCTCCAGGGGGAGGCCGCACATGCGTCCCAGGCCGTAACTCCACTTGGATTCCGGGCCGGCACCGGCCTCCAGGACGACGATCACATCCGGGTCTGTTCCGTGGGCGAACGCAAACAGCGCCCCGTCGATCAACTCACCCTCTTCCACCTCGTAGCGGTACAGCGGCTGGGGCATGAGCCGCAACTGCCACTGGTCCTCGCTCCGCGAGTCGTAGGGAAAACCAATCGCCGTGAACTCGTTCGCCAACCTCCGCATCTGAACGAGCCGCAACGCGGCCGTCTTGGCCGGCGCCGGCGCATCGGGAAAAGGCTTCATCGCGACCCCGGGTTCGGTCGGGGCCCACACCCGGGCGCCGTTCCGCTGGGCGACCAAGGGACCGGGCGACAACGACTGGAACTCGTGATCCAGCAGACGAAAGTTCTTCTCATCCGTCGACGAATAGAACGACGCCATCGCATGAGGCCGGCCGCCCGCCGTCCAGATGAACGTGGCGCCGTCAAGCGAATAACGAACCTGGTTGGCCCAATGGAGGACCGGTTCGGGGCGAAGGACCGCTTCGGTCGCTCCGTTCGGCCCCACGCGGATCTCATAGGAAGCCGCCGCTCGCCTCAACACGCCGAGCCGTTGCTCGGCCAACTGCCGAGCCGCGACGGCGTCGGGCGATTCGTTCGGATCGGCCGCCTGGATCCGCTCGGGCAAAGCCGCCGGCCCAACCAACATCGCAATGAGCAAGAACACCGCCTTGGACTTCATCTGCTTGCCTCACCGTTCAAAGAAGAAGAGCCAGGTATCGAAGAGAGCCGGAGTGTTGGGCGAAGAAGCGTAAACCCGCTTGGCCGTCCAAACCTCTCGCTCGTCCAGGTGCACTCTCAGGCTCTCGGTCGTCATGCGAGCGAACCCACACTGCCATTTCGCCTCCGCAATCGTCGGGCCGCGAAGCTCAACGAGCAGCAGAAGGTCTGGATTCGTGCCGTTTGTGCCGAATCCGAAAATGGCACCGTCGTACAGGCCCGATTCCTCGTCGGCGTAGCGGTAGAGCGGCCGCGCCAACAGCCTCATCTGCTCTTGAGTCGTGGGCGCGCTCAGGGAGGCGCCGAAGACCCGGGCGGTGAAACGCCGAGCGAGGTTCTTCATCTGAACGAGCCTCGCCACCTCGCCCCCTGCCGGGGCCGGCGATTCCTCGAATGTCGCTGCTTTCAGGCCGGGTTGAGTCGATTGCCATTGCAGGTTCGATTCGAAATCCGCGTTGAGCAGGCCGTCCGACAACGAAACCAGGCAGTAGAACCAGCCGACCTTGCCGCCGGGACGCTCGTAGTACTCGATCTTGGCCATCGCCGCGGGGCGCCCCTTACCTCCGATTCCCCATAGCGAGGCGTCCACAATCGCCCGTGGATCGTCGCTGTAGCGGAAAAACGGCTCCGGTATCAGCGGCAGTCGTTCAGCCTCGTTTTCACCGATGCGACGCACTTGGATGGCATCTGCCTTCTCACGCATGGTCTCAAGCATGACCTCGCGAGGATCTCCGGGCTCGGCCGCACGAATCCCTGGACCGAATGACGCGGAAAGAGCCACGATGAGCAGGACGATCACCTGCCAAAGGACGATCGGCGAGAACTTCCTCCCGCCCGCGACTGCACGCGGATTTGGACGCACCACCGGTTTCATGAAGACCTCCCACCAGGAGGGCAAAGCACCATCGGCCAGGCCGATCGGCCACTCCCAGCCTGATTGTGGCACACGGGGCACAATCAGGCAAGCAGCAAGCAAAGGGACTATCCTGACGAGCGGGTAACGCTTGCCTCGTATCGCAGGGCATACCCAGTCACGCCCAACGGGAACGCCCTACTCCAGGGTGGGGTCTCGTCAGCGATCGCCTGTTTGTGGCAGAAGCTTGACAATATCCAAGGCAAGTGGCACAGTGAGGCAGGCGGACGAGACGGGGTAACGGGGATCTCGACGGTGGTTCCGATGGCCGAGGGAGGAGGGGATGATGTCGACAGTCCATGGTCTGCTGGCCGCACTGCTTATGTGTCTGTGGGCTTCTCCCTCAACTGCCCAGGCGCCCAAGACCGAGGACGACTCCCAATCGCAGAATGCTCGCGAGGCCGACGCTCTGACCCGGGCTGAAGCCAAACAGTGGACGTTCGCCGCGAAGAACGGCGATGAGTTCAAGCTCGTTCCCAGCTCGGTGCTCCACTGGGACAACCCGATTGACGGCGAACTCTACGGGAACGTCTTCGTCTGGACCGACAAGGGACGCCCGGCCGTAGTCGCCAGCATTCTCAAGTGGTACACGCCTTTCACCCACCAGTCGACGGAACTCCACTCCCTGTCGGCAGAACCATTGATCGGAAAGTACGACGGAGCCCTGAGATGGTATCCCGATCGTGCCGGGGTGAAATACCACGCGATTCCCGACGCCCCGGTTCCGGCCGACACGGAGTTTCAGCGCCTCCGGCAGATCCGCAGCATCACCGCCCGGTTCACTGCCGACGTGACCGATCGCCACGTTCCCGATCAGGTCTACCTGCTGCGACTCATTCCCCGTCCGGTCCTGCGCTACGCGAGTCCGGAACACGACGTCCTCGACGGCGCACTCTTCGCGTACGTCAAGGCGACCGATCCGGAGGTCCTGCTGTTGATTGAGGCCGGCGGCAAGGGCACATCGGCTTCGTGGCGCTACGCCGTGGCCCAAATGGACAGCGTCGTCATGCACGTGACCCTGGACGGGCGCCAGGTCTGGACCACCCCTCAGCAAACGCCCCCCTGGTCGAACGTGCAGGATCGCAAGGCTCCCTATACTCACTTCCGCACGGATTGACCTTCATGGAGAGAAGGGCGTGACAATCCGGCAACCGTTTGCGAGAATACGATTCACAACGATCGACTGCTTGCACGTTCGGTCGTAATCTTGCGGCTGTAGGTGACGGGCAGAAACTTCCCGGCAAGTTCGGCGGCAGAATCGCGGGGTGATGCGGTGGACAAAGACGAGGTACGGCAGCAACTCCGGTCGTTGGTCGGTACCCGGAAGAAGGTGCGTCTGACCCGCGGGTTCCCAAGCGAGCCACGGCACAACGGGTTTGTTCTCGCAGTTGGACGCGAATGGACGTTGCTTCAGCAGTTCCACGACTTCTCCCCGGAGGGGTATACGGTACTACGCGTGCAGGATATCACCGGCGTCCGCTCGGGCGAGTACGAGCGGCACTGGGAGCGTATGCTGGCGGCAGAGGGCCTGCTCGACCGGATCAGTGTCCCCGGCGATGTGCCCCTGGACGACATTCCCGAAATCCTGAAGTGGCTGCAGCGCCGATGTCAGAACATCATCGTGGAGTGCGAGGACTTGGAGGAGGACGTGGAAGACTTCTACATCGGGCAAATCCTCTCCGTGGACGAGGAAGGAGTGTGCTTCGCCAACTTCGATGGGCTGGGACGGTGGGATAAGGCTCCGCATGCTATCCCGTTCGGAGAGATTACCAAGGTGCAGTTCGAGACCCCCTACGTGGAGACATTCTCCAGGTATCTGGAAGGTCCATGCCCGCAAACCGGGCCCTGTGTCTGACCCGCCGACGGTAGCGGGCAGATGAGCGTGGTGTTCCACCCATCATCCCACAGAAGCACTGTTAGACGACACGGAGTCGACGGATCGTCAGGATGGAGTTGTTCGATACGTCGTCAAATGAAGAAGGACATGGATTTTCCCGACGAACGAACCAGCAGCAAATCATGTAACAATGCAGTCTGGCGGAAGCGGTGGGATGTGGCCGCCGCTGCTTGTATCGCTATAGGCAGCATCGCGGCGCTCAGCTTCTATGGAGACTTGCGGCTTGTAGCCTTTTCGGGGGTGCTTTTTCTTGTTGCCCTCCTCTTGATCACCTGTCCCAGACTGCTCGGCCAAGGGCTTCCGAGATGGGTAGACCGGCCCACGCCACCGACCGAAGTCTACGCCAGCGGCTGGCTGGTCCTACTTGGCATCGCAGCAGCCGTCGCAGCATACGTCTACTATCACGCCGGCCAGGAGAAGGTCCCCGCGCCGGACAACGCCGCCTGCGAGAAGGCCCAGGAACTCGTACAGCAGGTCTTCGGTCCGTAAATTCCGGGGACACAAATTCCTGGGACACAATACCGATTATGGCTGTTTGAGTAGTTTTGGTTTCCGGCCTGGCTTTTTCGGGCCGAGGGTGCGGCCGACGAGGCGTTCCAGTCGGTCAACAAAGTCGGCGCTGCCCAAGGGCCGGCCCGTGCGGCCGTGGTCGCGCAGATCGCGCAACTCTTCTTCGCGGATAGGCCCAGATTTCTACCCCGTGCTCCCCGCACCACTCGGCCATCAGATCCAGGTAGGCCACATAGTCGTCGTCGCAGAAAAACGTCTGCTGTCGGCGGTTTCCACGTTGCGTGACGTGGTGCGGCAGGCCTGGGACCACCAGTCTTGCTAATCTAGCCATGCCGCGAGCTTATGGCATCTTGCCCATTGTGTCAATATGCGTATTGTGTCCCCAGAATTCCCAGAATTAGAATTCGGCGGGAAAAGACGGCATCGGACAAGATGATGCGTTCACACTGATAAACAGAGCCACCTGGCCGATCGGGACGGAGAGCCTTCTGTCCTCGCTCACGCGTCGGGTTGGCGTTGGGTGGCTACTCGAGATAGGGCTTGAACTGGATGAAGTTGACGATGAGCTGTTCGCCGGGGAGGGCGTCTTGGTCGTGGAAAGTGACGACCTGCTCGGGGGACTTGGCCCGGAAGATGATACGATTGAGGTTGATCTTGGCGACGTTGTTGTTGTCTCGATAGCGGCCGGTATTGCGGCGGTCGATGTGAACGAAGCTCTTGTCGGGGAGGATCTCGGCCCCTTCGAGTTCTGCACGGATGCCGTATCGGCGCGGGTTGTACTTCTTGCCGGTAACGTCGTTGAGGTCGGCCGTGACGAATTGGAGGCAGTAGGCCTTTCCGACCTCCAGCCCCTTCGCGGTCTGGCTGATGCGATTGGGCTTGTCGGCGTTGCGGGTCATGACGCAGACCGTGTCGCCGGAGCTGCCGCCGCCCCAGCGGCCTTGGCTGTTCTTGCCGTAGCCGGCAATGGTGTGTGCACGGACGGAGCCTTCGGCGGCAGGCGAGGCCGTCCAACCGTTCAGGCCGTCGGCGAAGTCGCCGCCCTCCAGGAAGCCGGGGTTGTATTTGAACCCGTAGCGGGCGGACAGCATGTCCTTGTTGCCTTCGACCGCATAGTGGCGCATGAGCTTGAAGGACCAGCGGACCATCTCCTCGTCGCCGTAGTAGGTTCCCCAGTAGCCCGTGGTGGCGAGGTTCTTGAAGTCGGGGCTGTTGGCGATCAGGTTGACCTGCATGTCGAGGAAGTACTTGAAGTCGACGGCCGGATTGTGCTCCAGAGAGATGATGGGGATCTGGTTGAAGTTGCCGAAGATGATGCCGGTTCCGGCGGCCGCGTCGGGGAGGTAGGCGTTGAAGCGGCGCATGGTCTCGCCTACCATGTTGTCGAGATAGGCGGCGGCGGCCTGTTCGTTCTCTTGGGGGTGGCAATAGGCTTCGAACAGAAGCCGCCCGCGACCCTTCGAGACGTTGAGGGCAGTGGACATGAAGTCGGTATGGAGGGACGAGATGCTGGGCTTGCCGACGATCCAAGTGTAGACGAGGCGGGGCTCGGGGTTGCGGAGGAGGCGGAGGGCCTGACTGTAGTTGCCGATGGTGGCACGGGCGAAGAAGAGTTCGTCGGCGGTGAAGCCGTCGTACTGCGGCTGGGTCATTCCGGGGTGTTTTTCCATGCGATCGCGGAGTTCGGCGGGATCGCCCGGGGAATCGACGCCGAAATTGGCCAGCCACTTGAGGCCCAGGGCCTTGGATTCGGGGAGGGCGTCGCCCGGCAGGGCGCCGCCGTTGAGCGTGGTCACGGCCGGGAGGATGTGCTTCTTCATGAACTCCCAGCCGTAGCTGCCGTTTTCGGGGACGTGGGAACTTGCGCAGGGGGGATAGTCGAAGATTTCGGGGATCGATCGCACGAGCAGGCGGTCGTCGGCATGGTTGCCACTGACGGTGACACGGTGCTCGCCCATAGGCAATTCACGAAATGCTTCCAGGCGGTCGGTGGCCGCGGTGATCACGGTGTCGCGGTCGTCGATTCTGACCACCAGATCGGCTGCCGGCGAGCCGGTGGCGAGGGCCAGAAACACCCAGCCATCGCGCGGATTGACGAAGGTGAAGGACTGGGGCGCCGGGGAGTTTTTGAGGGGCTCGTTGAGGAGTTCAGCGACGAGATTGTTGAGTTGCCGGATGCTCGAGCGGTCGATGGTGGGAATCTCGATGATGCTGACGGGCCAGCCGGTTTCGAGGATGGTCTTGCGTGTTTCGCGATGACGGACGAGGGCGTTCAGCGAGCAATCGCCGCAAGGGAGTCCCTGGAGCTTGACGAGGGCCTTGCCGTCTTTGCCGAGGGGAATGGTCTGTTGGGGGATCGGATCTCCGGCGACGGAGAGGAGGCATTCGTAGGCGTCGCGTTTGTCGGGCAGGAGGCTGAAGAACTTGAGGGTCAGTTCGGGCCGGGCGTGGGGGATCTTGTTGAGCAGGGGCTGGAGCGGAACGAGCCTGGGGGCGCCCACGATGGACATCTGGGAGGTGGAGCCTTTGCGGGCGGCTTCGCTGACGGCCTCCAGCTTGACGTCGGTGATGTGTATTTCGCCGGTCATGCCAGTGGCGTACAAGGCCAGGCCGTATTCGTTGTTTTTGGAGGTCATGAGCTTGAACGTCTTCTCGTGAAGGGTCCACTCGGAGTCCTCGGGCAATTTGCTGATGCCGGTTGCAGAGATCCAGCCGCTGTTGTGGACGATCAGCCCGCCGGAGCGGCACTTGAAGGCTTTGGTTTTGATCAGGGCGCTGAGCTTGTAGGTTTCGCCGGCGACCAGGGTCATACCCTGCTGGCGCAGGCTGACGGTGGCGGAGTTCGGGTCGTCGCTCTTGAGGATGACGGCCGCTTTCTTTCCGTCGGGTCCGCCGGACCGGTCGTAGACGACGTTTCTGGCGGAGGAGGGGCTCCAGAATTCGGGGAAGTCGACTTGTTCGGCGTCGAAGCCGCCGTTGATGAGGAGGTTTTCACCTTCTGTGACCGCCCCTTGGAGGGAAGCAGACAGAACTGCGGCGCCCAATAGTGCCAGGAACGGTTTCATTGCGGTTTCTCCTTGGTTGCCGAGAGCGGGTCTTGCAGTGGCGCGATCCTGCGCGGATATTGGTGGAGGTTATTGCGGCAAGTCTGACGGGGTCTTATTGTCGGGTGTGGCAGATTGGCTATGCAAGCCCTCCACAGGGGAACAAGAACCGGCAATCCCTCATTTTTGTGGTGATCGGACCAGGTTTCGGGTGCTGCACCCGGAGAAATGGAAGGCGGTCGAGGTGGCCGCGGTAGGCGAGGCAGTTCCATGGATGATCAGGAAGAGAGTGCGGCAGTGAGCAAGTCGGCCGGGCCGGTTGCCGAGAACGACCCCCGTGTGATTTTGGCCGCCGAACGAACCCTGCTGGCTTGGATCCGCACGGGGCTGGCGATGATGGGGTTCGGGTTTCTGGTGGTGAAGTTTGGCTTGTTTCTGAGCGAGGTCGCGATTCTTCAGGGCGTGGAGCCGGCGGACGATCACTCGTCTGCCAATTCGGCCAGGCGGAGTTGCAGGGTCAGCGGTTGGCGGTCACGGAGGACGACGACGGCGACCTGCCGGTCGATCTCGGTGAGTTTGACGGCGTTGATCAGGTGGGTGTCGTCTTCGACCACGACGCCGTCGAACTGAAGGATGATATCGCCCTTCCGGATTCCAGCCTGTGCGGCGGGCGTGCCGTCGATGACGTCGGAGACCAGGGTGCCGAAGGGCCTGGGAAGCCCGGCGGCGGCAGCGGCCGCTGCGTCGAAATCGGGGCTCAGGCTGACTCCCAGATAGGCTCGGCGCACCTTGCCGGTTTCGACGAGTTGCCGAGCCGTGAACATGAACATGCGTATGGGGATGGTGAAGCCAATTCCCTCGCTCCCCCCCGAATTGCTGGCGATCGCCGTGTTGATTCCGATCACCTGGCCCTGCAGATTGACGAGCGGTCCGCCGCTGTTGCCCGGGTTGATGGCGGCGTCGGTTTGGAGGAAGTCCTGGAATTCCAGGCCCGAGTGGCCCAGTTCGAGTTCGCGTCGGCCTTTAGCGCTGATGATGCCGAAGGTGACGGAGTGGCTCAGTCCGAAGGGGCTGCCCATGGCGAAGACGAAATCGCCGATTTCGAGGGCGTCGCTGTCGCCCACATCGGCGGCCACGAGATCGGGGGCCTCGATCCGCAGGACCCCGACGTCGGTTTGCATCTCCGTCCAAACCTGTTTGGGCTGGATTGGTCGCCCGTCGGCCAGGGTGATCTTGATCTTGTCGGGCGCGGCGCCGTTGACGACGTGACGGTTCGTCAGGACGCAAAACGCATCGCCGATGCGGACGATGACTCCGGAGCCGGCCTCTTCACGGAAACGGCGCCGGCCGTGGATGGGCACGGTCTGGTCGGTTACGTCGGCGTCGATATGGACGACGGCGGGACCAACGAGTTTGACGATCAACTTGGCCGCGTCGGACTGTGCCTGAAGCACGGCAGCGTGGGCCTGCAACTGGCGGAGGAGTTCCTGGCGCCGGTCGGGCCTGACGGGTCCGTGGCGTTCGATGGCGGTTTCGAAGACCGATTGCGCCGGAGCGAGCGTCCCGCCGAGGACGGCACTGAGGGCGACAAGAAGTAAAAACGCCGGCACGACGAATCGAACCGGCGACGGGCAGAAATATCTCGCCATGGCTGTTTCCCACGACAGCACGAACGCGTGCCTGGTTACGAACCGGCAGCCGTACGAATCGGCTCAACCTGACCTTCGGCCGGCTCGTCAGGAGACATCGAGTTCAATGTCGTTGATCGAGAGGTCGGCATCGCTCCCGCCTACGTCGACCAGGCGAGTCCAATCGACCACTCCGCTGCCACCGCCACCTTCTCGTTCGGCCTCGCGTTGGCACTTGATGCAGAGAGTGGCGTAGGGGAGGGCGTTCAGGCGCGCAACCGGGATGGCGCCACCGCAACCTTCACAGGCGCCGTACTGTCCGTCGCGCATCCGTTCGAGGGCGTTCTCGATGCGGGCCAACTCGCGGCTTTCGACTTCCGCCAACTGGGAATTGATTTCGTCCTGGACGGAATCGAGCGCCCAATCGACGACGTCACCCGACGCGTCGGATCGCATCTCCTTAAGCATGCTGAGATCACCGGCAAGGGCCTGACGGAGCGCATCTCGCCGCTTGATCAGAATCTGACGCATGTTCAACATGGCTTCTTTGCGATTTTTCATGGCTGAACACCTCGGCGTTCGATCCTGGCACCCGTTTTGTGGGGGAGTCCCCCATCTCAAGCCGGTCTCGAACCCTCTTCTCTGTGAGAGGTTCCACGATTGACAAGATGCGGGTCTGGCAAGAGTGTTTCAGCTCGCACCGCCGCAACCAAAATATAGTACGCTAAACGGGCTCAGGGGTTCCCAAAAAAACAGGAACCACCGAAATAAATCACTGCCCGGACATGTTGGTTTCGCAATGTCCTGGCAACACACGCTTTAGGGCCATCGGTTGGGGCCTGCCCCCCCACCTTGGCGCCGCCCTCGGAACTCTCCCGAGGCCCAGGTCCAAAACTCGGACACTTTCGGAGGCATCAGATGGAGACCGTCGGACCAGACACCCCGCTCGTGGCAGGATCAGGTCCGTCGTTCGTTTGTTGCTATCGGATAATCGACAAAACCGGCAAGGATATACAGCCCTTTTTTGCCATTCTCCGGAGGAATGTGCCTGGAGAGTGCTGAGTCCTTTGACCGGCCGTTGTGCGCAAGCTAAATCCACCAAGAGGTTTACCGGCTCTCTAATCCCATGCTCGCGGAATCGCGTGCAAGGTCGTCGTGGGCCGGGTCCCTGAGTCCGTGGCGAAAAAGGGAAACAACAACATGGTGGAGGCAGTGACCAACGCAGGCCCGAGAGCAGGCAGCGGCACCGGCACGACGACCTGTCCGGGTCCGCTGGTGCTGCGGATCTGCGGCTCACCTCGGGAAGGGCAGATTGTCCGCCTCCGAAGCGCCAAATGCACCATCGGATCCGGAGAGAACTGCACTTTGCGGATCCGGGCTCGCGGGGTCCAGCCTCTCCATTGCGTTCTCATTCGTAAGGCCGTGCGAACCGTCGTGAGACGATGGGCAGCGGATACCCGCCTTAACGGTGCTTCCTTCACGGACGCTCCGCTTCACACGGGAGACCGGCTCTCCATCGGCCCCATCGATTTCGAGGTCCTCGACTCGGGTACGGCCCCGAATCTCGACGCTGCGAACGATTTCACCGCCTCTACGAAACTCGCTGGTGGGGTCGGAAAGCGCGATAGTGTAGTCGAGCGACTACGCGCTGCCAAGGACGTCGCCCGAAAAAGAACCGAAAAAATTCTTGGCCGACTCCGAGAAGCCCATCGACGAATCGAGCAACTGACAGACGAACTCAGCGAATACGAAACGAGCAAGGGAGCATCGACCCCCCAGTCAGGCGTACTCGACAGGGCTGCCGATGGACCGCATGAGTTAGAGCGTGAACGGGTACTACTCGAAGAGGCTCAATCGCTGCTTCGCGAACAGCAGGCCGAACGGGATCGTCGCGAACGGGAGTTGCGGGCTCGGGAGGCTGATCTCGAACGGCTTGCCCGCGAGACCGATTCGAGCCGCGAGGAGATTGCGAAGGAGCGGCGGAGCCTAGACCGCGCTCGCGACGAACTGGCCGCAAGGCAGGAGGAACTCGAGCGTGCCGTCCAGGATGCGGCAAGTCTGCGCCAGCGGTCTGAGGAGGCGGAGGCACTTCGGGCCGAACTCGAAAAGCAGTGTCAAGAGACAGACCGGGTTCGCGAGGAATTCGCCACAAGGCAGGAGGAACTCGAGCGTGCCGTCCAGGATGCGGCAAATCTGCGCCAGCGGTCTGAGGAGGCGGAGGCACTTCGGACTGAACTCGAAAAGCAGCGTCAAGAGGCAGACCGGGTCAGCGAGGAACTGGCCACAAGCCAGGAGGAACTCGAGCGGGCCGTCCAGGGTGTGGCAAGTCTGCGCCAGCGGTCTGAGGAGGCCGAGGCACTTCGGGCCGAACTCGAAAAGCAGCGTCAAGAGACGGATCGGGTCAGCGAGGAACTGGCCACAAGGCAGGAGGAACTCGAGCGGGCTGTCCAGGATGCGGCAAGTCTGCGCCAGCGGTCTGAGGAGGCGGAGGCACTTCGGGCCGAACTCGAAAAGCAGCGTCAAGAGACAGACCGGGTCAGCGAGGAACTGGCCGCGAGGCAGGAGGAACTCGAGCAGGCCGCCCAGGACGCCGCGAGTTTTCGTGAACGGTCTGAGGAGGCGGAGGCACTTCGGGCCGAACTCGAAAAGCAGCGTCAAGCGTTGATCCATACGCGCGAGGAGCTCGACGAGATCCGCGAGGCTATCGAGAAGGAACGAGAAACGGTCGACGGTGATCGAAAGCGTTGCGAAACGCTGGCTGCCGAAGTCGAGCGAGAGCGAATCGAGGTCGAGCAGCAGTCGGGCGTCGTTGCCCGAGAGACCGCGGAGCTCTGGAGCGAGCGCGAGGCGTTTGGGGAGGAACAAGAGAAGTGGGAAGCGGCACAGTTTGAAGCCCGAAAGCAAATCGAGCAACGAGCCGAGCAACTCGATCGTCAGAAGGAAGCCCTTGACGAACAGAAGGCTGCGTTGGCAAGCGACCGGGCGGAATGGGAATCGCTGCAAGCAGAGGCGGAGACCCAATTGGCGGTCAGGGCCGAGCAACTCGATGTCCGGGAACGCGAACTCGACGAGCGAATCGCCGAATTCGAGCGGATTCCTCGTCCCTCGCCCAATTCGCCGGCGGAGTCGTCCTTCTCGGGAGGGTTGGACTTCCTCGACGCACCGGAGAGAGAGGAGTCGACGAACTCTGTGGATCTCTTCAGGCGGATGGAGGCCAGCGCGGCGTCGAATACGCACCCAATGGATCAGTTCTCCGAGTTGCGAGGCAGCTATGCCGAGGCCGATTCCGAGCCGTCTGAGTCAGGCCAGACGATTTCGCTGCGTGAGGAGGGGGGCACCCGACATCGCTCGGTGTCTGAGATTCTTCTCGCCGATCCGGTGATTGCCGATTCCTTTGTGCCGCGGTCGGAAGAAGACCGATCCCGGAGCTACCGCCCCCCGGCCAGGGAGGCGGGCAACGCCGAGGAAGAGGAATCGATTGAGGCCTACATGGCCAGCCTGCTGGCCAGAGTAGGTGGCGGGCGTTCCGACTCCGGTGGTTCGACAGCCCCGGCAGCCCCGGCGCCGCGATCGGTACGGCGGAGCGAGGAATTGCAGCACACGGAACCAAGCAGGGATACGTCGTATTCGACAGAAGATAGCGAGGCGACTGCCAGATCCCCATCGCATTCTGTCGTAGAAGAACCGGTCACGGCGAGGACAAGCGGGCCTCGAACTCGGGCGCCGGAGCGGGCCGTGGATCTGGTCACGCTACGGGAACTGGCAAATCTGTCCGCCCAGACGAACCTCGATACGCATGCGCGGTCGCGTCTCATGAAATCGGTCCACGCGAAGTTGGGCATCGTTGCCGTGGCTTTGGGAACGGCCGGATTTCTGTTCTATCGCTGGCACGTCAGTCCGGGCAGCCACACGTATTACTACATGGGCCTCGCGGTCGTTCTCATCGCCATCCTTTGGGGAGTGCAATATGCGGCGATTGCCGGATACGCCTACCTGACCAGACAGCCACGCAACGGGTCCGGCGAGCACCAATCCTCTAGCGCAACCGAGGATGCGCCCGAGAATGAAACCGAGGATCTGGCAGTCACCGAGGGTCCGGCAGAAGAAATCAGCGGCGATGCAGGGGCGGGCGGCGCCCTGACTTGACGGGCTTGCCCGGCTATTGAATGGGGGCGAGGGGCGTCGGCGGCCGGACGAGCGGGTCAGAAGCCGCGGGCGGCTCGAATGTCGTCGAAGTCGCGGAGGTGGTAGTCGATCCCGACGTAGTCGAGGACCTTGGTAAAGGCTCGCAGGGCCACGCCCATACCGTCCGGTCCGCTGAAGCCGCCAAACTGCCCGCCGCCTTTGACGTGGGGTTCCATGTCGACGAACACGCCGGGAATACCGCGGCGTTTCAAGCTTCGCTCGAGCTTGGGGATGATGGTGGCGAAGTCTCGCAGGATGGCCTCATGGCCCGTGTAGCCCCGATCGGCAGGCACGAATCCGGCCATTTTGTCCTCGTCGACATGGCCCCCCTTCTTCTGCATTTGCGGTCGCAGATAGTCCTTGATGTGGAGCCAACCGAGTCCCGGCTTCATAGCCACGTACTGCTCGTAGACTTCTTCCTGGGTGTATCCCTGCACGACGATGTTGGCGCCGTCGAAGATCAACACCATGGCCGGATGATTGACCTGCCGATAGATTTCGGCCAGGATGTGCCCCTCGCTGCCGATCAGATTGGCTTCCACTTCGAGTCCGAACGTGAGGTCGGACCGATGGCAGGCTTCGGCGATCTGGCCCAGTTGATCGACCGCCTTGTTGAGATAGTCGCGGGGATTGGAATCCTTGGGATGGTAGAACGAGAACCCGCGGATCAACTTGGTTTCGAAGGCGTGGGCCAGTTCGCAGGCCTTGGCGACGTCTTTGGCCAGGTATTTCTTGAAGGGGACGTACCTGTTGGACGTGCCGTCGTCGACGTCTTCCAACTTCACTTTGC
The DNA here is from genome assembly GCA_012719125.1 of Planctomycetaceae bacterium. Taxonomy (GTDB): domain Bacteria; phylum Planctomycetota; class Planctomycetia; order Pirellulales; family Thermoguttaceae; genus JAAYAY01. The sequence goes on along the minus strand of JAAYAY010000269.1, from coordinate 103,738 downwards.
CGATGGGTGAACCGATGGAGGAGACGTTCAGGCCGTATTCGTTCTGGAGTTGGCGGATCTTGGCAATTTCGGCCTTGGTGAGGAGCATGACGTTCTTGACGCCCTCGCCGAGGTCGATGAAGCGGATGCTGTAGTACTGGAGTCCCAAGGCGGCGAAGGCGGCAAACTGCTCGACGGCGAGCTTGTTGTTGGCTGCTTCGTCGGCAAATCCGGTCAGAATCACGCGGGGCTTGTCGGCCATGGCAGTTTCCGTTTCTTCGGCAAGAGGGCACGGGTGAGGGAGAAAGTCGATCGGTAAGGCATATTGTGGGCGGCTGAGGGGTGACTTGCAAGGGGGCAGGAGGTAGGGGAGCCTCACTTGCAGGCGGCTGGACTCCGGTTATAATTTCAGCCAGGAGAGTCGAGATTGTGGCTTGGGGCCCGCCGCTCTCCCCCCAAAACTTGAACGCTCGCCGACATCCGTAGGGGCACTGTCGGCACCCACGAGTACTCCGCATTGGACCGAATCCCCGAAATACCGGGCCGGCTGGTGCTGGAGTTTTTTTATTGCGCTTGGATGAAACGCTCGGGTCGGCATCCGTGGTGGCACTCCCTCGCCGAGCTAGAACGAGACCTGCGCCCGCTTCGACCCACCGGGTGGGCACGCATATCGTCAGGAGAGATTCAAATGGGAGCCGAAATGGGACAAGATCTCACGCCCCGCAAAGTCGCCCGCGTGGAAACCAAGTATCGCCGTATTGTCACCGACATCCCGGTTCCGGAGTCGGTACCGGTTCTGGAGCGGCTGCGGAGTTTCGAGCCGCGTTCGATGAGCGGGCAGCCGCCGGTCGTCTGGGACCATGCGGAAGGGTTCCAGGTTTACGATCGTTGGGGGAACATGTGGCTGGACTGGTCGTCGGGCGTGCTGGTAACCAACGCCGGACACAGCCATCCGAAGATCTGCGGCGCCATGGTCGATCAGATTCAGCACGGGCTGACGCACAATTACTGCTTCCCCTCCGAGGTGCGAGCTAACCTGGCTGCACGTTTGGCCGAGGTGGCACCGGACGGACTGGGGAAGGTGTTTCTGCTGACCACGGGTGCGGAGGCCGTCGAGTGCGCCATCAAACTCGCCCGGACGCACGGACGGGAGATTCACGACGACAAGATCGTGATCGTCACCTACCACAACGCGTTCCACGGACGGACGCTCGGCGCCCAGATGGCGGGGGGAATTCCGAGTCTGAAGGCGTGGATTGTCAACCTGGACAAGGACATGGTCCAGGTTCCATTTCCTGACGGTTTCCGCCACGAAGACACCAGTTTTGAGGGATTCCTCAAGGCGCTCGACGCCCTGGGGGTGGCTCCCGATCGGGTGGCAGGGGTGATGACCGAGACGTACCAGGGCGGCAACGCCAGCTTCGCGCCGGCCGACTATATGCAGGCCATGCGGAAATGGTGCGACGAGCATCAGGCGTTGCTGATTTGCGACGAAGTGCAGGCCGGTTTCGGCCGGACGGGCAAGTATTGGGGATTCGAGCACTACGAGATCGTGCCCGACCTGATCTGCTGCGGCAAGGGGATTTCCGGCGGGATGCCGTTGTCGGCGGTGATCGGGCGTCCGGCGATCATGGATCTCTATCCGCCCGGTTCGATGACCTCGACCCACACAGGCAACCCTGTCTGCGCAGCGGCGTCGCTGGCATGCCTGGACGTGATTGAGGAAGAGGGGCTTGTCGAGAATGCACGCAAGCTGGGCGACATGCTTCAGCCGCGACTGCGAGAGTTGGGCAAGCGGTATCCCAAGCATATCGGGGCCGTCCACGGGAAGGGGCTGGTGGCGTCGCTCCACATGGTCAAGCCGGGCAGCATCGAGGCGAGTTCGCCGCTGGCAGCCGACATTGTGCGCCGCTGCGTGGAGAAAGGGCTGCTCATGTTTGCCCCGGTTGGCTTTGGAGGAGCGTCGGTCAAGATTGCACCGCCTCTGACCATTACTGAGGAGCCGGTTCTGGAGAGCCTCTCGGTGCTGGAGGAGGCGGTTGAGGAGGCATGCCGATGAACGAGACCCGACAGAAGCTTGAAGTGGTTGTCGTGGGCGGGGGGATGATCACCCACGATCAGATTCTGCCCTCGCTGTATCAGCTTCAGCGAAACGGCGTGGTGGGAGGGATCAAGGTCTGTGCCTTGAATCCGGCTCCGCTTCGTTCCTTGGCGGAATCGCCGAGCTTGAAGCAGGCTTTTCCGGAACACGGGTTCGAGGCCTCCCCGCCGCTCGACGCATCCGACGACACGGTGCTTCCCGATCTGTATCGGGAGGCGATTGCCGAGCTACCCCCGAGGAACCTGGTGGTCGTGGCGGTTCCGGATCACGTCCATGGCCGGGTGATCCGGGTGGCGTTGGAACACGATCAGCATGTGCTGTCCGTCAAGCCGCTGGTGCCGACCTATGCCGAGTCGGTCGAAATCGAGCGACTGGCTCGGGAGAAGGGACTGTTTGTGGGAGTCGAGTACCACAAGCGGTTCGATCGGCGGTCGTTGGACGCGCGGCGTCTGTACCGGGCGGGGCGGTTCGGCGAGTTTCGCGCCGGCGAGGCCAAGATGATCGAGCCGTATTACTATCGGCACTCGAACTTCCAGAACTGGTTCACCCGCGAGAACAGCGACCCCTTCACCTACGTGGGCTGCCACTACGTCGACCTGGTCTACTTCATCACCGGGCTCAAGCCGGTGGAGGTGTCGGTGCGCGGCGTGGAGGGGAGGTTTCCCAACGGCAACGTGGGCTACATGTGGGCCGCAGGGCGGGTGGTTTGGGAAAACGGCGCCGTGCTGAGTGTGACGGACGGTCTGGGCTACCCCGACAAAGGCGCCGGAATGAACGACCAGTGCCTGGTGCTGTACTGCGAAGGCGACGACTGCGGCGCCGTGCTCAAGCACGACGACCAATACCGCGGGGTCCAGCAGGGCTACGTCGACGACGCCTCGGGCGCCCATTTCCGTTTCATCAGCCCCGATTACTTCAAGCTCGTACCCTACGAGGGGCAGGGATTGAAGCCGGTCGGCTATGGCTTCGAGTCGATCGAGGCCCTGGCGCTGGCCGCGATGCGGACGAATGCGGCCGGGGAGGGTTTGGAAGGCAAGTCCGCTTTGGACGCCCGCCGAAAGTGTCTGGCCGAGATCGACGGGCGCGGGCTGCTTGCAACCCCGGCGAACAGTTCGATCAACGAGTTGGTGACCGAAGCGGCTCGGTTATCGATTGTGCGCGACGGAATGCCGGCAGTAATCGAGTACGGGGATTCCCCGGCGGTTCGCTTGCGCGGTTGAGATATGGGGTGCGTTCTGACGCACCGTGGAAGACATGCCCACCTTGTATATCGTTTCGGACGCAACCGGCGGAACGGCTGAAAGAGTGGTTCAGGCTGCGCTGGTGCAGTTCTCGGAGGCCGACGTGCGGATTGAGCGCCGGCCCAAGGTACGTTCGGCCGAGCAGGTGCGCAAGGTGGTCGAGGAGGCCGCGATCCAACCGTCGTTGATCCTGCATACGCTCGTATCGGATGAACTGCGGAGAACGATGCTGGAAGAGGCCCGGCTGTACCATGTGGAAGCACTGGACATGCTGGGCCCGCTGTTGGAACGCCTGGCGGCCCTGCTGAAGCTGACTCCCCGTGAGATGCCGGGGCTGTTTGAAGAGCGTCTGGAGGCACGCTGGCGGGAGATCGAAGCGGTCGATTTCTCGTTCCGTCACGATGACGGGCAGAATACTGAAGACCTCGACAAGGCGGAGGTGGTGCTGGTGGGGGTCTCGCGTTCGATGAAGACCCCTACCATGCTCTACCTCGCCTATCACGGCTGGTTTGCGGCGAATGTGCCGTTGATTCCCGGCATGGATCCGCCCAAGGCGTTGCTCCGCGTGCCTGCGGAGAAGGTATTCTGCTTGATCATGCTGCCCGAGCGGCTGGCGGAATTGCGCCGGGTGCGGGCGGAGCGGGAAGGGATTCCGGTGGAGAGCTATGCGTCGTTTGCGCAGGCTCAGCAGGAAGTTCAACTTGCCCGGCGGCTTTGTGCGAATTATGGCTGGCGGCGGATCGACGTGACGAACAAGTCGGTGGAAGAGGCCGGGCGGGAGATTATTGGGCTGCTGCCGGGAGGCGGGCCGGGAGGTACTGAGTGGTAGTTTGACAGAAAGATTGATGACAGAAAAATGGGAGAGCAAGATGCGGGCAATTGGATCTGTCAGGGCTCATGCCAACGACAGGCAGCTATGTTTCTGTCATCCATGTTTTTGTCATTCTTTGTAGCCGTGGCTAGGCGGATTTCTCGAATCGGGCGGTGACCGTTGTCGTGATGCCGCCGCGGGGGGTGAAGGCGGCTTGGAGAGTCATGCGGCGGGGCTGGAGCACGGCAACCAGATCGTCGAGGATCCGGTTGGTGACGTTCTCGTAGAAGATGCCCTCATTTCGATAGCGCTGAAGATAGAATTTCAGGCTCTTGAGTTCCACGCACGTGCGGTCGGGTACGTAGCGGATCGTCATGGCGCCGAAATCGGGCTGACCCGTCTTGGGGCAGACGGACGTGAACTCGGGGGCCACGATCTCGATTTCGTAGTCCCGATCGGGGTACTGGTTTTCGAAGGTTTCGAGGATCTGGCGGAATTCGTCGGCCACAGGGCAACTCCTTTTCGTATCTGTTCAGCCATCTGAAGTAGCAGGAATGCCGGTCGGAAGGCGGGCAGCGCGGGATGGACTGGGAAGGCGATTTGACGCATGTGAACGTGTTCACAGTCGACCGGGGTTCCTCCGCCTACCGACCCTTCCAGCTATTTCATTTGGCTGAAGTGTTACTCCTTTTCTTAAACCAGATATTTTGGCATGATGGAGTGTTTTGGGAAACCCCCGCAACCTGGAGGAAGAATGACATGCCCCTGCCGGCTGTGGTGCTGCTGTCGGGCGGACTGGATTCGGCCACCACGGCTGCCATCGCGAAGAGCGAGGGCTTCGATCTGTGCGCGTTGACGATCGACTACGGGCAGCGGCATCGATTCGAGTTGGAGGCGGCCCGGCGGGTGGCGAAGATGCTGGACGTGGTCCGGCATGAAGTATTGCGGATCGACCTGGGGGCCTTCGGCGCCAGCGCCTTGACGGCCGCCATCGAGGTGCCCAAGGATCGGGGCGACGAGGAGATGGGGCACGGGATTCCGGTCACCTACGTGCCGGCCCGAAACACGGTGATGCTCTCGATGGCCCTGGCGTTTGCCGAGGCGGTAGGGGCGGCCGATATCTTCATCGGCGTCAATGCGGTCGACTACAGCGGCTACCCCGACTGCCGGCCTGAGTTCATCGAGGCCTTTGAACGAACGGCGAACTTGGCGACCAAGGCGGGAGTCGAAGGGACACTCAAGTTCGTGGTTCATGCTCCGCTGATCCGGCTGACTAAGGCCGAGATCATTCGGCGCGGGACGGAACTGGGCGTCGATTACGGGCTGACGCACTCGTGTTACGATCCGGGGGCCGACGGCTTGAGCTGTGGGCACTGCGATGCGTGCCGGTTGCGTCTCAGGGGCTTTGCCGAGGCAGGGCAGAGGGATCCGATCGCTTACCGGTAAGTCGGCCCTTTCCGAGCGATCTCCCGTCACCAAGGACAATGATCCGAGTCTGGGACAGACTCGACTACGTGTTTCAGATTACTCCGAGTCTGGGACAGACTCGGCTGCGAAGGTTATCGATGCGAATCGCTGAGGTTTACGAGTCGATCCAGGGTGAGGGTTTTCTGACGGGAACGAAGAGCGTCTTCGTTCGCGCCAGCGGCTGCAATCTGCGCTGCTGGTATTGCGACACACCTTATGCCTCGTGGCATCCCGAAGGCGAAGACCGGCCGGTCGATGAATTGGCGGCACAGATCGAGGCGTTCGGCTGCCGCCACGTGGTGGTGACCGGCGGCGAGCCGATGTTGTTTGCCGAGATGCTGCCGCTCTGCCAGCGGCTTCGCGACCTGGATAAGCACATCACCATCGAGACGGCGGGCACCCTGGACCTGCCGGTTCAGTGCGACCTGATGTCGATCAGCCCGAAGACAAGCAGTTCGCGGCCTTCGCCGGAAAAGAACGCTCGCTGGGCGGAGCGGCACGAACGTACCCGGCACGTGCCTGAGGTGATTCGGCAATTGATCGACCGGTACGAGTACCAGTTCAAATTCGTGATCGATCGAAGAGAGGATTGCGTCGACATGGAACTCTACCTGCAAGAGTTTCCGGAAATCGATCGCGGTCGCGTGATGCTCATGCCGCAGGGAACCGAAGTGGACCTGCTTGCGGCGAAGGCCGTTTGGCTGGAGCCCTACTGCGAGGCGCACGGACTCCGTTTCTGCCCTCGCCGCCAGATCGAGTGGTTTGGGTCGCGGCGAGGCACGTGACGATCGCTGCCGGCCTGCGTCAGTGTGCCGCGACGCACTCGCTGAACAGGGCCTCGGTCGCAATCTGCACGGCGAGTTCCTCGCGATGGATGGGGACTTCGTCGGGTCCCTCGAATCCGAGTTTCACGCGATCGCCGCGGACGTCGACGACCTTGACGTAGATGTCCCGTCCGATGAGCACTCGCTCACCCTTTTTCCGGCTTAATACCAGCATGGTTGTCCTCCTTGAGACTCATGAACGACTTCATGTCGGACTCACTGCTCCCATGGCCCCAGGCGTTGGCCTGCACTCAGGGACTGCCTCGTTTTCTTTCGATTTGACAGCGAGTTGGGGTCCCGACGAAAGTCCGTTGTCTTTTCTCCAGGGCTGGTTTGCTGCTCATTTGTCACTCGATGCCCGGCGTCGAAAAAAGACATTTTTGTCTGTTTCAATTGACGATTTTAGCGAGGGAGTCCGAGGGGTCAAGGGAGATTTGAGATTGAATATCAATAAGTTTCTGGTGATTGCAGTGCTGCCAGCGCTTTCAGCGTGGCGATTGATGCTGTAACAGTCGCCCGTGAGGAACTTCGGTTGCGTAGGCCCCTTGGCGGCGTCGAACCTTTGGACGAGGATTCTCAGAATGGCAACTCCCACCCCCATGTATGTTCCCCAAAACAGATGAGGCTCCAGAAGAATGGCAAGGCACCGTCGTGAAGCATTCGAGGGATTGTCGGAATTGTCCCGCGCGAGGCCAGATCGGCACCATGACTACCTCGAGAACTCGATTCGTGTCGCTGCGGCATACAACCACGCGCTGGTATTTCTCTACTCGCTGCTTGCCGCGGCCGACTTGGCTCTTCTGTTGCTGACAGAATTATCCCCTTGGGCAGGAGCGGCCTTGACTATCTCCTGGGGGTTGTTTGTCTTTGGTCTCGGTTACACGAGCGTCGGCGTGTATGTGGCACGCCGTCCAGGTGACGTCGTGGATTCTTTCACGTCTGGGGACGCGATGGACGAAGCTCTTGACGAGAACGGCGTCATGCCGGACCCATCTCAGAGAACGACACTCCTCGAGAAGGAAGTGCGTGCCTCAGACTCCCAACGCCTGTTCTTGGGAATGCTGGCAGCCGGAGTCTCAGTGGGCATTGATCATTGGGGATATGTGTGGCGAGCACTGGCGATTGCTGCCGGAATCGCCGCGGTCTTGTTCTTAGTTTCGCTCGTAATGATCTTATTCCGCGGCGAAGAGAGCAACGCGGACTCGGACGACAATTCGAGCAACGCAGGATAGCAGGGTTCAATGAGCGGGCCGCACCCACTACTGTCCGCGAAGGGCGGCGATGAGCGGGGCGCGGAGTGTGGCGCGGACGGCAAGCAGGGAGGCGAGGAGCCCGACGACAAGGATGGCGAGCAGGATTGCGCCGACCGACTGAAAGGGGACTGCGGCACTGCCGGAAAGGAGATGCGGAAGAACGGCGACCGCGGCAGCAACGACGCCACAGCCCAGGCCGGCCAGAAGGAGCAGGGCGTTTTCCAGCAGGACCAGGCAACCGAGGGTTGCCCGGCGAAAGCCGACGGCGCGGAGGAGGGCCAGTTCGCGGCGCCGTTCCAGCACGTTGCGGAGTTGGACGGCCGCCAGGCCAAACGTTCCCAACAGCAGGCCCAGACCGCCCAGGCTCTGGAAGGTCGACAGATAGGTATTCTGTACGGCCAGGAAGCGGGCCAGTCGCTGTCCGGTCGTTTCGGTAGCGAGACCGAAGTCTCCGAGCGTGCGGTTCCAGGCGGCCGCGACGGCGGCGGTTTTCTCGGGGTCACACTCGACGAGAAAGAAGCGCCGCCCGCTGATGTGCGGGAAGTGCTCGAGCAGTCGACTTTCTGCGACAAGCAGATCCCCTTGGAGGATGGAGTTTCCCAGGAGACCGACAATGCGCAAGCGAACCGTCTGATCCCGGTCGTCCCTAATATCGTACGTCTGCCCTACGCCTCCGGTGAGATGGAGTGCATACATGGCGGTGTTCGCATCCATGACGACGGGAACGCAGGGAGTGCCGTCGGCGTCTGGCGGCAGAGGCTTTTCGAGCAGCAGCCACGGGTCGGCCTTTTCTTCCGGCGTCTTGGCCGCCGTGGAGGCCCAGGCGAAACCCCCGCGTTGGAGCAGATTTTCGGGCAGACCGAGGATTCGCGGCTGGCGAGCCTGATAAAGGTTGAGGCAACTTGCATCGTCGCCCCCTTGGACTCGCAGGCCGTAGGTCTTGGTCGAAGCAAGGAGGTCGGAATCTTCATCCGAGAAGCTCAGGTCGAATCGGCCGTCTTCGGTATTGACGTCGAAGAGGATCGGTTGGTCCGACTCGGCGACGAGTGCGAAGCCGCCGTTTCCGCTGTCGAGCCGGGGCTCCTGCTGCGTCGGATCGAGATGAAATGCGCTGATGGCCACGATCAGGAAGCTCGTCGAGGCGATCAGTCCGACGCTCAGGGTGCTTCGGCCGGGATTCCTGGCGGCACTGCGGAGGGTCAACCGCATCAGGTTTCCTCGTCCGATGGCAACGGCCGGGCCGGTGGCCTGGTCTCGCAGCCGCCGGCGCACGAAGAGGAGGCCGGCGGCGAGCACGAGGGCCCCGACACCGAAGAAGGCCGCGGCGCGGACTTCTTCGCGGAATCCGCCGGTTGCCACGGCAAGAACGACGGCCGCCAGGAGCATGGCCGGCGCCAGCCAGCGAGTCCACGATCGTTTCCGCGACACGAGGGTGCTGTCCCCGTCAAACTGACCGGCCAGCAGACGGGCGATGCTGGTCCGCCGGGATCGCCACAGGGCCCACAGGATGGAGGCAAAGCAGACGACCAGGCCGCTTGCGTAGCCGACGATCAGGCTCGTCTCGCTGACGTGTAGTCGAAGAAACGGCGTGACGACCGCGGCAAGCCACCAGGTTCTGAGGCCGGCGAGCATGAGAGCGGCGTAGCCGATTCCCAGGGCCGATCCGGCCAGGGCGGCTATGGCGGCAACGAGCAGTCCTTCGACGGCCAGGAGCCCGGCGATAGACTGCCGCGTCAGGCCGACGGCCTGGAGGATGCCGATCGATTCGGCCCGCTGTTCGATCCCCAGGCGGAAGAGCAGGACCACGAGCATCAGGGCGGCGGCAATCACGAAGAAGCTGAAGGCAATGAACAGAATGTGGAAAGGCGTGGCGCCTTGCGAGGCGGCCAGGCCCTGCCGCTTGAGCGGCTGGAAGCGGAAGCCGAAAGGGAGGGGATCCACAGCGAGGTCCGCCTCGAGGGATTGGAGAGATTCCTGGCCGCGTGGTACGACTCGCAGGGTCGTTGTGTCGCCGAACCGGCTGCCCCACAGTTTTCGGCCGGTGGGCAGCGAGACGAACGCTTTCGGGGTGGCGCGATGTTCGTCCCAATAGGTTTCGTCCTGGTCGCGAATCGCCCGAGCGTCGAAGGGGAAAGGAGGATCCCAGTCGGCGATCGATAGTTGGTCGGTCACACCTTCGACTTCGGGGGTGAAGTCGGGGTCGGCCGCGGCCCCTTCCAAGGCGACGATGGCTGCGAGCCGCAGTTTGGTTTCCGTTTCTTTCACCTCTCCGTGGGTGCTCTCCGGTTCGAAATAGCGGACGCGGATCACGTCGCCGAGTTTCGCCTTCAGATCGTCGGCAGCCCAGGAGTTCAAGGCAATCTCGCCCTCGCCGAGGGGAGCAACCGGCTTGCCTTCGCGGTCGACGAACGGGCCCAGCGGAGGTGAATCGGCGAAGTCAAGGGCGGTGACGGTGGAATAGGGGATCTGACGATGGTCGAGGGCAATTGCATTAGCTAGATAGGTCAGGGCAGGCTGGACGGTGCGGTCGCTCATGGCCCGGGTGAGTTCTGTTTCGACCGGGTGGGCGAGCATCATCTGGCGGCTGCTGACGTTGAAGTAGCCAAGTTCCGTCTTGATGATCGAAATGCCGAGATCGGCGGGTGTGGGAGCGAAGGTATCCGCCAGGATCGCATCGGCCTGCGGCGGTGCGGCTTGAGACGGTTGCCGCCCGGCGACAAAGATCGCACTGGCTTTTCCGCCCTGGTCCAGCCGGTTCTGGAGCCAGGCGAGGGACACAAAGGCCAGTTTGGGCAAGGCCTGGCTGGGCCGCATGCTGAATCGGCCCAGGCCTTCCGTCGGGATCACGTCGCCCACGGTGAGTCGCGACCGCTGGATGGTCTCGTCTTTTCGGCCGAGGGGACTGTCGGCGGGAATGGCCGTGATTCGGGGCAGTCGGAGCAGGACCTGCTTGCCGCTCCCGTCGATGCCCAGTTCCTTGGCCAGGACGCTGTTGAGCACGACTTGGCCCTCTTCGACGGCTCCTACGGGTCCCCCGGGCCCCAGCTCGGAGAAGCGATCATCGCAGCCGATCAGCGTCACCCGGTTTGCCCGCAAGGGCGGATCGCTGTCGGCATTTTCGAAGCTGACCTGGAGAACGATTGCCGGGACGGCTGCGGAGAAGTGCCCGCGGAAGAGTTGAAAGTCTTTGGCCTTGTCGGCAAGCCCGGCATCGAAGAACTGCTGGGTTACGAGAGCCTGGTCGATGTTTTCCAAGCGATCGAGGGTAAGATCGCGAAGGCTTCCTTGCATGGAATCGCCGACGAGGAGTGCCCCGGTGAGGACGGCCGTTGCCGCCATCACGCCGAAGCCGACCGCCATATTGGTCCGGCCGTGGTGGATGAGTGAGGCGAGGATGAATCGGAGCTTGGACATGATCGTTCAGCGAGTGGTCAAGCCACCTCCTGCAGTCGGCCGTTGTCGAGTCGCCGGCGTTGCTGCATCCGCTCGGCGAGCGAGGTGCTGTGGGTCACGACGATCAACATGGTGTTCTCCTCAGTCTGCAATTCGAGGAGCAGGTCGGCGACCTGGGCGGCCGTGGTCTGATCGAGATTTCCGGTGGGTTCGTCGGCCAGGACCAGGGCCGGCCGACGGATGAGGGCCCGGGCAATTGCGGTACGTTGTTTCTGTCCGCCGGAGAGTTCGGCCGGGCGGTGTTCGAGGCGATCGTTGAGGCCGACCCGTTCGAGGAGGTGGCGTGCCCGGTTGACGTCTTCCGGTTTGGTGCGGCCGCCAGCGATGGTGGGAACGAGCACGTTCTCCAAGACCGAGCACTGGGGCAGCAGGTGATGGTCCTGGAAGATGAAGCCGATCTTCCGGCTGCGGAAAGCGGCCACGGCCTTGTCTGACAACTCGGCCGGATTCTGCCCATCAACGGTAATGGTGCCGGACGTGGGTCGTTCCAGGACCCCCAGCAGGTTGAGCAGCGTGGTTTTTCCCGACCCGCTGGGGCCGATGACGGCGAGGTTTCGGCCGGATTCGAGTTGGAGCGATACTCCCTGCAGCACGACGAGCGGATCGCCGCGAGTGGGGAATTCCTTGGTGACGTTGTCGACGATGAGTTGGGACATTCTTCTGCCGCTCTCAATCCGCGTGTTCATAACAAGGCGGTTTAATGAGGTCTCGGGTGTATTATAGCGAGTGGCGGAATGCTGCGAGAATTGGCGGACGGGCACATTGCCGAAGTTGCCGACGTTTTGCCCGTCTTTTTCTGCCAGGAGACAGATTGAGTCAGTGCCCGATCGTAGCCAGAAGTGATCGCGTGGCGACGCCGTAGAAGGTGTATTCGGCGTCGATTTCGGAGTCCCAGGAGCCGCCGAGGAAGCCGCCGCGATCCGATTCCATCGAGTCGACATAGCGGCGGGCGGCAGCGAGGTCGACGGCGTTCAGGCCACCGAGATCGGCCAGGGCGATCAGGCCGGTGCAGGTGCTCAGCAGGTCGCTCATGGGGATGAGCGTATTGGCCCGGAGTCCACCGTCGGCGCCTTGCATGGCGACGAGAAATCGGGCGGTTTCTTCTCCGCCCGTGCCCTGAAGTTCCACAGCCTGGTCGCCTTGGAGCAATCGCAGCAGGCCCACGGCGGCGGCCGTGGGATTGGTGCCACTTCGGGCGATCAGGTCGAGTTCCACGTATCCGCCGTCTTGCCGGCGGCGCGATTGGACCATCTGAACAAGGGACTGCGGCTCATCGATTCGTGCGCCGACCAGTTCGAGACAGGCGACAGAAAGAAACGATTGATAGGTGGAGCTCCGCCCGCTTTCTGGGGTTTTGGCGAAGCCACCATCGTCACGTTGCAGCGGTCGCAGTTTGTCCTGAATCACGGCTTGCCGATCGAGTCCCGCCTGCCCAAAGACATCCAGTCCGCAGCCGAGTTCCAGCAGCACCGAACCGAACACGAGGGAGAGGAAATCGACCGCAGCAAGTTTTTTTGCCAGACTCGCTTGGAGGAAACTTGCGGCAGGGTTAGCGGACTCTTCGGTGAGGGTTCCCAGCAGGATCAGCCCGCGGAGAGCGAAGCCGGTGTAATAGAGATCGCTGGCGCCGTGTCGGCCGGCGAAACCGCCGTCGTCGCGTTGTGCGGCCGTCAAGAACCCGGAGTGCCTTTCGCGGAAGTTGTCCGGCAGCCGCATGGCTCCGGCCGCCAAGCGAAGCGTCAAGCTACCCAGGTACGACATCAGGGAGCCTCCCTTCTGCGGTTGGCGGCCAGTGCGTGGTAGAGGGCGGCCGTTCGTTCGGCCATCAGCCCGTCGTGATAACGATCCCGCACGGCTGCCATTCCGCAAAGTCCCAGTTCGGTGGCGCGATCGCGATTGGCTTCGAACTGAAGAATACTCCGAGCAAGAGCGTCGGCATGGCCTGGCTCGAAGAGGATGCCGCCGCCGGTATCGGCGATCAACTCGGGGAACGCTCCGGCATCGGGGGCGAGCACGGGCTTGCCGTTGGCCCAGGCCTCCAGGGCCGCGATCCCCTTGCTTTCCGGAAACACGGAGGGGAGGCAGACGACGTCGACCGATTGGAGGAAGGCGATCTTGCCGGCCCGATCGGGCGAGCCGGCGTAATGGAATCGACTGTGAAGCCGGCCTTGCCGGAAACGCTTCTCGACGTCGCGGAGGTAGCGGCGATCGTAAGGCCCGAGATAGCCGGCTGCTTCCAGTGTGAATCGGCAATCTGGTGCCTCCCGGGCGGCGATCTCGAGGGCTTCGGCCAGCAGGTGCAGTCCTTTGTCGTGGCAGATTCGGGAGAAGTAGCCAATTCGGAAGACGTCGCGTGCTTCTCGACCACTTTCAGCCAAGACAGTTTCGGGATCGGCGGCGTGGCCGGCGAGTTTGATGCCCGGTGGAATGACGTGGATTTCCTGCCGGGGAATCGACAGGTAGTCGGCCATGCGATCGGCGAAATAACCATTCATGGCGACGAGGGCGTCGACATGGCTCACGCAGCGCTGCAACTCCGCGCGAGTTTCCGCGGCGAACGGTTCGGGCAGTTTTTCGATGAAGACATCTTCGCCGGTGAGGCTGACGACGACGGGCACCTTCAAGCTTCTGCGAATCGGTCCGGCCAGTCCGGCCAGGAGAACGTTCGACAGATGGATCACGTCGATTTGGGGAAGCGAGGCAAGGAGGCCGAGGAGTTTTTCGACCTCTTTGCTTTGCCGCCCCGATTCGCCGCGCAGCATGGAGACGGTCAGGGCGCCGAGTTGGACGGCGTCGGTCTTGCCGCCCCAACGGCTGAGCCAGCGGACGAGTGCCGGGCGATCGAGGAGCCGATCAAGCGCGGCGGGAGTCTTGCGGAACAGGGCGAATTTTTCTTGCAGGAAGACGTTGAGACCCCCGAAGGCGAGCCGTTCGTGGCGGACGGATTCATCGTCGGTTCGTACGGGCGTATAGAGCGGCATGAGCATGACGTCGTGGCCGGCACGAAGCAGGGCGGCGGCCAGCGTGTTACCGTGCATGCAACTCCCGCAGTACATACCGCCGGCGCCGGAGACGAGGTGGATGATTCTCAGGGGGTTGGGAGGGGGCATGGGGAGGAGAAATCCGAAGCACGAATCTCGAAATCCGAAACAAATCCAAATCCGGAAGCACAAAGGCTCCAAATCTGGGACGTAGTGTCGTGGGAGTTGAAAAGACCTGTCACGGAATCAACTGCCATTTGAAGCATTCTGATTTGCGGCACTTGACTTTGTTTCGGATTTCGAGATTCGTATTTCGGATTTGGGCCTAGTATCCGAGGATCGTGTCGACGAAGTGGTGCAGCAGTTGCCGGAGCGAGTCGGGCTGGACGGCGTCGGCAACTTCCCTGGCCCGATCGGCGTGTTTCTGAACGAGTCGGCGGGCTTTGGAGAACGCGCCCGTCCGGCAGTACAGGTCGTGGACCTGGCGTATCAGCCGGCGACCGGCTTCGGGATCGTTGCCGGTGTCGGCGTCCAGATCGGGACGGTCCGCGCCATCGGAGGCCTCCACAGCCAAGGCCCAGAGGACGGTGGGACGGCCGCCGATCGCGTCGGTGCCCCGCTGACGCTTGTTGCCGGGGTCGGTCGTCCAGTCGTCCAGATCGTTGCGGATCTGGAAGGCGACTCCCAGATGGCGAGCGAAGCGTGAGGCGGCGTCCCGATATGCGTCGGCCGGTCCTGCCAGACGGATTCCGGAGAACAGAGCGGCCTCGAAGGCGGGGGCTGTTTTGAGGGCGTAGATCTTCAGGGCGTCGAGCGGGGTCAGATGCCGATTTCGGCTGGCCCGCCAGGTGAGTTCCGCCCCTTGACCTTCGCACAAGCGAGTATGGGCCTGCCCCAGGGTTGCCAGAATATCGGCCACAGCCTCGGCGTGGAGGTTCTCGCGCTGCGAGGCCACCAGGCGATATCCCAGGCCGATCAGGTAGTCGCCGACGTTGATAGCGGTGGCGGTTCCGTGCCGGCGATGGATCGTCTTTTGTCCGTATCGGAAGGAGTCGTCGTCTTCGATGTCGTCGTGAACCAGCGAGGCTTTGTGGAACAGTTCGATGGCCAGGGCGACGCGCCGGACGGCATCGGGCAATTGGGCAACGTGCTGCTGTCCGTTGGGTCCCCAGCCATGTCCGCCGGTCAGGGCGTCGTAGGCCGCCAGGGTGATGAAGGGGCGGAAGAACTTGCCGCCGCGGGCCAGGAACTCGCGGGCGAGGATTTCGGTGGCGGCGACAGGCGGAAGGGCGTCGAGCGACAGATCGTCGCATGGAGGTGTCTCACCGTTGCTCCGTTCCGGGGGCAGGAGGCGAGCCAATTCATCCGGTTCGAACATCCGCGAGGCGGCGCGGAGCAGATGGACCTGGGTCTTGGCGGGTTGATCGCCCGGCTGATAGGGCGTGTCGATCATTTCGAGGGCCCAGGCTTCGTCGGTCGACGTGTTGTGGCAGGTCGAGGAGTGGAGCGGTACCGCCATGGCCGGCAGCCCGGTCATGAGGATCTTGGCGAGGGCCTTCTCCAACGAATTGAGGCAACCGATCCCCAGGACGGCGTCGGCCTTGCCCTGCAGGATGAGCTGGAGAACGATCGGTGAGCCTTCCGCGATCAGCACCTGGCAGCCTTTTTCCCGTCCCAGGGCTCGCCATTCGGTGAGCGAGCACCCCCCGCAGTCTTCGCAGAGCAAACCGAACTCGTTGTATTCCGCCTGGCAGACCTGTTCGTTCCGCATGCAGTGCGGAAGCAGAAGCAGACGTCTCTCGTAGGGCGTGGCTTTGATGCGATCGCGCCAATAGGCACTGGAGAGGATGACCATGGTCCATCCCAGGTAACCCTCCTTCAGCTTCAAATCAGCGAGCACCTCGCGGGCGAGGCTTTCGATTCGGTGGCGAAACAACGGCTGAGTGCGGTCGAGGCCGGCGACCTTCTGCTCGATCACTTCGCGGATGGTCTCGCGGAGTTCAACCGGTTGTGGAACCTCCTTCAAATGAGCGGTCCCGCCGTCCGCATCGGCGGCCGTCAGGGCGCCGTCGCGGAGTGCCGGTTGATCAGTCGAAGGGACAATGGCCACGGTTGCTGTCTTGGCTGGGGTCGTTCGGTGACCGGAGGGATGGATGGGGGAAGGGGCTGCCGGGCTGACGACGATCTCACGTCATGTCCATGCTAATCTGAAGGGTGAGCGAGGAACAGAATAGCTAGTCTTCTATCCTCGCTTACGCGTCGGGTCGGTATATGTCTGCTGCGCGGCGCAGGGCGGAAAGCGTGAAGATCAAGGGGTACAACTTCTCATAATACCATAGCCGGGCGAAGTAAAAACCGATCGGCGTCGAATCCCGGTATCGATCCTGTTCGACGGCCTGCACTAGCCACTCAAGTCCTTTCTGAATAACAGTTTGCGCCGACTCGACAGCCGGCGACGCCAGCAGAGCCTCGACGGCAACGGCCGTTTCTTCGACCGAGGACACCTCCCCGGACGGTGCCGCGCCCCAGCCGCCGTCGTCACGCTGTTCGCCAACCAGGAAGTCCAATCCCTTACTGACCGCTTTCGTGCCGAGGCGATCGAGGTCCCGGTAGGCCAGGAGCACGCGGGCGGTTCCATAGACGGGGTTTTCTTCATCGGCGCGGTACTGGTTACCAAACCAGAGCGGCACCCAACTGCCGTCGGTCCGCTGTTGTTTGTCGAGGAAGGTGAATCCGCGTCGGATGGCCTTCTGGATGCGGGCCGGATGAACGTCGCGCCATGCGTGGAGAGCTCGCAGGGCGTGCGCCGTCAGGTCGGTGCTGCTGCGGTCGAAGGGGAGCTTGCCCCAGCCGCGGCAGAAGGTGGGCCAGCCGCCGTTGCGGTTTTGCAGGCCCAGCAACCAATCGACGCCGGCCCGGGCGGCCTCTCGAATCTGTTCGGCATGTTCCTCGGCAACATGGCGGGCTACTCGAGCCAATGCCAACAAGGCACCCGGCGTGTCGTCTGCGTCGGGTACGGCCCCGCTCAAGTCGGTCCACCCCCATCCGCCGGGATCGGCATTGGTGAAGGGGTGCCGCACCCGATGCTGGCAACGCAGAAGCCACGGGAGGCATTCCACGCCGAGAGGCGCCAGCGAGCCATCGTCGAGGGCATTGATCGAGAGCGTGGTGACCCAAGTGGCAAGGTTTGTGTCGATCGGCCAGGATCCGTCTTCGCCGGCCGAATCGATGAGGAATTGCACTCCCCGTCGAACGATCGGATGATCGGCGCGGCCGATGCCGGCCAGGCTCATCACGACGAAGCTGGTCAGCGGCGTTGCCTCCAGGAAGCCGCCGCTCTCCGGCTGCATCCGCTGGACGACGCACAGGCTGCGTCGGACCGACAGACTCCGCGTCATCCGCGTGAAGGGGTTCAGCGGCTTGCGGTGGTGATAGCGAGCCTGTCCGATAGCCACCAGGGCGGGCACGGCGTAGCTGACGACAGGAAGCCGCAGAAATCGGTAGAATTCGGGCGGAAAACAGGCTAGCTCGAAGGGGAGCGGTGAGACCTCGCTCCAAGGCACCAGGCCGGCCAGGGCGCAGTTCGTGAGGATGGGGACGGCGAAGGTTTTGTCGCGGCCGTAGCGACGCTTCAGGCCGGCAGTCCAGCCCTGGCGATCCAAGTACGTCTCGGCCGACCGAAGCGCATCGGCAAAACGGTCCGATTCACCGGCCAGGTATATCGCCGCACGGACGAGCATGGTGGTGGCGATGTTCGAGAGGCTTCGATCCGTGTCGCCCCAGCCCCCGTCGGAGTTCTGAATGGCTGCGACATAGCTCAGTCCGCGCTCGATCAGGCTGCGGAGGCGGGTGGCATCCGTCGGCGTTTGACGGTTTCTCAAGACACACGCGAGGGCGCTGACGGCGGTGGCGGTCGACAGGGCGGAACTGCTGAGTTGACCTTCCCAATGTCCGCCGGGGATGCGTCCTGCCAGCAGGTCGGAGCGGGCCTTCTCGTAAGCTTTCTTCAACCGATGGTGATCGATCATCGCGGCAGCTCGAATTGGTCGGCGGCTCTGTCGCCTATTTGGCGCGAACGTCGTAGCACATGAGGACGTCCTTGTCGCGGAGGTAGAGCTTGCCGGCGTGGATGGTTGTGGCGATCAGTACGCTCTATATTTCCCACAAGGTACATGCCTGTCAAACGGGCATCCTCCGCTGCCGGGTGGTGGGTTGAGGAGTCTGGTGTGCCGCGCGCTATAATGGGTGGTCCCTGCCGTGCCGATGCCCAAGCACCCAACCAACCAGGCGGAGCCCCATGCTTTTGCGACTAGCCTACCGAGCCGCCACTCAAGTCTCCCCGCGACTGGCCGCCAAGGCGGCCTATCTTTGGGTTTACAAGGGCAACCGGGCGATGGCGGCTCATCGCCGGCGCGTGCGGAGGGGAGAGCTTTTCCCGCCCTTCCTGTTTCTCGCTCTGACCAACGCCTGCAATCTGCGTTGCCACGGCTGCTGGATTGACAGCTCGGGAGGCGGACGAAGTCTGTCCGAAGAAGACGTCGAGTCCGTCATTGCCGCGGGAAAGAAACAGAAGGCCTTTTTCTACACACTCCTGGGCGGCGAGCCCATGCTCTATCCGGGGATATGGCGGACTATTGAGCGTCACCCTGAATGCTATTTCCAGATCATCACCAACGGGATGTTCCTGGACGAGGAGAACGTCGAGCAAATTCGACGACTGGGGAACGTAACGGTTCTCGTCAGCATTGACGGGCCGGAAGCTGAAAACGACGCGAGACGCGGCGAGGGCGTGTATCGGAAAGCGATGGAAGGTATCGAACGTCTTGCCCGGCGGAAGATCCTGTTTGGCGTGGCCACCACGGTGACGGGGCGGAATCTCGAGACGGTCCTCTGCGACGAGTACGTGGAGCAATTCGTCAAGTGTGGGGCGATGTATCTTTGGTACTATGTATTCCGGCCGGTCGGGGCCGATCCGTCGCCGGAGTTCTGCGTTGAGAAGGAGCAGATGATCGACGTGCGGCGGCGTCTGCTTGGGTTGCGGCGGCGTCACCCAATCATCTTGATCGACACTTACTGGAACGCTCGGGGGGAGGCGGTCTGTCCGGCGGCCAAAGGGTTGGGGTTCCATATCGGTCCAGGGGGCACGATCGAGCCGTGTCCGCCGATGTCGTTCGCGTGCGAAACAGTCCGCGATCATGAAGGCGATCTGTTTCGGACCATCAACGAAAGCCGGCTCCTAGGGGGATTTCAGAAGTTTGTTGACGAACGGACCCGCGGCTGTGTGATTCTCGAGTATCCCGATGAGCTGGCTGCCTATTTGAAGAGCCACGGCGCCGAGGACACGAGCGGCCGCGATGCGTACGGAGAGCTGTCAGCGTCCACCCCACGATCGAGTCACCACCTCCCTGGTGAAGAGATCCCGGAAGACTACTGGGTCTATCGTTTCTTGAAGAAGCAGTTGTTTTTCGGCATGGGCGGGTACGGTTGATTCTCCGCTGGGGGGAACAGACTGTCCAGGTTCTGCACCTGCGGCGGATTGCCGGCTGCGATTTCCGCAGTCATTCTGTGGTGAACCTCGTGCCCAGCATCGTCTTCACGAGATATCCCGACACCGGCGACGGGGTAATCGCACGCGAGGAAAGTTTGGGAAGTCTTTTCTGACTATGTCACCACTTGACATCGCAAGAGCGATGGTCTAGGTTGCGGGTGTATTACCCAGTCGAGCGGTGCCGCACTTCGATGCTCAGCCTGCCAAATCTACTCGCCCACACACTTGGCAGGTTTCTTTCTGGTTTGAGTTGAGCGACCCTGTTTGGTGGGGCGTGGTCTCCGTTGCCCCAAGAGGAGACCGCAGTTGGCCCCTTTTGGATCGCTCCCGTGCGGTGCCGCTCTTTTTTTATGCGTACTCCGAGTCGAGTCTTCCCCCGACGTCTCCATTGAATAGCACGATAGGTGCATGGAGCCCCCCCCCACGAGGTAAGGCAGGCGGACATTCTTCGATGCTGTTTTCAGGCCGGGTTGGCCGGTGCGCTGGCCCGCGAGGGCGTCTTTCGAAGTCTGTGGCCGCGAGATTGCGTTCCGTTTTCTGGAGTCTGCGCGCCCCCTGTTCTCGGTTCGCCCGGGCGTTACAATTGTCCTTTTGTCGCGCGTTGTGCTCTCATCCTCGCAGACTTGTCGGAGACACCGATGGAAGCTTCGGACGGCACCATCCAGAAGACGCCGCTCTACCAGTGGCACAAGGACCATGGGGCAAGAATCGTCGACTTCGCCGGTTGGGCGATGCCGGTCCAATACTCTTCGATCATCCAGGAGCATGAAACGACCCGGACAACGGGCGGTCTGGCGGACATTTCCCACATGGGGCGGCTTCGTTTCGAGGGCCCCGGCGCCGCTGTGTTTCTGGCCGAGTTGCTGACGCGCCGGGTGGCCGACATGACGCTGGGACAGATTCGCTACTCGCTGGTGACCAACGATTCCGGCGGGATCATGGACGACGTGCTGGTCGGCTACTACCACAACGCTCAGGGGCAGCCGTATTACGTGGTGGTGGTCAATGCGTCGAATCGTCAGAAGATCGTTGACTGGGTTCACAAGCACCTTCCGCGCGAGCGGGCCGAGGCACCGGGAAACGAAGTCCTCTTCACCGACGTAACCCATCTGTGGGCGATGTTTGCCATTCAAGGGCCGCGGTCGGTCGTTCTGCTTCAGCCTCTGATTGAGGTGGACCTGCGTTCCATGAAGTACTACCGGGGGGCCCAGGTTCGCCTGTTGCACCCGGCGGCACAGCGTCAGGGCGGGATTATCAGCCGCACGGGTTACACGGGCGAGGACGGGTTCGAGCTGGCACTTGGGGCCCCCATTGCCGCGGCCTTCTGGGAAGTGCTGGTCGAAATGGGCGAGCCGCTGGGGGTGAGGCCTACGGGACTCGGCGCCCGCGATACGCTGCGGCTGGAAGCGGGAATGCCGCTTTACGGCCACGAGTTGTGCGAGAAGACCAACCCCTTCGAGGCGGGGCTCGGTTTTGCCTGTCACCTGGTTGGCTATGACTTCCCGGGGCGCGACGCCCTGTTGAAGCTGGAGAAGGAGCCGCAACGCCGCACCCGGGTGGGGCTCCAACTGGAAGGTCGCCGCCCGGCACGGGAGCATTGCGACATCTATGCTGGAGAGACGCTTGCAGGGAAGACGACCAGCGGCACCATGTCGCCGACGTTGAAGGTGCCGATCGCCATGGGTTACGTCTCCCCCGAATTCAGCCAGACGGGGACGCAGCTTCTGATCGATGTCCGGGGTCGCAAGGAGCCGGCGCGCGTCGTCGAACTGCCGTTCTATCAGCGGAAGACGAAGTGAGCCGCCTGAAACACGAGTCCTCAAACCGCGAAAGGATACTGGACGTGAAACCCGAAGAACTGCTCTATTCCAAGACCCATGAGTGGGTGGCTATCGCCACGGATGAAGCTGGAGCCAAGGTCGCGACCGTGGGGATCAGCGCCTTTGCGTTGGAAGCTCTTACAGATCTCGTGTTTGTGGACCTTCCGCAGGTCGGCCGATCGGTCAGTGCGGGCGAGCCTTTTGGCGAAATCGAATCGGTCAAAGCGGTAAGCGATCTCTACAGTCCGGTGGACGGAGAGATCGTGGAGGTCAACTCGACCCTGGTGGATCAACTGGAAACGCTTTCTGACGATCCGTATACCAGCGGGTGGTTCGTCAAGATCCGGATTGCGGACGAGACGGCCCTGTCGGGACTGATGGATCATGCCGCCTATCAGAAACAGTGCGAACAGGAGATGGCCGACGAGTAGGATACCTGCAATTGTCAGGTAACCGTCTTCCGGCCCCGGCATGGATGCCGCTTTTTCGTATCTATTCAGCCATCTGAAGTGGCACGCTTTTTTTGTTCTCCGCTTCTGGGGGAAAGAGAAAGGCTTTGTCTATGCCCTATATTCCCAACACCGATGAAGACCGCCGGGCGATGCTCCAGGCGATCGGCGCCGCATCGATCGACGAGTTGTTCGAGATGATCCCGGCGGACCTCCATCTCGGTCGAGCCCTGGATCTGCCGCCGGCCCTGGGGGAGTTGGAACTGGCCGTCCACGTGGGCGAGTTGGCGGCCAGGAACCGGCCGGCATCGCAGTCGACCTGTTTTCTCGGTGCGGGAAGTTACGACCACTTCATTCCGTCCGTGGTCGATTTCGTGGCATCGCGGAGCGAGTTCTACACCTCCTACACGCCCTACCAGGCCGAGGCCAGCCAGGGCAATCTCAAGGCACTGTTCGAATACCAGACCCTGATTGCCCAGTTGACGGGGATGGACGTCTCCAACGCGAGCCTTTACGACGGGGCGGGTGCGGCCGCCGAGGCCGTGTTGATGGCCTGCAGCGTGACGCGGCGCCATGCGAAGGTCGTGGCGGCGTCGACGGTGCACCCTGAATACCGACAGGTACTGGGGACTTATCTGCAGAACCTGGAAACGGAGTTGGTGACGGTCGCCGCTCCGAACGGTACGGTTGCCCCGGAGGAACTCGACGCGGCGATCGACGACCAGACGGCCTGTGTCCTCGTGCAGCATCCGAACTTCTTCGGCTGCCTTGAAGACGTGGAGCAACTGTCAGCCCTTGCCCATGCCAAGGGCGCGGCGATGATTGTGGCCGTCGATCCCGTCAGCCTGGGCCTCCTCAGGCGGCCGGGCGACTGCGGCGCCGACATCGTCGTGGCCGAAGGGCAATCGCTTGGGAATCCGATGAGTTACGGGGGACCGTACCTGGGGATCCTGGCGTGCCGGGACAAGTTCCTGCGGCGGATGCCCGGGCGGCTGGTGGGCGAAACGGTCGACCGGCGCGATCGGCGCTGCTGGGTGTTGACGCTTCAGACGCGGGAGCAGCACATCCGCCGCGAGAAGGCAACCAGCAACATCTGCACGAATCAGGGACTCATGGCCTTGCGGGCCACGGTCTATCTATCGGCGATGGGTCCCCAAGGTCTCCGCAGCACGGCCGAACTCTGCCTGAAGAAAGCCCGGTACGCTCTCGGGCAGTGGACCGGGGAAGGGCTGCTCCAGCCGGTGTTTTCCGCGCCGACCTTCAAGGAATTCGTCGTCCGTGTGCCACACGGGCAGGCCGATGCGCTGCTTTCGGCTGCGGGAGAGCAGGGGATCATGGCCGGGGTCCCGCTCGGCTGCTGGTATCCCGAATTGGAGGACTGTCTTCTCATGGCCGTAACTGAAAAGCGAATGAAGGCCGAGATCGACCGAATGACGGACGTCATTCGAACAGTTCTGAATTGAGAAGTTGCCACGCGGACTCGGGGATTGTGAAGGAGAGTTGAAACTCGATGCGAAACCAACAGGCGACCGAATTGCTGTTCGACCAGTCTCGTCCTGGGAGGTGCGCGGTACAGATGCCGGCCTGCGACGTGCCGTCGGAGCCCGTGGAGCGATTGCTGCCTCCCGAGGCACTCGCCCAGACTGCTCCGTCGTTGCCGGAGGTGACCGAGCCGGAACTGGTTCGCCATTTCGTGAATCTGTCGACCCAGAACATGTCGGTCGACTCGCATTTCTATCCGCTCGGTTCGTGTACGATGAAGTACAATCCGAAGCGGAACGAGACGTTGTCGTCGCTGGCGGGGCTGTTGGGGCTGCATCCGTACCAACGGGTGGAGACGATCCAGGGGATGCTGTCGATTCTGCATTCGTTGCAGGAGATGCTCGCCGAGATTTCCGGCCTCGAGGCGGTGAGCTTGCAGCCGGCAGCCGGAGCGCACGGCGAGATGACGGCCCTGTTCGTGGCCGCGGCGTATGTCCGCGATACCGACCCGGCGAGAAATGTGGTTCTCATCCCCGACGGCGCCCACGGCACGAATCCGGCCAGCGCGGCCATGGCCGGGTTCAAGACCGTGGAAGTGAAGAGTACCCCGGGGGGGCTAGTCGATCTGGACGATCTGGCCTCGAAGCTCGATGAGCGAACGGCCGTGTTCATGATCACCAACCCCAATACGCTGGGGATCTTTGAACGCAACATCGCCAAGATTTGCCAAATGGTCCACGATGCCGGAGGGCTGGTGTACCTGGACGGGGCCAACATGAACGCGATCCTTGGCGTGACGCGTCCCGGGGATTTCGGCGCGGACATGATGCACTTCAATCCGCACAAGACGTTCAGCGGCCCCCACGGGGGCGGCGGGCCGGGCGCCGGGCCGATTGCCGTGACCGGGAAGCTCGCTCCGTACCTGCCAGTGCCGGTTGTCAAGAAGAGCGGCGAGGAGTATGGGCTCGACTTTGATCGCCCGAAGACGATCGGCCGTGTTCGCAGTTTCTTCGGCAATACGGGCGTGCTCGTCCGGACCTATTGTTATCTGCGAACCCATGGCCCGGAGGGTCTTCGGCGGGTTTCTGAAAACGCCGTGCTCAACGCCAATTATCTGCTGAGCCGGGTCAAGCACTTTCTGCCGGTGCCTCAAGGCGATCGTTGCATGCACGAATTCGTGGCCACGGCACAGACCCTCAAACGCGAGCGGGGCGTCAGTGCTTTGGATATCGGCAAGCGGCTGCTCGACTACGGGTTTCACGCTCCGACCGTGTACTTTCCGTTGATCGTCCACGAAGCCCTGATGATCGAGCCGACGGAATCGGAGTGCCGATCGACGTTGGACGCGTTTGCCGAGGCCCTGTTCCGGGTGACGGAAGAGGATCCCGACTTGCTCCACCACGCTCCCCACACCACTTCGGTGAGCCGCCCGGACGAGGTTCGTGCGGCCCGGCAGCCGATTCTGAAGTGGGCTGGACCGGAGCGGTAGTCCTATCTCGTCCGCTTACCGGAGCGTTGACGCCGATGCCGAGTGTTCCCGTAACGGAGTGCCGCCTGATCGTTCATCCGCCGTCAAGCGGCGCGTGGAACATGGCGGTGGATGAGCATCTGCTCGGTTGGACGTCCCGATCCGGTTGTTGCTGTTGGCGGTTCTACCAGTGGGCGGAACCGACGCTGTCGCTCGGGTATTTCCAACAGTATGCTGCGAGGGCGGAGCACGAGGCGAGTCGCAGTTGCCCGGTCGTACGGCGAGCGAGCGGTGGAGGCGCCATCCTCCACGACCGGGAGTTAACATACAGCGTGACGGTTCCCCTGGATCATCTCCTGGGCAGGCGGCGGCAGTGGATGTACGACGCGGTCCATCAGACCTTGATTGCCGTCCTGGCCATGAAGGGGATCCGGGCGAGTCTGTTTGGCTCCAGTTCGCTCGGAGAGGAGAGATCGGCCGAGTTTCTGTGCTTCAAGCGGCGATCCGCGGGTGACGTCGTGGTGGCGGGGGTGAAGATTGCCGGAAGTGCCCAGCGCCGGTCGGCTGGAGCGGTCCTGCAGCATGGCAGCGTTTTGTTGCGTCGCTCTTTGGCTGCCCCTGAATTGCCAGGGCTGTGTGAGATCACCGGCAAGAGCCTTGAGCCCGAGGAACTGATGCAACTCTGGCGGCAGCAGGTCGCCGAGGCTCTGACGTTGAGGTGGCATGCAGACAGCTTGTCGCAGGAAGAGGAAGAGGGAGTTGCCGGGATTGCGTCGGAGAAATACGGTAGCCCCTCCTGGACCGAGAAACGGAGGGGTTCTTAAGCCCCTTCCGGCAACGGAACGGTGGTCTACCGTGTTGTTTGCGGTCGGCCGAGGGCTTGTCGGGAACCGGCAATTCCCGGTTTCAGCAGGTGTGCGCGGGTGGGAGCGGGCAAACATGACGAGGTTTGCGGGTTGGGAAGGAACCAAGCGGAGCGGAATTCTTTTGACCGGAGTTGCGATTACTGGTACGATCATGGACAGTCGGGCGGCAGTCGGTACTAGCCGAACCGGCCGGCAACATCCCAGAGACAGGCGATTCCTCCCGCTACGGCGTTGGGACGCTACTTTGGGGGGGCGGATTGCATTCTTGGCTGTTCTTCGTAAATTCCACAGTTGTTGGAGTCTGGCTTTTCCCTGGAACCGAGGTATTCATCATTTCTTCTGGTGGCTAGCATTGCCTGCTGTCACCTCGTGCCGACCTAGGGATCGGGATTTGTGGCGGCGTCGAACAGAGGGCAGTTGCTTGGGGCACTCATTTCATTCAGATCCATACCGTCAAGGCCCCTCTGATTGAGCAATTTCGGGCGATGGAAGTGAAGCTGGTTGTCGCGAACGGAAAGAACGCCGGGCAGGAGATCCCGATCACGGGACCGAGGTTTCTCGTCGGTCGCGCGGAGGACTGTCAGTTGCGTCCGCGGAGCGACGTGATCAGCCGCTACCATTGCGTGATCCTGGTGGAAGAGACTCTCGTCGTCGTCCGGGATTTTGGGAGCAAGAACGGCACGTTCGTCAATGATGAGCAGATCATGGGCGAGCAGGAGCTTCACAACGGCGACCGTTTGCGGGTCGGCCAGCTTGAATTCAACGTGGAATTGGCCGGTGAAGCAAGCGAGAGTCGGAAGCCGACGAGGGGCATCCACGAGGCGTCAAACGGCACCGCGGGAGACGTTGTGTCCAATCCGTTGGACTTGAGTGATTGGATGAGCAAGGAGGACTCCAGCGGAACCGTGCTGGGAATCCTTCCGTTGCGCCGAGCGACTTCCCTGGACCAGGAAGGTCCGCCCAGTGCAGGCGATGTGCCGAAAGGTGGGGATACGGCCACCGATCCGCCGAAGAAGTAGTATAGGGAAGGGCGTGTTTCACGCCAGCGGCGGATCAGAGAGTACCACCAAGGCGTTAGCAGGATGCTGGCGGGACGGGGCTGTTTGGGCGCCGTCGCTGCTGCGACCCAGGCGCGGACTGTTTTGTCTTACTCCGAGGACAAACGTGAGAGCAACGAATCAGCCCAAGAAACAGGCAGCCTTGCTCGGGATCGGATTGGACAACGACGACGGGCATACTCGTTTGACAAGAGGGAAGAATTTCGCGTTAGTGGGTGGTAGTCACGAGACCCACTTGCGTATGCAGGAAACGGCAGTCAAGATCAACGAGCATCTCGACAACCGCGGCAAACGACTCGAAGACGTTTCTGTGAGCGAACTGCGCGAGATATGTCACGAAGTCCGCGAGTCGATCGGATAGATCGGAGGAGAGGGAACCGAAGAGTCTGCTTGAGCAGGAAAGTCGATCTTCGGTTGAGTTACATACCACCTTGGTACGAGTGACAGGCGATTTGACGGTCGCGCGACGGTCGGCGCATGTGCGTCGGCCCCCGCGCCGTTTGCTACTTCGGGAAATTGGCACAAGAAATGGAAGTAAAACTGGTAGTCACGAACGGTCGGCACGCCGGGCGAGAAATCCCTATCAAGGGACCCAAATTCTTCATCGGACGAGCTGAAGATTGTCACCTGCGGCCGGGGAGCGACCTGGTGAGTCGCCATCACTGCGTGATCCTTGTTTCGGAAGACGGCGTCAAAGTCCGTGACTTCGGGAGCAAGAACGGCACTTTCGTCAACGGTGACAAGGTCTCGCCGGAATGCCGGTTGATGCCCGGGGATCGCCTGCTGGTGGGCCAACTTGACTTCGACGTCCGGATTGTGGGGATGCCGGAAAGTGCGAAGCAGCCGGAGAAGGAGAAAGTGGCGGCCAAGACCGACCCTGAGGTCGCCAGAAAGACCTCAGCTCCGGGAAAGGCCAAGCCTGCCGGGAAGGATACCGTCAAAGTCGACGACGATCTCGACATCAGCCAATGGTTCGGCGACGAACAGGCGTCGGCCAAGACCGACACCCAGACGGTCGACATGTCAACCATCGCCCAACGAGCCCCAGGCGAAGCGACCATCGTCGACGGTCCTCCCAAGGATCCGGAGCCGGATGAAGAGTCGGACGGCCCCAAACGCGATGTAAGCGAGGCGGAGAAAGAGAAGGCGCGTCGTGCGGGCGGCGGGCCGACCACCCAGGATGCCGCCGCGGAGATGCTCAAGAAGTTCTTTAACGCTCGGCGCTAGCCGCTGTTGTGGTCATCCTTTGTCCGGGTGTCGTTCGCCGGGGAGAATTCCGTGTTTCTCCTCGGCGTTTCCGTTTTCTTGGGACTGCTGTTACTTCCCCTATCTTGGGCAGGCCGGACAAACCGCAATATCCGGAATGATTGCTCTGATCGAACGTTTTCTCTGATCGGTCAATTTACCTGGTCCCCGCAACCGATCCTTTTTATCACACGTAACGGGCGTGCCTTTGGAGAGCAGCCCTAGGGAAAAGAGAAAGCGGCACGAGCCACAAGACCGGCGAACGACGCGGCAAGGAAAAGGCTGCTTCGCGTGCGATTGAAAGGGAACCTCCGTGGCCAAGACAACCAAAAAGCCGACCACCAGCAAGAAATCCACCCAAAGGAAGGGTGTGACTGCGAAGGAATCGCCCAAAAACTCGAAGAAACCGACCGTTCGCTCCTCCAACAAGACGGCGCGCGTTGCCGACGAGGGACGGACCAGGAAAGCGGTTGCCACGAAAAAGACAGTTGGCGAGACAGAAGTCACCGTTGACCGGCGGCGTTCGGATCGTCGGACCAGCACCGAACCGGCCCTCACGGAACGACGCAAACTCGAACGCCGGGAGAAAGTGACGCGGCGTCGGCAGATCGACCCCACTACGTGCGAACGAGATTATTCGGACGATGAGGTCGAATTCATGAATGCCCTCGACAACTACAAACGCGCCAGCGGACGAATGTTCCCGACGTGTAGCGAGATCCTGGAAGTCATTCGGGAACTTGGTTACGCCAAGAAGGCTCCGGTCCAAGGCGATTCGGCTACGGCCCAGACAGACGGGAACGAACGCACGAACGGGTCGGACAGTCCTGAATCGGAACCAGGGATGGTCGTGGCAGCAGACTGCGAGGGGTCGATTGACGAAGAAGTTCTTGTCTGAGTGACAAACGACAATTCAAAAATGGATGGCCAAGGGTGCCGGAGCCGGATCGAGCTGCGGCACCCTTTTTTATATCAATCCCCCCACGGCGACGGGCAGGACTCGGGACTGTACCGGATGCTACGGGAAGGGGACAGTCCCATTTTTGTGGCATCCTGCCACAAGAATTGGGACAGTCCCCAGGGCCTCACCGGACTTTCTGCCCACCACCCGGGAGAAGTATTACACCTCATTTCTTGTCATCGAACAGGCCGTGCGATTGATGAGGATCTCTTGTCTCTCCCCTGATTCAGTGCCGATCCTCACTTTGTAGCAGTCGGCGGCCATCAGAAGGGCAAGGAGCCGAGGCATCGCATGGGGTACGTGGCGATAGAATTGCCCTTGGCTGCGGAGTGGCCCCGTGTATCATCACGTCTTTCTTCGCGACGTTTCCGGGGAGTGGCCATGGTCGATAAAGGATGCTCGATTGGGGTTCTTCTGTTGGTGGTGGTACATTCGCTTTCCGCCCAGGAAGCCGGTATCCCCAATCCCGACCCGCCCACCAACCTATTGGCCACGATCGGAGGCGGAATCCCGAAACCCACTTTGGGGGGTTCTCAATTTTGGGGCGACGTCCACGTTTTCCACGACTGGCGTATCCAACAACGTGTGGGAGAAGAGCATTTTCGGCTGCTCAGCCCCAAGGAACTCTGCTACGCGGAGGGGACTTTCGGGCAGTGCCGAGCGAAGCTCGAACAGATCAAGGCCGAGCAGAATCTGGAGCCGATGCGAGGCCGGGCCGTCATTCTTCTCCATGGACTCGTTGCCACGCGTTGGACGATGCGTTTGCTGGCCGAGCACCTGGAAGAAGACGGGCGGTACACGATTGTCAATGCAGAATACCCGAGTACACGTCAGTCCATGGCGGATCATGCCAGGTTGCTGGCTCGAGTCGTAGAGGGTCTTCCGGAGGTCGAGCAACTCAACTTCGTCGGCCACAGTATGGGTAACATCGTCATTCGGCATTACCTTGCGGACGTCCAGAAGCAGTACGGTCGGCAAGACCCGCGCCTGGGACGCGTGGTGATGATCGCTCCTCCGAACCATGGGGCGTTGGCGGCGACGCGCTTGTCCGACAACTCGGTTTTCAAGACGGTTTTCGGCAAGCCGGGGCGCCAATTGGGGAAAGAGTGGCCGTGGCTCGAGAACGAACTGACGGTCCCGCCGTGCCAATTCGGCATCATCGCGGGGGGAACGCGGGGTGGAGGCTTTTCGCCCTTCCTGCCGGGCGATGACGACGGGCGGATCTCGGTGGAGACCACACGCTTGACAGGCGCGCGCGACTTCGTCCTTCTTCCCATGATCCACGAATTCATCGCCAACGATCCGCGGACCTTCGGCTACGTGCTCAGGTTTCTCGACGAAGGCCATTTCGTCGCCGCAGATCAACGACAACCGATCGTGGAAGAGACTTCGAGCCAACTGGCGAGCGAGCCGACGACGGATCGGAGGCAAACGGGGATGGCGCGGCGAAATCCGGCGTCGGCGGGCCTTTCAACGGGGGCAACCCAGCGGTGAGCCAGAACGTTCCAGGGAGAGTAGCCGGAATCGACTTTGGGACGGTGCGGATCGGCATAGCGATCAGCGACAGCCAGCGGCAGATCGCCAGCCCCTATGAGAACTATACGCGTCGCGGTCCGAAGCAAGACGCGCAACGTTTTCAGCGGCTTGTCGACGAAGAGGCCGTCTGCCTGTTCGTCGTCGGATTGCCGGTTCACCTCGACGGGCGCGAGAGCGAGAAGTCTCTCGAAGCTCGTCGTTTCGGCCAATGGTTGGCCGAGACGACGGGCGTGCCCGTGCAGTTCTTCGACGAGCGATTCACGAGCCACCAGGCAGAAGAGGTACTGTTGGCGACCCAAATGACCAAGAAACGCAGAAAGCAACGGCTCGACATGCTGGCCGCCCAGATCATGCTGTCGGCATTCCTCGAATCGGCAACCGGGGGTTCCAAGCCGCCCGGGGCCTTGGACGACCAAGCATGACGAAACTGGTGGTTGGCTGCGGTTACCTGGGGCATCGCGTCGCCGCCAGGTGGCTCCGGCAGGGCGAGCATGTGGCCGTCGTCACTCGAAGCGGCGAGCGGGCAGAGACGTTGCGGGCCGAAGGGTTCGAGGCCATCGTTGCCGACGTTAGTGATCCTCCGTCGCTGAAGTCGCTCCCCGAAGCTGCCACGGTGCTTTTCGCCGTGGGCTATGACCGGCAGGCCGCAGCGTCACGCAGGGCCGTGGTTGTCGGCGGCCTGCAGAATACGCTGGAGGCATTGCCGCCCCTTGCCCTCGAACGACTGCTGTTCATCAGTTCGACGGGGGTGATGGGCTGCCATCACGGGAACTGGGTCGATGAGGCATCTGCCTGCGATCCGCAGCGAGAGGCCGGGACGTGCGGCCTGGAGGCGGAAAGGGTTCTGCAGTCTCACGAGTTGGGACGTCGTGCGGTGATCCTGCGGCTGGCCGGGCTGTACGGTCCGGGCCGACTGCCCAAACTGGCGGATGTGCAGGCGGAGCGCCCGGTGGCCGCGCCGGAGGGGGCTTATCTGAATTTGATCCACGTCGAAGACGCAGTTCAGGCGGTTCTGGCAGCGGAGCAACGGGCAACTCCTCCGGACCTCTATCTGGTTTCTGACGGCGTCCCTACCAGCCACCGGGAGTTCTACGGCGAGATGGCCCGCCAGTTAGGACTCGCGCCGCCCGTGTTCACAGCTCCCGAACCCGGCTCGCGAGGAGCCGCGGCAGCCTTGGGGAACAAGCGTATCGACAATCGTCGTATGCTGGAAGAGTTTGGTGTCCGACTGCGTTTTCCGACTTACCGAGAAGGGTTGGCGGCCGTGTGTTCCGGGTTCCGTCAGACCGGGATGTAGCGGCCTGCCAAGGTCGGGAGTTGACCGGGAGGTTCTTTCCGTGCGTCTGCCTGGTGAAACTGGGCAGACTTTGCCGGAGCCGGTTGTGCGGAATGTGCGGCGTGTATCGAATATTCCCTCAATACGGCCCGCGAGGTGTGCCGATGGATTCTCTAGAAAGCGGTTCCGTGCCCCATCCCGCGAAAGCCGGGCGCGATCGCCAACGACCTGAATGAGAACAGAGAGACCCTGGCAAAACGGCCGAGCTTCCCACGGGGACTCGCAAACGCAGTCGGCGGTTTCTGCCAGCGGCGCAAAGAACTGCACCTTCGGGTGGAGGGGGAAATCGATGATTCGTAGAACCGTACTTGTGTTGATCTTGGTGGCAGCCGCCTGGCTGGTGATGAGCGATTCCCAGGTCCAGGCAGAACAGGCCTACGGACGCCAGTGGGGACGGACCTACAGCACCCAGGACTGGAACCGTTTCTATCACTACCCCTACGTCTACTATCCCCAGAACTTCTGGACGACGGACTACTATCGCAGCAGCGAGGATCTCTATTACCGATATCCGCCCGAGATGCGAATCCCGGTCTACAACACGGCCTGGCACAACTACTACCCGGAACCGCGGCGGTACCATTCGGGCCACCACTTCATCCTCGACGTGTTTTAGTAACATACTTCCGAGGAGTTGTCGCGTTTGAGTCAAGTTTCGGCAACTCGGCCTTGGTCTGAGGTGGAACCTCGTTAGACGTTTCTACCCTACACGACGACATAACATATGCCCTGAACGAACCGGACTCGGGGGGGCCGGATCGTTCGGGGCGGTTTTTTTGCGCCGACACGGGAACCAGATCATGGGGACTGTCCCGATTTTTGTGGCAGGACGCCACAAAAATGGGACTGTCCCCCTCTTGCACGATCACGAGCGCAGAATTCGGTACAGGTCCACATCATGCACTTCATGTGCACTTGTTTCTGGATTCCCGCCTTCGCTGGAATGACGGGAGGGTGCACGGGCTATGCGTGAAACGCATTGAAGATCGTGCATCATCTGAGCCAGATCGGCTTGGCTTGGGAACACTTATTCGCCCAGGCGGCAGATGAAATCGTAGAGCACGTCTGCGGTCGATTCTAATTGCTCCACGGAGATCCACTCGTCTTTGGTGTGTGCCTGTTCCAGTGAGCCCGGGCCGAACACGACCGTGGGGATTCCGAGACGGGCGATGTAGGGCGCGTCGGTTGCGTAGGGCACGCCTATCGCTTGCCAGGAGCCGACGATAGAGCGGATCGATTCTCCCAACCGCTGTGCAAGGGGGCCGTTGGCGGCGTCCGAGAGCGGGTCGGCCGTCATGAACGGGGTTTCCAGCTCGAGCATGTCAACCCCGACCGTCTGTTCAAGATACGTCAGCAGATGCTGTTGCGCTTGCTCGGGGGTCTCGTTCGGCATAAGACGCCGGTCGATCTCGATGGTGCAGGAATCAGGCACGGTATTGACGCTGAGACCGCCACGAATGACTCCGACACTCAGTGTGGCGGGGCCACAGAGCGGGTGACTGCCGAGAGTGGGGAGGCTTTCTCTCTGATAGACGTTCAGAGCATCCACGACTTGGGCCATGCGGTAGATTGCGTTCGATCCCTTCTCCGGCATGGAACTGTGTGCGGCATGTCCCCGAGTGTGGAGACACCACCGTACGGCGCCTTTGTGGGCGACGACGACCTGAAGGCCTGTGGGCTCCGCTACGACGGCCAGCGTGGGGACGGCCGGGACGAAGTCGGTCTCGTGACAGGCCAACAGCGGCCGCATCGCCTCAACTCCGCTGAATCCATGCTCCTCATTGATGCTGCACGCCATGACGACCGTGGGACAATGGGGGGGACGCCGATCCCGGAGCCGTTCCAGAACGGCGAGCATCGCCGCCATTCCGCCCTTCACATCACAGGATCCGCGACCGTAGATCCGTCCGTCTTCCTCTCGCGGGTCCCAGGGATCGATGGTCATACCGTCGACCGGAACCGTGTCCTGGTGAGCCTCGAAAAGCACAACGGGCCCGTGCCGGTCGCCACGCCGGTCTCCGTCGAGCCGGGCGAAGATGTTCGCCCTGTCCGGATGAACCGGCTGGCGGTAATGTGCGCATCCGAGTCGCTCGAAGGTTGTTTCCAGATGGTCGGTTAGTGCCGCCTCACCGAATCCGTCGCCGGGGTCTGACCTGCCCATGGGATTCTGACTTGGAATGGCCACAAGCTCTTTGAGATAGGTTACAGCCGACTTGCTCATGGAGTGCATACCTTGGTAAGGTCTTGTGAGTTTGCTGGAGGGCCATTCCCTCCCCCCGATCACCCATCGTAAGGGTCAGGTCTGCTCTGGTCATCATCGGATCAACGCGGCCCAGAATTGCCTCGGAAGTGGGGTTGAGATAACGCATTTTACGGACGATAATTCTTAACGGCTTGAGTCTATACGCTCAGCCAGCGGCCCTTCGCAGGTCCCTGCCCCGCCTGCGAAGGGCATTCTTTTACGCTGTGGGTGGTCTCTTGAAGTCACCCATGCCCACAAGGCCTTCGACGCCAAGCGTCGGAACCCAATCGTGCAGCGCAGAGCCTGCTTGACAAGGCCCGTGGTAACCAGGTTCTCTCCTAATCCTGTTTTTCCCTTGGGATGCCGGTTGACGCAACGCATGATTCGGCCGCATCCGTTTTGTGAAAAGTCCACCGACCGATCAGGAATCGGCAGAAATCAGCGTAGCACGCTCAATTCGCTGTAACGCGCAGGGGGAGGATTCGCTGTGGCTTGACCACAAAAAACCGGGCCAATAGAATGTTTTCGATCCGTCGTAAATCATAGCGGTTGTGCCCGTTACGTGATTGGGGGGGCTAGCAGCCGGTTGACGTTGGCTCGCCATCGTCCCGCTTTTGTTCGGCAATCCGGACAAGGGATAGTATCTCCCCAATTACGGTGGTCATGCCGGTTTCGGTCGGGGCTGCGGATGCAGCCCGTTTTTTGTAGAGGCCATGTCCCATGCACACGGTCGTGCTGCCGCTGGTGCTGTTTCTGGGTTGTCTGATCGGGCTCGCGGCGGCGTTGCTCCTGATCGGCAATCTGTTTGGTCCGCACAAGATCACGCCTGTCAAACGGATGCCCTACGAGAGCGGCATGGACCCGATTCACGACACGCGGCGACGGTTCGACGTGCGCTTCTACTTGCTGGCCATCGCATTCCTTGTATTTGATGTGGAGTTGTTGTTCCTCTACCCTTGGGCGGTTGCGTTTGGAACAGGCGAGGGGGCGGAAGTTGCGGGCGGACTTTCAGAGGGCGGTCCGCCCCTGATTTTCGCCGGCGGGATGGTGTTCCTGACGCTTCTCGTGCTGGGGTACGTCTACGACTGGCGCAAAGGGGTGTTCCGTTGGCGCTAGAACTCCCGGACAACGTGGTCATCACGCGGCTTGACGATCTGGTCAGTTGGTGCCGAAAGAACAGCTTGTGGCCCATGCCCTTCGCCACGGCCTGCTGCGGCATCGAGTTGATGGCGACCGGGGCGAGCCGGCACGACCTGGCGCGATTCGGAGCCGAGGTCTTCCGTTTCAGTCCCCGGCAGTGCGATCTGATGATCGTGGCGGGCCGGGTCGTGATGAAGATGCTGCCCGTGCTGCAGCGGATCTGGCAGCAGATGCACGAGCCCAAATGGTGCATCTCGATGGGGGCTTGCGCGTCGACGGGCGGAGTGTTCGACACCTACAGCGTCGTTCAGGGAATCGATCGGTTCATTCCGGTCGACATGTACGTGCCGGGGTGCCCTCCTCGCCCGGAGCAGTTGATCCAGGCGATCATCGATCTTCAGGCCAAGATCCAGGCAGAAGGGACGATGTTCGGGAGAGAGTTCACGGATCCCGAGCGGCAGTTGCCGAAGCGGGCGCTGCGGGAATCGGTAGGCGGTCAATAGGGCAACGTGACGACAGGACAAGCCACGAGTATCCAGGACATGACGAACCAGGCAACGATCGATCGACTCCTTGCGGCGTTTCCGGCCGTGGAACCGAGCGAGTTTCGCGGGCAGACCCGGACGGTCGTGCCGCGAGAGTCGGTTTTCGATGCGCTGGCGTTCCTCAAGGGGGATCTAGGATTCGACATGCTGATCGACGTGACCTGTGTGGATTACCTGGCCTACCGGGGGGCACGCGGACGTTTCGGCCTGGTATATCTGCTGCTGAACACCGGATCGGGCGAGCGGCTCGTCGTTCGGACGTTCGTCGACGATCCAGAGCCGACGGTTCCGTCCGTAGTGCCCTTGTGGGAAGGGGCCAACTGGCTGGAACGCGAGGTCTGGGATCTGTTCGGGATGCGCTTTGAGGGCCATCCCGATCTGAGGCGGATCGTGTTGCCTGAGGAATTCACGGCCCACCCGCTCCGCAAGGACTATCCGCTGCAAGGCCGCGGCGAGCGGCACAATTTCCCCGTGATCACCCGAGCAGAGGGATAGGTCTCGAATATTATGCCGCTTGAACGAGTTCTCCAACCCGGCAACCTGGCGCGCGACGAGTCGCAGGAGTACCTGTGGACGATGAATTTCGGTCCTCAGCATCCGGCGACGCACACCACGCTACGGATCGTGCTCAAGTTGGACGGAGAACGTGTGGTCGATGCGATGCCGGATATCGGGTACCTCCATTCCGGGTTCGAGAAGCTCGGTGAGGAACTCGACTACAATCAGTACGTGACGGTCACGGACCGGATGAATTATGTCTCACCCATGGCAAACAACGTTGCCTGGCACATGGCTGTCGAGAAGCTGATGGGGATCGAGGCGCCGCCGCGGTGCCAGTATCTGCGGGTGATTGTGGCGGAATTGGCGAGGATCGCGGACCATCTGGTCTGCAACGGTGCGGTGGGACTCGATACGGGGGCATTCACGTGTTTTCTTTACGCCTTCAACCCGCGTGAAAAGATCTACGACATCTTCGAGGCCCTGTGCGGTGCGCGGTTCACCAACAGCTACACGCGGGTCGGCGGACTGATGCGGGACGCCTCGCCCGAGGCAATTCGGATGATCCGCGAGGTGATCCGCGAACTGCCCAAGGCCCTGGACGACATGGAGCGGTTGCTGAACCGCAACAAGATCTTTGTCGACCGGACCAAGGGGGTCGGCGTTCTTTCCAAAGAGGAGGCGATCCGCCGGAGCGTCACGGGACCGATCGCGAGGGCGAGCGGCGTGACGCGGGATTTGCGCAAGGACGAGCCTTACCTGTGCTACCGGGATTTCGATTTCCGGGTTTGCTGCGCCCGGGCGGGCGACTGTTACGCCCGGTATCTCGTGCGCATGGATGAGATGCGGGAAAGCCTGAAGATCGTGGAGCAAGCCGTCGAGAACCTGCCGCAGGGCCCGGTCAGTGTGGGGATGGGCGAGCGGGCAAGCCTGCCGAGCAAGGGGATGGTCTACTCGACGATCGAGGGTCTGATCACCCATTTCGAGCTGGTGATGAGCAATCGCGGGTTCGAGGTCCCGTGCGAAGAGGTCTATTGTGCCACGGAGGCGCCGAACGGAGAACTGGGTTTCTACCTGGTGGGTGACGGCACGAACCGCGCCTACCGGGCCCGATGCCGCCCACCGTCGTTCCTTCACTTTGCGTTGTTTCCGCACTTGATCCGGGGCCATACGCTGAGCGACGTGGTGGCCGTGCTGGGGAGTTTGAACGTGATCGCGGCGGAGTTGGATAGGTAGGACTTAACGAGCCTGAGGAATGCGGCGATGTTGAAGCAGATCAGCATTGAAGGCTACAAGTCGATCCGGAGCATGTCGCTTGAATTGCGCCCATTGAATGTCCTGATCGGGGCAAACGGGGCTGGGAAGTCAAATTTCCTGTCGTTTTTTGGTTTGCTGAAGAGCGTTGTCGACAAGAAGTTTCAGCTTCACGTGGGTCACGTGGGTGGTGCAGAGTCCATCCTGTTCGGAGGTGTGAAGCGAACCCAGGAGATCAAGGCATCCATGGTTCTGGAGGATGCGGATACGGAACGAACATACAAGTTGAAATGGATGTTCTCCATGCCGGACTCGTTGCGGTTTGCGAGAGAGACGGTGCTGTTTGCGAAAGAGACGGTTTCGTACCCGGACGAGACCAAGAACGCGTATTGCATTGACATGCTCGACTCACACGGTCCTGACGCAAGGTTTGAATCCGGCATTAGGGACAGGGCCGCACGTGGGGATGAGCACGCAGCTCGGTTCCAGCATCTCTTCGGAACATCTTATGTGTACCACTTTGCCGACACATCGTACTCAGCGGCCTTCCAGCATCAGTGTTATATTCACGACAACCGTCGACTGGCGCCGGATGGACGAAATCTCGCGGCGATGTTGTATCGTTATCGCCACACGGCCCCGGAACGCTACGAGCGACTTCTGTGGACGATCAAGCAGGTCGCGCCGTGGTTCGATGACTTCTCGGTCGAGCCGTTGGCGTTGAACCCGGAAAATGTGATGCTGAATTGGAGGCACGTCGGCTTCGACATGGAGTTCGGGCCACATCAACTTCCCGGCGGCGGCTTTCGGGCATTTGCGTTGGTGACGTTGCTGCTTCAGCCGATTGAGGATCTTCCCGATCTGCTTCTGATCGACGAGCCGGAACTCGGGCTTCACCCGGAGGCCGTCGCAATTGTGGCATCGCTCATTCATCAAGTGTCGCACTATACTCAGGTGCTCGTGGCAACACAGTCAACTGGGCTGCTGGACCACTTCGAGCCGGAAGACGTTGTTGTCGTGGATCTCAAGGACAACGCGTCCGTATTCCGGCACCTGGAGCGGGAAGAGTTGGCCGAATGGGTCGACGACTTCGCGTTGAGTGAGCTCTGGGAGAAGAACTATCTTGGAGGAGGGCCGGGTGCGTGAAACGCCTCCTTTTGGTAGTCGAAGGCGCGGCTGAGCAGCAGTTTGTCATGTCGGTGTTGGCGCCGCATTTGGCCGCGTGTGGCATTACCGTACCCAAGCCGCGTCTCCCCCTCACCGGCAAGTCGGGACGCGGCGGGATTGTGAACTACGAACATGCGAAAAGGGCGATTACGAGTTGGACACGACAAGAGAAAGGGACGGACGTTGCTTTCTCGACGATGTTCGACCTTTACAAGCTTCCCAGCAACTTCCCCGGTCACGCCGATGCGAAATCAAAGGGATTGCCGTACGCTGTCGTCGACTCGCTCGAGAGATCGCTCAAGGACGATATCGGAGATGATCGCTTCATCCCCTATATTCAACTGCACGAATTCGAAGCGATACTGTTTACGGATCCTCAGGCGCTGTTGGGACCGTTCACGGATCGAAAGAAGGAGGTTGCTGAGTTGAGCAAGGTTGTGGACCAACTCGGGAATCCGGAAGAAATCGATGACGGAGAGTCCACGTCACCTTCCAAGCGAATCATCAAGTTGATTCCGGAGTATCGCGGCGCGAAGCGGGCCGTCGCTCACAGCATTGCCCGGCAAATAGGAATTGACCGGATTCGGGAAGCCTGCAAACACTTCAACGACTGGTTGACGAAACTGGAAGAACTCGAATAGGAATTGGCTCTTGGTAGCGAATCAGGACTGGATGTCAACTACGGAACCCATCCTCAGCGACGACCTTCTCGACGCCATTCGGGTTTACTTTCCCAAGTACCCGACGCGGCGGGCGGTGGTGTTGCCGGCTTTGCACACCGTGCAGGAGCGACTGGGGTACGTGCCGGCGCAGGCGGTCGTCGAGATTGCGGAGTTGCTGGAACTCCACCCGAGCGAGGTTCAGGATACACTTTCCTTTTACGGATTCTTCAAGCAAGACAAGCCGTTGGGCAAGGTCCGCATTTGGGTCTGCCGGTCGATCAGTTGTTCGGCGAGGGGGGGCGAAGACCTGCTGGAGTACCTTTGTGAGAAACTCGGTATCCGTCCGGGCGAGACGACGGAGGACGGGCTGTTCTCGCTCGAGTTTGCCGAGTGCCTTGGCGCGTGCGACTTCGCGCCCGCCATGCTGGCCGGCAGCGAGTTGATCGGAGACCTGACGCGTGAGAAGATCGACGCCTTCGTCGATCGCGTTCGCGGTGATACGTGAATTTCAACGGCAAGACGTTGGCCTGTCGCAGTTGAGAGAATTGGTGACCGGTGGCTGAATTCGAACCCGTACTCTTGGCGAACGTCGGTAAAGACAACAGCCATACGCTCAAGGCGTATGAGGCTGTCGGGGGCTATCGCGCGCTCAGAGAGACGCTCAAAGACAAGTCGCCCGACGACTTGATCACGACGGTTCGTGCCAGCAATCTGCGAGGACGCGGCGGGGCGGGCTTCCCCACGGGGCTCAAATGGTCGTTTCTGCCCGACGATCACCCCGGCCCCGTTTACCTGTGCGTCAATGCCGACGAAAGCGAACCCGGAACGTTCTGCAACCGCGTGCTGTTGGAGGAAGATCCGCACCAGGTGTTGGAGGGCACGATCCTCAGCAGCTTCGCCACGCGAGCGTCGACGGCCTACGTCTATCTGCGTTACGAGTACCCGAAGAGCCTTGCGAGGCTCCAGGCGGCGATTGACGAGTGCTACGGCGCCGGTTATCTGGGAAAGAACGTGCTGGGGACCGACTTCTCGCTCGATGTGTACGTTCATCGCGGGGCGGCGGCCTATGTCTGCGGCGAAGAGACCGGCCTGATCGAGAGTCTCGAGGGCAAGCGGGCCTGGCCCCGGATCAAGCCGCCGTTCCCGGCCGTCGAAGGCCTGTTCCGCAAGCCGACCGTCGTCAACAACGTGGAAACGATGGCCTGCGTGAAGCATATCGTCGACCGGGGGCCGGAATGGTTCAAGTCGATCGGCACGCCGGCCGATCCGCACAATCCGCGGGATCCGGGCAGCTACGGACCGAAGCTCTACCAGGTGAGCGGGCACGTGAACCGGCCGGGGGTCTACGAGGCGCCCTTGGGATTGCCGTGCCGCGAATTGGTCGACCGTTTCGCCGGGGGCGTGTGGAAAGGCCGCAAGGTCAAGGCCGTGGTGCCCGGGGGCTTGAGCACGGGGCTGCTCGCGGCGGATCAACTCGATACGCCGCTCGACTTCGACGGTCCGGTGCAGGCCGGCTGCCTGGGGCTGGGGACGGCCGGCGCGATCGTGCTCGATGAGACCTATCCGATCATCGACTTTCTGTACAACAGTTGCCGTTTTTTTGCCCACGAGAGCTGCGGGCAATGCACGCCGTGCCGCGAAGGCACGCACTGGGCGCTGTCGATGGTCGAACGAATCAAGGCGGGACGGGGCCGTCTCAAGGATCTGGAACTGCTGGGCGAGATCGGCGATTCGATCGGGATCATCCCGGGCACGACGATCTGCGGCCTGGCCGACGGCGCCGCCTGGCCGATCAAGACGGCGTTGGCCAAGTTCCGCGACGAACTGGAAGACTATGTGAAACAGACCAATCCCGCGGGGTATGCCGACATCCAACCGGCAATTGCCATGCCCGCAATGACAACCCATTGAAAACCGAGAACATACGTCGCCCGTTGGAGTCCAGGCTTTAGCCTGCTCAGTTGCCCTTTGCACCCCGTTGGAGTCCAGGCTTTGGCCTGCCGTGAATAGAATACCGAACACAGGTCAGCAGGCTAAAGCCTGAACTCCAACAGTGTCCGTACGCCGTCCTCAAAACCATTAACCAATCACCATCATGGCCACCATCACTGTAGACGGAATCGAAATCGAGATTCGCACGGGCGAGCGGCTCAACGCCATTGAGGCGGCCGCTCGTGCGGGCGTGGAGATTCCGCACTACTGCTGGCATCCGGGCCTGTCGGTGGTGGGGAGTTGCCGCATGTGCCTGGTGGAGATCGGCACGCGCGACCCCTCCGGCAAGGTAAGCATGGGGCCCAAACTGATGCCCGCCTGCAACACCCTGGTTCGCGACGGTACCGTGATCGTGACCCAAAGCGAAAAGGTCCAGCACGCCCGGGCGCTGGTCGAAGAAGGATTGCTCCTGCGGCATCCGGTCGATTGTCCGATCTGCGACAAGGCGGGCGAGTGCCGGTTGCAGGACTACTACTTCGAGTACGGGCAGGCCGAGGGGCGCCGGGCGGACATCAGGCCGTTCACCAGCCGGCGACGCGATCTGGGCGACGTGACGTTCTTCACCGATCGCTGCATCCTGTGTACGCGTTGTGTACGGTTTACTCGCGAGATTTCGGGGACGAGCGAACTGATGGTTCGGGACCGAGGCGCCCACGAAGAGATCGATATCGTGGAGGGTTTTCCGCTGAACAACAAGCTGTCGGGCAACGTGGTCGACCTGTGCCCGGTGGGGGCGCTGGGCGACAAGGACTTCCTCTATAAGCAGCGGGTCTGGTTCATGCGCCGCCATCAAGGCGTGTGTACCGGCTGCGCCACGGGCTGCTCGATCTGGGTGGAGGAGAATCAGGATCGGGTGCACCGGATCAAGCCCCGCGAGAATCCCGAGGTCAACCGCTGGTGGATCTGCAACGACGGGCGTTACGGCTATCCGCACGTGCACGACCCCGATCGGCTCGTGGGGGCCGTGCACCGTGATGCGGGCAGGACGGTGCCGCTCGATTTCACCGGTCTCGCTGCCCGGCTGCGGGATGGGCTGCAGGCGTCCGGCGGGACACTCGGGGCGGTGTTGTCGCCCTTCCTGACGGTCGAAGAGGCCTACTTGCTGGCCACGGCGATTCGCCAGTTGGACAGCGGCGCCGTGCTGGCGATTGGTCCCGTGCCTGTCGTGGGCGAAGACGAGCGGTTCCCGGGCGGTTTCACGATCGCGGCCGAGAAGTGTCCGAATCGTTTGGGCGTCGAGAAGGTTCTGGCCCACTTCACGGGCGGCGTGACGTCTTTCGACCAGTTTGTCGCGAAGGTAGGCGAGGGCGCCCTGACCGGAGCGTGGGTATCCGGCGGCTACCGCGATCCCTGGATCGAGGAGCGGACGGCCGAGAAGTTTGCCCGGCTCAAGACGCTCGTTGTTCAAGATTTGTTCCCTTCGCCGCTTTCAAAACGGGCGACCTTCGAATTGGGCGGGGCGGCCTTCCCCGAACGGGACGGTTCGTATGTGAATCGGCAGCACCGGCTGCAATCGGTGGGTTGGGCGATTCGACCGCCGGCCGGCACGCGTACCGAGGGAAGCATCCTGTGGGAGCTTTGCGGTCGCGAAGGCCTGTACAATGCGTCGGTGGTGTTGCAGGAACT
The DNA here is from genome assembly GCA_012719125.1 of Planctomycetaceae bacterium. Taxonomy (GTDB): domain Bacteria; phylum Planctomycetota; class Planctomycetia; order Pirellulales; family Thermoguttaceae; genus JAAYAY01. The sequence continues at coordinate 60,733 of JAAYAY010000269.1, read as the reverse complement.
CGCTCGAAAGATACCCGCCTTTGGTGCCGCCGTGGGTGACTTTTCCGATATTGGCATCGACCTGAGACTTAACCAACTTGCCTGACAAGCTCATTGCTCAACGCTTACAGCTCAAAGCTTAATGTCTATGTGGATCCTCCTTGAAGCCCTGATCAAGATCTTCGTCATCATCGGCGGATTGATGACGGCGGCGGCCTATCTGGTGTTGCTGGAGCGCCGCGTGGCTGCCTGGATCCAGGATCGTCGCGGTCCCAATCGCGTCGGCATCCCGCTGACGAATATCCGCATCTTCGGGCTCGGCCAGCCGATTGCGGACGGGGTGAAGTTCATCTTCAAGGAAGAGTTCATCCCCGGCCATGTGAACCGCTGGCTCTACGTGCTGGCGCCGTCGGCCATGTTCGTCGCGGCAATCGTTCTGTTTGCCGCGGTGCCTTTCGGGGCCGTCGATCTGGGAATTGAAGGCTGGGAGCCCATTGCCCTGGTGGTGATGCCGGGTCTCGACGTGGGAATCGTTTACATCTTTGCCGTGGGCAGCATCGCCGTGTACGGCGTGGTGCTCGGCAGTTGGGCCAGCAACAACAAGTACGCTTTTTTCGGCGGGATGCGCAGCGCCGCCCAGTTGATCTCCTACGAGATTCCGCTTGGCCTGGGGATTCTGGGCGTGGTTCTCGCAAGCGGTTCGTTGCGGCTCGATGAGATCGTTCAATCGCAGGCGGAGACGGGCGTGTGGAACGTCTTCACCCAGCCGCTGGGATTCCTGGTGTTTCTCGTGGCGGCCTTTGCCGAAGCGGGGCGTTTGCCCTTCGATCTGGCGGAAACGGAGCAGGAACTGGTCGGCGGTTACCACACGGAATACTCGGGCATCAAGCTGATGATGTTCCTGGTGGCGGAATACCTGCACATGGTGGCCGCGTCGTTTCTGATCGTGTTGTTGTTCTTCGGCGGGTGGCACTTCTGGGGGCTGACGGGCAGCGAGCCGGTTGCCGGCATCGGCGTGGCTCTGCTTCGCGTTGTCGTCTTGCTGGCCAAGTTCATGCTCGTGGTGCTGTTCTTCATGGTGGCCCGTTGGAGTTGGCCGCGATTCCGTTTCGACCAGCTCATGAGCCTGGCGTGGAAGGTCATGTTGCCGCTGGGGCTGGTCAATCTGGTCGGCCTTGCCTTCTGGATTGAGTACGGCCGGCCTCGATTCTCCGGCGCGAATGAATGGATCGTGATGGCGATAGGGGGGTGGGTGTTGCTTGTGGCGTCGTGGCTGGTAACGACGTTGCTCGTCCCCGCCGCGTCGGACAATCGCCCGCGTCTGGGCCCCGCGGCCGCCGATCTGGACACGAAGGAGGCCGCCTCGCCATGAACTCCGACGACAAGAACATCAAGTGGGTGGAAGAGCCGGCCCTGGGACTGGCGGGCAAGTCGTACATCCCGCTGATCGTGGGTGGGATCACTACGACTCTGAAACATCTTGTCGGCCCCAAGATGACCGTGCAGACTCCCGAGGAACGCCACGCGATGGCCGACCCGCTCGGTTACCGGGGCGTACACCGGTTGAATCGCGACGAGCAGGGGAGTGTGAAGTGCGTGGCATGTTTCCTCTGTTCAACGGCCTGCCCGGCGCACTGCATCGACATCGTTGCGGCCGAGAGTCCGTGGCCGGACCGGGAAAAGTATCCCCAGAGCTTTACCATCGACGAGCTTCGCTGTATCTTCTGCGGGATGTGCGAAGAAGCCTGTCCCGTCGATGCGATCGAATTGACGAGTCTCTACGATCTTTCAGGCAAGAGCCGGGAAGAGATGATTTTCGACAAGCAGAAGCTGCTGAGCGTCTACGACCAGACCAAGGACGCCGAACCGATGCGATCGGTTCGCGAGCGAGACCGAACGGAGAAGACGAATTGAACCAGTCGCTGCAAACCATCGTGCCGGCCGTGTTGCTGGGAGCCCTGGGAATGTGGCTCCTGCTGCCGCGGCCCAGTCTGCGCGGCCGGATGGCCGGCGGCGCGGCGGCGGCAGCGGCTCTGGGACTGATTGCGTCGCGGCTGCCGATGATCGGCGGCATGACCGTGCAGGGGCTGTTCTACGTGATCGCCGGGGTGACGATCGTGTCGGCCGCGGCTGCGGTCAGCCTGCGGAACCCAGTGTACTGCGCCGTCTGGTTTGCCATGACGTTGCTGGGCACGGCGGGGTTGTTTCTGCTCCAGGGAGCGCAGTTTCTGGCCGTCGCCACAGTCGTCGTCTATGCCGGGGCGATCCTGGTGACTTTCCTGTTCGTGCTGATGCTGGCGGAACCGTCGGGGCGTGCCGTCTACGACCGGCTGAGTTGGGAAGGTCTGCTGTCGGCAGTTGCCGGGGTGGTGCTGATCGGAATCCTGACGGCGTCGATCGGCAGCATGATGGCCGAAGAGGCTGCCGCTCCACGGTCCCTCGCGCCGAGCGAGGCCGAGCTGGCCGCGGGCGTGCTGAACGAGAGACACGTGGCGGCCCTGGGCCGTGAGATGTTCGGTCCCCATCTGATCGCGGTGCAGGTCGGCGGAGTGCTGCTGCTGGCGGCGTTGATCGGGGCGGCCGCCATTGTGGCGGGCGGTAGACCCACTCAACCGTCGAGTAGTCCTCCGGCAAGTAACATGAAAGAACCCTCCGCGAACAGGACGCGGCCAATAACGCCGGAATGAGCCAATTTGAAACATTGGTGCTTCCGGTTTTGGATTTATTTCGTATTTCGAGATTCGTATTTCGGATTTGGACCACGTGTAGTGAATAACGAACTGGCGCTACTCAACAACTACCTGGTCGTCGGCGCCGTGCTGTTCGGCATCGGTGCGATCGGCTTCTTGAGCCGGCGGAACATGATCGTCATGTTCCTGGCGGCCGAGATGATGTTGCAGGGCATTTCGGTCAGCCTGGTGGCCTGGTCGCGATACCACAACGATTTCGGCGGGCAGATGTTCGTCGTGTTCATCATCACCGTTGCGGCATGTGAAGCGGCGATCGCCCTGGCTCTGATTCTCATGCTGTTCCGGGCGTCGGGCAGTCTGGATATCGCCGTCTGGCACCACCTTCGCGAGGCGAATCAGCCGGCCTACGTCGATGAAGAGATTCCCGAACCGCCGCCGGGCGATACGGCTGCCTGGCCGCGACTCGTGCCTGCCGGAATCGAGCCCGAGATCGATCGCGAAGACACCGACCACCGTCCCCACGTTTGAGTCAGTCCATGCAGAACTCGATCCCATGGTTGCTGGTTCTCATCCCGGGCCTGCCTCTGGCAGGGGCCGCGGTGGCTGCTGCGCTGGGGCCCCGAGTGTTGCGCGGCAAGAGTCACCTTCCCGTCGTGGCGGGAATTGCTGGTGCTTTCGCCGCTTCCGTCATTCTGTTGTTTGCCGTGCGAAGCGGATTGCCTGCGGCCAGCGAGAACGGCCAGGGACCCTCCCACGAGACCATCGGTTACGAGCGGGTCGTGACGCTCTGGACCTGGGCCGCCGTCGCCGACGCCTACGACCACGAGGCCGCGGGCGGCGAGACGAACGCTCGCGATTTCCGGATCGACGTCACGCTGCGTGCCGATCCGCTGACGGCGATCATGCTTGCCATGGTGACCTTCATCTCGCTGCTGGTGGCGGTCTACTCGATCGGGTATATGCACGACGACCGGGGCTACTGGCGATTCTTCAGCTTCATCGGGCTGTTCGTCTTTTCGATGTCGATGCTCGTTTCGGTGAGCAACTTCGTCTTGCTCTACGTGTTCTGGGAGGCGGTGGGGTTGTGCAGCTACCTGTTGATCGGCTTCTGGTATGAGAAACCCGAGGCCGCGGCGGCGGGCAAGAAGGCCTTTCTGGTCAATCGGATCGGCGACTTCGGGTTCGCGTTGGGCCTGTTCCTGATCTGGACGACCTACGGGACCCTCAACTTCCACGACACGATCGCGGCCGACGGCAGCGTGGTCGCCGGCCTGTTCGGTGCGGAGCGGCTTGCGGCCGGCCCGGCCGGTTATGTGGGCGGCGGAGTTGCCACCGCCATCTGCCTGCTGCTGATGCTGGGGGCGTGCGGCAAGAGCGCGCAGTTTCCGCTGCACGTGTGGCTGCCCGACGCCATGGAAGGCCCCACGCCCGTGAGTGCCTTGATCCATGCCGCGACGATGGTGACCGCGGGGGTCTACATGGTCGCCCGATGCACGCCTTTGTTCCAAGCCTCGGTTGATGCGCAAATGACCGTCGCGGTGATCGGCGGTTTCACGGCCCTGATGGCGGCACTGGTGGCCCTGACGCAGACCGACCTGAAACGCATCCTGGCCTACTCGACGATCAGCCAACTCGGCTACATGTTCCTCGGCCTGGGCGTCGGAACGGTGCTGGGAATCACGGCCGGCATGTTCCACCTGTTCACGCACGCCTTCTTCAAGGCCCTGCTGTTCCTGGGGGCCGGAAGCGTGATGCATGCCATGGGGGGCGTGATCGACATCCGCCGCTTCGGCGGATTGAAACGAATCATGCCGGTGACCCACTGGACGTTCTTCGTGGGCTGTCTGACTTTGAGCGGAGTTCTGCCGTTGTCGGGGTTCTTCAGTAAGGACTTGATTCTCGCAGCCGTCGAAGAGCAGGAAGGTACCCTTTATCGCTGGCTCTACCTGGTTGCTGTGTTCACCGCATTGCTCACGGCGTTCTACACGTTTCGGGCGTTCTTCTGCACCTTCTATGGACCGGAAGAGATCCCCAGTGAAGCGGGGCACCATGCCCACGAGTCGCCCAACGCGATGACGCTTCCGCTTGTCGTGCTGGCTGTCTGCTCCGCGGTGGTCGGCGTCTATTTTGAACTCACCCACGGGTTTGCCGAGTTCCTCGGGCAGACGCCGTCGATTGCCTACTTGAGCCGTCACGCCCACGAACACATTCACGAAGGCGTTCACTGGAAGGTCATGCTCACCAGCGAGGTCGTGGCGGCTGCCGGAATCGGGTTGGCGGCCGTGTTCTATTGGCCCGCGAGAAGGCCGGTGGCCGACGCGACTCGCAAGACGGCAGAAGCGTTGGGGTTCTATCCTCTGTCGAAGCAGAAATTCTTCTTTGACGAAATCTACCAGATGCTCTTCGTCTGGCCCTTGCAGGGCATTGCGGCGGCGAGCTACTGGATTGACCGGAACGTGATCGATCGTGCGGTGAACTTCGTGGGCCGGATGCCGCCGATGCTGGGCGCCGGACTAAGGCCGTTGCAGAACGGGCTTGTCCCGTTTTATGCCGTCGGAATGGTGCTTGGACTGTTGGTTCTCCTGGCCGCTGTGCTTATGGGCTGGGGGTGGATGTGAGCAATGAGCAATGACCTGTGAGCAATGAGCAATGAGCTGTGAGCAATGAGCTGTGAGCTATGAACGTCATGTTGTTTGACTGGAATCTGCAAGCTGATGTTTGACTGGTCGAGCCTGTTGCGAATTGTCGTCTTCCTGCCGACTGTGGGAGCGGTGGCGATTGCGCTGTTTGGGTCGCGCCGGGCGGAAGCGGAGCGGAGTTTCAGCCGGTGGACGGCGCTGGTGACGTCGCTGCTGGCACTGGTCCTGACGGTGCTTCTCGTGGGTGCTTTCCCCGCGGGGGCCGACGAGTTCGCCGTCTCCGAAACCAGCCTGTGGTTCGGCGACACGGCGGGCCGGGTGGACGTCTCTTTCAGCCTCGGATTGGACGGACTCAGCCTGTGGCTGTTCGGTTTGACGTCGCTGCTCATGATCCTGGCGATTGCCGTAAGTTGGAAGGCGATCGACCGTTATTGCCGAGCTTACTACGCGCTCCTGCTGGTTCTGCAGACCGGCATGACCGGCGTGTTCTGCGCCCGGGACATCATTCTGTTCTACGTCTTCTTTGAGGCTACGCTCATCCCGCTGTTCTTCCTGATCGGCGTGTGGGGAAGCAGCGAGCGGCGCTACGCGGCGATCAAGTTCTTTTTGTTCACATTGGCCGGGAGCGTGCTGACGTTTCTGGGGTTGCTGGCCGTGGTGTGGTGGAATTTCGAGCATTCGTCGGCGATGACGTTTTCGATCCCCGAGCTGACCGAGGGGCTGGTGAAGCATCCCATGCCGGTGCCGCTGCAAGTGGTCGTCTTCGCCGCCCTGTTTGCCGGGTTTGCCGTCAAGGTACCGTTGTTCCCGCTACATACCTGGTTGCCGCTCGCTCATGTCGAAGCCCCTACGGCCGGAAGCGTGCTTTTGGCGGGCGTGCTATTGAAGATCGGCACCTACGGCTTCGTTCGCCTGAGTCTGCCGCTCCTCCCCGATGCGGCCGTGATCTGCATGCCCTGGATGCTGGGGTTGTCGGCCGCGGGAATCATCTACGGGGCGCTCGTTGCCCTGGCCCAGTCGGATATCAAACGGCTCATCGCCTATTCGAGCGTGAGTCACCTGGGTTTCTGCATGCTCGGCATCTTCGCCCTCAATCGAACGGGGATCGACGGCGGCGTGCTGCAAATGATCAACCACGGCCTGTCGACGGGCGGACTGTTCGCCCTGGTCGGCATGTTGTACGAACGCTACCATACGCGCGAAATCAAGGCCTACAGCGGCCTGGCGCGGCGGTTGCCGGTGTTATCGTTTTTCATGCTGCTGATGACCCTATCGAGCATCGGGCTGCCGGGCATGAACGGATTTGCCGGCGAGTTGCTGATTCTCGTGGGGGCCTTTCAACGTGCCTGGGCCCAGGACCTGACCGGGCCGGCGATCGTCTATCGCGCCGTTTCCGTTCTGGCCGTGTTCGGCGTCGTGCTGGGAGCCTGGTACATGCTGTGGATGTTCCAGCGGGTGTTTTTCGGTCCCGTTCGGGAACCGGCCGTCGAACATCACCGGGGACAGGAGGAGCCGATCCGCGATCTGTCATCGCGGGAAGTTGCGTCGCTGGTTCCATTGGTCGTGCTGATCTTCTGGATAGGCCTGCAACCCTCGTTCTTTCTGGAACGGATGGGGCCGACGTTGGATCGTTTGACGGTCGGCGCGATGCGACTGTCGGACGGCGAGGAGCGGCTCCATGCGGTCGAATTGATCTCTCAGCCAGGTGCATTACCAAGGGGAGAAGAATCGCGTGACGAGTGAGGTGGTTTGGCAGCTTGGTCCGGAGATGCTCGTCGTCGTGACGGCCGTGTTCGTCTACGTCGCCGGGGCCTTCGCCGCGCCGCGTGCCTCCTGGTCGTGGGTGGCCCTGGCGGGCCTCGGGCTGGCAGGCGGGTGCCTGGCAACGACCACGCCGCTCGCATCGGCCGATCCGCTGCTGCTCGATAACCTGGCGGTGTGGACTCGCTGGCTTGCCTTGGGATTGAGCGTGATTCTCGTCCTGCTGTCGTGGCGTCCGACTAGCGATCGCGACGCGCCCGAGCTGGTAGGCTCGGTGTTACTGGTCGTGGCGGGGATGATGCTCGTGAGCGTCTCGGGCGAGTTGATCCTGGTCTTCCTGGGACTCGAGTTGATCTCCATCCCCACCTATATCCTGTTGTTTGTGGGACGGCGCACGATCGAAGGCCGCGAGTCGGCTGCCAAGTACTTCTATCTCAGCATCCTGGCCTCGGCAATCTTGCTCTTCGGTTTGTGTTTCCTTTACGGGTCGGCGGGATCGACGTCTCTCGGCGTGATCCAGGCCCGATTGGGCGACGCGGCCAATCCGCTGGCGTCGGCCGGACGCCTGGCGGCGGTGTTCCTCTTTGCCGGGTTGAGTTTCAAGATCGCGGCCGTGCCGTTCCATTTTTATGCCGCCGACGTCTACCAAGGGACGTCCAACTCGAACGCGGCCCTGCTCTCGGTGGCTCCGAAACTGGCGGGTTTCATTGCGCTGATCCGGCTGGTCCTGGTGGCGACGGAAGGCCTCCCCTCTCACACTTGGCGGATCGCGATGGCGTTGGCGGTACTGACCATGACCACGGGGAACGTGCTCGCCCTGTGGCAGGACAATCTGCGACGGCTCCTGGCCTACTCCTCCATCGCCCACGCCGGATACATGCTGATCGGTTTGACGGTGGCGTTGGGGACCGCTTCGGGGGCCCCGGGGGCCTTCGACGGCACGGCGGCGCTGCTGTTTTACTTGCTGGTTTACAGCGTAGCCACGTTGGGCACGTTTGCCGCGTTGAATTGCCTCGGCAGTTCGGACCAGCCGCTCGAGCACGTCGACGGCCTGGCGGGGCTGGCATGGAGCGAGGTACCGAGGCAACGCCTGCTGGCCTGGTTGATTGCAGCTTTCATGTTCAGTCTGGCCGGCATTCCTCCCTTGGCGGGTTTCTGGGGCAAGCTGGCCTTGTTTGGCGGTGCGCTCGGGGTACACGGCAGCGGTCCGGGGGTGCGGGAATGGTTCGTAGGATTGGCGATCATCGGCGTCGTGAACGCGGCGATTGCGGCCGCCTATTATCTGCGGATCGTGGGCGCGATGTTCTTCCGCATGCCGTTGGGTAGAGTCAGATCCAACGCCGCCGGAACCGGTCCGTTGACGGCCGCGGTCATTTGTGGTCTGCTCGTGTTGGCGATCGGGGTATTTCCCATGCCGTGGTACGACTCGGCTGATCAGGCCGTTCCGGAGAACGCAAGTCAGGTCGTCGACAACCAGGCACCTCCGAACGCCCTGACTCCTGAACCCTGAACCCCAACAACCGATTCCGATGTCTCGGGCGCGAAACCGGGGGCCGGCTTTGGGACGCTTGCTGGATGGAGCGTCGCAGCCCCTTTACATTCTGGACGAAGACCGGAAGATCGTCTTCTACAACGCGGCCTTTCGCCGTTGGCTTGGGGCAGTGGCCGACGATCTGTTGGGGCGGCGCTGCGCCTACCACAGCGCTCCCGAGGCGGCGGGAATCGACGCGTTGACTGCCGGCCTGTGCCCGCCGCCGGCGGCCTTCTCGGGCCGGCGATGCACGGGGCTGGTGGTCCGGAACGACGAGCAGGGACACACGCGCCGGAGGAAGGCTGTGTTCCACCCTCTGGGAGACGTCGGCGAATTGATCGCCGTGGTTGCGGTGGTCGACGAACTGGACCTGCCCGACGATTTTCAGGAAACGGCGCCCGGCGAGCCGCGGCAGAGCGAATCGCAGTCGCTCCACGAACAGCTTCGCGAGTTCCATCGGCGGCAGGCGGCGGAGCACCTGCCGGATCGACTTGTGGGAACGAGTCCGGCGATTCGGCGAGCCCGATCCCAGGCGGCCTTGGCGTCCGGCACGCGATCGAGTGTCGTGATCGTCGGCCCCAAGGGAAGCGGCAAAGAACGGCTGGCAAGAACCGTCCATTTTGCCGGCGACGGCGAGCATGCCGGCGCCGTTGTCCCGCTCGATTGCGCGGTGCTGGGCGGCGATCTGGTCCGCTCGACGGTGATCGCCCTGGCCGCACAAGACACTGGCAGCGATCGTCCCGGGCAGAACACGTTGTTGCTCAACGGAGTGGACACGATCAGCCCCGAGGCGCAACGGGAACTGGCGCACGTGCTGTTCGAACGCCCCTTTCCTTTGCGGATCATGGCGACGTCGACACGTCGCCTGGTTGAACTGGCCAGGCAGGGGGAATACGACACGAGACTTGCACTCGGCCTGAGTACGCTGGAGATTGAGCTGCCGGCCCTGGCCGAGAGGATCGAAGACCTTCCGCTGCTCGTTCAGACGTTCATCGAACAGATCAACGCGGAGGGGGGCAAGCAGATTGGCGGGGCAGCGTCGGAGACGCTCGACATGCTGGCTGCATATGGTTGGCCGGGCAGCCTGGATGAGCTCTCGGCGGCCATTGCGTCGGCCCATCAGCAGGCAGAAAGCCCCGAGATTCGGCCGTGCGACATTCCGGAGAACATTCGGTTGGCGCTCGACGCGGCCGCTCATCCGCGGCGCAAAGAGACCACGATCCAGATCGACGAGTATCTGGCGGCGATCGAGCGAGAACTGATCGCGCGAGCCATGGCTCAGGCTAAAGGCAACAAGACGAAAGCGGCCTGGCTGCTCGGGCTGAATCGGCCCCGGCTCTATCGCCGACTGGTCCAATTGGGGCTGGTCGACGAGGAATCGGACGACGACGAGACAGGCTGATACCTTGCCAACGGTCCCCCACACTTCTACCATGAATGAGACGCTTCAGAACGGCGATTCGCAGCGAACCGTCCCCTACGAGCCGGCGAAGTTGGTCGTTTGGGAGAGTGACGGTTCCTGGGCACGGCATTTGCGTCGTCTGTTTAGGTCTGAGGGGCCTCGGGTGTACGAGGCTCGCACCTTTCAGGCCTGCCGCACGATGATTGCGGCGAGCCCCGCTTCGATCGTGGTTGCCCTGTGGACAGAATCGACGTCTGCGGACGTTGTCCGACTGGTAGGCCGCATGCGGCGCGAGTTTCCGGCGGTACGGATCCTTGCCGTGGCCGATCGGAAGGCGGAACCGCACCGCTGGCAGATTCTCGAGGCGGGAATTGTCTGGCTGTGCACGTCGCCACGGGAATTGGCGCCGATCGTCGAGATTATCCGCCGGCACCTGGAACAAGTGCCCGAGCCGTCGCTGACTCCGGAACAGCGAGTATGGGCTCGCCTGCCCTGGCCAAGGGCGGCGGAACGAGCCGGAACAGGGCGTTCGTGACGAGGCTTGTACGTTCGACGAACGGCTATGCGTGAAACGCATGCAGGACCGAATGCGGAAGGCCCATTTTGACAGCCGCACACCCCTAGGAGCAAGCAAGTGAGCGATGGCCCATTGACCCAGCAGGCGGTTGAGCAAGTGCTCAACGAATTCACCGATCCGGAAGCCGGGCGCGGCATTGTGACGCTCGAACAGGTCCGGGACCTGAAGCTCGACGGCGACAAGCTGGCGTTGACGCTGGGTCTGACGACGTTCTCCGCCCCGTTGTGGAAACAGACACGGGCCGATCTGGTGGAGCATATCCGGAGACATTTTCCTCAGTTAACCGAGGTCGACGTGGACCTGGTCGAACACCACCGCGCCCCGCAGAAGCTTGGGGAGGTCGGCCTGTCTGCCAAGGCCGTGATCGCGGTGGGTTCGGGAAAGGGGGGCGTGGGCAAGAGCACGATCGCAGCGTCGTTCGCCGTCGGGCTGTCGCGGGCGGGAGCGAAGGTGGGGTTGATGGACGCCGACGTGTACGGCCCGAGCATACCGCACCTGCTGGGCACCGAGCAGCGTCCCACCATGATCGACGGGAAGATCCAGCCGGTCGACGTCGGGAACATGAAGGTTCTTTCGATGGGCCTGCTGGTTCCGGCCGAGGAGGCGGTGATCTGGAGGGGGCCCATGCTGCACGGAGCGATCACGCAGTTTCTGCGGGATACGAACTGGGGCGACCTCGACTACCTGATCATCGACATGCCGCCGGGAACGGGCGACATCGCCATCACGCTCTCGCAACTTCTGCCACTGACGGGTTCCGTCGTCGTCTGCACGCCGCAGGACGTGGCGCTACTGGACGCCACCAAGGCCGTCGCCATGTTTCGCAAGGTGAATATCGAGGTTCTCGGCATGGTCGAGAACATGAGCCATTTCACCTGCCCGAACTGCAACAGCCGGCACGAGATTTTCGGATGCGGCGGTGCGAAGGCGAGGGCCGAGCAGTTGAACGTGCCTTTCCTCGGGGAAGTGCCGATTAACATGCAGATGCGGATTCGCGGCGACGAAGGCACGCTGGCATCCTGCTTCGACGACAAGACGGTCGCTCCCTACCTGGAAGACCTGTGCACGAATCTGGTCAAGAAGATCGTGTCTCAGCGGCGTCAGAAGCCGCCCATGCCGTCGCTTTCGGTGTTGGGCTGAGTTGCTCGATTCCAAGAGGCAAGACGCGACTGTCACCTTTTCCCTGAAATCGGCACAGAGGTGAGGCACTATGCTCATTCGGGCGCAAGTATAGTGCCTCTTCTCCGTTCACGCTTTGCCAGGGAACCCGGACATTATTTGCAGCAGCAACAGCCCTTTTTGGCCGGCGCTTTCTTGGCGGCCTTCTTGGCTGGCGCCTTCTTGGCTGCTTTCTTCTTCGCGACCTTCTTCACCGCTTTTTTGGCTGCTTTCTTCGGCATTGGAGGATCTCCGTCCTAGAGCCTAGGGTTACACTGGAGCCGAAATCCATCACCCGGCTCCAACCTGCGAGAGAGCCCGGCCCCCCCGCAAGATATTGCCATCTCTTATCGGCAGCTTCCCGCGAGTTTTCTTAAAGAATTCTCCCGCAAGACCGGCGATCGACGTCCGCTGACACGGCGTTTCTACCAACCGCGCTGATTGCGATAGGCCTGGAGTGCGGCGTAGTTGCTGTAGGCCAGCAAGCCGGCCATGAGCGCCAAGACTTTGCTGCCGTTCGACAGAGCGACAACGGCGACGGCAACTGCGGCGACGATGGACAGGATCAGCGACCGAGTGATTCCGTTGCGCGGACTTGCTGCCAGGAACAAATCGCGTGCGATCTGACCTCCGTCGAGCGGATAGACCGGAATCAGATTGAGCACCGCCCAAGACACACTGGCAGTCATGAGATAGATGAGCAGCATCGACACTCCCCACGAAGCCACGGGTTCGCCCGGATACACGAGCGGGACGATACCGCTCGTATCCAGGGTGATGCTGTACCCCAGGGCCTTAAGTGCCGCTGCAAGTCCTGCCACCAGAACGAATTGCGCGGCGGGGCCGGCGAAGGAGATGAGGACATTGCCGGCGGTGCCAATCCGTTGGGCACCGGCCGGATCGGCCGAGGCCAGACCGCCGAAACCGGTGAGGGTGATCCAGGGCCATAGGCCGTACGCCCTCATCAGTAGTGCGTGGCCCAACTCGTGAATGAGGATCGAGATGACGACAGCAACGACCCAGATAAGAATGTCGCTCAATTGCGAGTCCGGACCCAGGCCAAGCATGACGGCAACCAGCCAGAAGTACGGATGAACCCGCACGGGGATGCCGAAGAGCCGGAAGTGGAGATCGCCGGCTGAACGTGGAGGTTCACCAAGTAGCACGTAACCAAGCTCCGAGGGTCAGTCGAACGGAGTACTCACGAGCATTCCATTGTAGCATTTCTCGACTTCCCAAGAAAATGTGGCCGCGGCGGGCGGATTTCCTGGTTCTGCAGGGTCCCCAGGATGTAATCGGCCGCCTGGGCGGCCGCTCCGCCGTGAGCGACCTTCTCACGCAGGGCCTCCAGTTGGGCGACCCGGCGGCGTCTGGCCGAATCGTCGGTGAGCCACTGGACGACGTGGGCCGCCACCTGGGCCGACTTGTCCTCGCAGGTCAGGTATTCGGGGAACAAGACGCGATCGGCGTCGGGCTGCGACGGATCGTAGGGGGTCACGTCTTTTGGAAACAGTTCGTCGGCCGTCAGCAGATTGACCAGCGTGATGTACTTCACTTTGCGGAAGAACTTCTGCACGAAGAACTCCAGGGGCGTGATCTTGTACTGAATGACGGTCGGCTTGGCGTGAAACAGCAACTCCAGCGAGACCGATCCGGAAACGGCCATGCAACAGTCGGCCAAGTGGATTAGTTCGGGCGTCTTGCCCACGTGGACCGTCGCGTCGATGCCACGTTTCGCCAGCATCTCCCGAACCGCCTGGGCGTGCTTCTCGCGGAAGGGCGACACCGCAAAGCGGGCGTCCGGCACCTGCTTGCGCACTTTTTCTGCGGCGTCCAGGAAGGCCGCCAGGTTCTTCTCCACCTCCTGCGTCCGCGAGCCCGGCAGGATGGTGACCAACGGACCGGGCCGGTCGCGGAATTGCTGCATGAACGCTTCGTCCAGTGGTTCCCGTTCGACTTCGTCAAAGTAGGGGTGCCCGACGAAGGTGGCGTTGCAGCCCTTCTGTTGGAACCATTCGGCCTCAAAGGGGAGGGCGGCCAGGATGTGGTCGACGAACCGCCGCATCTTCTTGATCCGCCATTGGGCCCAGGCCCAGATCTGAGGCGGCGTGTAGTAGAACACAGGGATATGGTGCACCTTGGCTCGCCGGGCGATCCACCAGTTGAAGCCCGGGTAGTCGATGAGGACGACGGCGTCGGGGCGATGGTGGCGGAAGTATCGATCCGCTCGACTGACCAGGCCCCAGAACTTGTGCAGATTCACAAGGACCCGAAACAGCCACATGACGGCCAATGCCGTCAGGTCGGTGTGCAACCGGCAGCCGGCTTCCGCCATTTTGGGACCGCCATAACCCACACACTCGATGTCGGGATCGCGGGCCTTGAATTGCCGGATCAGATTGGCTCCGTGGATGTCGCCGCTTGGCTCACCGACGCTGAAGAAGATTCTTGGCGGCTTCCGTTCCATCTTCGTCTCCATACGAACAGACCATGGCGGCGATTCCCGTCGCCTGGGGCACGATTGTGCCAGTATGCCACATCGGTCTTGCCGGGGATAGTGCAAGTTTCTGTCGACGAAAGGCGTTGACGGAGAACGGCTTAAGTGTTGTGATTCGTGTTTGCTTGGCCCGGCGACGGAGGTACACTTGAGGAGCGACGCGGGCGGGAGTGGCCGGCTCGCTGTCCTCGCTTGCGCTTCGCACTTGGTGCAGCCACCGGATACGGGAGATTTCTTGTTGTGACCAAGTCAGCCAACCGATTCCAGGCCGTTCTCGAACGTTTTCTCCTCGTGTGGCTGGTGCTGCTTTGCTGGGTGGCCTACTGCTGGCCTGCCTGGTTCAATTCTCTCGGGTTGGACGGTGCAGCCTTCGACCCGTTCGTGGCAACCAAGGGCTGGCTTGGCACCATGATCGCGGTGACGATGCTGGCGATCGGTTCGCTGCTGCCTCCTGACGAGGTCGTGATGGTCTTCCGCCGCTGGCCGACCGTGCTGGGCGGCACAGCGGTCCAGTATTCGGCCATGCCCCTGCTTGCCTACTGGGTCGGACGATTGTTCGGCCTGGAAGGGCCGTGGATGATCGGCATCATCATGGTCGGCTGCGTTCCCGGGGCCATGGCCTCCAACGTGCTGACCATGATCGCCCGGGGAAACGTGAGTTATTCCGTCAGCTTGACGACGTCGGCGACGATTCTGTCGCCGCTGGTGGTGCCCTGGGTGCTGTGGCTGGCGCTGGGCGGATTGGTCGTCGATTTCCCGGTTGGAAAGGTCTTTATCGATCTCTGCTGGATGGTCGTCTTGCCAGTGGTCATAGGACACGTGCTTTCGCGGATCTGGCCGATCTGGGCTACAGGCGCCCGACTGCTCGGAGCGATCATCGCCAATCTGACGATCCTGTGGATCATCGCCGTTGTCGTGGGAGTCAATCGAGGGGGAGTCTCCCAATTGGAGACGCGGTTGGTCGTTGCCCTGCTGACGGTGAATCTGGCCGGCTACGCGGCCGGCTACGGCGGCGGACGTCTGATGCGGCTGCCGAATCCGATGCGCCGGGCCCTGACTCTGGAGATTGGGATGCAGAACGCCGGGCTGGGCACGACGCTCGCCATGGGGCTGTTTCCCGACGAGAGAATCGCCTTGCCGGCAGCCCTTTACACGTTTGGCTGCATGTTCACCGGCACGATACTGGCGCGGATCTGGGCGGAGTGGTCGGAGCGTGCTGCGAAGGTTGACGATGGTGCCAAACAGGAGTCCTAGCCGCGCGAGGGCTGTGATAGCAGGCTGAAGGCCTGGCCCCCAACTTCTGAAGTTGCGCTATTTCGTGGCTGGGCTGTCGGAAGCCGCGTTTTCCGGCAGTTCTTATGGTCGACTCAGGAGAGCCAACCTACGTCTCTTCGGGCAACTCTGTGATAGTGCAACTTCACGAACTCCAGTGGGGGCTACGGTTCGCGCAGGACGATGGCCGGATCTTCGATTACGGCGGCCAGTGTGGGCAGATAGCTGGCCAAGGCGGCCAGGAGGGGGGCGCCGATCAGGGTGTAGAGGAAGACGTCCAATCGGGGCGTGAACAGATCGACGCCCAGGCCCAGGGCCGACTCGCCCAGAGCCGTTCCGAGGAGGGTGCCGAATCCGAAGCCGATCAATCCGCCGGCCAGGCCCAGCAGCACGGCCTTGCCGAGGAACAGGGCGACGATGGTGCCCGTTCCCTTGCCGAGGGCTCGCAGGACACCGATCTCGGTTCGTCGTTCGCGCACGTTCGACAATGCCAGCAAGCCGACCCAGACGGCGGCCGCCAGAACGACCAACGGGGTGATCACGTCCGAGAGGGTTTTCAGGAGTTTCTCGAGGTGCTGGCGCGATTCGGCCGCCTTGGCCGCGGTCGTCCTGCGTTCCTCGAGGATCTTCTCGCGAGCCGCGAGGTTGGCCTGCATCTCACCCAGCACTTGGGCACTGCTGCTTGCCACGGCGTCGCGCTGCTCAGCCCGGGCGAGAAACTTGGTGCGAAACTCGGTAACACGAGCTTCCGGCAGAGCCTCTTCGAGTTGGGCCCGAATTTTGGGGCGGTCTGCTTCAGCGCAGTGGCAGTTGAGAGCCAGGATCTGATTGACCCGTCCCTTTTTGTCGAGAACTTCCTGGGCGTCTTTCAGGTGCATGATGATCGAAATGTCGTCCTTGCTGCCCTGCTCGGGGAGGATCTGGGCAATCTCAAACTGCTTCGGCGCGTCGGAGCCGCGGACAGGGATCTCGATCGTCTCGCCGACCTGATGGCCGACGCCCAGTTCCGATCCAAGGAACACCGTACCCGGCTTGACGATGTAGCCCATGGGCGCCTTCTTGCGCAAATGCGATTGGGTCGCCTCCGGTGCATAACCGACGAGTAATACTTTACGCTGCTGCCATTCGATCTTCTCCTGGAGTGTGGCAACGATGTGTACGACCATCGTCAGGTTGTAGTCGTTGGCCAGGCGATCCACGTATTCTTCGGGCATGTCGATGGCCGCGTAGTCGGAAGCCCAAAAGTCGGCCATGTTCGTGTCCTTGTGAACGATCATCAGGTTGAACCCCAGTCCGAGCGTCACCTTGCGGGTCGTGTCGCTCAGCTCTGCGAGTTGCGCTTTGGTCGAGTCCTCGACCTTCTTCATTCCTTCTCGAATCTCGGCCACTCCCTTTTCCGATTCGTTGATCAGTCCCTGCCAATGGTCCACTTCCTGCTGGGTCTGCTGCTGATACGCCTCGACCAGCATGGGCCCGGCCACGAACAGTGCCACGGCCACCATCACGGCCGAGAGGCTCAGGGTGAAATTCAGCTTACGAAACGAGATCTCGGCAAGGAGGATGCGGAAGATGTTCATGATCGCACTTCTCGAGTACTTGTTGAAGCGAGTCGCAGGCACACAGCCAATGTAGTGCCTTCCGCCTGCGATTCAGGCTGCAGACGACTCCAGTATTATTGGGCACCAGATCGCCAGCGGCAAGCATTGCTACGATGCTACCGTCCTGAACGCAGGAACCGGCTCAAACCTTCAAGATCATCGGTGTTGATCAGATCGACGCCGGCCTCGCGCAGAGTGCGCCACATGGGCTCGACGTCGGGCGTCGCCCAGAAGCGAATTCGACGCCCCGATTGGTGAGCCCGCCGGACCATCTCAGCCAACTTCACCCGCTCTTCCTCCGGCATCGCCCCCTTCCCCTTCCACTTGAAGTGGCGGGACCATTGATCGCTGATCAGCGGCATGAAGTGACCGGGGGCATCCGACTCGAGGTCGCTCAACCGGCCGTCGACTCCCGCGTATCGGGGCGATGTCGCGGCCATCTCCTCGACGGGACGATTGCCGCTGACGACGACGGTCACGGCGCCCTGGGTGACGCGATCTCGTTCAACACGTGTTAACATCTCGGCATGACGGGCGAGAGCCTGGTGAAGGACCGGCCATGTGTCCGGCCCGTCGGTCTTGATGTCGATGAAGAGCGTGATCGTCGGGCCGCCCGCATAGATCCGGCCTCCGTCGGCCTGAACCCGTGCATCAAGCGGTGCAAGATACAGCGATTCCAAGGTCCGCTGGGGTGTCAGTTCGGATCGGTCGTGTCCGACCAGGAGCTGCCCGTCGACCAGATAGATGTCGGCTTCGACGCTGCAGAACCCGTGGTCGAGCGCGTCCAACAGCGGGCGATCGTGGCGGTAATCGTTGTGGGCATGGGCCTGGGGCAGCGGAGTGACCGCCGGTTCGCCGCAGAATGCCGCGGAGACTGCTGTGACAACATTGACGGTGAACAGAACACGGATCGCCAGCCGCTTCATTCGTCTTCCCTCGACTGTTGCTTTCAAATGACTCAAGGGGGCTCTGGGACGTGCCACCCTGGCTCTGACGGGACTATTTCCGTTCGAGCAGGAGTTCCAGATAACTGCGTCGTTCCGAGCCTTTGAGGCCGAGTTCATCGGCCAGGGCCGCCAGACGGGATTTCGCCTGTTCGACGCCCTCTTCGGAAGCCTCGATCTCCAGTTCGACAAAGGTTCCCACGCGGTCCACGTCGTCGAGCGTCAGGACCACGGTCTCGCCCTGCCAGGGGACTTCCGCTTTGCGCCGCGTCTTGCGGACCTCGGCCACGGCCGTGAATCCGAGCACGCTCAGCAGTTCGCACCATTGTTCGGGGGTCTCCGGCCGGTCGCCCAAGGGGAGTTCGATTTCGCGGCGAGTCTTGGTGGTCGTGTCGATCTTCGGGCCCTTGTAGGTAATCAGGGTCTTGACGCCCTTGCGTCGAATTCGCAGGGCTTCGTCCGTCTCGGCGAAGTCGCGGACAGGATGCGCAAAGTAAAGATCGAGTTCCTCCTGGGCCGGACCGATTCTCGCTCCCATGAGGGCGAGTCTGGCCGCGAGCGATTCGAATTCGTCCACCGGGTGTTTCTGCTCGACTTCGTATTTCACGGCTCGTCCTTTCTGTGATGATCGATGGCAGCCGCCCGGCCGATTGCCTCCGCGCCGAAACGGGCCCGTATCTGATCGGTTGCCTGGTCCAAACGGCTCTGCCGCTGCCGCTCGTCGCCGTCGAAAAGGAGCGCCTGCTGCTCGCCCGACTGGTCCAGCGAGCTTACGCCCATTCCGAGCAGGCGCACCGCCGGAAGCGGGTCGGGAAGACGCTGGTCGAACATCCGGCTCGCGGCCTCCCAGATCTCGTCCGTCACGTCGGTCGGTTCCGGCAACGACTGGGAGCGGGTGATCGTGCGAAAATCGCTGAACCGCACCTTCAGTTGGACCGTTTTGCCGCGAAGCCCGTGGGACCGCACGCGGCGTGAAACCTGATCGGTGAGATCCAGGAGCCAGGCTCTCAAGACCTGCCGATCGCAGATGTTCTGCTCGAACGTCGTCTCGTGCGAAATCGACTTGGCCTGGTGTTCCGGCACGACGGATCGGTCGTCCCGTGCGTGGGCAAGATTCCACAGGTGCTCGCCGACGGAACCGAACTTCGAGACCAGCACATCCACGGGCATTCTGCGCAATTGCCCGATCGTGTGTATGCCGAGTTGCTCGAACGCGCGCCCGGCCACCCGCCCCACACCCCAGAGTCGCCCAACGGGCAACGGATCGAGGAATGCCTGTTCCGCTCCTTGTTCCACAACGACCAGACCATTGGGCTTCTCCAAGTCACTGGCTATCTTGGCCAGAAACATGTTGGGGGCTACGCCCACGGAAGCGACCAGGTTCAGTTCCTCGCGAATGGCGGACTTGATTTGCCTGGCGATTTCCAGCGGCGGGCCAAACAGGTGAACGCTTCCACGAACGTCCAGAAAGGCTTCGTCCAGGGAGAGCGGTTCGACGAGCGGCGTGTAGCGGTCGAAGATCGCCCGAATTTGCTCCGATATATGGGCATAGTAACCGATTCGCGGGCGCAAGAACACTCCGTGGGGACACAGGCGGACGGCCGTGGCGGCGGGCATGGCGCTGTGGACGCCGTAGCGGCGGGCCTCGTAGCTGGCGGCCGAGACGACGCCGCGGCCCTGAGGAGTGCCTCCTACGATCACCGGCTGTCCTTTCAATTCGGGCCGATCCCGCTGTTCGACCGAAGCGTAGAAGGCGTCCATGTCGACGTGCAGAATCATGACTTGCGTGCCTTGAGCCGATCGAGCAGGGTGCGGGCGGCATCGGCCGGATCCTTGGCAGCGACAACGGCCCCGCTCACCGCCACGCGGCCGATTCCTGCTGCAAGCACCTCGTCGAGGTTCGACGCGTCAATTCCCCCGATCGCGAAGGCCGGCAGGCGAATTTCGGACGCAACACTCCTGGCGAACTCCACGCCGGGAAATTCGCTGAAAGACTTGGTGCCTGACGGAAACGTCGGTCCGACTCCCAAGTAGCTCGCTCCGTCCAGCACCGCCTGCCGAGCCTGGTCGAGATTGTGAGTCGACACCCCTACGAGCATGCGAGGACCGACGATCTGTCGCACGTCGCGCACGGTCAACTCCTCCTGGCCGACGTGGACGCCGTCGGCCGCAGCCAGCACCGCAAGATCCGGACGATCGTTCATCACGAACAGGGTGTCGCTCGACGCCGTCAAGTCGCGCAGTCGCCGGGCCCGCTCGAGCAGTTCCCGATCTGCGAGCGTCTTGTCGCGCAACTGAATCACGTCGACTCCCACCTGAACCAGCGACGACACGAGTTTGTCGAATGCTTCGACCGTCGAGCGACCATCGACAAGCACATACAGACGTGTCCCGTCCAGCCGATTCACGCTCTCGGTTGTTCCTTGCACGGCCTTGTGGAGTGTGTAGGTCTCATATCTGAGTTGCTCGATCACCCGAGAAGGAACTATATTATCTATTTTTCCAAATTCTTCCAGACTACGCAAAGCTTCTTGGAGTCGCGTGAAGTTGGCGGTCAGCACATCAGCGGCGTCTTGGCGAACCAGTTCCGCATCGGTGCTGATGGTTGTCCCTACGTCGGCCTGCGTGTCGCGGACGGCCAAGCGGTCGGAGATTGGAAGTACCGCGAGAGCCGATGTCAGCTTGTGACGGAGGGTTTTCAGACGTTCCGTCAAGTGTCCGTCGTCCAGCACGAACCGAACGTAATCTTCGATGACCCTCAAGGCCTCTCGTGCCCGATTGGCGGATGCATCCAGGAGACGCACGACGTTTGCGTTCTGCTCCCCTGGGTCAAAGAGCTTGATGGACCGCTGGGAGTCTTGATGCCGGGATGCGAGTTCCTGTTTCGGCGACGTTTGTGGCGAATTCTCGGCTACCGGGGAGACGACTTCGTCAGGAATCAGGGGCTCGATTTCCGGCGGTGAAACGGACAGTCCGTACTGTTTGAGGATCTCATCTCGCAGGCCTTCGGCATGGATGTTCTGATGCCGAAGCCAGGATCCGGTCTCATCCTCGCTCGCCGCCAGCCCCATGAGCAGGTGTTCGGTGGCGAGTGCCAGAGGGCGGGGCAAGTCGGCCAACCACTCGTTGGCAATAGCGACCGCGGTTTCCATTTCGGCGGAAAAACGGGGAACCATTCTGCCGCACGTACCCTCCTTAGAGTCAGAGGGCTGCGGTGCCGCACAAGAGGTCGTCGGGAGCAACTCGGGCCAGCGAGACCTGATCGTTGCCACGTCGACCCCATGGGCCCGCAGAATGAGGGCTGCTCGGCATTCGGGCTCCAGCAGCAGTCCCAGCAATACGGCGGGGGCCTCGAGCAAGGAATCCGAGCACCAGGTTGAGGCCACAGCGAGAACTCGTTGCGTTGCTGCAGTCAATTCAATGTCCATATTGGTAATTTCCCAGAAATTCCTGGCACTGACAACGATGACCGGATGGACGGATGCTCCATCGAGGAGGTGGAAAACAAGCCATCGTCGGTTTGACTCGCTCCCACAATGGTGGGGATATTGCGGTATCCCCGGTTTGTCCTGTCGCCCTAAACTAAACGGACGACGCTACTTGCCTTGATCCAACGGGGATCGAGGGCTACAATTCTCCGGCAGACGGATACCGATTATCTGCTGGAGAACCGAGGGAACGACTCATGGGCAGGATGCCGTACCTGGCCTATTTGTGGCCTGGGCTGCCAACCATTCTCGCCAACGGGAGTTGGCTTGGGTTGGGGTGGGCGGCCGTTTTTGCGGTGCTTGTCAACCTCCAGATCCTCGCCTCTGTGTGGTGGCCGGAACTGCTGCCAACGCACGTACGTAACGGACTGTGGGTGGCTACTGCCGTGTTCTGGATGGGCGCCAACATCGCAACATGGAGAGCCTTGCGACTGCTCCATCCTGAAGAAAGCCCGGCCGCCGAGGTCAGTTTTGGCGATGCAACGAGATTGTACCTGCGAGGGGACTGGTTCGGTACGGAGCGAGTTCTGACGGACCTGCTCCAGAAAAACTCTCGCGACGTAGAGGCGGGGCTTATGCTGGCAACCCTCTGGCGTCATACTGGCCGCACCAAGGAAGCATCGCAACAATTGGACCGGTTAGAGCTTCTGGATGGGGCACGCCGGTGGATGCTGGAGATCCACCAGGAAAGGAAGTATCTGCAAGCGGCCGCCAGCGTTGGTCCGTCAGAGGTCGAGGCAAGCCGGGCAGCCTGAACTTTTCCGCCGACCAGTCCAAAGAAACTTGAGGGCCTTCACGAAACCGGCCCTATTTGCGATATATGATTCATTAGCCTACGGTACCACCTCTTTTGGCCGAAATGGCGAGGGGCGGACCACAACCATGAAACCCAGACCGATGGCCTGTCGCGACACCCCCTTCCACGTGGGGGAACAGCAATCGCGAGCCGGCCACGGAGATGGTGTAGCAGAGAGAAGCACAAGATGTACGAACGATTCACAGACCGTGCCCGAAAGGTCATGCAACTGGCGAACCAAGAGGCGCAGCGGTTCAATCACGAATACATCGGCACGGAGCACATTCTCCTGGGCCTGATCAAAGAGGGCAGCGGAGTAGCAGCCAACGTGCTGAAGAATCTGGACGTTGATCTCCGGAAGATCCGGCTGGAGGTCGAGAAGCTCGTCCAGAGCGGCCCCGACATGGTGACCATGGGCAAGCTCCCGCAGACGCCGCGGGCGAAGAAGGTCATCGAGTACTCCATGGAAGAGGCCCGCAATCTGAACCACAACTACGTGGGCACCGAACACATCCTGCTCGGTCTGCTTCGCGAGCAGGAAGGAGTGGCCGCGCAAGTTCTGATGAACCTCGGCCTGAAGCTCGAAGAAGTCCGCGACGAAGTGCTCAACTTGCTGGGTCACGGCATGGAGTCGGGCGAGACGCCGGAACGATCGGGCGGCGGAACGCCGGGCGCACCGGGAGAATCCCCTCGGGGCGGCAAGTCCAAGACGCCGGCGCTGGACAGTTTCGGACGAGATCTCACCGAACTGGCCAAGCAAGGCAAGTTGGACCCGGTGATCGGCCGCGAGAAAGAGATCGAGCGGACGATGCAGATTCTGGGTCGGCGAACGAAGAACAACCCCGTGCTTCTCGGCGAGGCCGGTGTGGGCAAGACGGCCATTGTGGAAGGCTTCGCCCAGCGCGTGGTTGAAGGGAACGTTCCCGAGTTGCTCATGGACCGCCGCATCGTGGTACTCGACCTGGCCATGATGGTGGCCGGTACGAAGTACCGCGGGCAGTTCGAAGAGCGGATCAAGGCGGTGATGAACGAAGTCCGCCGGGCGAAGAACACGATCCTGTTCATCGACGAGTTGCATACGCTGGTGGGTGCCGGCGGAGCCGAGGGGGCCATCGACGCCTCGAACGTGCTCAAGCCGGCCCTTTCCCGCGGCGAGATCCAGTGCATCGGGGCCACGACGCTCGACGAATACCGCAAGTACATCGAGAAGGACGCCGCCCTGGAACGCCGGTTCCAGATTGTCATGGTCGAGCCGTCCAGCAAGACCGAGACGGTCGCCATCCTCAAGGGGCTTCGCGATCGATACGAGAAGCACCACCACGTCCAGATCACGGACGACGCCGTGGAGGCGGCCGTCGAGTTCTCGGACCGCTATATCACCGGCCGTTGCCTCCCCGACAAGGCCATCGACGTGATTGACGAGGCCGGAGCCCGGATCCATCTCAAGTCGATGACCCGGCCGCCGGATCTCAAGGAGATCGACGAGGAAGTCGAACGGCTCAACAAGGAGAAGGAAGAGGCCGTTGCCGATCAGGACTTCGAGAAGGCCGCCGCCCTGCGCGACAAGGCCGACAAGCTTCGCAAGAAGAAGAGCCAGATCACCGATCAGTGGCGCGAGAAATCCCGCGAGACCGACGGCATCGTCGACGAAGAGGTGATCGCCGAGGTGGTGTCGAAGATGACCGGCATTCCGCTCACGCGGATGACGACCGAAGACTCGATGCGTCTGATGCAGATGGAAGACGAACTGCACAAGCGCGTCATCAGCCAGCACGAGGCCATCAAGTCGATTTCCAAGGCCGTCCGACGCAGCCGCAGCGGCCTGCAGGACCCGAAGCGCCCCACCGGGTGCTTCATCTTTGCCGGCCCGACCGGTGTCGGCAAGACCCTGTTGGCCAAGGCCCTGGCCGAGTTCATGTTCGGCGATGAGGACGCTCTCATTCAGATCGACATGAGCGAGTACATGGAGAAGCACAACGTGAGCCGGCTGGTCGGCGCCCCTCCGGGCTACGTGGGCTACGAAGAAGGCGGCCAACTCACCGAGAAGATCCGCCGGCGTCCCTACTCGGTCATCCTGCTCGACGAGATCGAGAAGGCGCACTCCGATTGCTTCAACATGCTGCTGCAAGTCATGGAAGAAGGCCGCCTCACCGACAGTTTCGGCAGGAACGTCGACTTCCGTAACACGATCCTGATCATGACGACCAACGCCGGCGCCGAAGCGATCAAGAATGAGTCGGCTTTCGGCTTCCAGAAACCCGACGACGACGCGAACTACGACAGCATGAAGGATCGCGTTCAGGAGCAGATCGAGAAACACTTCCGTCCCGAGTTCCTCAACCGCGTCAACGACGTGATTGTGTTCCGGCACCTCACGGAGGACGACCTGGGCGACGTCATCGAACTGGAATTGAGCAAGGTCCGCGAGCGGCTCCACGAAAAGGGTCTCAGCCTGGTTCTCGACGACGAGGCCAAGAAGCTGTTGATCAAACGGGGCTCGAATCTCGACTACGGGGCCCGCCCACTGCGGCGCGCCATCGAGAACTACGTCGAGGACCCGCTCTCGGAAGAGCTTCTCAAGGGCGAATTCCAGGGCAAGGACACGATCACGGTGTCGGTCAAGGAAGTGTCGGGCAAGAGGCGTCTCGACTTCGTCGGCTCGACCCGTCATGCCGAGGAGTCTCGTCCGGCTGTCGCCGCTGCGGCAGACGGCGAGGAGAAGTCAGGCTCGGAATAGTCGGGCCAGTCGTCCCGACGCAATCAATTCATCGCGAACGCCCATGGAACTGCCGTGGGCGTTCTTTTTTTGTTCGTGGACCGCTCAAAGCACCCACAGAAACATTCTCCAGCTTCACCATCCCTCCAAATCAGTTTAATCCACAAACTTCCCTCAAGCCGCAATCTTTAAGGGACGAACTAACGTACGAGTTGTGGTACAACTCCACCTCCACCGCTGCGCCTATGCAAGCACTGCTGGCGCAGCATGCCAAAACGAGACTATCCGACGAATCGCTGGGTCGATCATGGCAACGGGCGCCAATAGCTCATCCTGGAAACCGGTCGCAGGCCACGGGATTGGCGCGCGCCTGATGAACTGGGCGGCAAACTGGATCGCCGATCTCGGGGAGAACGTGGAAAAGGCCATTCTCGCGCTGGGCGACATCTCCAATTTCACTTTCCTCACGATCTGGTGGCTGTTCACGCGGCGGCCCTTCAAGGGGACGCTGGTACCGAATTTCTACCAGATCGGCGTGCTCAGCCTTCCGGTTGTGGCTCTGACCGGCGTGTTCATCGGCATGGTACTGGCCGTGCAGAGCTATGCCCAGTTTCGCATGCTGGGCATGGAGACCCGCATGGGAGCGGTGATCAATATGGCGCTGGTCCGCGAGTTGGGGCCGGTTCTGGCTGCCACGATGCTCGCCGGCCGGGTCGGCAGCGCCATGGCCGCCGAACTGGGCACGATGCGGGTGACGGAACAGATCGATGCCCTCTCCGCCATGGGCGCCAACCCGATCCACTACCTGGTCGTTCCGCGATTCCTGGCCTGCCTGATTCTTATCCCCGCGTTGACGACCACCGCCGATTTCATGGGGGTCGTTGGCGGTGCGTTTTACAGCGTGGTGCTGCTGAACATCGATTCTCACCACTACTGGGAGAACTCCCGCGAGTTCGTGGGCGTCTTCGACCTGTTCAGCGGCCTGTTCAAGAGCCTGTTTTTCGGAGCGGCCATTGCATTGATCGGCTGCCATCGCGGATTCACCTGCGACCCCGGCGCCGAAGGCGTGGGGAAGGCCGCCACGGGCGCGTTCGTGCTGTCCTTCGTTGTGATCCTGTTCCTCGACCTGGTCCTGGCGATCATCCTGGAACAGGTGTACGGCCTGATTTGGCCCGGCGGGGCATCGCTGATGTAGGGCGGACGGACCAAAAAAGTTCTACGCATTAGACGCTCCAGGATTGTGACAAGAAGAGACTTATGTCGCTTTATACGGCTACCCGAGACGACCGCTCGCAACCGCTGATCCGGTTGCGCGATCTCGACGTCCACTTCGGACAACAGCGGGTGCTGCGCGACATCAACCTCGACGTCGCCCGAGGACAGACCGTTGCCGTCATCGGCGAAAGCGGTTGCGGCAAGACCGTGCTGCTGAAGACGATCATCGGCTTGATTCGGCCCTCAGCCGGGAAGGTGTCGTTCGACGGGCGAGATTTGGCCGGATTGAATCCCGATGAGTTGGCCACCACGCGCACGCGTTTCGGATTCGTGTTTCAACAGGCCGCCTTGTTCGACAGCATGACGATCGGCCAGAACGTCGCCTTCCCCTTGAGACGCCACACCGACTACACCGAAGACGAAGTCCGCCAGATCGTGGTCACGCGACTTGCCGAGGTTGGGTTGCCCACCAGCATCGTCAGCAAGAAGCCGGCGGAACTGTCGGGCGGCATGCGAAAGCGGGTCGGGCTGGCCCGGGCGCTGGCGATGGATCCGGAGGTCGTGCTCTACGACGAGCCGACCACCGGCCTCGACCCGATCATGAGCGACGTGATCAACGAGCTGATTCTCAGCACCCGGCGGCAGCATCCGGTGGCCGGAATCGTGGTGACTCACGACATGCGTACGGCCCAGAAGGTGGCCGATCGGGTGGTCATGCTCTATCCGCTGGCGCGTCTCGACGACGACGAACCCCAGATTATCTACGACGGCCTGCCCCAGGACATTGAAGACGCCCCCGACTCACGGGTATCGCAATTCGTCCGCGGCGAAGCGCGCGATCGGCTCATGGAACTGAGACAGTACAACGGGAGTTAGGTCATGGACGACCGGACCATGCAGTGGCGAACCGGCATCATCGTTCTGTTTGCGATGCTGGTCACGATCGCGCTCACCATGTTGTTCGCGGAGAAGGATTCGTTCTTCAGCCTGCAACGAATCTGGCGTCCCAATTACCGGGTTGCCATCAAGTTCCCCGAGGCTCCGGGGGTTACGGATGCTTCGCCCGTCCGAAAAAGCGGGATTCTCATCGGGCGAGTTGTCCGAGTCGAATTGCTGGACGACGGCGGGGCCCTGGTGACCACCGAAATCGACCGGGATCGCAAGCTTTTCAACGACGAAGTCTGCCGCATCAACCGGACGCTGTTCGGGGACTCGGTTCTTGAATTCGTCAAAATGCGCGACTGGAAGGGAGCCAAGGAAGAAATCGACGTTTCCTTGCCCCAGGACGGAATCGTTGCACCCGACCCGATCCAGGTGGTGGGCAACCTCGAACAGAACCTGTCCAATGCAATCAGCTCGGTGGGAACCACGAGCGATCGGATCGGAGCGTTCATGAACAAGCTCGACTACCTTGTGGGTTCCGACGACGAGATCAAGGATCGCAAGGAGAAGATGAGCCGGATCATCGACAAGACGGCCGACACCGCCGAAGCGATCACGCGGCTGGCCGATACTGCGAATGAACTGATCGGCGATCCGAAGATCCGCGAGGAGTTGAAAGCGACCCTCGAGCAGATGCCGGAACTGATGCAGGAGACGCGGCTTGCCATCGGCCGCATGAATCAGTCGATGGACCTTGTCGATCGAAACCTGAGCAACGTGGAGGAATTCACGGAGATCCTGGGCAAGCAGGGCGGCGAAACGCTCATCCGCCTGAACGAGAGCGTCGACAAGCTCGACCGGCTCATGTCGGAGGTGCTCGTGTTCAGCCAGAGTCTCAACAACTCCAAGGGCACGATCGGGCAACTGGTCCACAATCCTGAGCTTTACCACAGCGTCAATCGGGCGGTGAAGAACGTCGAAGAACTCACGCAACAACTGCGTCCCATCGTCAACGACGCTCGCATCTTCTCCGATAAGATCGCCCGGCACCCGGAAATCCTGGGCGTCCGCGGGGCGATCAAGCCGGAAGACGGCACCAAGAGCTTGCCGCCGGTGGGGATCCTGCGGCGCTAGACGGGATTGTTCACAGGCCTTTGTTGATCGCTCGTAGTTCCTTGCAGACGAACAAGTTGAAGACAGCCCCCCCAGAGACACCCCTCAGAGACACTATGTATTGGGTGGCACGCTCAGAGCGTAGCGATGGGCGTGGATGGTCAGGTCACCACGCCCATCGCTACGCTCTGAGCGTGCCACCCATGAATAACCCTGGTTAGCCGGGACTGTTTGTGCGTGGCATTGCCAGAATTCACCGAATCGGCAGGCCGCCCTGCGGCAAGGTCTGAAGCCCCGGGGGCAATTGCGGGGCAAGCGACGGGGGAAGGGTCGTTGGCGGCGGCACATCCGGTTGGGTACCTGGTGCCAGAGCGGGTGGATAGGCATAGCCGCTCGGCGGGGGACTCGGGATCGGCTCAGCCAGTGGCGGGGAACTCGGGGGATTGGATCCGTACGCCGGCGGCGGCTGGATCAGAGTGGCCGCCGCGGGCACGACGCCCGGCGCTGCCGCCCTCGCCCGAATGTCTTCGGCCCGGGCTCGGAGTTCATCGGGCGGAACGACTCGCTGAGGAACGAGTTGATAGGTCAGGGTACGGTGGTCGTGGATTTCTTGGGGAACCAGTGTTTCGGCGACGAAGTCGATGGGCGGGATCTGATACCACGGGGCAGGCATGGGCTGCTGAACCGTCATGGTCTCGCAGCGATCCTTCACAAGCCGCAATTCCCGGGTCCCGTAGTGGATGTAGTTCGTCGAAATCGGGGTCGTGCCGATCGGGTAACCGTCCACATAGACCATGGCCCCGGGGGGATTGGTGCGGATGGTCATCCGCCGGCGGACGCAGCCGCTGAGACAAACCAGACCAAGGAGCAAGACGACGAACGTCAGGCTGATCGGCGGGCGGGCGGTTCGATGGACGGCATATTCTGAGACCATAGTCGCGGGAGTATAGGAGGCGCCCTCCTGCAACGCCATATCGAAAACCGCCTTTCCGAAGACGCGAGGTGTTCCGATATTTTCGGATTCGCCGATCGCGCCATACCGTCCGCTCAGACGATTGGAGAAAACCCCGCCGGGGGGTGGGTTTAGGGGTAGTGGGATGGTCGTGTAGTGGCTAGAATAAACTTCGTATTCTCTGGGCTTCGGGCCATATTCGGAACAGGGCGCTCCCTCCTCATCCGCCATTTTGGCGTCAAGCATGGATCGGCAACCAGGCATCTGGGATCATTGTCTTGAACAGGCGTCGGCCACGGACGTCGGCCTGCGCCGTTCCAACAACCAGGATTCCCACGCCGTGGCCCTGGCGGCCAGCCAGGAACGCTTCGACTCGCGAGGACACGTTTTCGTGGTTGCCGACGGGATGGGGGCCCATGCGGCCGGCGAGTTGGCCAGCAAGTTGGCCACCGACTACATCCCTCTGACCTACAACAAGCTACTCGACCTCACCCCTCCCGATGCCCTCCTCGAGGCCGTCAAGCAAGCCAACCGCCACATCAACGCCCGCGGCGAGGCCGACCCGAGTTTTCGCGGGATGGGAACGACCGTCGACACGCTAGTCCTTTTGCCGCAAGGGGCCCTGATTGCCCATGTCGGCGACAGCCGCGTCTACCGTCTTCGCGACGAGTGCCTCGAACAACTCACGTTCGATCACAGCCTGGTCTGGGAGATGCGGGCGGCGGGTCACCTGCCGGAGAACGAAGAGGATGTTCCCTCGTTTATTCCCCGCAATGTGATCACTCGGTCGATGGGGCCGAATCCCGACGTCCAGGTCGATATTGAAGGTCCCTTTCCGGTCCAGATCGGCGATACGTTCCTGCTTTGCAGCGACGGTCTTACGGGACGCGTAAGCGATACGGAAATTGGCCAGATCCTCACTGCGTTGGCCCCGGCCGAGGCCACCCAGGCCCTGATTCACCTGGCGAATCTTCGCGGCGGCCCCGACAACATCACGGTCGTCATCGCGCGAGTGGTGGGGCCACAACGATTGGAGAGCAGTTCGGGCTCCTATCAGGCCTTCGAAAACGGGAACCACAAGCCCCGATCCGTCCACGCGATTGTCTGGACGGTGCTTGGAATGCTCGTCTTGGGGGCAGCCCTGTTCGCCATGCTCCGACTGGGAATCGCGGCCGGCGTCTGCCTGTTGGCGGCCGCAATCGGCGGTGCTGCCGCGCTGGTCTACCGCTACACGAGTCCGGGAACCAGCTACTTCGACAGCCGCCTTCGCGGGAAGGGGCCGTACCGGCAAACGCTGTGTTCGCCCGACCTGGAGTTCGTCGGGATGGCCAAGAACCTGGCCGATCAACTGCACGAGGCCGCCGAGAAGGAGTCGTGGCCGGTCGATTGGGAGCCCTATCAGCGGCACCGCGACGCCGCGTCATCGGCGGTCAAGGAGGGCAACGTCTACGAAGCGGCCCGCGAGTTCCTGCTCGCCGTCATCTACATGATGGGGCAAATCAAGCGGCAGAAGGAAATCGCCAAGGATGCGGATCGAGCGGCGGGGTTGTTCTGAGGTCGGGCTGTAATCACCCCCGCATGCGACTCGTCATCGACTCAGGACAAGTGCCGGATCGAGACCGACTCGTCCCATTTCTGCTGCAAATACTCGGCCACAAGACGCCGATGGCAGTGGTCCGGCTTATCCTCGCTGCACAACAGACATCCTTGATGGATGAGTTTTTTCGGAATCGAGCGTTCGATCTGCCGTTCGTTCATCAGTTGCAGAAAGGA
This sequence comes from Planctomycetaceae bacterium, assembly GCA_012719125.1. GTDB lineage: Bacteria > Planctomycetota > Planctomycetia > Pirellulales > Thermoguttaceae > JAAYAY01. Next base: position 29,750 of record JAAYAY010000269.1, on the reverse strand, counting down.
CTCCGCAAATACGTTCCAGGCTCCCCCATCCTTCTTGAAGGCGTCGCGGATTTCTTTGGTAGGAGCCAGTTCCGGCAGGTGAACATAGTCCATGTTGCAGAGTTCGCGAGCGAAGAATTCGAGGTCTTCCCGCTTGGCGAAACCGGCCAACTGCGACACGTTGTTCAAACGCACGTCGACGATCCGCCTGGCGCCCGACGAACGGAGAAGCCCGAAGAATCGCTCGGCCGATTTCCGGGTGAACCCGATGGTGAACAGTTCGATTTCAGGCATAAGGCGCCGGTTCCTCGTAGGCGATGTGCGCCGCGCGTTTCTGGTACGCATCATCGAGACGCTGCTGGCGAGTCAAGAAGAGGTTCTGTTCCTGCAAATTGCATTCGACGAGCAGCCGCTGCTCCGCCTCCGATTGGGTTTCGAGGGCGCCGTCGGTGAGAATATGCAGGACGTCACCGACAAGTTCCTTGATGTGACGTGCAATGAGAATCGTCCGGTGGCAAGTCAAGGGGTCTTTCTCGGCACAGAGCATGGCCGTTCTGCTTCGGGATGCCATGTCAACGAGTCGAGCCATACCTCGCTGGAAAGCTTCCGTTCTTGGGACCTGGTCGTAAACAACCTTGCCGTCGAGGTAACACTCCGCCTCGTGGCGTCTCGCTCCCAGTTCGACACCCAGAAAGACGTAGTCGATTCCTTGCTCCTGAAGGCTGCGCTCAAACACTGGCTGCGAAAACTGGGGGTTGTACCGGCTGAATGGTGAGGAGCGAACGTCGGCGACGGTCTCGATGCCGTGTCGCCCGAGCAGGTCGAGGAACTGCTCGATCGAATGATTGGAATGGCCGATCGAAAACAAAACCGACGACGTTTTGGCAATATCCATGAGTCCACCGAACACTAGAACCGAAAGCCAAATCGGCCTCTACAAATGACCACGAATGCCCCGGTGACAATCAGGAAATGTGTAGAGGCCGTTGATCTGGAGCCAATAACCGTCCCTTCCGTCGGATGATTGGTAGCGTCTGCTCAGCCCCACGCGGAGCAACACTTCGTTCTGCGAACGTATCCATTTGGTGAGGGCACTCAATTCGTCGCGATCATGGTGGTCGATCGCGTAGCGGCACAATCCGAGATCCGTGATCGTGACAAATCTGTATCGGCGCCCTGCCTGATCGGTAAAACTCAACTTGATCTTGCCTGGATTGTACGAATCCTCGGTGATCTCCACAACCCTCGGCGATGTGGCGATCGTGATGATCGAGCGCTGGGCGACGTGCTCGAGCGGGATAAATCGCTGCTTTTCGGGCAGCGCTATGTCGAAGCCGGCTTCGATGCCGTTAAACAAGCCGGAGTGGAGAGCCTTCTTGAACTCCGCGGACGTGCAGAAGCCTTCATGGCGCAGCCTGCTGTACCAGCAGTCTTCCTGGTGGGGGGCTTGACGGCCGGGGGCGGCCGTGAAGTTGGCGCTCAGAATGGCGCCGGGCCGGATGTTCAACCGGCGGACCGTTTCGGTTTCCAGATAGGGTGTGGGGCGGATGCACTGCCCACTCTCTCGGTCCACCCCTGCGAGGCAGACGATCGCGGGATTCTGGAATCGAGTCAGGTCGGTGACGATGATCGGCCGCCGCATGGAGAAAGTCTCCTGGCTGGTTACGAAGCTCCGCCCCTGAGAAGCAGAATACCGCTCGATGCTCCAGCTTGAAAGTACCTAGTACAGAAGTGTCGACAGAAGAGGGGTTCATCCGGTGCAAGCGTAGGTTCCATCCTCACCGCGGAGTACCGGTGCCTCTTCTCTTGTTGCCGACGCGCCTAAGCGCTTGTTTATCAAGCGGTTATGGCCATCGTGCAACAGAGAAGAGGCACCGGTACTCTTCGTGCACTTCGCGCCCTACGCGAATTCCGGATGAACCACAAATGGGCTAATTCCGCAGCAGTCGGCAAAAAATGCCCCATGTTTTGGCACGCTATGGACCCAATTACCCCTGGCAAGAGGGCGTTGCTGAAGATGCCCAATGCACGTACCGGGTGGATCCTTGCGTCCCGACAGGTCCCAAAATGCAGGGGGAGAAGAACGGCTGATATCGGCCGTTTGCTTAGCTGACGACCAACCCGAGCAAGGCCAACTTCTCCAGGCACTCGTCGCGTTCGCGGCAGCGTTTCAACTCCGACCAGGAGGGATCCTGCACCGCAAGGAAGTCGGCCTCGGTGGCCGGCAGCTTCCCTGACGCCGCCAACCGGGCGATCACGCCGCGGTCCAGACGGCTCAGTTGCATCGACTCGACCCGGTAGTCGAGGAAGGCTTCCCAGCAGATGGGAAACAAAGGACGAACGATCTGCTCGCCGATCGTCCGGGCATACTGCCGAATCTCCCACTGGGCATGCTCGTCCATCCGCAGGTGGAGGAAATGGAGCAGATTGTGGAGATCGATCTTCCAGTAGGCTTCCGTGTAGGTGGAGAGCGGCAGGTCCTTGCGGGCTTGCTCGCGAGCCACGCCCAGCTCGAGCCGCCGCTGATAGGTCTCTCGCGCCAGTCGCTGCAACTCCGTCTCACTCGCCGTCAACTCAGCGCCCAAGGCCGGATCGACCTGGCCGTCGCTCCCCTGACGATTCGAGATCGCCTGGACCCGCCAGTCTTCCGGAGTGGTCGCCTGGCTGGCGTCGATGGCGATCGAGTAGCGGGTGCTGTACTCGTTGACCGAGGCGGTCCGGTGCCTGATCCATTGGCGCCAGCAGTCCATCGGCACGCGGACCAGGAGCTTGACCTCGACCATTTCTAGTGGCGTCGTGTGACGGTGGCGCATCAGGTAGCGGATGAGCGTGCGATCGTCGGAAACGCGCCGCGTCCCCTCGCCGTAGCTGACCCGGGCCGCCTGGACGACCGACGAATCGTCGCCCATCACGTCGACGAGGCACACGAACCCGTCGTCCAGAACGGGAAGCTTTTTCCAGCGGAGTTCGGCGGCCGTGGAGGCGTTCCCGAGCGGCGTGGGGGTGGTCATGCTTGGTTGAGTCTCCAGAGAATGGCAGGCGAATTCGGCAATGGCGAAGCACACCCCCCATTTTATCGAACCTGCTAAGACCGGCCAGGAGGGTCCCTGTCGGGTAGCCCAGCCTGTCCCAGGCTGACAGCCCGTGTAGTCCAGCCTGTCCCAAGCCGATAGCCGCTCACGAAGAACAACTGATTCCCAAGTCTGGGACAGACTCGGCTACGAAAACGGGCCAGACTCGGCCACAAATCACCCCTCTTTGGCCATTAGTTCCTTGAGAAGATTGGCCAGAAGGGTCGGATTATCTGCGGCGTGGATGTGGTCGATCCGCTCCTGTTTGACGCCCAGGTTCTGCAGGGCCGATTCCACGCGTTTCCAGGTGGTTTCTCGTTTCTTCCCCTCGGCCAGGTAGAGATCGGTCACCAACTCCCCCAATCGTTGGAGCATGATCGCGTCTTTGTTGTCGTAGTAGTTCTTGATCGCCCGCTGCTGATAGGCGGAGTGTTTTGCCATAGCCGGTTGCCGTCGGTGTTGGAAAAAGGGAGAGAATTCGGAGCCCAGGTGGACTAATCGGAGCGAGGATGACTGAGTCTTGAGTCAACAAGCTCTCAGGCTAGCGCAGTTTCCCCTTCCCCACAATTAAAGGGGCCGTTACGATTTCGACCATGCATCGCCGAGGGGAACAACATCGTCTGATTTCGGGGTCGCGAGTGACCGCCTTCGGCACTCTGGTCAGCCGCGTTCTGGGAATGCTGCGCGACGCGGCCACGGCCGCCCTGTTCGGTCTTTCGGGGGGCGGCGTCATGGACGCCTTCGTCCTTGCCTTTCGCATTCCCAACCTGTTTCGCCGGCTGTTCGGGGAGGGGGTGCTGGCGGCCAGCTACCTCCCGGTCCTCTCTGCTGCCCTGGAACGCGACCGGGCCGAGGCCTGGAAGCTGGTCTCTGCGGTGCTTCTGCGTCTTGCCGTCGGGCTGACTGCCCTGGTGGCGGCGGGTGAGGTCGTCCTTGGGGCCGTGGCGTTGGCGGGAAACGGCGATCCCGAGATCCAACGTTTCACCGTCCTGGCAGCAATCATGCTGCCCTATGCCCTCTTCATCTGCCTGGCGGCCCAGGCCGCGGCCACGCTGCACGCCCTGGGACGGTTCGCGTTGCCGGCCTCGATCCCCACGATCCTCAACCTCGTCTGGCTTGCCGCGGCTGTGTTTGTGGCTCCCTGGTATTCCTCCGACAAGGTAGTGCAGGCCCAGGTCATGGCAGTCGCGATTGTCGCGGCAGGAGTCGTTCAGTTCTCGGTCCAGATACCGGCCCTCCGCCGGAACGGCTTCCAATTCGACTACAACCCTGAAGCTGTGCAGCACGAACTCCGCCAGATCGCACGGGCGATGGGCCCAATGGTGCTGGGCCTGATGGTCACGCAGATCAACACGCTGATGGACAGCGTGATCGCCTGGCTCCTGGCGGCTCCCGACGCGGCCAAAACCACGATCGGCTGGTTGGGAGGGGTTTCCTATCCGATGGAGCAGGGGGCCGTGGCCGCCCTCTACTACGGAGAGCGGCTCTACCAGTTCCCGTTGGGAATCCTGGGGATTGCCGTGGCGACGGCCATCTTCCCTCTGCTCAGCCGGCATGCCGCACGGAACGACCACGCGAGCCTGAGCGAAGACTTGACCCTGGGGCTCCGGCTGGTGCTGTTCTTGGGGATCCCCGCCGGGGTCGGATTAGTGATGCTTGCCGAGCCGCTGGCCAGGCTGCTTTACGAGCGCCGCGAGTTCACTTCCGAAGACACCGTTCGCACAGCTCGCGTGATTTGGAGCTACGCCCTCGGCGTCTGGGCCTACTGCGCCCTGCCCGTCCTGGTTCGCGGGTACTACGCCCTCGGGGACCGGCTTACGCCGGTCCGGGTGGGAGTGACGGTCGTTGCCGTGAACTTCTGCCTGAATCTGGCCCTCATCTGGCCCCTGGCCGAGGCGGGTCTGGCGGTGGCGACCTCCATCGGCGCGAGTCTTCAGGTGGCCATTCTGGCCGTCGTCTTTTCCCGGCAAAACCTGCCGATCAGATGGCGGGCGATGACGGCCACTGTCTTGAGGACGCTGGTCGCGACCTCCGCAATGGCCGCCGGATGCTACGGATCGGCGTGGCTCTTGCCGCCCGGGTCGGGGCTCGTTGCCAGCCTGCTCGGCGTGCTCGTGCCATTCGGGGTTGCAGTGATCGCGTTTCTGGCAACCGCCCGGATGCTCCGCGCCCCGGAGTTGAGTCTGTTGTTGAGTCGTTCTTCCGCCCTGAAGGGGCAGTGACATATCAGCCCGGGGCATCGCCCCGGGAAAGGTGGTCGAAGGATGACATGAGCCCTGAAGGGGCGGTACATGGTGGCGCCGCGACCGGATTGTTCAGCCCTTTCAGGGCAAGGTAGTCCCGTGCAATCCCCACCCAGGGCGTTGCCGTGGGCTGGTATGTTGATGCCCCTTCGGGGCGGGAACACGTGTGTCTGCTTCCAGTTGCACGAGAGCGAGTTCGAGAAGCGAGAGTGACCGCGGGATGGGGGGCTTTCTCTGCTCGCCTGCGATTCGGGTTGGTCTCCTCACTTGCGATTCGGGCTGGTGTGGGGATTCCTTTGTGGGCCGCGTGCCCGACCTTCCCAACCCCACCCGTTTGGGATAGAGTGAGCCGTGGAGACCCCGCAAGACTGGTCCTCTCGAACCTCCCGCCGTGAAACAGATCATCGCCATCGTCAAGCCGTATCTCGTCGAGAAGGTGCTGGAAGAACTCAAGCACGCACCGCTCGAGGCCTGTTGCGTCTCGGAGGTGAAGGGCTACGGGCGGCAGAAGTCCTACCTGGACGAGTACAAGGGGAGCGAGTATTCGATGGCGTTCTTGCCCAAGGTGGAGATCACCGTCTGGGTCGACGATCTCCGGGTGGATGAAGTCGTTCGCGCGATCGTCGACGTATCGCGTACGGGCCGCATGGGCGACGGCAAGATCTTCGTTCTGCCGGCCCAACCTTTCGGCGGGCAGGAGATCGACATCAACGGCCGGGCGGCGGGGAAGCGAGTGTAGGGAAGAACTCTTTCGTTGGAGTGGCCCGTTGGAGTTCAGGCTTTAGCCTGCCATGAGTGGGAGATCTCAGACGAGTCAGCAAGCTAAAGCCTGAACTCCAACGGCTGTGATCGCTGCTGGCATGCTCTGCTCTGGCAAGACCTGCTACTTCTGCGTCCGCCCCCGCCTCTTCATCAGTGCCGCCACGGCCACTGCCAGTCCGCCAAATGCGAATCCCGAGAGGAGCGTGCCACCCGAGGTTGCCAGAAGCATGTGCGAAGGATTGAAGTTGACCGGCGAACCGGTCAACAGGAAGGTGAAAGGGTAAATTAGCCGGGTTCCGCTGGTGGCTGTTGCAGGAAGGAATCCGCTTGGCCCGATCACAATCAACGCGAGTGTTTCCACGTACATTCCAAGAACCACTCCTGCCGAGAAGACACGCATCGATTGAGGCCCCAAGAAGAACAGGACAATGCCGACACCCGCGATGCCCCAGACGGTGGCTACCGCTGCGAACTGCCAGCGCAAGAGCCCTGCATAGGCCAACAGTCCAAGCAATGCAGAAGCCAACGTGGTCAGCATGATCAGGAAGCGAAGCGAGAACTGGAGGCGATCGGGTACAAACACCCGTCGCTCGATCGGCACTCCCCGAGCTTCCGCTCTCTCGATCAGGGCGGCTCGCATTGCCGCGAATTCTTTCGGGCAGGCAAAAAAGCGGCTGGAAATACCCGTTCGCCTTGGTCCACACCAAACGACGAGAGACTCAAGGGCGCCGATCCGCGAGACGCGTATCTTGGTGACGTGATCGAGCGGAACGGACATCTTGGTGATCCGTCCCACGCTGAAAAGCTCAGGTACCTCGAGGGAGTTTTCCGTCAACTCCACGCAGGTTGGTCTTCGCATGCTTGTCATCAGAACGACAAGGGAATACAGGGCCATCACGACGGCTGCTGCAGCGATCAACAGCGCAAAGGCAAGATCCAGAAGCCCTTCCCCGCGGCCGAAGTTGGGTGGGTGTGACGCCACCATCCGAAGTGCCAATACCACTGCGAATACAGAACCGCCCGCGAAGAAGAAGCCGTCCGCTCGCGGGATTCGATATTCAAATCTCAGACGTTCGTCGCTCATGCTTCTTCCCCACCGGCCTCGTGGTTAGCCGCCCGCTCGGGCTGCTTTGCGCTTGCGCAGTTGCCTCTTCACCACGGCAACTACACCGAGAGTCAGAAGGCCGAACAACAGGCCGGAAAGCGCCGGCCCGGCCAACATTGCCAAGAGTCCATGATCCGGGAGCACGTCCTGCCAGAGTAAGGACGTGATTGGATAAACCAGCGGGCCGCCGCCCGGCAGCGCCATGCCGTTTGTCGCAGAGTCCATGACGTGGTACACAACGCAGACTTCCAAGATGAATCCCGCAATGAACCCAACCGCGAGCGCCTTCATCCACCAGCGTCCAGAGGTGAGTGCAGTAATCACTGTGATCTCGAACGAAATCAAGAGCAGGAGGAACACAGATCCTTCGAAACCAAGCGGCGCGCCCGCGTAGGCCAGCAAGCCGAACACCAGGGCGACGGCCGTTGTGACCAGGAACAAGAACCGCAGCGAGAACTGGGGCCGGCTGAAACGGAACTCCCGCTCCTCGATCGGCACGCCCCGGGTTTGCAGCCGTTCGGTCAGAGCCGTCCGCAACGTCTTGAATTCTTGGGGGCGGGCCAGGCATTCGCCGGCGATTCCCGTCGACGTCTTCGCGTACCAAAGGTGAAGCGACTCCGAATCGCCGATTCGCCGGCAGCGCATCCTGGTGACCTGGTCCAGCGGCACAAGAACCTCGGTGATGCGTCCGAGAATATGGATCTCCGGTACCTTGAGTGTGTCGCCGGTCAGTTCCACGTAGCGAGGCTCTCGCCTGTTCGCCGACAAGAGATAGAGGGACCGTCGGGCGAGCCAGAAGGAGCCACATCCGAAGAGGAGAACGCCTGTGGCTTGGGAGACCCATTCCCAGCGATAGAAGCCGTAGGGTTCTGATAGAGCCCAACCGATCGCAAGACCGGCGAGGTACAGCGAACCGCCCGCGTTGAGATAGCCCAACGCTCGTGGGATGCGGTATTCGTATTTCAACGGCACGTCGGCCATTGGGGTGCCTACCGGGCTTCGGCGTCAAACAGCCGATCGAAGCACTTCCGCGTTTCGGCCAGATAGCGCTCGAAGTCGACCAGCAGCGCCCCGCCGCTCGGCCAGCGGAGCAGGTGCGAGAGCTTCGTCAGCTCGGTCGGGTCGTCGGGCAGCTTGTTCTGGTCGGTCAGGTTCATCAGCCTCAAGCGGCCTTCCAGGATCCGCAGGAAGCGGTAGCTATCGGTCAGGAAGCGGGCATCGTCGTCGGCGAGCAATCCGGCCTTGCGGAGGGCTCGCAGGGCTCGCAGGGTGTTGGGCGTCCGAACCGTCTCCAACCGGCGCCCGTGCTTGAGCTGCAACATTTGCACGAGGAACTCGATGTCGACGATCCCGCCGGGGCCCCGTTTCAGGTTGGCGCCCTCGGCGGTCCCCTGCATGCGCCGCCGCATCTGCCGGATCCCTTCGGCATCAGCCGCCGACCAGGGATGATCGAATGCCGCCCGGGCCACCGCCGCGGCCGTCTTGGCCTCCATCTGCTCCGAGGCACAGACGACCCGGCCTTTGCACAATGCCTGGCGCTCCCAGAGCTGGCCGTTGCCCTCGGCGAAATACCGGGAAAACTCGGCCAGAGAGGTGGCCAGAATGCCGCTGCGGCCCGTGGGGCGGAGGCGTGCGTCGACTTCGTAGAGCCGGCCATAGGCACTCAAGTGGCTGGTGGTCTTGATGATCCGCTGCCCCAGTTCGCCGAAGAAATGCTGGTTGGTCGTGGTCTCCTTGCGGCCGCCATATTCGGAGTGTTTCGTCTGGCCTTCGGCTTCATAGAGGAACACGATATCCAGGTCGCTGTGATAGTTCATCTCCCGGCCGCCGAACTTGCCCATGGCCAGGATAGCCATCTCGCAGATCTCGCCCTGCCGCTCACCCGATTCGACGGTCGGCCGGCCGAACTTGGTCGCCAGCTTCTCGTATTCTCGAGCGGCGATCTGTTCGAGGCACACTTCGGCGATGTCGGAAAGCGTGCCGGTGATGGCCGAGATGTCTTCCTTGCCCAGCACGTCGCGGACCCCCACGCGAAGCTGCTGATCGTTCTTGAAGCTGTGCAGAATGGGATCGATGTCCTCTGCCCGATGGGTCAGGCTGGCGATCATCTCGCGCAGAGACGGGCGCGTGGGCAGACGGTCCAGGACGAGACTGTCCATCAGGCCGTCGATCATTCCCGGGTTGCTGGTCAGGATTCCGCAGAGATAGGGAGCGTAGGCGCAGAGCCGCACATAGAGGTGGAGTGACGGCGGATTGAAACTGAACAGTTCCCAGAGAACCGCCTTCCCGCCCAGCGAGTCGCCCACCTTGTCGAGGTTGACCAGGGTCGAATCGGGGTCCGGCGTGGTCGCGATCGCGGCCAGCAGTTCCGGAGCGATGGCCGCCAGAAAATGGCGGCATCTCCGCGTCGACAGGAAGCGGATCTTCTCCTCGGCCAGTGCCATCAGATTGCGGTAGGCCTGGGGAATATCGATGAATGGGTACTTGCCGAGCACTTCAGTAATCCGCTCCGCCGGCGGATCGGGGTCCAGCACCAGGTCGACTTCCGCCGCCGTTTCGGCGTCGTCGCCGAAGGCGTCGTGGAGCAGATGGTCGAGGATCCGCCGATTCACCTGCGTGCAATCGGCGTAGTCGGCCTCAAAAGCGTCGCGTGCGGGGCGCGACTGGTGATCGACGTAACCCGTTCTCAGGGCCAGCTTGCGGACTTCGTCGGGATCGGTCGGCGCCATGTGGGTCTGCAAGTCGAACATAATCTGCAGGCGATGCTCGATCTTCCGCAGGAAGGCGTAGTTCTCGGCCAGCAGCGAGCCTTCCTGGTCGGTGAGGCAGCCCATTTCGGTCAGGCGTGAAATCGCTTCGAGGGTGTTGCCCGTGCGGATCTTGGGCGCGTCGGCTCCATTGAGGAGTTGGAGGAACTGGATGACGAACTCGATGTCGCGAATCCCGCCGTGGCCGCATTTCAGGTCGCGTGCGCCGGCTCCCTCGCATTGAGCGCGGCGTTCGATCCGCCGTTTGAGGGCCCGGATGCCGTTGATGTCGGCCGTGCTGAGATAGCGGCGATAGATCCAGGGCCGCATCCGGCCGAGGAACTCCTGGCCCAGCGCCAAGTCGCCCGCCACGGGCCTGGCCTTGATGAATGCCTGGCGTTCCCATGTTCTGCCGCGCAGGTCGTAATAGCGCAAGGCGTTTTCCACGCTGATGCACGCCGGGCCGTGGTCGCCCTCGGGCCGCAATCGCAGGTCGACCCGATAGGCGGCCCCCATCTCCGAGGCGTCGGTGAGCATGCGGACCAACTCGCGTGCCAGTTGCTCGAAGAACTCCTGGTTGCTGAAAGTTCGTTTGCCGACCGTCCGTCCGTCCACATCGTAGAGGAACATCAGGTCGATGTCGCTGGAGTAGTTCAGTTCGGTTCCGCCCAGTTTTCCCAGAGCAAGGACCACAAACCTGGCGGGCTCTCCGTTGACGCCTTGAGGCGTTCCGCGACGGTCCGCCGTCTTCTGCCACGCCGCCCGAAGCGCTGCTTCGAGGATGGCGTCCGCCAGGAAGGAGATCTGGGTCGTCACCGTTCGCAGGGGCTGCTCGCGAATGATGTCGCCGTAGGCGATCCGCAGCGTCTCGCGGCGCTTGAAACGCCGCAACGCACGGAGCACCGACCGTTCGTGATCGAGGGCTTCGACTTCGCTCACCAGATCGTCGACCAGACGGTCGCGAGCCACCGCTTCTCCCTCGGTCAGGCGAAGCAGGTCGTAAGCCTCGGGGTCGGCGGCCAGGTAGTCGGCCAGATGCTGGCTGGTCGAAAGGATCTGGAGCAGCGTAGCGAGGGACTCAGGGTCGCGTTCGAACAACGCACCTAACGAGAGGGGGTTTCTCGCCGCACTGACAAACCGATCGAGGTTGTTGAGGGCCATGTCGGGATCGGCACAGAGCGGCAGACGCACCTGCAACTGCCCGCAAATGGCAGCCAGCAGGTCGAGCGTGATCCCGCCGGTTGCCATCCGCACGAGGTTCCCATGGGCCCGCTTGGGATTTTCCAACTTCAAGCTCCGCAGCCACGCCTCGGCCTGTTTGAAATCGTCGAGGTAGCTTCGCAGTAGGTCGAGTTGCATGGGTATCCCGATCGGAGGACGGGTTGAGGCGGAGAATCAGGGCGACTACTAGCAATTGTCGACAGATTGACCCCGTACCGCCAATTCCCTCAAGAGGGTGGGCTGATGGTTAGGCAGGCACCAGAACATCGCCAGACCCCAATCTGGGTGAGTTAGCTGAGCTGGGGTCTTTCAGATCGGTGTTGCCAGAGCTGCAAACGCCAGTCTACCACCCATTGGCATGATTCTGGTAGACTTGATTTTGGAAACCGATATCTGAGTGAGATTCTTGGGGGCCGTCATGTCCACCTTTCACGAAGTTCTACATTCCGCGTGCGATCTTCCAGCCGAGGAACGAATACAGCTCATGGAAGCCCTCTGGGACAGTGTTTCGCCGGAAGACTGGCACCTTCCGAGCCAAGAATGGCTTACAGAGATCCAACGACGTTCCCAGGAACTCGACGAGGGTAGCATGACAGTCGCGCCCTGGTCGGAAGTCAGAAAACGTGCGAGACGAAAGGCCGGGCTCGATGATTAGGGTCGTCATCGCGTCAGCAGCGGAGGACGATTTCACAGAAGCGTTGACCTGGTATGCGGAAAGGAGCGTTTCGGCTGCCGAAGGGTTTGAGGCAGAGTTTGAACGAGCTCTTCAGACCATTCGAGAGGAACCGAAACGATTTCCACCGTGCGATGACAGGCATCGATTCTACCTGATGCGACGCTATCCGTTCCGAGTGATATTCCGCGAGGAAGTTGAGCGGGTGGTAGTGATCGCGGTAGCGCACGCGAAGCGAGAGCCGCGTTTCTGGGAGGGACGCTGACCCGAACGCATAGGTTGCCATCTGTGGCCGGAGGTTCTTGCGGCAAGACGATCATGGTTGCCGCAATTCCCCCCGGCCTTCTTCCTGGTTGGCGAAGGTCAATCGACCGAACAGCGTGAACGAGTTTGCCGACTCGATCCTCACCGGCAGTATCTGCCCGATCAAGCCGCTCGGCCCGTCGAACACGACAATTCGATCACAAACGGTCCGTCCGGTGAGTTGCACGGTCTGGCCGGCGGATTCCCGTTTGTGGGCGGCTTTGCTGGGCCCCTCGACGAGGATCTCCACCGTCCGGCCTACGAACGGATCGTTCTCTTCCTGGCTGATCGCGTTCTGGATCGCCAGCAGTTCGTTGTTTCGCCGGCGTTTCACGTCCTCGGGGATATCGTCCTCGAAAAGCTCGTCGGCCTTAGTGCCCGTGCGTGGACTGTACTTGAAGATGAAGCTGTTCTTGAACCGGCCCAGGCGGACAAGATCAACCGTTTGCTGGAAGTCCTGTTCCGTCTCGCCGCAGAAACCGACGATGAAGTCGCTGGTGACGGCCGCTCCGGGAACGGTTGCCCGGATCCGTTCGAGCATGTCGCGGTATTCCTCGACGGTGTAGCCCCGCTTCATCCGCTTGAGTACGGCGTTCGAGCCGCTCTGGGCGGGCACATGCAGATAGGGGGAGACCTTGTCGAGATCGCGAACCGCCTGGAGCAGCCCGTCGTCCATGTGGCGGGGATAGTTGGTGACGAACTTGATCCGCCGGATCCCCTCGACTCCGTTGAGCCGCTCCAACAGGTCTGCCAGACGCACGGAGCCGCCATTCTCTGAGTCCTCGTAGCTGTTGACCGTTTGCCCCAAGAGGGTCACCTCCAGGCAACCCTGGTCGGCCAACTGGGCAACCTCGGCCTCGATTTCCCGGGCGGGCCGGCTCTGCTCGGGGCCTCGGACGCTGGGCACGATGCAATAGGTGCAGAACTTGTCGCAGCCGAACATGATCCGCACCATGGCCTGATGGCGGGCCTGCCGGGCTTCGGCCATGCGGAGGGGGTCGAACTGTTCGAAGCTGTCTTCCACTTCGCCGCGAGGCTTCCCCCTGCGATCCAGGCTGATTTCGAGCAGGGGCGTGCGGTCGGCACCCAGTTGGGCAAGCAGCAGGGGAAGTTGGCCGATCTGGCCGGGGCCGACCACCAGATCGACGTGCGGCGCCCGCTTGAAGATCCCGGCCCGGTCTTTCTGGGCCATGCAGCCGAGCACACCGATGATCTTGTCGGGGCGGCGGTCCTTGACGTGTTTCAATCGCCCCAAGGCGCTGTAGATTTTGTCTTCGGCATGTTGCCGGACGCTGCACGTATTGAACAGGATCACGTCGGCGTCGCGGCGATTGTCGACCGCCTCATACCCGGCGGCCAGCAGACTGGCTGCCACGAGTTCGCTGTCGAGGACGTTCATCTGACAGCCGACGGTTTCGATGTAGAAGCGTTTTGGCATCAAGCTGCTTGGCGTCTCTGGGGCGCGGACGAGGACGATTTGTCGGGAGTGGAGTTGGGCTCGCTTTGCTCCATCTGCTCCCGGAACCGCTCGATCAGGTGCTGGCGACGTTGGGTCATGAGCCGCGCCAGTCCGAATGTCGCCACGTATCCGGCAACTACCAGCAAGACTATGTCCCACGTTCCCATGGTTCCCTTCTCCCGGCTTTCTGACAAGGCCTTCTGACCAAAATCACCCGATTGGACCTGAATATGCCACTCCGCAACCAGAATGTCGTGGAGATCATACCACGAGTCCGGGGATCGGTCCGAGAGCAGTTTAGAGTCCTTTTGCCGGACTTGTGCGCATGGTGCGCGCATGTTCGTGAAGGTTGGGTTGCGGGCTTGCCCCGCTTTGGGATTGCACCCTGGTACAGAAGTGAGGGCCGTCGATCTATCCATCCGCCCATTTTTCGAGTCCCCGGAACTGGCGGCTCGACCTTTGCTCCCCGATTCGCTTCGGGGAGAAAGAGAGGGACAGCGGCAGATCGCAGGGTCCCCGGCAAAGTGCCCCGGAAAACGCCTCATTCCGGGGGCTAAACGCCCTCGACCCACTTGGAAGAGAACCTGGAAAGCACTATGATTGTCCAGTTCATCGCGCCGGCCGCCAACCGTGCCGCACGGGGCGCATCTGCCGCAAGGCTTCCGCTCGTTTGCCGCGCTGGCGCGTGACCATTCCTATCGCCCCTTCCCCCCGAGATCTGCAACGGAGCCCGTCGTCATGTCCTTGAGCATTTCACGCATTGTTCAAGCCCTGGAACCTTCTGCCACCATCGCCATGGCCACGAAGGCCAAGGAGTTGAAGGCTCGGGGTGAGACGGTCTACGACCTCAGTCTCGGAGAGCCCGATTTCGATACGCCGCTTCACATCCGCCAGGCCGCCCTGGAGGCCATGGAGGCGGGCCATACGCACTACACCCAGTCCGGCGGCCTGCCCGAACTCAGGAAGGCGATTGTCGAGGCCTACCAGGCGACGCACGGGTTGGTATACGCCCCCACGCAAGTGGTGGTCTCCAACGGTGCGAAGCACTCGCTCCACAACGTGTTCACGGTCCTGCTGAATCCGGGCGACGAGGTGATCATTCCGGCGCCCTACTGGGTCAGCTACGCAGAGTTGGTCAAGTTGACCGGGGCCGTGCCGGTCATCGTCCAGACCAGGCAAGAAGACGACTTCCGACTGACTCCCGAGGCGCTTCGCGCGGCAATCACCGCCAAAACCAAGGTCTTGCTCCTCTGCAGCCCCTCGAATCCGACGGGCACGATGTATTCTCCCGACGATTTGGGGGCGCTGGCCGATGTGGTACTCGAGAAGAAACTGACCGTCGTGGCCGACGAGATCTACGAACGGCTGGTTTACGGCGGCAGCCGATTTGCGAGTTTTCCGACGGTCCGTCCGGGGTTGCAGGACCGTTGTGTCGTTGTTAACGGCGTGAGCAAGACCTACGCCATGACCGGTTGGCGGATCGGCTGGGCGATGGCGCCGGCGAACGTGGCGAAGGCCATGGACGACCTGCAAAGCCAGGAGACCTCGTGCCCGTGCAGCGTCAGCCAATACGCGTCCCTGGCGGCTCTCAAGGGACCGCAAGAGTGCGTGGCCGAGATGCTGTCGGCATTTGCCAAGCGGCGCGATTTTGTGCAGCAGCGGATTTCGGATATCCCCGGGCTGAGCTGTGCCAACATGACCGGGGCTTTTTATGCGTTCATCAATATCAGCGAGCATCTTGGACGCAAATACGGCAATCGGCAGATCGATACCTCCACAGAGTGGTGCCTGGAACTGCTTGCCCAGCAGAAGGTCGGCATGGTCATGGGCTCGGCCTTCGGCACGGAAGGCTACGCCCGGGCTTCGTTTGCCACCAGCATGGCGAACCTGGAAGCCGCCTTCGATCGTATAGAAGCTTTTGTGAAGTAGTCGATCGGCGGTCCGAATAGGGTGGTGTTGGGGCATACCAAGAGACCCCAGTCTTCCTGGATCACCCAACCTTTCTTGTTATTCTTCCCGGAAGGATGGTAGACTGTGTCGCCGTCGCGATGTTCTGCGATCCGGCTGTTCCCGCATGATGCAACGAGCGAGCGACAAGGAGGTCGCCCTTGCTGTCCAAGTGGCCCATTCGCGTTAAGTTCCTGGTGAGTCTCGGTCTGCTGGTGCTGTGCGTGGCCATCCTGGCCGGCAGCGGCCTGGTGAGCACGCACCGCTACCGGTCGATTGTGAAGGGGCTTAGCTGGCGATCGAAAGAGCTTCCGCTGGCCAACAAGCTGAGCAGCGACGTTGCCGATCTGCGGATTCTGTTGGGCGAATTGCGGGGAAGGCGGGCGAACCCGTTTCCGGCAACCGACACGGGATGCGATCTGGTGGGGACTTTCCGCGTTCGCGGCCAGTTTCGCGATGGCGTGAAGAACGTGGAGGAGACGCTGGCCGACTACCGCGAGAAGCTCGAGGAGCATTTTGCGGCCGATTCCGGGATGGCGGACAATCGCCAGGAGTGGGAAACGGTCAGCAAGATCGGCATGTGCCTGGAGCAGATCCACCGTTTCCAGAACGACGGCGACTGGACGACGGACGACATGCGGATCAACGCTCTCAGCGACGAGATGCAGAAACTGCAGCAGTTGGCGAATGAACTGCCGACCTATCTCTACGATCGATTCACCGGGTTTGCGGAGGGGGAGCGCAGCCAGTATCACACGTTGATGGCGGGGACCTGGGTCTCGGCCGTGCTGGCCGGCTTGATCTTTGCCCTGTTCATCAATCTGTTCTATCGCTGGATCTTTCAGCCGCTGCGGATTCTTATCGAAGGATCGCGAAGCGTGGCGGCCGGGGATTTCGACTACCGAATCCATCTTTCCAGCGAAGATGAGATGGCCGAACTTGCCGAGGCCATGAACGATATGACGCAGCGGTTCCAGGACATTCGCGACGACCTGGACCGTCAGGTGTGCGAACGGACCCGGCAGGTGGTTCGCAGCGAGCGGCTGGCGGGGGTAGGATTCCTGGCTGCGGGCGTGGCCCACGAGATCAACAATCCCCTGGCGTCCATTGCCATGTGTGCCGAGTCGCTCGAAAGCCGCCTTCTGGAAGACGCACTTGACGGTCGCGAGCCCGATCCGCTCATGCAGAAGTACCTGCAAATGATTCAGAACGAGGCTTTCCGCTGCAAAGGGATTACGGAAAAGCTGCTCGACTTCTCGCGGGTCGGCCCGTCCAAGCGGCAGACCACCGCCCTCAGCGAGGTGGTGGCCGGCGTGATCGAGATGGTCGGCCATATCGGCAAATACCAGCACAAGAAGATCGAATTCCAATCCGCCGAGGGGATTCTGGCTTCGGTCAACTCCCAGGAAATCAAGCAAGTCGTGCTCAACCTGCTGACCAACGCCCTGGACTGCGTCGAGGACGGCGAAGGGATCGTGCGGGTGGACCTGAGCCGCAACGGCGGACTGGCCGAACTCACCTTCACCGACAACGGATGCGGCATGGCGGATGACGTGCTGGAACACGTCTTCGAGCCGTTCTTCACTCGCCGCGCGGTGGGCCAAGGGACCGGCCTGGGACTATCGATCACCCACCGCATTATCTCGGATCACGGGGGCGAGATCGAAGCGCACAGCGAGGGGCCCGGCCGAGGCGCCACTTTCCGGGTGCGTCTCCCGTTGGTCGTTGAAAACAAGGATGCCAATCATCACCGAGCTGCATGATCCACGGAAGGATACGCTCATGACCGATACAACTCACGATCACAACACAAAACCCGCTCGCCGTCCGGCCGGCACGCCGCTGCGGCTCTTGTTTGCCGACGACGAGCAATCCCTCCAGGAACTGATGCGGCTCGAGTTGCCGCGGATGGGGCACGAGGTCACGGTCTGCCCGGACGGCGAGAAGGCCATGGCCGCCCTGGAACTGAACACTTACGACTGCATTCTCGTCGATCTCGACATGCCCGGGCGGAACGGAATCGAGGTCATCGCCAAGGCCAAGGAAATGGCGCCCGAGACCGACGCCATCGTCCTGACCGGCAAGAGTTCGCTGGAATCGGCCGTGGCGGCCCTCCGCTACGGGGCCTTCGACTATTTGACGAAGCCCTGCAAGTTGATCGAACTGCGGGCGATTCTGCAACGGGTGGCCGAGAAACGGGAGTTGACCAAGAAGTATCTCGCCTTAAAACAGCGTCTCGAACGTCTGGAAGGGCGGTCGGACCTGGTGGGCGATTCCCGCGGGATGAGCGGCGTGCGGCAACTGTTGAGCAAGGTCGCCCCCACCGATTCCACGATCCTGATTCTCGGCGAGACCGGCACCGGAAAGGAACTGGTGGCCCGGGCCCTTCACGATCAGAGTCTGCGGGCCGACAAGCCGTTCGTGCCCATCAATTGCGGAGCCTTGCCCGAGAACCTCATCGAGAGCGAGTTGTTCGGGCATCGTAAAGGGGCCTTCACCGGGGCCGACGAGCACCGGGTCGGGCTGTTCGAAGTGGCCGACGGCGGTACGCTGTTCCTGGACGAGATCGGCGAATTGCCGAAAGCCATGCAGGCCAAGTTACTGCGTTTTCTGGAGAGCGGCGAAGTCCGGCGCGTCGGCGACAACGAACCGTTCACCTGCAACGTCCGCGTCGTCTGCGCCACCCATCGCCATCTTGACGAGATGGTCAAGAACCAGGAATTCCGCGAGGACCTCTGGTACCGGATCAACACCTTCGAGATCCACCTGCCGCCGCTGCGCGACCGGATCGACGATATTCCGCTGCTCGCCTATCACCTGGCGAGACGATACCGTTCCTGCATCTCGGAGAACACAGTCATCTTCGCTCCGGAAACCCTCCGGCTTCTCAAGTCGCATGGATGGCCGGGAAACGTCCGCGAATTGGCCAACGTCGTGGAGCATGCGATGATTTTGGCCGACGAGCTTCCGATCCTTCCCGAGCACTTGCCCAGCCGTTTCGGAAGCCCCTCGGTTCTGGCGCGGGATCCGGTCTCCGACGAGCCGTGCACGCTCCGCGAATTGGAGATGCAGGCGATCTGTGCGGCCCTGGAGCGACACAACGGCAACAAGCCGCTGGTTGCCGAAGAGTTGGGGATCAGTCTCAAGACTCTCTACAACAAGCTCAACCAGACGACCACGCTGAAAAAATCGGCGTGAAGTTCCCGGTCCCATCAAATGGCCTTGCGTGATTCCTGGAAACACGGTCGCGAGAGGGCCGTCCCCAGCGTCATTCCCGCGAAGGCGGGAATCCAGTGACGTTTGCGGAGTGTCTGGATTCCCGCCTTCGCGGGAATGACGGGTAAAGGACCGCGCGAGTCCTTCCGGGAGTCGCGCGAGGCCTTCTAGAGACTCAAGGTGCGTCAAGACGCACCCTACTGCTGTTGGGCAAGCCACATCGCCAGTCGCTCGCGTACCTGCTGCCGGCTGGCGGTGCCGGTCGTTGCCAGTTGCTGGATGGTGACGGAAGCAACGAGGTTCCCGATGAGGGCCGCCTCGGGCAATGTTGCGCCGGCGCAGAGGGCGGCCACGGCGCCGGCGGTGGCGCTATCGCCCGCCCCGGTGGGGTCCGTCGGCCCGGCGACTTGCACGCCCGGCACCATGGTTGGCTCCGGATCGGTCACGTACATGCCGTGCGGGCCCCGAGTGACGCAAATGGGAGCCCCCGTCTCGGCGCGCCGGCGCGTCACCGCCTCGAGCAGATCCCGAGGATCGACCTCTGCACCGGGCGGCGGATTCTCCATGCCGACCGCTTCGAACTGGTTTGACTTGATTATCACCGAGCGAAACTGCCTGATCCGCAGGCGGCTGTCGGCCCAGAAAACGACACCGGGCCAGCGCCGGGCACGATCGGCCAGGGCGTCGCGCACAAGGGTTGTGACCGCGCCGCATTCGGGCTCCTCGACTTGATCGAGGATCACGACCGCGTCGACCTGGGGAAGGATCGCGTCGAGCGAGGCGACGATCGTCCGCTGGATCGCCTCGCCGGTAGGCTGCCGGTTCTTGGTGTCGTAGCGATTGTGTTCGCCTTCCAGGCCGGGAAGGTCCTTGTCTCGCGGTTTCAGGTAGGTAGGAGTCTTCCGCTGGGCGTTGACGTGGAGGTGGGTGGAAGAGCAGGCGAGAGCCTCGAGATCCTTTCGCAACTCGAAACCCTCTCCGTCGTCGCCACAGAAGCCGACGGCATGAAGGGTGCCTACCCCCAGGGCAGCCAGGTTGCAGACGATCGTCCCTGCTGCGCCGGGGCTGTGGCGGACGCCGACGACCTGGTGGGCCATCTTGCCGGTTTCGATGCTCACTTCCGCCAGTCCCGAATCGATATCGAGGTACTTGTCGAGGAAGAAGTCGCCCAACACGGCGATCCGCAAGCGGTCGAAGCCAGCCAGGATCTCGTCAATTCGCTCGGTACGCACGGTGGTCAGAGTCTTCATAACGCGGCATACTCCCGTTCGTTCCAGAGAAACTCAACGAGGGCCGGCGTGTCCTGATAGTCGGGGATGACCAGGTCGGCCCCCACGCCGAGCAGTCGCTGCCGCTTCCAGGGATCGGGATTGCCGCTCCGGCCCGCCTCGTCGCTGGCAACGGCCACCGCCGTGCCGCCGGCCTCCTTCACATTCATGATCTCCACGTACCCGTCGCCGAACCCCACGAGTCGAGTTCCGTCGACCCGGTTCTCGTCGAGAATTCGACGGATTACCATGGCCTTCGAGAAGGTCTTGAAATCGTCGACGGCTCCGTAGACGTGCGGTCCAAAATAGGTGTCGAGCCCCAGCAGTTCGACTTCTTCGCGGACATACTGCTCGTCGGTGCCGCTCGCCAGGTAGAGCTCGGCCCCCCGTTGCTGCAATGCCTGCAGCAGACCGAACGAATGGGGGACGAGCATGTCCTCCGGCGGGGTCTTGCCGCTTCGCAAGGCCTCGCGCCGCTCGGTAATTCGATCCATCAAACGCTGGTGGTAAAGGTTCTTGTAGTCGACTGGTTCGAGAGGGGAGACGCCGCGTCGGCTGATTTCTTCGGCGAGGCGGATCATCTGGTAGATCGTCTGCTTGCCGTTCAACTCCATCACGAAGGTGTGCACCAGATCGAACAGTTCCTGGGCCGTCTCGGTCGTGCCGGTTTCCTGCAGGAATTCGACCATCATGGGCACCATCACCTCGGGCCAACCCTCACGAATTAGGCTCAGCGTGCCGTCGAAATCGAAGACGAAGTGTTCGGGAGTTGGGCGGACGTCGTGGCGGCGAGCCAGTTCGATTCGTGTGCCGGGCAGGAATCCAAGTGTCTCGTTGGAAGTGACGGTCGCCCGATAATCCGCTTCATGGGTTGCTTCACTCATAGGTATTCGTTCAGGCTTTCTCGCAAAATAGAGTTCTCTCAGACGTCGAATGGGGGCGAGGAAATCGCATCTTCTGTTTCCGACCACGAGTCGCCAAGCTGTCCGCCTCCCTGCCGAAGGGTGATGACGACCGGTTCGGAAACGCGCCCTCCCGGGCCTTTCCACAGCAAGCAGCGCTCGCCCCAATGTGCTGGGTTCTTGCCGAATATGCAAGGCCTTGACTTCCCAATAGCGGGCAGAAGAATTCCTCCGCAACCCCGAAAACACTCCACCGCCAAGCGTGTGGCCCTCATACGGCGGTTCAGGATAACAGGAACAAGACTTTATTGAGGATGCAGGAGGAATTATGGTTCGTGCTCTTTTGCCGGTGACGTTTGCGTTGGCGCTCATTGTTGCTGCGGGAGTTCTGCTGGCTCAGAACGGCGTGTTGAGCGGATCGAGTCCCGCGGCGCCCAGTTTCACGCCGGCTTCCGCGGGCGGTTCCTGCTGCTCGGGCTTCAAGGCCACGGAAATGGCAGCTTCACTCCCCGGCGACGAGCCTGCCTGCTGCAGCAAAAAGGCCGGCTGCACGGAAGGACAGTGCCCGTCGTTGGCGAGCTTTGCCTCGCTTGGGGTGGAGGGCGAAGAGAAGGCCTGTTCGGCCGGCGGGTGCCCCTTCGGCGCCGTCTTAGCCGAGAGCAAGTGCTGCTCGGGCGAGGCCAAAGAGTGCAGCGTCGAGTCGTGCAAGGAGTGTGAAGAGAGCCCCGCCGGTTGCTGCTCGAAGGATGGCAAGTGTTGCACCTCCGAAGCAGAATGTTGCGAGAAAGAGCAGGAAGTGCAGGCCAATGCGAGTGACGTTGTTGCCGCCGCGTCGCAATAGTCGGACCCGCTCGCCAGCGAGCCTCCAAGTTCGAGTTTTCATTGTACCGAGGGAGCGCGTAGGAATGTGAAATTAGCGTTCTTCACGGGTTTCGATTGCCCGCGTCACTGAGACGGGGCAGTTCGTCGGCCTTTTCGTCCCCTCCCGGTTGTGGCCGCGTCGCGAACGGAGTTTCCGGCGCGGCCATATTCTTTCTTGGGAATAATCTCCCGACATCGCTCGCCACGCCCGGAGACGGACTGGTTTCGTTAACGGCCGACTGATAGGCTGACAGACTCCAGGATCTGTTGGTTTGGGTTGGAGTGGGCGAGTGCCGGCAGGAAGCAAGAGAATCTCGCAGTCCTCGTTGAACGAGTTCGTGGGCGGGCGAACCCGGCATTTCACTGCCGGCGTGCGACTCCTTCTGGAGCGGATGAGCCATGACGAGGCGGTTCTGCAGACCGTGTCCGAGTCTTCCGCTGCTATGACGGCACCGGCACGGGCGGCATTGTCGCGGATGGCTGTGCAGCTCACGTTGCCAGAAGAGGCGACCGATCCCGCCCGGTTCCTGTTCGCCGTGCAGACGTACTATGCCCTGGTGGTGAAGCTTCTCACACGGGCAGTTCTCGCGCACGTTTCGGTGCCAAATCGGAACGCGCCGGGCGAGCTGTTCTTGAGGGAGGATATTGAACGATTCGAGAATGGGGAATGTGCGGCCAACTGGGGAGTGGCAGACTTTCCGGGGGCATCACGATGGGGATGGTATCGGCATGGGTGGAACGAACCGTTGGAACAGTGGCTTCGCGATTTGAACCGCCCCGTACACGAGTTGGTGCCCCTCCCCGCCGATCTCGATCCCGCCAAAGGACACGATCTGTTCGGTGCTTTCTACATGTCTCTCTTCCCCAAGCAGGTGCGGCACGCGCTCGGGGAACACTACACTCCCGCCTGGCTGGCCGATCATGTTCTGGACCAGGTCGGGTTTAACGGAGCGGCGAGAGGTCGCTTGCTCGACCCTACCTGCGGCTCGGGCGTGTTTCTCCTCCGCGCGTTGGACAGACTGAGAAGGGGGCGTGGCCGACATCCCGACCTCGCGGGAATCCTGGATCGTGTTGTGGGAATGGACGTGAATGATCTGGCGGTTCTGGCAGCGCGAGCCAACTACCTGCTTGCCGTCCGAGACCTGCTTGGGCGGGGAGAAACGGTGGCCATACCAGTTCACCTCCGCGACGTGGTGCGGCAGGGACCTGCAGAGCCGGCTTTCGATTTTCTTGTCGGGAATCCGCCCTGGCTTGCCTGGGACCATTTGCCGGGTGAGTACCGGAATCAGACGAAGGAGTTGTGGCAGCGTTACGGCCTGTTTTCGCTTTCGGGAAATGAAGCGCGTCACGGCGGGGGGAAGAAGGACCTCGCCATGCTCGTGCTCTATACCGGAGCCGACCGCTATCTTCGCGACGGGGGACGGCTTGGCATGGTTGTCACCCAGACGCTGTTCCAGACCCGGGGGGCGGGGGACGGATTCCGGCGTTTCCGCCTGGGCGACGAAGGGGCTCTTCTCAAGGTTCACCGGGTCGACGATCTCGTCGACGTTCAGCCTTTTGATACGGCGTCAAATTGGAGTTCTACCATCGTCCTGGAGAAGGGGCCTCGCACGACGTATCCGGTACCCTATGTGCGCTGGTTGCACGGGGACAAACGAGCAGGCGAAACCAAGGACAGCGATACGCCGCAGTTCATTCGTGAATCGTTGGAGGCGTCGCCGATCGATCCGCAGCGCCCACAGTCGCCGTGGGTTCTGTGTCCCGTGGGTGTGCGTTTGGACGTGCACCGACTGGCTGGTCCGTCCGATTACACGGCCCACCTGGGGGCCAACACGGGCGGCGCCAACGGCGTCTACTGGTTGAAACTCCTTGGACGCGCCGGACAACTCGTCGAGGTGGAAAACCTTCCCGGTCGCGGGAAGCAACTTGTGCCGTCCGTCCGTGCGCAAGTCGAACCCGACTTGCTCTATCCCCTGGTGCGGTGGAGCGACGTCGGGCGGTTCCGGGCCGTTCCTTCCGTTCATCTGCTCCTCGCGCAGGATCCGTCGACGCGGCGGGGGATCGACGAGTCGAGAATGATGCGGGACTTTCCCAGGGCACATGCCTACCTGAAGCGGTTTGAGTCTCAGTTGCAGAGCCGGCAGGCCTATCGCCGCTATCAGGGCTCCGCTGCCTTCTACTCGATGTACAACGTCGGAGAGTACACGGTGGCACCTCACAAGGTCGTCTGGCGGCGCATGGACCGCTGTGTTCGTGCGGCGGTTCTGGAGCCTGCGGAGGTCCCGTTGCTCGGCCTTCGTCCGATTGTGTGCCAAGAGACGTGCGCCATGATCGCGACCGAGTCGTCTGAGGAAGCCCGTTACCTGGCGGCGATGCTCAACAGTTCGGTGGTTGGTTTCCTGGTGGAGGCCCACAACGTTCGCGGCGGGAAGGGCTTCGGTTCGCCCGGGATGCTCGAGTTTCTCGGTATTCGCCGCTTTGATGCCGCCAGTGCGGATCATCGGGAGTTGGCAACTCTTGGCCAAGCGGCTCAGGCGGCCGCGGCAGAGGGGCGCGATCTCAGGCCGATTCAGAAGGCAATCGACACAACGGCCGCGAGGATCTATCAGGTCGATCCGTCCGTTGCCCGCTTGCTGGTGCGTTTCACGGCGAAGACTCAGTGACGTGTCAGTTCTGCTTGCCTGCCTGCCGTGGAAGTAACAGGAGCGTGGAGCTTGGCATCGTCTCATCGGTCGGATAGGATTTTGGCCAGGCGATCGCGGCCGGTGGTGCCAGGTCAGACACCCTAATGATCTCCGTCGAATACCACTCAACGAGGTGCTTAAAGATGAAGAGAACGATCTCCATTGTCGTCTGGATTCTGGTGGCGTTTTGCGCGTGTGCAGCGGGTGTTTGTTCCGCCCAGGCTCAGCAAATCGGAGTCGTCAACGGCGACTTCAGCGACCTCAGCGGCATGACGCCGGGCCAGGGCGGTTGGTACAGCGGCTTGCCCGCGGGATGGCAGGGGTCGGAGAGCACTTATGCGCTCCAGGCGAAAAGTGGAGCGGCTTCGGCCGTCTGCAATCCATCCACGCTCGGCTTCTTCCGCCAAAAGGTCGGGGTTCTGGAGCATGCTTCGGATGTGGTGCTGACCTTCGACGTCGCCGAGCCGTGGAAGTCCGGCTCTGTCCTGAACGCGGCGATTCTGGACGGCAACTTCGTCCAACTGGCAACGGACGACTATCCGCCTGGGGAGCGGCAAGAACTCGTGGCCAGACAGGTTCCCGCCGGCACGTCGATCATGATCGCGTTTCAGGCGGCCAAACTCACCCCCCGGCTCGACAATGTGTCCGTCACCATCAACGAAGTGGACTCCGCCGCGCAGCCCGCGGTACGTCCGGCAGTCGAGTCCGACCCGCCGATCACCATCGCGTGTTACTACTTCGGCAATTATCACCCGGGCGATCCACGGAACGTGAAGAACAAGGGCGAAGAGTGGTCGGAATGGGAACTGGTCAAGGCGGCCCGGCCCCGTTTTCCGGGCCATCACCAGCCCAATGTGCCGCTGTGGGGATATGAGGACGAGTCCGATCCGAAGGTCATGGCCCGAAAGATCGCGGCCGCCGCCGACCACGGCATCGACGCGTTCATCTTCGATTGGTACTACTACGACGACGGGCCGTTTCTGGACCGGCCGATCGATGAGGGGTTCCTGAAGGCGGAGAACAACTCGCGGCTCAAGTTCGCCTTCATGTGGGCCAACCACGACTGGACCGAAATTCACCCCTACCGCCGCGGTGCGGAACGCAAGGTTCTCTATCCCGGCAAAGTCACGCCGGAAACTTTCGAGAAGGTCTGCGACCACGTCATCCGTTCCTATTTCTCCCATCCGTCGTACTGGCGGATCGACGGGCGGCCCTACTCCTCGTTCTACGATCTGACGACGTTGCTCGACGGGTTCGGCAGTGTGGAAGCGACTCGCAAGGCGCTCGACGGGTTTCGTGCCAAAGCGGTGGCGGCCGGCCTGCCGGGCCTGCATCTGAACGCGGTCGTCTGGGGACGGGCCATCCTGCCCGGCGAGCGGAAACCGGTAGACGCCGCGCAGTTGGTCAAGGATCTCGGCTTCGATTCGGTAACCTCGTACGTGTGGATTCATCACGTGGGGCTACCGAGCCAGCAGACCGACTACAACGAAGTCCGCGACAGTTACTTCCGCTATTGGAATGAGGCCGAGCGCAAGTTCAGCGTGCCTTATTTCCCCAACGTGACGATGGGTTGGGATTCGAGCCCCCGTGCCCACCAGGACGACGAGTTCGGCAATTTCGGCTACCCGTTCACGAACACCATCAGCGGCAACACGCCGGAACGGTTCCAAGAGGCCCTGGCGATGACCAAGCAACGCCTCCTGGCGAAGCCCGGCGGACCGCGAATTCTGAACATCAATTGCTGGAACGAATGGACCGAAGGAAGCTATCTGGAGCCCGACACGGTCCACGGGATGAAGTACCTGGAAGCAGTCCACGAGGTGTTCGGTTCCGACGGGGCCGGCGCAATCAAGGTCTCTACCGACTTCGAGGGGGGCAATGTCGGCGCCGTGGAACGCGTTTCCGAGACGCACTTGCGTTGCGGAGTCCCGGGAGAAGTGGACCAGGACAAACGCAACCGGCAGCCCAGTTGGTTCTATTTTCGGCTGGACGGCCTTGGCGACAACGAATTGACCGTCGACTTGACCGACCTCAAGGGCGAGTACAACTACCGGGCGCACGACGGTTCCGGCCTGCGCAACATGCGGCCGGTCTACAGTTACGACGATCGGACCTGGCATCACTTCGAGGCGGCCGAGTGGAACCCCGACGCCGGCGAGATCCGCGTGCAGCTTAAGCCGACGGGCCCGCGAGTGTGGATCGCACGGCAGCCGCCCTACACGCAGCGTCATCTCCAGGCCTTGCTCGGGGAGGTCGGCACGCACCCTCACCTCCGGCAAGATGTTGTTGGAAAGAGCGTTCAGGGGCGGCCTATTCCGCTCCTCACCATCACCAATCCAGATATTGCCGAGAGCGGCAAGAAGGTGATATGGCTGATCGCGCGTCAGCATGCATGGGAGAGCGGCACGTCCTGGGTGGTGGACGGCGCCATTCGCTTCCTCCTGTCCGACGCACCAGAGGCGGCCGCCATTCGTGACCGGTTCATTTGGAAGGTGTTTCCCCTGCCCGATCCTGACGGCGTTCTTCGGGGAGGCGTGCGGTTCAATGCGAACGGGTATGACCTGAACCGGAACTGGGACGTGACCGATGAGCGGCTCATGCCCGAGATATTCCACGAGCGCAAGGCGATCTACGATTGGGTAGACGGGGGGCATCGGATCGATCTGTTCTTGACCATGCACAACACCGAAGCGGCGGACTTCGTTCAGGGAGCGGCCGAACTGCAGCCGCTTGCCATGAGGCTCTGGAAGTTGCTGACGGACGGCAGCACGTTCTATCAACCCAATCCGCCGCGTCCGAAATCGGCTGCTGCTGGAGGTGCTGAGGTTGCCAAAGGCCGGATGGACACGCCGGGTGCGTTGTTTCGCGACCGCAGGATCCCGGCGTTTCTCATGGAGCAGATGGTGGACACAAGTCCGAGACTGTCACGTCCCCCAACCGTCAAGGACCGCCTGGAGTTCGGCCCGGCCCTGGTGAAGGCGATGTGTGGGGCCGTGGAGGAGTGAGAAGCCTGTGATGCCCACCGCCGCAACCGCCGCCAAGACGGCCCGCCGCACGAAACTGCCGCCCGGGATGGCCACAGCCAGAACCCGTCGGCCCAGCCGCCTTGCGCCCTGGCTCTTCGCCCTCCTCTTCGCGGCCCTCGGCGGCCTCGTCCTCTCCGGCGGGCTGCCCACGGACGTCCCCGCAACCCCCGACCTCTCGCTCGCCTCCGCATGCTCGGCGGTTGACCCCGCTTCGCTCCCGGCGGATGAGTCTCCGGGCTACGTCACCCAGAAGATCCGCGATATCGAGGTCGGCACCTGGGTCCTGGCCGACAATCCGGAACTGGAGGACGCCGAAGACGAATACGGCCCGATCGATCCGGCCGAGTGGCGCAAGATCGCCCTGCGGATGGAGAAGCCGGACGGGGGCACCCTCGATATCGACTTCCTCCGCCCGTTGGGTTGGCTCGAAGCGGAGGAAGCCCGCCCAGGCGGCTCCGTCTACCTCTCCATGGAGGAACTCGGCATCGACGGCCCGGCCGAGGTCCTCTCCATCACCTCCTGCCCGCCGCTTCCCGACCGCCCCAGCGACGGCCACCACCTGGTCACCGGCAAGTTCGCCCACTCAGCCGGCAATGTGGTCGACCTTCACATCGAGGGGCTCGACGAACCGATCGGCACCACCGCCAACCACCCCTTCTGGAGCGAGGACCGCCAGGAGTTCGTCCAGGCCGGCTTGCTCCAGGTCGGCGAGCGAGTCCTCTCCCTCGACGGCACCCAGTCGCCCGTCACCGCGCTACGGGCGCGAGCCGGCAGCGAGCCCGTTTTCAATCTGGAGGTTGAGACGGAGCATGTATACTATGTGTCAGCGGCTGGCGTGCTTGTCCATAACGCTTACGACATGCACCACACGATCCCTCTCAAGATTCAAAGCAAACTCCGAGATGCTGGGAACTCGGCTGCAAGTCATCCGGATATCATTGGGCGCGCGGGCCTACCCAATCGGAAGCGGATTGACCCAGCTTTGCACGCGAAGATACACGGCGGCAAGGGGTACGTTGGGACAGGCAAGACGGGCATCAAAGGAGGCCATTACAACAACGCGTTTGACAGAATGATTGAGAGCCATGGTGGTTACAGCACGGTCAGCAAGGAAACGATCCTCGAAATTCGAGACTTCCTGGTTCGGTGGTTTGGGATATGAATAAGATATACCTATTGGCGCACGCAACGAGGCGTTTTCAGAGTGATTTCTGCTACGCGGGGACGCACGCGTTGAATCCGCCATGCGATGCCTGCGGGCAGAATACGAATGAGTTGAGACCTCCGCTGCTGTATTACTGGGACGAGGAATTCGGAACACCGGAATTGTCGATGAGTCACGGTCACACGTGTTTTTGGGGCGGCCTGTGGCTGATGGTGACTGGCCATGGAAAGGCTCTTCTAGATAGAGTCGGCCTACCGTTTGAATTTGCAGACACGAAGCCCGTAAGGACTAAGCTGGTTCGCAAGAAACTGATGGTTGAGAGCTTGCCGGCCCCCGAAAACGCGTTGTTTTGGGCGCGGCCGACGAATATCGTGGATGCAGATCCCCGTCAAAGCAACAACGAGGTTTGCCATAAGTGTGGAAAGTTCACAAAGCAGGTTCGGCAGCTTACGCGGCTAAAGATCCCCCGAAGCGATGCCACGTCACAAGGCATCTTTACTGTTCGTCAGAATCATGATGCACCCATTTTTGTAACGGACGAAACGAAGTCACTTCTAATCCAAAGTGACCTGAAAGGAATTGGGTTCTATCCGGCTGGAATGATTATTTAGCATGCGTGCTCGGGGTCCACTTCCCATCCGCGACTCACATCCCCGTCACATCACTTCCAAGAGTCACCTCCTTATCCAGGGATCTGGTGCCGCCTGGTAGGTCCTGCAAGAACATGAACGTCATCCACGCCTACTGGGTCGAAAAGAACAACTTCGGCGACCTCCTCACCCCGCTCATTGTCAGGCACCTGTCGGGCCGCGAGCCGG
Source organism: Planctomycetaceae bacterium (assembly GCA_012719125.1). Lineage (GTDB taxonomy): Bacteria > Planctomycetota > Planctomycetia > Pirellulales > Thermoguttaceae > JAAYAY01. The sequence continues at coordinate 300 of JAAYAY010000269.1, read as the reverse complement.
TCCGGGTGGAACCGAATGCGCCCGTCGAACACTTCTTCGTCGTCGGCTCCACACTCCATTTTGCCACGCCTCTGACCACCGTCTGGGGCACGGGGATCATCTACTGGCGCAGCGCGATACTCCCCAACCCACGTGCCAAGGTGGCCATGACCCGGGGCCCCCTCTCCTATTCTTTTGCCATGGCCCACGGCCTGAAGTGCCCGCCCGTCTGGGGCGACCCGGCCGCCTTCGTCCGCGAGATCTTCCCCCCCGCTCCCGCCAAAACCGCGAAGTGGTGCTTCGTCCCCCACTTCCGCGAAG
>JAAYAY010000268.1 GCA_012719125.1 Planctomycetaceae bacterium | reverse complement strand
TGTCGGCACACGTTTGCCCACCGGATGCTCTCGGGTTTCTGGAACGGCGGAGTTGGCTGCTCCATCGAGGTTTTGGCCGAGCTGATGGGCGACACTCCCAAAGTTGCATTCGACCACTATGGGCGGGAGTGGGGCCAGCATTACCAAGAGCCACTTTGGGCCGCAATTGGCGGCGGGCACAAGATCGAGGCTGAAAACGGTCCGGATGGTACGGATTCCATCGACTGAGATAGCATCGCCAGTGAGTCGTTTCTGGGCAACACACGGACGGGGCAAGCAAGCCGTGGGGCACAGTCGTTAATCGGGTCGGCCAAGCTCGACAGTGATCCCCGGAAAGAAGTTCTTCGGCCTCGGCGGACACCTGTGTCGTGGCTGAGAGGGCTGGACCCGCATGAGGTCCTTCAGGCGTTCGATTTCCTGGGCCTCGATCTTGATCCGGCCCTGGCCTTTTGGGCCACCCTGGAGGTAGCCAATACGAACTTGCTGTCCACGGATTACGAGCGTCCCGGCATCGGAGTCGGCCAACCATTGGTACATGGTTGTCGTCGAAATGGCAAGCCGTTGAGCCGCCTGGATCGTCGACAGAAGGTCGTTTTCCATCGCAGACGGGGCCTCACGTCTCTGCAGTACGAAGTGTGGCATACGCCCCGTCGCGTCAGAGACGGGGGGCCGGCCAGCTTCAAGGGTTCTTCCGGGTCGGCATCTTCGTGCCGTCAGCATCCCTGGGAAAACCGGACGAAATCAGCGACTGTGTTGGCCTTTGTGAACGCGATTCTTCTCCGCAATTTCGCCGTCTCTTGGCTCCTCAGCAGTATGCAGAGATGATCTAACCACTACGCGGTGGGCCTTTCCGCTCCCCGAAGTTTGCCAGAGTTCGTCCGGTTTTCCCGGGGCTTATGGTGGCCGGGACGGCCTGCTTTCCGATGCGGGTTTTGGGAGGGAAACACGTTGAAACTAGACGATTTGGACAAGACTAGAAGTTTCGCTCCGCAACTCTTTTGCCGCGGCGAACCCACCAACGAGTGGGGTCTAGAGGAACTAGGGGTTTATGCGACGCTCCAGCATCGCCAGATTCTCGACGGGGAGAAGTTGCTCACTCCGGCGTACTGGCGACTCGGGCACGCGTTGGCCCTGGCGAAGGACGCCTTCAAACACGGGAAATGGGCCCAGTATTTGAAGGACCTCGGAATCGACAAGACGCGGGCGGCCAAGGCCCGGGCCATCTACCGGAGTTTCGGCAGTCCGGATGAAGTGGCAAAACTGACGGTCGAAGAGGCCTACGCCGAGCGAGAACGCAGGCAACCAGCCAGGGCAGACGACGATGGCGCCGACGTTGCTCCCGCTTCCGAAAGGGAAGTCCGGCAGTTGCGCAAATCGGTCAAGTCAATCGCCGAGCAGACGGAGAGCGTTGTCGACGCAGCTGCCTTTGCGCCGCCGGAAGAGGCGAGAATATTGATCCCCGTCATTCAGAACGCCATTCAGCATCTACAGGAGCTTGTGACGTATCTCGAGCAGCAAGCGGCGACAACTGGGGTTGTCAGCGTAGCCAGTGTGAAACGCTTACGCCCTTGACGCATTCGAGGCCGCACCAGCCAGCTAACAACGCATGGAATATGAGGCATATTCTAATGGATAGTACGGATCTCGCTATCAGACGGCTCACTTGAGTGGCCACTTCGTGCTCACACTGTTGCCTGCTTCCGTGATTGACACCTCACATAGCAACAGCGGCGTCTCAGCATCATGTCCCACGATGATAGCGATACCCCTAATGGTAGGGAATAGCCGTTTCAAGACTGCCAACTGATGTAGTCGTCACGATATTCGTGGTTTCTGTCCCAGCAGGTCGCTTGCCGCTTCAGTGAATTCTTTGAGCGGCACGTCGAGTTTTGTCGCCACACGCCGACATTTACACTGGACGGAAATCGAAACTGGATCCTGCGGTTCCCCATCCGGCGGTTCGCTCTCAAGCCTGTAGTCCCAGGAAGTGCAGCCAGTCTCGCACTCGATCTCGCGCAATTGCCGGATGTGTTCCACGATTTCCGAGAAAATCTGATTACCCGAGGAAGTCCGGCTATGGAGATTCTCATTGAGCTGTATGGAAGTGGCTGGAGGGGAATGCCGTGCGCTTGCATGGTCTTGTGGGCCAATTTCCTCAGGGCCGGTATCAGATTGGCTGACCAATGTCCGTGCCGGGTCAGAACTACTGTGTGACGATGTGGTGTGATGGCGAGTAGAGCGTCGTTTGAACTCTCGGTCCACTTGACGCCTTCTGCAAGCCATATCTGCGTAATACCAAAGAAGACGATGCAGAACGGATATGTGGCCCTGCTCCTCGGGCGCTTCCCATATGGTCAGAACCGCCCTCTGAAGAATTGAGGATCGTTCCGCGAGAAGAGCCAACGGCAGGTTGCCGTAGTAGGGTTGCGACTCAAACATGTGTTCGTAAAGCTGCCCTTCGCGTTCATCGAGCGGGTCTGGCAACGAGTTCTTCATCGTCCGCATCAGCGCATGAACGCACTGACCAACATACTTGTAGGAATCCCAACCCAGGTAGAGCAAAGCTTGCCGTACAGGTTTATGTGGTAGTCTCCCCCCAGGCTTCTTTTTCTGTTGTGCGATCTGCTTGACGAGCGAGTTTCTCGGTCCGGAGAACCATCCGTCGAACGATGTTTGTGAGTCGCTGAGATGGCCATCAATTGCTTCGAGGAGCCGTTCTGTCACTCTCTTGATTACTTTCCTGGACGGAGCTACCTTCTCGTCGTCTATGTCAAATAGCGCAAGTCTTACGAGCTTACGTACGTCCTTCTGTTTCAGTGTCAGAGGATTCCGTTTCGCCATCTCGTATAGCGCACAATGGATGCTCACAGGACTGGTAAGATTGCTGTGCCCTACCTCCGTCGCCGATTGGCGACCAATCTCGGTCAGCTGTGTCACCGAAAGTCGGTGCCCTTTCCCTTCGGTGTTCAGCCCCACATTGTCGGGCAGCACATCACGCTCATTGACCGCCAGCCGTCCTGGGAGGCGAATATGCAGATCGCGGGCACGGTTGAACTTACGCGTCAAATGCTCCTTCATGCCGTGCGTGCCGCGGTAGGTACGTCCGCGCACGTGCTGGTGGATGAGTTGCATCGCCCGATACGAGTGGTCGATTTCTGAATCGAATCCACGGATACCGTGAACGACCGCCAATCCGCCAACGGCACCGAGGTCGATCAGCTCCTCGAGACTGCAGCCCGGAACAATGCGCCGCAGACCATCAGGGCCTGTGTAGCAGTCGAGTGGTATGGAGAAGTCTGGTGGCAGATAATGAACGAGGCGTTGGGGAGGACGCCATACTCCTCGGCGTCTGGTGACACGAATTTGCTGCGACGGGTCACGTGGGGAGGGCCGTTCGATGTCCTCTGGCTCCCCAAATGTGGTCGTTCCGAAATGAGACGGATCGGTGACTGCCATCGTTATTAGCTCTCCAATCTTTTCGTACGGGCATCGAACTAGATTTCTTCCATAAATATAGCTGCCAGGAAATTTCGATAGAAGAGATCTTTTGACCTCGCCGTCGCGCGAATTCCGTTACCGCGCCCTCGATGCATTAGGCCCACGTGAAGGAACGGCCGAACGGCGCTCAATGAGGTTCCTCGCGTCCGTACCCGTGTGCAGCCTCTCTTACCCCTGGCGGTCGTTCTTTCTGGAAACGACTGCTAGGCCCACAGCGACCCCATTGAAAAAGGAAATTCTACATGAGTCCGACCGAACTGCATCAATCGCCATCAACTGACCAGATGCCAGTCGATCCTGCCAGTCAAGTCAGTCCTTTGAACGAGGCACAGGAAGCCTTTGCCCGTATCGTCGGGCAAACTCTCGCCGACGCCTGGCGCCGGCGACTGCAGACCGACCAACGCGAGTCATCCGAGTCGTGACGACAGGGAGCCGCCCGGAAACGCGGACGCATTGTTCACCGGTTTGTCCGGAATTCCCAGGGAGGGCAGAGCGACTGGGCGTGGATGTTCTCGCCCTTCCCCATTCGGGGCGCCTGTTACCTTTAACTACCCCCTGGGGGTAGGGAGTTTGTGATGTCGAATTCATTGAATGGCGCTGCAAGTGCTGCCCGTAAAAACACTTCCCAGAATCCGCAGATCGACCCGGGCGTGCCTTGCGCGTCGTACGCACGGTTCTCGAGCGACCTGCAACGGGAGGAAAGCATCGCCGATCAACAGCGCAAGTGCGAGGAGAAAGCCGCGCTCAACGGCCACGTCATTTCTCCGAACCTGGAGTTCTCCGACGAAGCCGTGTCCGGTACGAAGCGCCACCGAGACGGTCTTGACGCGATGCTGGCTGCGGCAAGAGCCGGGAAGTTTCAGGTCCTCTACTTCCACAGCCTTTCGCGGCTGTCGCGGGAATCAGTGATCACTTTACCTCTCCTGAAGGAGCTCGTATATAACTACCGTGTTCGGATCATCAGCGTCACCGAAGGGATCGATTCCAACGACACGGCGTGGGAGTTGATCGCGCATATCATGTCGATCGTGCACGAGCAGTACCTCCGGGAACTATCCGTCAATGTCTTACGGGGGCAAGAAGGAACCGTGCTGGCTGGCCTTTCGGTCGGCGATTATTGCTTCGGCTATTCCTCGGAACCCGTTTCGAGTAGCGAGCAGAGCCCTCGCGGTCGAAGCTGTAAGCCGCGTAAGATGTATGTGATCGATCGGGAAACAGCCGCATGGGTTGGCCGGATCTTTCACTGGTTCGTCCGTGAACGGTGGAGCCTCCGCCGGATCATCCGCGAACTCAATCGCCTTGGGGCACCCAAGGACCACCGGGCAACCACGCCTCTCTGGCACCACCAGCAGCTTCTGAAGCTTCTTGCCAACAAAAAGTACATCGGCGAGTGGCCCTGGGGGCAGAAGAAGAACATTCGTGATCCGCTCACTGGCAAGATACGCCAGGAGGATCGGTCCCCTGAGAATTGTGAGCGATGGACGAGGCAACTGCCCCACCTGCGGATCGTTGACGATGAGACGTTCGAGAAAGCGCAAGAACTCCTGCAGAAGCAGGCGACGTTGCATGCCCCCAATCGAAAGAGTCGGGGACGGTTCGCCGGCTCGAGCCCCGGTTCGAGCAGCCACTATCCCCGCCATCTACTGTCACGTCTAATCATTTGCGGTGAATGTGGCCGCGTGTTTAACGTTGGTGGCTGTAACGGAAAGTACCTTTTCTGCCCCAGTTACGATAAGGGCGTGTGTACCTGCAAAACGACCCTTTTGCGTGAGCGTGCCGAGCGGATGATTATCGACGCGATCGGCCAACGGATTCTGACCAATTCCCTCTGGCGTCAGCGAGTCTTCGAGGAGACTCTCAAGTTTTGGCGCGAGGCGGAAGCAGTCCTTCCGGACGAATTGGCGGCCGCCCAGCGTCGACTTTGCGAGGTCGACCAGAAGGTCGGCAATATACTCGATCGAATTGAAGCCGGCCATGGTGGCGCTGAGTTGGATGAGCGATTATCCCAACGCCGTGCCGAGAAACGCCACCTTCTCGAGGAAATCGACAGACTGCAGCGGGCAGATCACGGCCGCGGCGACGAGCCCACGGAATCATGGGTTAGCACCCAACTCGCGGCGCTGGGTGATGTGTTTACCGAGAACACACCCGCCGCAGCCCACGCGCTACGAGCTCTTGTCGGCGGTGGTATCACGGTTACGGAAATCCGCAGGGATGGCCACCAGCGGCACTATTTGCAGGGCCGATTCACGATCACCAGCACGGCCATTGTGAACAAGCTCGCTGGAGTTGCCGGCCAGCAATCCGAACAGGCCCCGCTTGCGTCGGATGCTCTTGCCGAGGAAATCGTCCTTGACTTCCGCGAAGCCCCCGAGATTGAAGCCCTGTCCGAGCAAGCAAAGAAGCTGTACGACGACGGGCATATGTGTGCTGAAATCGCGAAACTGATGGGATGCGGAAGGAGCCGCGTGACGGCGATGTTGAAGTACTGGTTCGAATCCCGTGGCATGGCGATGCCCGATGGGCGATCCCGTCGATCATCGCTCACGAAGAAGCACCTTATTCCGCCGCGATACCAGGAGATTGCCGATGAGGTGCAGAAGCTCTCCAGCGAGGGCCTGCTGCTACAGGCAATCGCGAACCGGCTTGGTGTTGATCGCAACATGATCACCGCAGCGATTCGGTGGTGGCACGAGTCCCAAGGCCTCCCGGTCCCCGATGGCCGTACTCGCCGAAAGTCGCTCGAGTACAAGGGTGCACCGAAAGGACGAAACGACTCGGAGCTGTCTTGCGGTTCATAGGTTCAAAACCTGGGATCTGCGATGGGTTGATCGAGATTCGTCTCGTGTCAGGCCCAGGGTATTGGCCCAATGTCAGCAACGAGCGAAGAGCCAAGGCCGCGGTGATGGCATCTCTTGCCATCCCGCGGACTTCTCCTTTGCACCGGCGCCAAGCATGGTCAGGGTGCCGCAGTAAGAGGATGCTCCCTTACCACACACGCCGCGGTCAATGATAAGTCGCTTTTCGTGGCATATTGTATTGAGGGATCCATTACGTATCGGGATTCCTCATCTCTTGGCGGTTTAAGGTGGACGAGTTTGCTCGCCCGCCTTTCTTCTGGCTCGCCTTGTCGCTGTTCCGTGCGTCGCCAGTCTTCTCGCTGGCGAGATCCGAAACTGCACAACACCCTTTTTCGATAACACAGGAGGTCCCATTGCATGCCCAAGAGAATCCACGTTTCGATGACCCAGGCGATCGAACAGCCAGACGCTGGCTCGCTCATCGTGAAGTGCGGCGTGGAGTTCGACGCCGAACCATCGCAAGGCCAGGACAGCGATGTCCACGAAACCGACATTGCGGCCGCTCTTCAAGTCTGCCGTCAAATCCTTGCCGAGGAACGGACCAGACACCAACAGACGCACGTCGCCGCTCGATAACATCGCGTTCCGAGAGGCCGACTCTTCTGTAACGGGAGTCTGCCTGAGCACGTTGGCGTCCGATTCATTCCACGATCGCCGCGATCTTCGACTCCTACCCTGCGGCGTGGATGGACCGTCGTCTTCTCGCAACCCGATGCGGCCCTGCCTTCGTCTGCTCATGACGACGGCCGTTTCCACTGCGTGTCACCAGTGCCGCCTAGCGCGGCATGGTGAACGGTCGACCTTTTGATTTGCGCCCTCGCGTGTTGCGGGGGTGGCTATGTTTCCCCACATGGCCGCCCCCGCCTGGGGGCGGTCTCATTTCTCGGAGATCGTACCCATGAAAACATCAGCAAAGTCGGTTCGTTGCCGGAAGTCCCCACCCGCCTGGCAAGACGCCTTCATGGAGATGGTTCCCGCCATCGAGATTCATGCCAGGATTTCGTTCAAGCATCTGGGCGCCGAGGCCCGAGAAGAGGCCATCCAGGAAGTCGTCTGCAACGCCTGCTGTGCCTACGCCCGATTGGTCGAGTTGAAGAAGACGGACTTGGCCTACCCCAGCGCGTTGGCCAGATTCGGCGTCGCCCAGACGAAAGACGGGCGAAAGGTCGGCGGCACGCGGAACTGTGGCGACGTCCTGAGCGGGTATTGCCAGCAGAAGAAGAACGTCCTGGTCGATCGGTTGGACCAGTTTGATTCCGAGGACGAAGCCTGGGAAGAGATCCTGGTTGAGGATCGTCATGCCGGGCCTGCGGAAACGGCAATCACACGGATTGATTTCGCCACCTGGCTTCAAC
>JAAYAY010000267.1 GCA_012719125.1 Planctomycetaceae bacterium | reverse complement strand
CGGCGCCGTCAATCCGAACACCCCTGTTGTTGTTGTGAATCCTGTTCTCGGAGATCACCGCCCGGTCGTTGCCGGCATCCAGTTGGATGCCTGAGCCGCTACTGGTATGGTTGCCGTAGATGTCGCAGTGCTCTACGGTCAGATAGTCGCTGTCGGCGGAACTTGCGGCGTAGATGCCGTGGTAGCCCCCCGTGATCGATAAGTGCTCCAGGGTTACTTCGTCCGCCCCGGTCAGTTGGATCACGTAATTGCCGCTGGCCGTGTTGCCGCGGTTGAGGATCGGCACACGATCAGGGTACATTTCGTCGTGATAACCCTCGATCGTCACCCCACTGTCGTCCTCTGAAATGGTGATATTCGCCGCGAGCAGATACTCTCCGGCGTCTACTCGGATAATGTCGCCAGGGCCGAAGTCGTAGGTCTCCAGCAATGCACGGACGGATGCCTTGGGCGTGGCGGGCGAGAGCCCGTCGTTGGCGTCGTCGCCGGGGGCGGTGGTCCAGTCGCCCTCGGCCATTGCGGCGTCGTTGACGTAGAAGAGCGTGATCGGCGCCGAGATCGAAAACGACGCATTGCTCACGTCGGACCAGGCTCCACGCGTGACGCGGACGAAGTAGTTCTCACCGGCTGCGACGGTCTCCGGCACCGTCCACTGGTACTCGCCGTCGTTCTCGGTCGTCTCGGCGATTGTGGCGATGACCACGAGCGTTCCGTCCTGGTCTTCCAGCAACTCGACGGCGGCGGTGTCTTGCCAATCCTGACTGCGCCATTGGATCGCAAAGGTCTGGTCGGCGATCCAGGCCTCTCCGCCGTCGGGCTGCAGGAGCATCACGTACTGGGCTGGGCTGAGGGAGGCCTGCGCCGTGTTGCCGAACGCGCCCAGGTTGACGAACTGGCCGTTGGGCGACGGCTCGTTAGCACAACTGTCACCGGGCGCGCCCCGGTCGACGCCGGGCGACGTAGCGGTGTCCGCAGTCAGCGTGCCGGAAAGCAACAGGGGCAGCCCCGTCCCGGCGTCGATGACCGGGGCCAGCGCGCCGCCGTGGAAGCTGCCCTGTAGACTCTGCAAGTGAAAATCGAGGCCGCCGGGGTCGACGAAGAGCGGATCCTGCGCGATGCTGTGGGCGTCGGTGAAGGCGGCGCTCCGCCACGCGGCGAGCGTCGCACGCGGGGCGTTCTGCCACCAGGCAACCTGGCCGCTGCCGGTGGTCCAGAGCACGCTATAGTCGCTGGAGAGGCCCAAAAGGCTGTCGGTGGCGAACCAGAGATCGTATCCGGCCGCCGCCATCAGCACGTTGTTGCGCAGGACCATGTTCCGCGAGGCGCCATCGATACGAACCGCGTCGCCGCTGGTCTGATAGACGGTGTTATTGACCAGGGCCAACTCGCCCTGGTTCACACGGATACCGTAGGTCGTGTTGCCATAGGACAGATTGTTCGTCACGTCGCCGGTGGAGTAACCGCGGGCGTCAATGCCGACCAGATTGGAATAGACGGCGTTTCCGCGCATCGGCCCGGCGCTGGTCGCAAAGATGCCCGTGTCGGCGTTCTGATAGGCGCGGTTTTCGGCAACTTCGCCGGAGCCGGTATTGTAGATGCCCGTGCGGTTGCCGTGCGCGACATTGCGGCGGGCGGCGGCGCCCGATGCGAGGTAGATGCCGACGTCGCCCGTACCGGTGTGGCCGTAGACCGTATTGCCCGCCACGGACACGCTGCCCGAGGCGTAGACGCCATGGCCGGCGTTGTCGTGGACGTGGTTGCCGACTGCGGCCGCCAGGTCGTAGTTGCCGATTGTGGCGATGGTACCACCGACCGTGTTGGAGACCTGGATGCCGTGCCCCGTGTTAGCGAAGACTTCGCTCTGCCGGAGTTGCACGGAACCCGGATTGACGAGGCAGATGCCCGTGCTGCTGTTGTAGTAGACGTGGCCGGCCGTTAATTGCTCGATTCGCCCGTCGACGTAGATGCCGTAGCGGCCGTTGTGGACGGCAGTGATACCGTCGAGTCGCGTTACCGTCGAGTTTCCTTCAACGCGGATGCCGTCGAGGTCATGGTCGGCCACGACGAGATCCGCAGCCGCGAAGTTCGTGCTGCCGTTGTGGACCCAGACACCCATTTGCGCATCGAGCAGGTCCAGATGCGCGAGCGTCACGAAGTCGGCGTCGTCAAGTTCGACCAGCGGGGCGACGGTGAGGGAATTAGCGTGCCGGAAGATCGCATGATGGTCCACGCCGACGGGCCCGGTCGCCGAAAAGCCCTCGTCATCGCCACGCACTCCCCCACCGGACACGACCAACGGGTGGAGTAGCCGGTAGTCGCCCGTGTCGACGAAGAGTGCCCGGGTCGGGCCTAGGGTGTAGATCCTGAGGACGTTGCCGGGATAAGGCTTGGGCGCCGCGGGGATCCTGCCGGTGTGGCGGTTGCTACCGGTTGCGGTTGCATACTCGTCGCCCGTCACGTCGGCGTCGTTGACGTAGAACTCGGCGGAGTTTTCCGGCACGGTGAACGACTCGGTGCTGCGGTCGAAGACGGCGGGGTTGCCGGCCAGGGAGACGGCGATGCGCAGGCCGTACGTGCCGTAATCGAGACCGGCGGTCGCGGGGATCCACGTGAACTGGCCGTCATCCTCGGTGGCCGCTGCCAGGTTGGCGAGGAACTGCGGGCCGTCGGGTCCGTCCTGGTAGAGATCGATGCGAATGAGCAACTCGTCGGGGTTGTTGCAGGTGTCCCAACGAATGGTGTGTGGACGATCCAGTTCCCAGTCGGTGTAGAGATCGGGAAACCGGAGTGCGAGGTGGGCAGCATCCTGCTGGAGATCCTCGTCGGCCGTCATGCCGTAAGCGCCGAGATCAGGGAGGAGAGTCTCAGGGTGAAGGTAGACGAAGGCGTTGTCGAGATTAGCATTGTTTTCGCTGCCGGCAAGGCGGGTGGCTTCGTAGCGGAACCGGAGGGTGCGCGTGCCCTGCGGCAGTGTCACGCGTCCGCCGACGAGTTCCCAACGCTGCTGCGTGCTGCCGGCCTCGACCACCTTTTCGGAGATCGTCGCGCCGGACGAGTCGAGGAACGAAAGGGTAATTCTGCCCGTATCGGTGGGACTTTCCGAGGCGACACGGACCCGCCCACCGAATACGGCCACAAGGTCACGACTGTCGAGCTCGGCATCACCATAGCCCATTGCGGCCAAGTCAATCGTCTGCTGTGTGTAGCCTTGGGATACCGCGCCGGGGTAGAAGTAGTTGAGAGCTTCAAATGGCGTGGGCGACGATTGCCGCGTGCTGCTGCCGCTATTGACCTGCCAGCCTGCCAGGCCGGATTCGAATCCTGGATTGCTCAGCAGGTTCTGGTAGGAGGCGGGCAAAGCGACATCAGTCAAAGGATCGGCCGCATCGCGAGTTGGGCTGCTGAAGCGCCGGCCGGCTACCAGGTCAAACACTCGGAAGTCGCCGGTTCCGCGGCCCAGGAACCGAGGCTCGGACCAGGCGGGGTTGAGCACCGTGCGGCCGATCGAGTGCAGGTCGAACTGGTGCACGTCCTCCTGCCAGTCCAGAAGATCGGTGAAATCCCTGGTCCAGTAGACCAATTTTCCGGTGTCGCCGGCGTGGAGGTCGTTGTAGTCGCTGAAGAAGCCGTACTGGCTGTCGTTGGCAACGTAGATGTCGTGGCCGGTCTCCGTCCAGAGGATGTTGCCGCGGAGTTCGACGGCACGGGCACCGCCCTCAAGGCGGATGTTGTCGCCGCCGGAGTAGAACGTGTTCTGGATGATGCAGACGTCGCTCGCTCCGTGGACACGGAGGTTGAATCCTTCGTTATCGTAGATCAGGTTGTGAGCGATCCACTGCCCGTTGCGAGCTTCGATTCCGGCGAAGTTGTCGGCAATACGGTTGAAGAGCACCGGGCCGGAGAAGGCCAGCGGCGTCGTGTTTCGCTCAATCCAGTTGGCGTGATCCAGGTCACTGCCACCGAGGGTGCCGTTGCCGCTGATACCGGTCACGTTGCCGAAGATGTGCTGGTTCTGCATTTGGCCGGCGAGGTCCACCCCGACCGTATTGGCGTAGATCTCGTTGGGCTCACTTGCGCCGACGAAGCCCAGGGCGGAAACCGAACCGGTTACCGTCGCCCGGACGCCGACGGCGTTGTCGTGGATCCGGTTGCCACCCAAATCGGCGGCCGCGGCGTAAACGACGCCGGTCTGGAAACCGGAGATATCGTTGTTATGAATCGAGCCCGCAAACGCTGCAGCGATGCTCAGTCCGGTGCCGGAACCTGGATTCTCGAGGAGATTGGCGGAGATCGTTCCGCCGGAAGGGGCACCAAGCGCGATGCCGGTTGCGAAGCCGCGGATGGTGTTGTCCGTTAGGGTCAAGTGGGCCGCACCGCTGCCGGTAACAGCGACCCCTGCCAGTCCCGTGCCGGTACCGTCAAGGATGTTGTTGGCAAGCACGACGTGGTCGGTGCCGCCGGTGAGCGCAACCGACGTCGCCGCGCTGATCGTGTTCCAGGCAAGCTGGGTGCCGGAACCGCCGTCGAAGGTGACGCCGACGGTTGGCAACACGCATTCGCGGATCGTCAGATTTTCGCTGCCGACAGCCGACACACCGCCGGTGAGCACCAATTGGTCCAGAGTGACCCCAGCCGCACCATTGACTGCGACCTGCCCACCGATCGAAGCGCCCGGGGCACCGAGAATCATCACGCCCGAATCGGCCGCGGTGATCGTGAAACCCTCCGTGTGGACTCCGAGAACCACGATCACATCGCTCTCATCCAGGTCTTCGCTATCGAGAATGCTCTGCACGGTGACGTGCATGCCGGGTACATTCGCGGCCAGATACACGCTGGCCGGCTCGAAGCGGTTGCCTACAAGGCCGACTTCAGAACGTCCGGAGAGAATATCGTTCCAGGCGGCGAACGGATGACCACTGGGATCGACGGCCAAGGAGAGCGACTGGACTTCCCTGGTTGAAGGAACGACGCCCTGTCCCGAGGCATCACCGGGCGCGTTTTCGGCGAACCGGGAGCCGTTCCAATGCTTCGCATAGACAGCGGTTTCCTGATTCGCCCGATGCGGGCCGGCATCTTCCCGCCAAGCCAGGTGAAGGCCTGTGCCGCCGGAGGCCATCTGCGGCTGGGTTGCATCGCCCGAAGAGTCCGACACTCCCCCTCCTCGCGTGGCGCCTGCGCCGGCCGGTTCCCAACCGGAGACCGTATGCCGCGCGGCGTAGATCTCCCAGCGATCGGTGGTCTGGTCTTGCCAGGCGACGAACAACTCGCCCGTGTGGTAGGCCACGCTCGGGGCGCGGCTTGCGCCGGAAGTCCGACTGACGCCGGAACCGGTTGCGGAACCGCTCAGTTCGTTCCACTGGCCGCCGCTGTATTCGCGGACGTATATCTGCTCGATGCCGCCGACTACTTGCGTCCAAGCGACGGCGATCTTGGTGCCGTCGACGGCGATTGCCAACTCGCTCAATTCAGTATGCTCGGGATTGGCGGCGGGGATGCCAAGAGATTGCCATGCGGCGCCGTCGAATCGGGCGACCATCACCTGGGGCCAGCCTGCCGAGCGATCGAGCCAGGCGACCACCGGCCCCGACGACGAGCCGATGAGGTGGGCCTGGTCGGCTGCGCCGGTGTTGCTCACGCCGCCCGGCCCGAGCGATCCGCCGAGAGCGACCCACTGGCCATCGCCGCCCTGGGCTGCGGGGTTGAACATCGCAACCTTGACGTTGCTGCCCGTGGCGGTCCATTCCGTCCAGGCAACCACCGGGCGCCCCAGGTTGTCCAGCGCAATTGAAGGCGAGCGGGAAGAGCCGGACGTACGGCTGACACCGCCGCCTTGCGCGCTGCCCACCATTTCACTCCAGCCGATGCTACCATGCCGGGCGACATAGATCTCAAAGTTGCCGTTCCGTGAGTCGGCCCACGCCACGTACTGCGCATCGGCCGCCGCCACCACGCTGGGTTCTAATGAAAGTCCCGTATCACCGCTGAACCCGAGGGGACCGGCCGATCCTCCGAAACCGGTCCAGCGACCGCGTTCGTCCGTTCCTATGGGCAAGGAGGCCATGGCATAGGCGAAAGCCTGGCCAGGCTGGATCGCCGGATCCGGCGTTGGAATCGGCATGACGAAATCGCTGGGTACTGCCGACTCCCCACTGCCGTAGTCGAGGAAGTCGTCGCTACCGGAACTGCCGTCGAGTAGATCGTCGTCACCTTCGCCGAAGAGCTGGTCGTTTCCGCCGCCGCCGTAGAGACGGTCGCGGCCCTGTCCCGCCTGGTTGCCGTTGCTGCCGAAGTCGCCGTAGAGATAGTCGATGGCGTCGTCATCGCCGCTCCCGTCGGCGTTGAATCCGTACAGGATATCGTGATCGGGGCCGCCGATGAGCAAATCGCTTCCCGCCTGACCTTGGAGCAGATCGTCGCCGGCCCCGCCGTCGAGCAGATCGTCGCCGGCCCCACCATCGAGGCTATCATTTCCGCCGCCGCCAAGAAGCCAGTCGTTGCCCGCACCGGCAAAGATCACATCGGCGCCGTCGTCAGAACCGTAGAGGATGTCGTTGCCGTCGCCGCCGTCGAGCATATCGCCGACTCCGCCGCCGCGGAGGACGTCATAACCGGCTCCTCCGTAGAGCAGGTCGATTCCGAGTCCGCCATCGAGTTCATCGTCTCCTTCGTCGCCATGGAGTTCGTCGTTGCCGCCCTGGCCCCTAAGGCGATCATTTCCGAGACCGCCATGGATGCGGTCGTTGCCTTGATGGGAACCGTAGAGGCGGTCATCGCCGGCATCGCCAAACAGCTCGTCTCCGCTGCCGGAGCCGGCCCAGAGTTCGTCGTCTCCATCGCCGCCGCGGATGTAGTCCGCTCCGGCCCCACCGTCGATGAAGTCGGCGCCCGGCCCGGCGACAATGTAGTCGGAACCTCCCAGTGCCCACACCGAATCGTTGCCGTCGCCCGCATCGATTACATCGCCGAACCATACCTGGTCGGTGAAATCGGGGTCGAAGCCGCCTTCGTCAGAGCCGTAGATGCGGTCGTTGCCCTCACCGCCGATGAGAACATTGCCTACGCCCGCGTCGGCGGAAAGCAGGTCGTCGCCGGTGCCGCCGTCGAGCTGATCGACGCCCAGTCCGCCGTAGAGCTGGTCGTGGCCCGATTCACCAAAGAGCTGGTCGTCCCCATCTTCGCCGAAGACGAGATCGTCGCCACTGCCGCCGTACACCAGGTCGTTGCCTGACCCTGCATAAAGTCGATCGGCCTGATCGCCGCCAAACAGATGATCGAGACCTTCGCCGCCGTACAGGACATCGCAGCCGACCTCGCCGTAGACATAGTCGTCCCCAATGCCCGCGATGAGGATGTCATTCCCATCGCCGCCCCAGAGTGTGTCGTCTCCGGCATTGCCTTCAAGAAGATCGTCACCGGAGTCGCCAAAGGCCGTGTCATTGCCATCGCCACCGAAGACGCGATCGTCGTCTTCTCCACCGTAGAGCTGGTCGCCGCCGATTCCGCCGTAGATATCATCGCGACCTGCGTCACCATAGATCGTGTCGGCATCGGCATCGCCGAGCAAGAAGTCATCCCCAAGGCCGCCGTGAATCTCGTCGTTCCCTGCCCCGCCATAGGCGTTGTCGTTTCCGTCTCCGGCATCGATATAGTCGTGGCCGTCGTGGCCATACAGAGCATCGTTGCCGTCGCCGCCGTAGAGCTGATCGTTATCCTTTTCGCCCGACAAGCGGTCGCTGCCGCCTTGACCGTAGAGAGTATCCGCCCCGTCGCCACCGTAGAGATAGTCGTCGCCTTCGCCGCCCAGCAAGGTGGCTACGCTGTCGATGACCGTGCCGTGGCCGCCCAAGAGGATGTCATCCCCCCGCCCTCCGTAGAGGATGTCGTTGCCGTCCGCGCCGACGAGTGCAGAGGCACCGCCGATCAGCCAGTCGTTCCCTTCGCCGCCGTAGAGGGCGTCATTGCCCAAGCCGCCGTACAGCGTATCGTTGGCGTCGCGGCCATAGAGGGTATCGTTTCCTTCACCGCCATCGAGAGTGTCGTCACCGCTGCCGCCATCGAGACGATCGCTGCCCGCGCCGCCGAGGATCTGGTCGTTACCTTCTTCGCCTTGCAGTTCGTCGTCTCCGTCGCCGCCGTCGAGCGTGTCACTGCCGCTGCCGCCGGCGAGGAAATCTTTGCCATCGCCGCCGCTGAGCGTGTCCTGGCCGTCACCGCCCCATAGCTCGTCGTCATCCGCGCCACCGTAGAGGGCGTCATCGTTCGCCCCGCCGAGCAGCCGATCCTTGCCGCCAGCGCCATGCAGGGTGTCGTTGCCTGCCCCGCCGTCGAGCATGTCATTGTCTTCGCCGCCGTCAAGCAGATCATTGCCCTCGCCGCCGACGACCCGGTCGTTGCCTGCCCCGCCGAAGAGCTGATCGTTCCCGCTGCCACCTGCCAGCTCATCGTTCCCGTCATCGCCATAGAGGATTGCTGGGCCGTTGCCGGCGGCAAGCTTGTCGTTGCCTTCGCCTCCGCGTAGTTCTGCCGCGCTGAGGACGGGTGACACGACGACGTTTCCGTCGTCGTCCACGACCGTTCGGTTGAGCACGATGGAGTCGTCGCCGCCGCCGCCGTCGGCGACGATCTTCTTCACGCCGCTGTACTTTTGCTCGAAGCCCATCGCCGTGACGAGCACGGTCTCACCGCTGGGGGAGTTTGGATCGCCCGATAGATGGCTGACCAGGAAAGTCTCACCCAATTCACCGTTGGTGTTGATCCGTTGCTGCTCCTCCGGTGTCAGACCCCCTGGCATCCTGGCTGCGGCGTCGGGCCCCATGTTTAGGCGGAGCACGCCGCCACCGAGGTCGGTTGCCAGGATTGGTTCTTTGCAGCTATGGTTGTCGAAGTCCAGCAGCGTCGCCTCGGCGATCGTAAAGTCCCAGGTCTTCCTCAACGGCCAGATGCCGACACTGACGTATGCATGAAGCCCAGCAGTCATCGTGCCGCGGAGATCGAAGGCGCAGCCCGGCCCGAATCTTGCCAGTTCATCGAAGTGTGCCTTGCCGTCGCCGTCCCAGTCGCGAACATCTGCCGATGCGGTCGCATAGATGCCACCCCCCACGTCCGCCGAGGCAATCAGGATGTCAATGCCGCCCTTGGCTTCAAGGCTGCCCATGAGCGTGAACTCCGGCACGTCCTGGCCGGCTTTCTTGACATCGGTGAAGTAGAAGCCCGCGGCCAGATCTTCAATATCGCCGCTGTTGGCAAGTAGCGCTAAACCATGGCTGTCGTAGCCGAACTCCATGTCGACGCCGACTGCCAGCGTACCAACCATCCGGACTGGCACCGGTCCCAGCCACATCAGCGGCATGTCCGTCGAGAATTCCAATTTCAACGCTGGCGGGTTGAACTTGAAGAGGTCGACGTCTGCTCCCAGCAGGATGTCGAAGGCCAGACTCGGGTCTTCCAACAACGGAAAGGACAGAAGGTCACCAAACGACTGAGTGCCCAGCAGTTCAAGGAAGTCGGCCGCTGTCTGCGCAAGATCGTTGCCGACCAACCCCCGCAATTCGTCATATACTTTCTGCTCAGTCGATTCATTCGTTCTGGCCGAGGCACTCAAGCGGAAATCGGCAGCGCGGGGATCGGCCCCTCCCGCCAGGTCAAAGGAACCCAGCGGAACCTGCAGGTTGTGCCCGGGAGAAAAACTGGGCAGCTCGGTGATGGTGTGGGCAACGTCCGCCAGCACTGCAATAGCCTGGTACTCTGCCGTGCCGAACCTCATCGCTAGATCCACCAACGATACCCCGCCCTTGCCATCCGCGTTGAGCAACGTGTTGACGCCGGGAATGTCTGAGACCACTGGGATGTCAGCGGTCACCAAATCCAGCAGCGGTTTGACCGGCGTGAGAACGTCCTGGACCGTGCCCAAGACCGGTCCGAGGAAGTCGGAAAGGAAGGAGCCGACGTCCAATTGCACGCTTGGAAACCCGAGTTGCGGCTGGTTGCCGAATTGGGCGGCAGGCAGGGTCGTGGCGGCATCCGCAAACGACCAGTCGAGATGGATATCGGCCAGCAGCGAGGGAAACATGGCCGATGGACCGAAGTTGAGCCGCGTCTTCAGGTTGATATCGGCGTCGCCGGTCAGCCGGGCGTCGACAAGCGGCGGGCTGTTATAGTCCATCGACGCGAGTTCGCAAAAAGTCAATCGCCCATCGCTGCCGCCTAGGTCGTTCACGTCCACGGAAAACGTCCCGGTAAAGGCGCTCGGGTGGCTGGGATCGTCTTGGACACTCAGCGGCAACAGACCGAGCTTGCCGCCGGCCTGCATCTCGCCGGGAAATGCCGCACTGACGTTCACTGCCAGCTCGTTGGCGGCATTGGTATCCACGTAGAAGCCGTCCGTGCGGTCCACGCCGAAGGAAAGCGCGTAGTCGAAACCCACGCCCGCCCGGATCTTCGTATTCACCACCAAATCCAAGTTCGGCAGGCCCGTGCTGAAGTCCACATCGCTGGCGGCCAACGCCACGCCGCGGTGGAGTTGCAGGTCAAACTGCAGACGATCCGCTTTTTCGTCTCCGTCGGTATCGGTGGAGACGACCTGGATGTCGCCAGCATTGATCGCATGGTCGCCGTTCCGGTCGACCAGGTAGTTCTTCCCCGCCGGACCGAGGGCGGCGACCAACGCCTGCTGGACCAGGACCGGAGTCTTGGCTTCCACACCGTCGAGACTGGCATGGAGTTGGGCGACAAGGCTACTGCGGAATCCAGCCGAGCCGTCGATGAACTCTCCTGCCTGCTGGAGTTGTTCGCCGAAGAAGGGGATCGAGACGCTGTAGACCTCGTAGCCCAAGGCATCCTGCAGACTGTCGAGATACTTGTCCAGGCCGTCGATCACCGTGCCAGTGTTGCTCAACAGGTCGATCCCAGCCAATTCCGTGCTAAGATCGGGCGCCGCGAACTGGTTTACAGACCCCGGATCGTGTTCCAGGAACGCGCAAAGGTCGCTGATGTCCAGCGTGAAATTACCCAACGGCTCGTCCGCCGGATATGCCAGCGGCAGGACAGCCGTCGCATGTCCGGCAATTGCCAGCTCGATGCCCGAGGCCGGGTCGGCAGTCAGCGCCGCCAGATCATAGCGGCCCCCGGGGGCGGTTGCCAGCGTCACCGCGAAAGTGGCCGGAGTGGTCGTTCCTGCGTCGCCATCGGCGTCGAGCACCATGTTTCCGTTGACCACGGACAAGTCCAGCGGACCGGCCGCGGCCGAAAAGCTGCGGTTGGCGCCCACCGCCCGGACGCCCAAATCCAGGCGGGTGCCGTCGTCCAAGAAAGCCGCCGGCACCGCCGGGTCGCTCAAGTCGATGCCCAAGATCAATTGCACCGAGCTTTCGGCCGTCACGTCCAGCGGCGCTTTAGGTCCTGTGTCTGCCAGATTCGCGATGTTCTCCCAGCCAGCAGGCGTTTCTCCCTTCAGTTGCGAGAGCCGCGCTACATCTAGGTTTGTGCCACACTGTCCAACGTCCTGGACGCCTGTGCCGATGGTCAGCACGAACTGCAGATCGTTGTCCACCATCTGAAGGGTCGCACTTCCGGGGGTTACCCCGAAGACGGTCTCAATCTGCTCTTGGATTTCCTGCACCGAGCCAACGGAATGCTTGGCCAACTCCGACGCCTTGGCCTCGAAGTCGCCCGCAAATCCGCTCAGGCTTGCCACCGAGCGATTCACGATTGGCAATTTCTCGCCCAGCGCGGCGTATCCTTTCAGACTGTCGAGCCAGACGGCGGTTTGCTCAAAGGCGTCTACCACGGTCACAAAGCTCATGTGCTCGAACGCCCGTAACGGGCCCATGTCCGTGTAAACGGGCTCGGAGGGCGAGGAGGGGTCGGCGAACGGGACAGTGTACTGGACTGCCCGGCCCGGTTGGTCGGCGATGATCCCGCCGGGGGCGGAAACGTTCAGCAGCGCTACCTCCGCCGATCCGCTCAGCGCCGGTGCGGTCATCACGGTGCTGACGTCGGTCACCACCGCCTGGCCGAATTCCGCCAGCGTGATGATCCCCGCTGTCGCCGCATCGGGATCGATCAGCGTAAAGCTCACCGGCGTGCTGCCGGTGACCGTACCATGCTCAAAGGCCACATCCAGGAATCCTAGCCGCGCTGTGCCGGACACATCGCTCGCCGCTACGCTCACGGTTCCTTCAACCAAGCCATCGCGGATGAACGCCCGTTGCGTCAGCGGGTAGCTGGCCGACTGGCCGTTCTGAAAGCGTAGTTCCGACAGCGCCGGGTCACCGTCGGCTGCCAGGATCATCAGATCCGGAGCGACCCCAGTCCCCTTGGTCGACAGCGTTAGCTTGTCGCCGTCACGGCCCGCAACCACCACAGCATTCAGTCCCGCTTGGTCGAGCGCGGTATTGATGTCCGCCACCAGATCGTCGACGCTGGTGTTGCTGGCATCGGCAGGCACGGTTACGGCTGTTGGTGCCCGCTCGCCCACAGCGAGCGTGAAATGGGCTGGAGCCGACAGAACGCCGTTAGCCGGAGCAGCGGAGGTCGCCGTGAGGACGGCCGCACGACTGGTCAAGTCAATGCCGACAACCAGGTCGATTTGCGCGGTTGCGTTCAGGTCTACACTGCCTCCCGCGGCGGCAAGGTCTGTCAACGCGCCCGGTGCCGTAGCGAGGTTCAATAGCGCGGAGACACTCGCGAAGTTGTGCGAGATCAGAAGATGGTACGTGAGTTGTTTGGTTGCCGGGTCGTATTGAGCGTCAACCTGGGACGGCGAGAGCCCAAGAACGGATGCGAATTGGGCGGCCAACTCCTGGGCGGTGCTGTAAGTCGGTTCGCCTGAAGTGGTTTGGAGCTTACTCGTCAATTGACTGGAAACGGCCGTGGAAAGATTCCATAGCTCGCCCAGACGGACATTCTTGGCCAGCGGCAAGGGAACATCCAACAGCGGCGACTGGCTCAGATCGCCCAACCGACTGCCCATCAGGTCCAGCACGTCATTGATGTCGACCGAGGAGACGTTCGTGAAATTCCGTAATTCGCCGAAGTCAGCGCTGCAAGAAATGGCAGGATCTTCGCCGCCAAATACATCGGTGGAACTGAGCGTCACCGTCGACTGGCTGGCGGGCGTGTAACTTCCGAGGCGGCCCGCCGTTACCGGAAGCGTAGCGATAAACGTGCCGGACGGCTCCAGGCCGACCAAGTCGACCAAGGCTGTTCCTTGAAGCTCCGCCAGCGTCACACTCTCCAACGGATCGTTATCGGGATTGGAAACGGAGACGGCCAACTCGCTTTGCAGAGTTGCCGTGGCGTTTTGCACCACCGTTTGGAAGAATCCCACACGGGCGTCGAAGTCCAAATCGCTTTCTTCGACCTGTGCGCCGGCCGACATCTCCTCGATTCGGATGAAGAACGATTCCGCAGGGGCAAGCCCCTTGGCGAGATCGCACCCGAAGGCAAAGTCCAGGTGTAGGCTAGCGGCCATGGGTACCGTGGCATCTCCGGCATGCAGCCCCAATCCGGCCGCGCTCGATCCCAGGTCAATCGGCGCTGCAATGACACGCGTCGCGTTGAGAACCAGGTCGAAACGCAATTCACTTGAACCAGCGTCATCGTATAGCCCGCCGCTAACGATCGCCGGATCGACGACAATCTCCAGTCCGCCCACACTTTGGCTGAGGCCGCTAAGGACGCCCACCAGTTCCCCTGTGGTCGGCGAATTGTCGCCGGCAAAGTAGGTCGCTATCGGATCTCTAAGCCCCTTCGTGAGGATCTCTTCAGAATCCAATGCATCGCCCAGGCTCGTGCGGAGAAGGGGAAGCGACTGTGTGAATCGATCGAAGCTCTCCAACTCATGGGCCCATGTTGCCAGACCGGTCAGGCCGTCGAGAATCGCCTCTTGCTGCGCGTTGGAGATCGACATGTCGACCGATAACAGCCTGCGATCCTCGAGGGGTTCGAGTCGCAAGGATACTCGGCTATTGGGACGGCAACGGTGCTTTCGGTTTAAGGTGTACTTGCCCATTTCTTCCCTCGCGACTTCTTCATCTAAGTCAATGCGGCACCGCAACGTGTCGTGAAGAGACCCGCTGGGCGGTTGCTTCGTTGGCTGGACGACTTCGAGCGTGAGTATGATCGGCGCGCAATGTGCGCGGCGTGTCACAGGCGAATGGATGGCGGTTTGCACCGCGTTTCCGAACTGGGCGGGGAAACAGCGGGGATTCGTTCGCGCTGGCAAACTACGACGAACGAGTGGCAGGGGCCTCCAACAGAAACGCAACGCCCGGCGGTCCGGCGACCGTCGGAGATGGACGTCACGCATTTAAGAGCGTGCGCCGGCACTGCTCCGCCGACGAGAGTCTGTAGCTGTCGTCAAGCGCGAATAATCAGGACGCGGAATCTTGCAGCAGAAGAGGAAGCAATCTGAGTGCACACACGGGACAATCTCAAGCATCGCACCCTTCCACTCAACTACGTCCACCTCCCCATAAGTAGCGGTGATTTTAGCTGCCAAAAACCAGTTGTCAAGTAGGCGAAAACTGATTTTGATGGCGGATTGGGATCATATAACCGTGAAACACCGAGAGCGCCGTGGTGGGCCGCAATGTTCAACGCCCGGCGTTCGTCACAGATATGGGCGGCAGTACCATCCCGCGACATCACTCTCGTCTCGCACATGCGTGTGGAGGTCGGCATTCTTAATGATGCCCCTCTGAAGCAGAGTCTTGTTCGCGTGGTTACCCCACTTTTCCCACCGAGCTGCTATTAGGCGGTGTGGAGCGTGCCTTCGGTTTGGCTTGGAGCAGACGCAGTGGCCCCAATTGGGCCTCCCCGCATCCTATGGCCCCCGTCCACCGCCCGTGACATCCCCAGAAAAACAGCCTCCGCGGGCCGACGCGAATCCGTGGCTAAACGGCAAATCAGTGCAATCTGTACAAGTACGCGGCAGACTGGTGGTCACCACTGTGGGCACCCCAAAAATGCCGAGAGGCCTTAACTCTAAACGGGCTCAATAGATACGAACACCATCGATCCGCCTCCGGAGCCGAAGGCTACAGGTTCGAATCCTGTCGTTCGGCCGCGATATGCGGCCAACGCCGGACGGCCCGGAGCCGAAGGGGAATGGTCGACATGTTGCCGTTACCGATACGCTCAAGCACTGGTAGAATCGGCAGCGTACGACCACATCGCGATCTGACAGTGTCAGCCTCGTGGCTTGTAGGCGTGTGAGCTGAAAGGAATGGGCTGTGGCGAAGAAGAAGAAACGGGAAATGACCGAGGATGCTGCCTTCGAGATCGCTCTGGGGGATCATCCTGAATGGCGTCATTCGTGGCAGAGGGGCGAGTTGGCCGACGAGATCCCTGGCGAAGATGGCCAGCCGATGAGTCCCCTCGCCCATTTACACATTCACACGGTCGTCGAACGCCAGCTTGCAACTGATGACCCAAAAGGCGTACTTGCCATCGCCCGCGAGTTGGAACAGCTCGGCGTGTCTCGGCACGACGTGCGGCACGAGATTGGTGCCGTGATCGCGGAGCACATATGGTATATGACGAAAGAAGGCTGCACGTTCGACGAAGGTCGCTACCTGGCGGAACTGCGCAAGATCGTCGAATCGCATCGGTGACACTTTGAGACTCGACGCTATGAGGCTTTCAGCGTTCCTGCTTTGAGGAACCGTTCGAAGCCGGCCAAATCCAGATGGCCGCGATACATCAAGTGCGTCCGAATCGAGATGACATCTGCCTCCCGGGCCGGTTCCTCGTCTTTGTTCGACGGCATCAGCATACGAGCTTTTGACTCTGCGTGCTCGAAGACGAGGCAGTTTGGCTCGACGCTCTTGCGTGCCTCGAACCCTAGATCGAGTAGTAATTGCCGAAGTTGGCGATTGGTCGGTTGCATGAGGGCAACTCCCTTCACCCTTCCAGGTTCATTCGCTTAAGCGAAAGCGGTCGATCGTCTTGACGGTAATCTTGTTGGCCCACGGCATCCGGATCGTTGTTGTCTTCTGGTCTGGATCCAGCCCGCCTAGGACGTCATCGATGTACTGGCGGACGTCCACCCAATAGCCTCTGTGTCGGCTTGCATCGTAGAGGACCAGGATAAACGGAAGCTTCTGGGATTCTCAATACCAGTAATGCAGGTGCCTTGTTTCGATGGCTGGGCAAACGGCGTATTCTGCCGCCGTGTTCAAGTGGTCGGTAGCTTTCAGTTGGAAGCGGACCTCGCCGTTCTCGATCTCCCCGGTCTCGGGAGAGAAGTGGAACATGGTCGCGTCATACCCGTATTCGCGTCGAGTCGCTGGAACCAGTTGGTGGCCTCGCTCAAGTACCTTCCGCTCCAGGAAGTTGAGGCTCATCTCCTCGATGACGTGCTGGCGTGTTCGATGCGTGCGCTGCCCACTCCAGTCAAACGGAAACATTCGGCAACCCCAGGCTCTCCAAGCCACGGCCTCGGTAGTTCGTCTCTATCCATCATCGGCTCCAAGCGGACCCCGCCTTGGCCATGAGATGATACCGTGATTTCGCCGGCCAACGCTAGGCCAACTTGTTTTCCCGGAAGCATTTGCGCTCACCGGATTTCGGGCGAGATGCGTATTTCAGCGGGTTTTCCGAGGGGCCTTCGGCGGAAGGCCCGTCCTTGTATCCCACTTCTTGGTGGAAAGCTCGATTTCAGACAGTCGCCTCCGTGGCGAGGGCAGGAATCGACTTCGGACTGAGTCATTTGGCCGTGATCTCAACACTTTGGCCCCCGGAAGGCCAACCCGATGAAACCGGCCCCGACGCCGGCTACGCCGCCTTGCGCTCGTAGTGCCTCAACAGCCCGCCCAAGTGCTCGTGACAGACCACGCGGGCCGTCAGAGCGTTCCCTACGCCGCCCCCTCATCCGGGCGCCTTCAGCTTCCGAATCGCATCAACCTGCTCGTTCTGGTCGACGTGGGTGTACACCTCCATTGTGAGGCGAATGGGGGCAGCGGTTTGCAGGCTCCGTCACAGCCGTGGCGGCGGTAGTACTTGGTGCCATCTTCCCGGGTGACCTCGGCGCCTGCCCGGGCGGAGATGGGGAATATGCGCGCTTCAAACTGGCATGTGCGTTTTGGCGCTCAACGGCGAATCAGGCGGCTCGGCGGGTAATAACCAAGTAGAGGCCGGCAAAAAGCCAAAGCCAGACGAAAACCCGGAGAGCCAGTTTCGCCATGCCCACACAAACGCTGATTGATCTGAGCGTTCTAGGCACCGAGCCTGCTGAGGAATACCACGCCAAGGCAGGACTGTATCTATCGAGCCACCAGCTCATCGACTTCATGCGATGACAGTACCCTCCCAGCGACTTCGGCGCGGTCGGCAGCGCCAAGCGTTGTCACCCTCATCGAAACCCGTGGCGATGGCGGGCTGTTCCTGTGCGCTCCGACACCGGGCTACGAGCTGATTCAAGGCGACCTGGCCAATCCGCCCGTCTTGACTGAAGCTGAGCGTGAAACGCTTCTGCAAGCCGCCTGGGAACTGAACGAATACTGGCCAGAACCTCGCCCGTGTTCGCCCACGTTGGGCCACGTTGCGTCCGTTTCCAACGTTGGCGTCCAAGTCCGGCCCGGTGACGACTACAACGCACGGGGCGACGTGGGCGCCCTGCTCGCCAGGCACGGGTGGCGATTCCGGGGCGAGCGCGGGGATGGGAACGGGCATTGGACCCGGCCAGGGAAGAACTTCGGCACGTCGGCGACGATGAAGGACCGTACGTTCTACGTGTTCTCGTCGAATGCCGTGCCCTTCGAGCCGAACCAGGCTTTGGAACTGTGACAAAATAAAGTATCCATTTCAACGGGACGGAGCGATTGTGTAATTCCAGTCACCGTGAAACTTGTGTTTCATGATATTCAGTTGTGCCATCGTTTCGTCGGAGACTTTGATGCCCGTTTCGTAGTTGTTCTTGTCCAGTTGCGCCTTAATGGTGAGACCAGCCTCCGTCGTGGTGTTGCCAATCAGGTTGACGATGACGGCTTGGCTGACAAGCGGTTGACCGCGCCAGTTCTCGGTGATGTGACAGAACATTCGATGCTCGATCTTGTTCCACTTGCTCGTGCCGGGCGGAAAATGACACACGGTGATTTTGATGCCAAGCTCGTCGGCAAGCTCTTGAAGGCAGACCTTCCACAAACGACAGCGGGCCCCGTTGCTACCTCCCGCGTCAGCGGTGACCAACAGTTCCGTGGCTTGCGGGTAGGTCTTCGATCCCATGCGACGCCACCAGCGGCGGATGCTCTCCGTCGCAAACTCGGCTGTGTTACGATCAATACCGACGCTTACCCAACCGTTGTTTTGGGTTTGGTCGTAGACGCCGTACGGTATCGCAACGCCAAGTTCCTTGTCCCGGAAGTCGTGTGTTCGCACGCTCTCTGGCTGTCCCTTGGGCCGCCATTCACGCCCACCGTTCTTGAAATCTCCCACCAGTTCCCGCTTTTTTGCGTCGACCGAGACAACCGGCTCGCCGCGCCGTTGGAAGCTGCGCACCTTCTTGTTAATGTACTGAAACTGGGCGTCGCGATCGGGATGCTGCGTGCCCTCACGAGTCTTTCGGTTCGCCTGGAGGCTAAAACCGAGTTCCCGAAGCATGCGGGCGACCGTGCGGTACGTTATGTCATGGCCCAGTTTCTGCAATTCCTTTGCGAGCTTGCGAGTGCTTTTCGACGTCCACAACAACGGGGACGTCGGCTCGCCTCGCGTGGCTGGTTCCACCAACTTCTGCAGGTCCGATTCGAGTGCCGCGTCGTGCTCCGCCAACCGCCGCCGACCACCCCCCGGCCGACGAATCCTCCCTCCCATGATCTCGTCGGCCAAGTCCGGGAAACCTTCCTCAATTTCCTGAACACCCTTGTGGATTGTCGCACGGGAGATCCCAGTAGCCCGAGACACGACCGAGATACCACCACGACCAATCGCCATGGCTTCACAAGCCGCCCAGCGACGTTTTAGCTTTTCATTCATCATGGACTGCAGCCTGCTAAACTTTTCCGCAACGACTGGTGCCATCGTCGTACATCCTTGTACAACGTGAACAGGACAACGCCTTCAAAGATGCAGTTCATAGCACTTCTGGTCCAATTGGTCAAGTTATTTTGTCACAGTTCCCAAGTAGTGAGTGTACTTCGTTCGTTCCACGATTCCTGGGAACCAACCACCGACTTGCTCCACAGCATGGCCATATTCATGGATAATCGTATCCCAGTTGCAGTATGAATCCTTCTTTCCGCACATCTCGGTTTGATTTTCTCGGAATTTCCCGGGTGGGGCAAGTTATTGGCCGTAGTGCTTTGGGGTTAGCCCGAGCAGGTTGAGGAGTCGGCGTTGGACGCGAGTCAGGTCGGTAACCAGAACTTCGGCGGGCCGTTTGCCGTGGCTGAACGTGTGGCGCTGAACGGGCTCGAACAAGTCGAGCAGACGCCGCGCCGTCGGCCAGCAGCAGGGGCGGCCTTCCGGATAGAGTGGCAAGGATTCGATCCCGTTGCGTTCCATGGCGCCTCGCAGTTCCCGTTCCAGCAGGGCCTCGATCAACAAGGCAAAGAAGTACATCGCGAGCAGGGCCTGGATGCGATGCACGGCCTTCAGATACACCGGCGCTACCTCGAAGTCGGTTTTCAACTGAGAGAACCGTTTCTCAATCGTGGGCTGTCGTTTGTAGGTCTTCAGCAGTTCCAACTCGGAGAGGTCCGTCACGTTGGTGATCAAGGGAAAGACGCCATCGGTTCGCGCCTCTTCGGCCATGCGAAGGTAGTCGATCTGCCAGGTCACGTCGAACCGCGTGCTCACCTTTCTGGTGTACTGCGTCTCCTTCGTCGGCCGTCCGCGACGGGCCTGCCGGAAGGTTTCTTCCTCCTTCCGCTGGATTTCGGTGACGAGCCACGCCTCGGCCCCGCACGAGGCGAGAATCTCCGCCACCGCCTCGGTCACCTTGCTCTCCTGACGGTAGCGGGTCCGCGGCGACTGGAGCTTGTGACGCAGGTCGGCCAGCTCCTTCATGGCCTGCTGCAGCCGGCCGTTGCGAGCGAGGGCGTCCTGCTCGGCCTTCCGCTGGCTGTGATACCAGACCAGTCGGT
>JAAYAY010000266.1 GCA_012719125.1 Planctomycetaceae bacterium | reverse complement strand
GCTACGCAGCAAACTCTGGGACGACATGATCAACGCCATGGAAACAGGCTCGCGGAACCGCCGCGTCGGCAAGAAGCTCAAGGAGATTATTCAAATGTAGCAGTGCTAGCATTTTCACTATGAGTAAGTTACTTCTTTCCAAGTAGGCAGCGTTTCTCGACCGTGGGAACTTCTGCTCGATCGGTGCGGAAGTCTGGCCAGGCTGCCGACCGTCGGTTCGGAGACCGGCCGATCGTGGACGAGCTCTTTTGGCCGAGGGGCGGAGGCCGTTTGGTCCGCATCGCGACCGGCGAGTTTCCTTCCGGAACCTCGCCAGAACCAACGGCCTGCCGGACCGGCCAGCAGGGCCGGGAGAAACGCGAGGTTGCCGATCGACGAGATCGTCAACAGGGTGAGCATGAGGATGCCGAACCGGCGAGTCGGCACGAAGGCGCTCAACGCGAATGCCGAGAGCCCCAGGCCGATGACGGCCCAGCTCTGGTAGACCGCCCGGGCGCAGTCTCCGTAGGCGTACATAATCGATTCCGAGCGATTCATACCCAGCGACTCGCCTTTGCGGCACCAGAGCATGAAGTGAATGGCGTCGTCGACGGTCACACCCAGGGCGACCGCGGGGGCCATCACCGTGCCCGTGTCGACGACGATTCCCAACAGGCCCATGGCTCCGAAGACGAGCAGCAGCGGAAACACGCTTGGGATCATCAACAGCGCACCTGCCGAGAAGTTTCGCATCAGCAGGACCATGGCGACGCCGATCAGCATCAGGTCACCGGAAAAGCCGAGAATCAGTCCGTCAAACAGGGAGTGTTGCGCCTTGTAGATCAGAGGGATCAGGCCGGTGTAAGTCGCTGAGATACCTTCGACACCCCGATCGCGGTGGGACGCGAGCACCGGTTCGACGACCTGGCGAAGATCGTCGAGGAACTCCTTGTAGTCGAGATCGTCCAGAGCACCAACCCTCGCACTGATTCGCCAGAGTTGTTCGTTGCCGTCTTGCGCCCAGTAATCGCCGAGGCGATCGCGGTGCCGCTCCAGGAGCGTGTTCCATGCGGAGCGGCGTACGGGGCCCGCATGTTGGGGTATGGCAGGTGCGAAGGTCGTGGCAGCCATCGCACTGCCCACCTCGTCGACGTTATCGATTCGCTGCTGGACCTCGCGGACGAGCCGCATCTGGTCGAGCAGGTCGAGGTTGCAGCGATCACCGTCGACACGCAACACAACTTCAACCGGAACGAGCGGCCCCAGGTGCTTTTCGAGCCAGGTGTAGTCCTGGATGATCTGTGCTTGCGGGGAAAAGAGCCGCATGAGTTGGACGGAGGTTTCGACACGCGTCAAGCCGTACGTGCCCAACGCCATGACTCCCAGGAACGCCAAGGTCACCCAGGTATTTCGCCGGACAATCCATAGGCCCACGGAATTCCAAAGGTGTGAGCGCGGCGTGGAGCCGGAATGCGGTTGTGCGGGCAGAGCCCCCCTAACGGGACGGGTGAGTTCAAGGAGGCTGGGGGTATAGAGGCAGAGAATGGCAAACGCGGCGACGACGCCGAGGGCCGAGTAGGCGCCAAACATCTTGATCGGCATGAGTTCGCTGGCGGCAAGTGAGACCAGGCCGATCCCGGTGGTTCCGGTGGCCAGGGCCAAGGGGAGCCACGCATGGGAGATCGCACGATCGGCAGCCCCCGGGACTCCGCCGTTTTCGACGGCGTCGCGGTAGTAGTTGGCCAAGTGGATGGCCCCCGAAACTGCCGCCACAAACACCAGTGCCGGCATGGTCATCAGGATGGCATTCATCGTGGCACCGGAGAACCAGACCAACGCGAGGCTGGCGCCCGCACTGAAGAGGGCGGTCGTGCACACAATCACCGTCAGCCGCACACTCCGCAACGACCACCAGGAGAGAACCAACCCGACGACCCCACAGGTGGCGGCCAGTTTCATCAGGGATCGTTCGCCCTCGACGTCGATGGCCACGTTGTCTACAGGCGGACCTCCCAGGTGCATCCGGCTCCTGGCGATTCCCGCTTGCTCGCCGGCAAGGTAAACCCGCTCGACGGCCTCGTGGAACAACTTGGCACTGCTGTCCTTTCCGCGGTATCCGGCCGAATTGCGGTGGTTGATCTCGTCGCTGTTGAGTTGCAGAACCAGGCAGGTCTGTTTCCCGTCGAGTCCGATCACCGAGCCTCGCAGCCGTCCGAGGGCTGCCTGTGGGGAGACCTTCTGATCGCGGATGAGGGAGTTCAGTAGTTCCGCACCGGTCGTGATCTTCTTGAACAAGGGCACACCGCCGACGAGCGGTGAACGGTTCGATTTCCGCAGCAGGTCGGCCACTTGGCCAACCTGCGAGTTGGCCAGGACGCAACCGTCCCAACTGGCGAGAATGAACGCGTCTCCCTCGAAGTGCTTCCAATACCAGCCGAAGGTAGCGGTTTCTTCGTAGGCAGCGGGCAGCCAGGACTTCACGTCATTGCGATTGCTGCGCAAGGCGCGGATGCTTCCCCATCCCATCAGGGGAACAAGGACGGCCATGCCGATGAGCAGGAGCGGTCCGTAGCGGCGGAAGAATTGGGGCGGAGCGGGTCGGTTGGTGTGTTTTGTCATGCGTGGATTTCTTGCTTCAAGGCCTTCTTTGGGGGCGTGGCGACGCTTGATCGAGGAGCCGACGGCGGGGCTGATTTGTTCAGCAGTTCACCACGGCGTATCACAACGTTGGGCGGCGCTGAAATCGCCAGCAGGACTTGCCGGCCCTTCCGCTTGAGAACGACCAGTTTGATGTCACATCCAATCACAATCCCTTCGCCGATTTTTCGACTGAGAACCAGCATGGGAACCTCCTTGTCAAAGTCCAGGAATCCAGACAAACGGCCACTTCACTCACGGAAGCGAACGAAGATCGCAATCGGCACAGCCATGCCAGGCTACGGCGGTT
Source organism: Planctomycetaceae bacterium (assembly GCA_012719125.1). Taxonomy (GTDB): domain Bacteria; phylum Planctomycetota; class Planctomycetia; order Pirellulales; family Thermoguttaceae; genus JAAYAY01. The sequence goes on along the minus strand of JAAYAY010000266.1, from coordinate 7,395 downwards.
GCGCAAGACCGATCACCGGCGCAGAGCTTCGGCGCAGAGGATCGTGAAGTGAGAAGCGGCTAGATCCGGAATCTGCTCAGGAGACTGCAGAATTCCGAGTGCGGGAGAAGGTAGGAACTGATCCAGTTCCATCGGAACATACGTCGGGAAGAGCAAACCTCCCTTGCTTGGCTGGAGCCGACGAGTTCCGCAAAGATGCCTTGCTTTCCCAGCGTTCGCGACTTGAAGCCCGGTTCCTTCAGAGACAGGACTGGTTCGCCTGAATCGAGAGCAAACTCTGCCACGACCATAGCGGGGGCGGTCAGAATCGTCTCAGAACAAGGGACTCCGGGATTACCTGGGATAGACGCAGAGCTTGGCCCGGAAACCGCCATGTTGCCTAGAGCCACGACCGTGGCGGTCAGCAACAGGGCAGCAAGCAGAGTATCCCATCCCATTCGAGGCATGAAGGTAGCCTTGCGACTCAACAGGCTCGTCGTCGAACCAATTCACCATTCTCATATCATAGAGTGCAACGCTGTTCGGACAAGAGAGGTATCTGCGGAATCGCGTGGCCACGCGTTCTTCGGGACTCCGCAATCCGCCGAAGTCGCCCGAATGGGTAACCGAGTTGTTCCCCTGCCGGAGGCTTTGGAGCCAAAACACACCACCCGAACGGCGGAGATTTCTCTAGGACCCAAGCTCGGCAGAGCAAGTGAACGGTCTGTGTCAGCCGTAACCGAACGGCAAGATGTCACCTCTCCAGCTCGGTTCCGCGGGCAATGGGCAACCCTTCGCCGGACGGGTTCAACCATCTCGCGGGTGGTTCAGTCCGAAGCTCCCATGCGAGCCAACGGGATTCGCTCACTCCGTCTTCACCGGATCCGCCGGCCGCTGGGGCAGGCGCATGGGGTGCTCTTTCATACGTTTGAGGACCTCCTTGATCGCCCGCTCGAGTTGTGGATCTTTGCCCTCAATGACCGACTTGGGATCGTTCTCGACCTCGATGTCGGGATCGACGCCGTGGCCTTCGATGATCCACTTGCCGTCAGGGCCGTTGGTGGCGGAGAGAGGCACGTAAACCTGGCCTCCGTCGAGCAGCGGCCCGCGGCCGGAGATGCCGACCACGCCGCCCCAGGACCGCATGCCGATGAGCGGGCCGAGTCCGGCCTGGCGGAAGCGGTAGGGGAAGATGTCGCCGTCGGAGGCCGAGTTCTGGTTGAGGATGCAGACCATGTGGCCGTGAAAGACCGTGTCGGGATAAGTGCCCGGATCGTCGCTCTCGCTGCCGAAGCGCGTACCGAGTAACTTGTTATCGAGCCGTTCGATGATCCACTGGGAGACGTTGCCGCCGCCGTTGGCGCGGACGTCGACGATCAGGCCCTCCTTGCGGATCTGGGGATAGAACCACTTGATGAACTCGTAGATCCCCTCGTCGCTCATGTCCGGGATGTGCAGGTAAGCCACCCGCCCCTTGGTGGCCTTGTCGACGCGATCCATGTTGCTCTTGACCCAGTCGAGATAGAGCAGCTTCGATTCGTCGAAGACGGGCCGGTAGGTAACCTTCCGCGAGCCTTTCATCCTCGGCTTGGAGTTGACTGTGAGGGTGACGGGATCGGTCTTGTGCTGCAGGAGCCGATAGGGATTGTCGTCGCCGGTCAGCTTCTGCCCGTTGATGGCCAGTACGTACTCGCCTTCGGAAATGTTGACGCCGACTTCGGTCAGCGGCGCCCGGTATTTGGGCTCCTGGTTCTCGCCGCGGAAGATCTTGACGATCCGGTAGCGGTTCGACTTGGCGTCCAGCTCGAACCGGGCCCCGGGCAGGGCGACCTTGGGGCGATCGGGGATTTCGTAGTCGCCGCCCTGGATGTAGGCATGGCCGACGTTCAACTCGGCGATCATCTCGCCGATCACATAGTTGAGGTCGCTACGGTGGGCCACATAGGGCAGCAAGGCCCGGTAGCGCTCGCCGATCTCCTCCCAGTCGTAGCCGTGCAGGTTCTTGACGTAGAAGAAATCGCGAAACCGCCGCCAGACTTCGTCGAAGATCGTGGCCCATTCTTCGGTCGGAACGCGATCGACCATCAGACCGCTCGTGGAGAGCGTCTTTTCGTCGGTTGACTTCGGATCGGGATTGATCAATTGGTAGGCGCCGTCTCGTTCGATAAGGACTTTGGACAGATCGTGCGACAGGGCGTAGCCGCCGATATCCTCCGCCAAGGTGGATACCTCGCGTTCCTTCATGTCAAAGACCATCAGGGCCGGCTTGGCGTAGCTTTCACGCCCGTAGAACGAGGCGCCTCGATCGACGAACAGGAGCTTTCCCTCCAATGCCGAAAGGCCGCTGCGGTTCTCAGCCTCGACCGGCACACGGATCACGCGTTCGGCAAGTCCTTTGAAGTCGATCTTGATGTATTCCGGCTCCTTCTCCTCCTTGTCGTCATCGTCTTCCTCATCGTCTTCTTTCTCGTCCTTCTCTTCGTCGTCTTTGTCGTCTTTCTTCGCCTCCTTGCCGGCGTCCTTCTTCTCTTCTTTTGCGATCGTTACTTCATCGCTCTCGGGCGCGAAGGGATTGGACACGTCGCTGCGCAGAGCCAGGGCGAACACGCCGACCTCGCGGTTGCCGGCGTAGTTCCACTCGATCGTGCTGATCTGCGGAGCGAAGTCGCGGTCCGCCAGGAAGAACAGGTAGTTGCCTTCCGGGTCCCAGGCAGGTTCGTATTCGTTGGCGTAGGGGCCGGTGACGCGGCGCAACTTATCCTCGGCCGTGCTCCAGATGTAGAGCGAGCTGAACTCCGAGACGTCCCGGAGGGAAAACGCGAGATAGCCGCCATGGGGCGACCAGGCGTAGTCGTCGAGCGAACCTCTTTTTTCGTCAGCAACTTCGATGAGGCTCTTGTCTTCCAGGGTGAGAACATAGAGCTTGCCGTTCTTGTCGGAAAACGCCAGCCGCTTGCCGCACGGCGACCACTCGGGCGCGTAGAGCATGCCTTCGAAGTCGGTGGTGAGCTGTTCGGGCTTCTCCAGGCCGTCCTGATCGATCAGGTAGACCTGGTCCTCCCCGCTGCGGTCGGAGATGAAGGCGATCTTCTTTCCGTCGGGCGACCAGCGAGCCCAGCGGTCGTGGGCGTCCGACGAGTTCGTCAGGTTTCGTGTCGGGCCCTTCTCGATGGGAACGGTGAACACGTCGCCCCGGGCGACGAACAGAGCCCGCTCACCTTTCGGGCTGAGTTCGTAGTCTTCGATGTTGTCTTCGGCCGAGTAGCGGGAAGGACGCATGGCCAAGCCTTCCTGGGGAACCTCGATCGAGATGCTTGTGTCGGTGTCCTTCTTCACATCGTAGATACGGAGTTCGCCGTCGAGTTCGTAGACGATCTGGTGATCGTTGTCGGAACTGGCCCAGCGAACGTCCCATTTCTTATTCTCGGTCAGTTGCCTGGTCTCGTCCGACGCAGGAGTGTACTTGTAGAGATTCAGCGTGCCGTCGCGATCGGAGACAAAGAAGATCTCGTCGCCGATCCACATGGGGTCGCGTTCGGTTCGCTTGGTGGGGGAGACATCCTGGGTGCTGTAGCTCTTCAGGTCGAAGATGAGCAGATTCTGGGCCCAGCCGCCTTGGTAGCGTTTCCAGGTGCGGAAGTCGCGGAAGAGGGGGCTGTAGACGATCTGCTTGCCGTCGGGCGAGAAGTCGCCGGCGCCGGCCGTGGGCATGGGCAGCTTGACGGGCAGCCCACCCTTTACGCTGACCGTATAGAGTGCCGTCATCGTGCGTCCGCCGTCGGCGTCACGCAGCGAGCGGAACAGCACCGCCTTCCCGTCGGGGGTCCAGCCGTAGACCTGGTTGTCGTAACCCCACCTCGGGGCCAGCGGGCCGTGGGCCGGATAGTAGGTCAGTTGCCGCGGGACACCGCCTTCGGTCGGCACGACGTAAACCTGCTCGTCGCCGTCATACTGGGCTGTGAAGGCGATCTGTTTTCCGTCGGGGGAGAACTTCGGGAAAAGCTCCTGCCCCGGATGGGCCGTGATCCGGATGGCCGCCCCACCGCCTGCCGGCGCCCGCCACAGGTCGCCGCCGTGGCAGAAGACGACCTGGTCGGCGTGGATGTCGGGGAAGCGGAGCAGCTTCGTCTGGGCGGAGGCCGGGGTAGCGAATATAACGCTCAGGGCGATTGTAGCGAGGGAAATACGCGGGAAGTGATCGACACGCATTGGGAGGGCTCCTGAGATAGGAGTACGAGGTGGCAGATTCGTATGCCTAATCGTAGCTTGCGGGGAGGGGAAAGGTAGGCCCCCGTCGCTCGCACCGCTATTTCGCATCACGGATTGCCGAGACGAGTGTCTCCTCCGCCACCTTGAAGTCTTTGAGCTGTAGCTCGAATCCACGACGCATTCCCCCGCGTGGATCCCATGCAATGATCCGCCACAGTGCCAGGATTGCCGGGCCGTCCGATTCGCCCGCAAGGCGCCGGATGAGCCAGTCGCCATAGGCGAGGTATGCGGCGGAGCGGCGAGTCTCCTGGTTGGACACGATTTGCGCCGCAAGTTGCTCGCCAAGATCAAGGCCATTCTCGCGAGCAAACTGTGCCAAGCACTCGATCATCAAGAAATCAGCTCGCCGTTTGTCACGCGTGTGGAGCTTCTTGGGTTGTAGATGCGATGCCTGGATGATCCGCATGCACAGATCACATCGGCACCCGAACTTTGGAGTCGGTCCTTTTCCTCGGGTGCCGGGGCGTTCGACCATGTCGAACGACGACGTCAGGTAGGTGCTGAAGAATGCCGCGAATTCGTTGATCGCGTCTTTGGACGGCCGCAACTCCTCGGGGATGTAATCGTAGTTCGAACGCAACCAGTCGATTGCAGCTTCCGGGCCGCCGGAGTGGTGCGAGGCACGGGAGGTCAGGATCAACCCATTGTCAATGGCGTCGCCGATCCATAGCAGCAGTCGGTAGCTGCGCTCTCTCGTCGCGATTGCCGTGGCAAGTCGTTTGTCGTCGAAGGCTGGGTCCTCTATGCTTAGGCACAGAAGTTCTGGGAGAAAGACTGTTTCACACGCGGAATGAAAGTCTGCGGAGAGACCCGTAAGCCGGCGTGTGGCACAACGTGGATTGTAGCAAGCAGTTACTGTGTTGTCACGTCCCTGTCCACGTGCGGGCAGGTGTTGTGGTAGCTGCCTACCGCTTCTCACCTGCGCGCGAATCCCCGGCGTCGCGCGGTTTTCTGCTACGATCGTACAGCCAGTAGACGCCGCCCGCGACGATACTGGCCAACCATCCGACGACGCAGACTCCGGTAAATGTATTCCAGTCAGGGTCCGACCACTGCTGCGAGAACAAAGCGATGGCGAACGCCAGGGACGGCCCGATGATCAGGACCGTGAACAAGTCACGTTTGTGGACCATCACTGCGACAAGGCCGAACAGCAACAGGCAGGAATGAGCGATCCACATCAACCGGAATGTGCGATTCAGTCTCACAAAGGCGTCCGGACGGGCTGAATCCTTGAAGATATTGAGCAGATACGCTTCCACGTCACCGCGGGCAAGAACCAACAGCGCCGACAGGGCAATCCACAGTAGCGCAACAAGTGTCAGCACTGCAATCTGCCAGTGGGGCGACTTGCAGGAAACGGGCAACATGGCTTGCTCGCGATTATCAAGGGGATTCATGGCAAACAGAAGAATCGTCTGTCTCGGCGGATTTGCCGTCCGGTATCTGATCCACCCTTTGGCTCGACTGCTTGCCTCGCCAAATAGCTTGCCCGGAACGCGATTGCCGCTCACGGGCATCCGCTGTCAGCTTGTGCAGGTCGCCGCCGAAAGAGTCCACGATCGCCTCTCGGACACGATGCAGCTCTTGGATGATCGAGTCGGTATCTGAGTCAACTGATTGGGTATTCGTCATCGAGCATCTCCTCCGGTGTGCATACCTCCGGCAACGCAGTTTACCGTCAACGCAGCACGTGCCAATTGGCAAGGCATCTGAAAATGGCCAAGACTACCGCTACGGCCGTCGTTGCCAGCAGGAGTGTACGAAGAGAGTATTGCCTACCTAACGGCTTTCTGCACTGAAAGACGGCAACCGCGACGCAGGAAGTGAACGCTCCGATTGCGCCATACTGCAAAACGTGCGCCGCGGTGAATTCGAGACCGGCAATGAAGCATCCTTCGGCCGTTCCATCGATGTGAATGCTCGGTTCGGGAATAACGCAGCCAAGAAAGCTCCCGATGGAGCCCAGGATGAACATGGTTCGACTCTGTACCGCGAAAGAGACGACGGCAACCACCAGGATCAGCCCGAGTACGGCGATCCCGCAAGCTGCGAATTCGACATCACCGTATTTGTACATGGTAATGCCAGATGAATTGCTTCGTTCAAGGGCGTTCGGATTCAAGGCTGCACATCTTGTCTTAGGGCATCCCTAGTCACAGCCCGGAGATCTCTACTCGCATTCAGACCCTATCGCGCCGGAATCACCGCGTCAACTACCCCCTGCTTCTCGCCGTTCTCACCGCGATCCAGTCAAAGAGACGACCGGCGGCCTTCTTGAATACGCTCAAGCGAACAGGATAAAAGTAATCGGACTCAAACCAGCCCTTGTCCCTGTAGTACCGCCAGTCGTAGCTCTTGTCGTCTAGTTCCAGCCGCATGCTTGTGCGGCCCATCCGGAAACCCATGAACTTGAACAACGTCGGTACGGGAAACTCGGGCTTCGCCAGTCGTTCATAGAACTGCCGGCTCTGTTCGGCAAGCCGCCGGTCTCTGCTCTGTTTCTCCTTTTCGGTCATCGGCTCAAAGGCCGTGAAACAACTCCCTTTCACGGTGTTGAAGCCTAGGCCGCTGCCGACGAAATCGAGATAACGCACAATCTGCCCGCCGCCGTACACGCCCTGCGTGACAATGCTGGTGAAGGTTCTCCCGAAGAAGCAAGGGCGGTGAAAGACGAAGCCGAGCCGGTCGAGAAACACTTTCATCAAGCCGGAGACATGAAACGAGTAGTTCGGCGTGGCGAAGACGACGCCGTCGGAGGCCTGCATCTTCTCGATGAGGGCGCCCCGGTCGTCCTTCAGAGGACAGGACGCCTCGCCGTTCTCGAAACAGCTCTTGCAGCCTCGGCAAGTGCCAAGCCGATAGTCGCTCAGCGCCACGATTTCGCACTCGACGTCGCCGGATGCTTCGAGATATTCCACGAACTGGCGGACGGCGCCAAGCGTGTGTTTCTTGCTGGCGGTCCCCAGGAATGACGTAACTTTCTTCATACCCCAACTTCCGTCATTTTCTTTTCTCCATTTTCCTGACCGTCACGGATTTTGGGGAGGGTGATGTTGGTATCCACCGAGAGAAGCGGAGACCAGGAGGTTTTGGAGCCAGTTTTCATGGTAACGGTGTTGGTTGAGGCGTTCGGCCGGGCTTTGC
>JAAYAY010000265.1 GCA_012719125.1 Planctomycetaceae bacterium | reverse complement strand
GCGGCGTCCAACCCCAGGGCCGCCTTCTTCTCCCACCCATTTATTTGCCCTGCCATTCCTCAAAAAAACCTCTTCACACCAGCGACAATCATCCAGCTTTACCCACTAAAAACCCGGAATACCCGAATATATAGTGTCACTATGTATAGATATATTGTCCGATCCGTCAGTATGCGGGAGGCTTCGCGCGGGAAGAGGCGGTGGAAATGACAGAGAAACATCTGGCCCGAACGGGACGCGTTTTTCCGCCACTTCCGGGCTCGGAATTTCACGTTCAGTTCCAAGAAATCGTCGTTCGTTCATTCAGCTTGCGCCTCCTTCGCCCTCTACTCTAATAAATCGGGAGGCTGTTGTCTCACTCATGTTGACACAGAGGGCTGCTCACAATTGCGAACCCGCAGTATACGCACATTTTCCCCGTGTCAATGATCTCACGCTGACATTTCGGGCATTGAATGAGTGACATTGCTCAATCCACGTTATGGACGCCCATTCGCGCGCGTTCTGGGACGTCGTGTAGGTGTGAGTGTATTTTCCATGCAAAAGTGTACGTCACAGATTGCACGGGTGTGACTACCCCGATAGAATGGAAGGTGCCGGGCGGTAGAAGTGCCACCCGGCTCGCCCTGGCTCGTAGCCGGGGCGTTTCTTTTGGCGTCAGGCTCGATCGCCTAGTTGGGGCCCAGGCTGTCGCAAAACGAACGTTCATCGCGCCGGAATCTCGTATTGAGACTCCGTGTCAATAACGAGCAATCTTCATAACTGCAAGCCACAGCAGCCTTACACCGATACCCCCCCACCGGAATGTGCGAGTGAGACTCTGTCTCAATAAGCTGGACTAACCACCCGCCAGCGGCACATTCGCTAGCTAGCGTATAGATGATTCCGTGCTATAGGGGTGATATCTATACCTCGAACTACGTAAAAAGCGCCGGAATGTGTATTGAGACTCCGCCCTCTCCGGTGGGTGGTATGTAAGTCACAAGTCATTGTTAAGTCAGATGTTATTCTGATTCTTATTGAGACCGCCGGAACCGGAGTCCCAAAAGAGTCTCCCAAGAAAAATGTGCCAACTTGCAGCATTCCTAAGAGGAACGGTTTTTGAAACTCCGGTTCCGGTGACGTCGCAAAGCCCAGCCCTGCGACCTACACTTGAACCATGAGAACGTGGCTCAGAAAACAAATCACCCGCCTGGAAGATCTCACGCACCACCCCGACCCCGATTTGGACGATTTCGAGTATTGTTCTGAAGTCATCCGGGAGGCTGCGGACCGTGCGGCCGGGGAGGGGAACACAGACTTCTACCGCGAACATCGTTTCGCACACGCGATGGAGCCTCGCGACGCTTTGGCCATCCTTCGGTCACTTCTCCACGCCATTTCTGCCGGGGATGAGCCGGAATACCTCACCGTGGATCAGGCCGCAGCCCGGCCTCAAGTTTCCCGTGATACAATATACGACCAGATCAACAACGGGTCGCTGAAACACACCAAGGTGGGCCGAATCATCCGCATCCGACTGGCGGACCTGGATCACATCCAGAGTCAAGATGATGGCTGGTAGCCTCCAACGCCTGGGTGATCTGGGCAGTAGCCTTGTCGGCGTGAGCGTACACAGTCGCCAACATCCGGGCGTCAACATGCCCCGTCAACTGTTGCAGGATCAGGGAATCCGTCCCTGCCTTCACCTGTGCATGCGCGAACGAGTGGCGTAACGAGGTCAACGTGAGCCACTCCCAACCAGTCTTCTTCTTCAGGCGTTGCATTCGACAGTTGATTGAGTCTTTTGTCCAGGGTTCGCCATCCTCGTTGCGAAAGATGGGCCCCTCCGGCCATTTGTCACAGAGTCTCTGGACCAACTCTTTCGCCAACCCGCTGAGGTGGATGACTCGGTTCTTCCGTTTGCCCTTGCTGCGAGAGACTGGAAGGACAATTGTGTTTTCCTTGACGTGTTTGGCTTCGATCTGCCGACCCTCTTGAGCCCTTGCCCCTGTCAACAGGGTGAATCGGACAAGATCGTCAAACGGCGGCCGACAATGCCCCAGCAGTGTGCCCCAATCCTCAACCGGTACGAAATCCTCTCGCACCTTGCGTTGCGGCTTCTCCAGGCCCTGGAGGGGATTGTATCGAAGGTAGCCTTGCCGGACGGCCCAACTGAATGCCCCCTGAATCATCGTCATGTGGTCGTTGCGGGTCGTCGGCGAGTCGTTGCCCCAATGATGGTCTGCCCATGTGGTGACGTGACGGGGTTTGATGGTTGAGGCCTTCAGGTCGCCATATTCGCGAGAGAAGGCCTTGAGGACCGGTTCCCGGCGGACACACGTAGATCCTGCCTTGTTGATCTTGCACCAAGCGAAGTATTCCTTGAGCAACTGGCGGACGATCGGTACCGATGAGGGGGTATCTTCATGCTCTGCTATCAGAGCCTGCCACTTCTCTCGGGCTCGCTTCCGATCGGCATGCAGCTTGACAAACTTGCCGTCAACTTTGCAGTACCAGGACCGTCGATCCTTCCGCCGAAACACGTCAGAAACACCCATCGAAATAACCTCCACTCGAAGTGTAGGTCATTCCAGCTTTGGTGCCGTTTTGGTGCCGTTCACGGCACCCAAGTGAAAAACAGGTCGCACAAAAAAGCCTTGCAAGTCATTGACCTGCAAGGCTTTGTGTTAGTCGGGGCGACTAGATTTGAACTAGCGACCTCTGCGTCCCGAACGCAGCGCTCTATCCAGGCTGAGCTACGCCCCGAGTGGCATCGAAACCTTGATTGTAATCCTGCGGCGGTGCGGGTCAATGGGACTGGGCTGCCTAATTTGGGGGAATGGACCGTCTACTGGAAAGATCTCGCGAGAATTCAGGGCCAATGCGGCAGAGCTGTCATCCGACGGGCGTCTGGACCGGTGGGGGCTGGACGGCCGCCAGGTGAGAGGCCTTCAATCGGCGCCAGAAATCGGCCAGTGGTTTGAGGCCCGCGGCCCCCAGGCTGCCGGGAGCATAGGCGGCCTGGCTGTAAAGTCTGGCGAGGACAACGGCTCCGGGCCGCAGCGAGTCGACCTGACGCCCAAGGCGAGCGGCGAACTCGTGCGGCGTCTGGTCCAACTGGCGAGGGCAACCGTTCTCCCGAGCCCAAGCCTCGGTGGCCTCGAAGGTGTAGCGGACCAGTTCATCGGGCGCATAACGGGCTGCCAGACCGGCCGCAAAGGGATCGACGTAGTCGGTGAAGGGGCGTTCTCGGCGAGCCTTCGGCTTCTCCTCCTCGGTGGCCGTTTCAGCACCCTTTGGTTTGCCGCCGAACAGCCTGGCCCAGAGATCGCGAAGCTCCTGGAGGAACAAACGGAAACCTTCGACTACCCGGGACCAGTTCTTCCAGAGCCACCAGGCCCCGAGGCAAGCGAGGACGATGTAGACGAGGAACTTGAGGATGCCGAACAGCCCGCCGGTCAGATTGACCTGCGGGAGTTGAAAAGGCGGTTTGTCGGGTTTCGGCGGATGGCTGTCGGGCGATTGCGACCCGGTTCGCTCCTTTCGTTTCTCTTCCTCTTGTTCCTCATGCGACTGGCGGCGATCCTGGGACGACTCGCGGTCGTCGCGTGACTGCTCGGAGCGGTCGCGGGAATCGGACTTCTGGTCTTCCTTGCGGCGACCCGATGGGGACTTCTCTTTGGATTCCGGATCGCCCGATTCATCCGTCTCGGATTTGTCCGATTTGTCGGTAGCGTCCGGATCGTCGTCACGGCGCTGCCGATCGTCCGAAGATGGCTCCTTGTCGCCGCTCTTCTGTTGCTCGTCGGATCGCTCGTGCCGGGATTCGCTCTTTTCGTCGCGTTGCTGGCGAGAGTCTCCCTGCTGCTGGTCCGATTTGTCGTCCGACTGCGAGTCCTGACGGGACTGCTGGGAAGAGTCGTTCTTAGACTGGGACGATTCCTGTTTCGATTCAGACTGCTGTTGTTTCTCACCCTTGGACGAACCTTGCGGCTTGCCGTCCGACGACTTCTTCTTCCCGTCGCCTTCCTTCGCGTTGGAACCCTTCTCGCCGCCCGATTCGGGGTCCTCCGACTTTCCGCCTTCCGGCCGGTTGCCGTCCTGTTCGCCTTGGGTGCGCGACTGGGAGTCGGGATCGTTCTTGTCTGCCCCCTCTTCACCCATGGCATAGCGATTCGACTCGCGTTCCGGGGTGGTGAACTTGAAGGGGAAGTCGGGCATGCGGGCGGCCTGATATTCGGCTGCCGGACGGGGCAGAATCGCGCAGACCGCCAAGAGGGCGACGATGATCGCCGCTCCCAAGGCGATCCAGACGCCGGCCATTTGGGGCGGCATCTGCACGCCCCGCTGCCGCAAGTAGCGGCGGAGTCCGACGAAGCTCGTGGTCACCAGGAGGCCCAGTCCGGCGGCCACGTAGGTGCAGAGCAATTGAAATGTCCAGAGACGTCTGGATGAATCGGCCACCGGCACGAGCATCTGGCCGAGACCGAACAGGGGGAGGGCGGCCAGGGAGAAGTAGACGATCCATACGCCCGGGGCGTGGGCCTTGCCCTTGGTCCGCCGCTTGGGATGGGCTTCTTCACGCATCCGCTCGACCCGTTCGGTGACGCCTTCCGGTTCCGCCGGTTCTTCCTCCTTTTTCTTCTCGGAGGCAGTTTCTCCGTTCTCCTCGTCGGCATCCGGCCGCTTCTTGCGGAGTCCGATCACTTGCAGCAGCCCCTGGCCTGAAGAGTCCTGCTCCTCGTCGATGAGGGTGCAGTCCATGGTGAGCTTGTGAGCGGCCCACCAGGCCAGGGCCAGGAGGATCCAGTGGAAGTACATCGAGCTGGAAAACCGCATCGTGGCCAACCCGACCGCGGCCGCGAGGGCCACGCCGAACATGGCCGCCCGTTCCTGCCCTTCCTCGATGGCGATCCGGGTGATCAGCACGATGGCGAAAACATAGCACGCGAGGATCCAGTAGATGCGACCGTCGTACGACCCTTGATAGAACACGGCCACCAGGAACCACATCAGGCTCCCCACCATCAGCATGATCAGCGCCGGGCTGATCGCGATGGCAATGTAGTCGGCCAAGGTCTTATCGAGGCGAGGCATCGGGGGCAGTTGTCAGTTGTTAGGGTTCAGGGTTCAGGGTTCCAGGCTCAAGGCTCAGAGCTCTTTGATTCTTATGTTTCGGTACCAGGCTTCACTGGGGGGGCCGCCGTGGATCTGGAGGCCGATCAGGCCTTTTTGGGGGATGGATTCGTCGGGTTCGGTATAGTCGACGGTCGGTTTGCCGTTGATCCAGAGGCGGATGCGGCGGCCTTCGCAGAGGATGCGGTAGTCGTTCCAGCCTTCCATATTGACGATCTTGGCCTGGTCCTCGGGTTTGGGGCCGGCGAGGGTTTTCTTGCGGCGGGATTCGTCGTAGAGGCAACCCCACCAGTTTTCGCCCATGTCGGCCTGGTAGCCGATCATCTCGTGGTGGTCGGGGATTCGCTGACTGCGGATCTGGACTCCGGCATTGGCTTTCGGTCCGCCCGAGAGCTTGAACTGGAGCCGAAGCTCAAAGGCTTCGTACTCTCGCTTGGTCGTCAAGAACTCGTTTCGGGGAACATCTTGCTGGAGTGAACCGCCCACAATGGCGGCGTCTCGTATGTGGAAGACGTCGAGATTCCCTTCCCAGCCGTCAAACGACTTGCCGTCGAAGAGCAAGACGAACCCCTGCTCAAGTTCGGGTTTCTCTTGGGCCATGACCGGCACGGCCGCGAGCAGGAGAGCGGAGGCAGCCAAGACAAGTCGCATTGTGTGGGCTCCTTCAGGGAGGCGATTCATGCCAATGTTACGCAACTCTATTCAGAATAACGCCTTCCAACACACGCCGCCAGCCTCTTGCGGGGGCAGGCAAGCCCCTGGTCGATCGTTGCTAAGATCCTTAAAATGAACAACTTGCAGCGTTTTTCACGGAACCGCCACCTCTTCAGCGAAGCAATCGGGAACGCGGGTCCTGAAGCTACCGTTCGCCGCGATTGCCAACGACACGTAGCTTGGCTCTCCAGAGCCGAGCCATAGGACCTTCAGAAGACTCGGCTCTGGAGAGCCAAGCTACGAGCAGAAAGGAAGACCACCGACAATGCGATCCGACATGATCAAACTGGGCGATGCCCGAGCACCTCACCGAAGCCTTCTTCGAGCCACCGGCGTTGGCGAAGACGATTTCAAGAAGCCTTTCATTGCGATCTGCAACAGCTACATCGACATCATTCCCGGCCATGTGCATCTCGACAAAGTGGGTGAGTACGTGAAGCAGTGTGTGCGGGCGGCGGGCGGAGTGCCGTTTATCTTTAACACGATCGGGGTCGACGACGGGATCGCGATGGGGCACACCGGCATGAAGTTCTCGCTCCCGAGCCGCGAGTTGATCGCCGACTCGGTCGAGACGGTCATCAACGCCCACTGCTTCGACGGCATGATCTGCATCCCCAACTGCGACAAGATTGTTCCCGGCATGCTCATGGCGACGGTGCGCTGCAATATTCCTACCCTCTTCGTCAGCGGCGGGCCCATGGAAGCGGGCAAGACCGACGACGGCCGGACGGTCGACCTGATCGATGTCTTCTATGCGGCCGCCGGGCGAAACGACAATCGGGTGTCGGCCGAGGAACTCGAAAAGATCGAGAAGATCGGTTGTCCCACCTGCGGCTCGTGCTCGGGCATGTTCACGGCCAACAGCATGAACTGCCTGTGCGAGGCCTTGGGAATGGCCCTGCCCACCAACGGCACGCTGCTGGCCACCAGCGCCGAGCGGAAGAGACTCTACGAGCGGGCGGCCAAGCGGATCGTCGAGATGGTGCTCGAGTTCGACAAGGTCGGCGAGGGGCATGGGCTGTTGCCCCGCGAGATTGTCACTCAGGATTCGGTGGACAATTCGATGATCCTCGACATGGCCATGGGCGGAAGCACCAACACCGTGCTGCACATGCTGGCCATCGCCCGTGAAGCGGGCCTCGATTACAACGTCGAGCGGATCAACCAGCTCAGCCGGCAGACGCCGAACATCTGCAAGGTATCGCCCAGCAGCAAGTACCACGTGGAAGACGTTCACAACTCGGGCGGCATCCACACGATCCTGGGGAGCATCAACCGCGGCAAACCGGGTCTACTCAAGACCGGCGCACCGACCGTCACCGGCAAGACGCTGGGCGAGAACGTCGCCGATTTCGACATTCGTGCCAAGACCGCGACGCCGGAGGCTCTGAGCCTGGCGACGGTTCGCGGGCGGGGGAAGCGGAACGTCGAGGGGATGAGCGTTGCGGGGGCCGGCGGATCGATTCGCGATCTGACGCCCGACGACCTGGGCTTCGATCCGGCCGACTGCGTGCGCGAGGTGAAGAACGCCTACAGCGCCGAGGGCGGGCTGGTCATCCTTTACGGCAACCTCGCGCCGCAAGGGGCGGTCGTCAAGGCCGCCGGCGTGCTGCCGCAGATGATGAAGCACTCGGGGCCGGCCGTCATTTTCGAGGCGGAGACCGACGCCTACGAGGGGATTGTCAACGGCAAGGTGAAGGCGGGCGACGTGGTAGTGATCCGCTACGAGGGCCCCAAGGGGGGCCCGGGCATGCAGGAGATGCTGGCGCCGACCAGTGCGATCAAGGGCGTGGGGCTAGACGACAAGGTGGCGCTGATCACCGACGGCCGCTTTTCGGGCGGCACGGCGGGGGCGTGCATCGGGCACGTCAGCCCCGAGGCGGCCGCCTGCGGACCGATCGGATTGGTCGAACCGGGCGACATGATCGAGATCGACATCCCGGGCCACAAGCTCGACGTCAAACTGACCGACGCGGAGTTGGAAGCACGGAAGAAGAACTGGAAGCCACGCGAACCGAGGTTCAAGACCGGCTATCTGGCCAAGTACGCCAGGATGGCAACCAGCGCCGACACCGGCGCCGTGCTCAGGTGGGACTGAGCTAAGGCGAAATCCGAAACACGAAGCTCGAAATCCGAAACAAATACAAATCGTCAAGGTCGTGAATGATCGAAACGTCGTGGTGCCGGCGTGACGTTGTTCTGGTTGTCAAAGATCGAGGGCGGATCCGGTCTGGTCTATGGGATGGACCGGCTGTGTTTTGTTGTGGCGAAATGGTTGCGGGCGGGGGTCGCGGTTGGTGCAGACGTCGATCGATAGGGGCATGCGTCGCCTGGTGGTTATAGTTTTATGGCGTAAGGGTTTACGGTGGTTCATGGAGGTCGCGACCAGGGTACGCCTCTCCATGGGGGTAAGACGGTAAGAAGGGGGGAACGCTCATCGGCGCTAATCGGGAGCGATTGGGAGTTGGTCAACGAGTGCACGGTTCTGCCAATATCGCTGGACGAGGTGCATTCTGTGGAGGGGGCTGGATTGTCTAGTTTCTCTGCTCCGTTGTTGGCATTGTTGGCGCGAGTTTTTCAGGTACTTTTGGCTCAGATGAGGGGGTGGCTGATGGGAAGATGCGTAGGTGTTGTGTTGGTTGGGAGCAGAGGCGTAATCACTCGATCAGTATACATATTTACAGTTCTTTGTCAAGAGGAAAAATGAACCTTGGAGGAAGGTATTTCCGGGGAATCTGTGGGTGAGTTTGTGTGAGCGAGGCCCAAGGTCCGACAGAGTCGGGGGCATTCGGGCTGAGGGCTGATGGTGGGTGAGAGGAGGAGTCAGGCGGCCGGGGGTTGCTTGGGGGGATCGAGTTCGGGGGTACCGGTGGAAACGACCTTTACCTGGTTTCCTTTCGGAACGACCTGCGCCGCCAGAATGCCGAGCGAGAAATAAACTCGCATGACCTCTTCGGCCGTCATGTCGATGCGGTGGCAGTCTTCGACGGGAACGAACAGGATGCCGCCGGTCATGGGGACGGGCGAGGTGGGCAGGTAAACGATGTGGCAATCGCGCCCGGCGAACCGGTAGACGTCGGGCGTGGTGATGAGGGCGAGCAGTCCGGCGCCCTCGGGCCGGCCGAAGGTGCAATAGACGGCGCTCATGCCGCTGAGTTCGGAGTTGTCGCTCTTGCGGACCATCCCGACGAGTTGGCTGGCCGTGCTGTAGACGCTGTTGATAATGGGGATGCGATCGATCACGGAGTGGACGGCGCCCGTGATGCGGTTCTTCAACGTGGTTTGCAGGAGCAGGCCAAAGGCCCAGATCCCGGCCAGCACGATGGCCCAGCCGAAGAAATACTGGACCGTGATGGCCGCCACTCCGTCGGCGCCCCCGCCGCCCAATTTCTCGATCTGTCCGCCGATCATGGTCTCGGGGCCAACGATCCCTTGAATGAACCCGACAACCCAGACGACGAGCGCCACGGTAAGAACGAGGGGCAGGATGGCAAACAGTCCGGTGAGGAAGGTGGAGAGGATGCCGTGGCTCCAGATCCAGTTGATGAGTCGTCGCATGGCGAGGCTCCGGGGAAGTTGTCAGGGTTCAGGGTTCAGGGGCACAGGTTCGGGAGAGTAGTCAGAACTCAGTTGAGATTCCCGGTTCAGGGCACAGATGGCTTCTGAAGCCAGCTATTGTCTACAGGACGGGACAGAAGGGAAGACGGATTCGTGGCCGGCGGGAGGGAGTCGGCAGGGAATCCGGCGTTCTTGGCAGGAGGATATTCGGAGTTTTCACCATCTGTCCCGATGGCGATTTCGAGAGTGCGTCGATTCCCGCTCTTGCCGGTCTTCTCAGCCGGCATGGTTCTCCGATTGCTGGAGGGCTTCGAGCCAGCGGCGAAATTCGTTGTGGAAATGGCAGGCCAGCTTGGCCCGTTCCAGTTCCTGGACGAATTCGTAGGCGAAGAGTTCGGCAGCCCGGGCGCTTTCGAATCGGCATTCGGGATTGGGGTGGATGAGCCGCTGACACAACTGCCGGAGTCTAAGACTGTAACCCGCCAGGAGTTGGTCCAGGCTGTTCGGCAATTGCCGCTTTTCCTCGGCGAGTTGGCGATCCAACTCCGGCTTGATTCCGGTCGAGGCTTCCTGGGGCATGGAGGTTTCGCGGGGAGCCGGCGGACGTCTGTCGGGGAACAAGGGCCGCCCCGTAAGTAGTTCGACCAGCACATATCCGAGGCTGGCCAAGTCGCTTCGAGGGGTACAAGCGCCCTTTTCGAGCACTTCCAGGGCGGCATAGCGAGGCGTGCAGAAATAGGGTTCTTGCGACTGGCGCCAGAGGAAGGCGGACCCGCTGTCGACGACCTTCACGTCGCCTTCCGGCGTCAGCATGATATTGGAGGGTTTCACGTCGCCATGGACGACGCCGCGAGAGTGGAGCCTGTCGAGGGCTTCCAAGCAGGATCGAATGATGGCCACAGCGGCCCCTGGCGTGAATTTCGTGTGTTCTTGTCCGGGCGCGGCGACGACTCTCGTCAAGTCGGTGAAGAGCGGCGGGTCGATATGCTTCAGGCGGTACAGCATTTCAGGATTCATCAGCCTCCGCAGGTCGTGCCCCTGGATCCTGGTCATGATCATCATTCGGATGCCGCTGCAAACCTCGAATCGCTGGATGTCGAGCAAGTTGCCCTGATTGCTGCCGGCGATGATCGAGGCAACCTCCGCGATTCGCCGCATGTCCGTTTCGTAACTGGCGAGGGTGGGATAGTGACACGGCGAAAAGAGTTTGAGCGCCAAGTCCCTGTTGACAAACCCGTCGACGCCGGCAGATTCTGCAAGATAGACGACGCCCTGGCCTCCCGCGCCGAGGCGACTTCGGAGTTGAAAGCCCGAGACGTTCTTCGAACCGGGGCCGGAAATGAGCGCAAAATACAGTTCCCGTAGCGGCACAATGTCGGCGGACACAGTCTCATCCGGGGCGCCGATTGGAGGCGTGTCCTGACACGCGTCGCAGGCAGAGGCATGCGTCGAATCGTCGCTCCGATTCGGGGTGAGCGAGCGGTAGAACGCAACGAGCAGGCCGTCGATGGGATCGGCCAGGCTTTCTCGCTCGTCATCTTGGACGGTTTTCGGCTTCGCAGTCACAGTCAGTAACCCTTTCCGAGCAGTTCCTTTTTCACGCTCATTCTCGCCTGGTTCAACAGGCGGCGCACGATTGCCGGAGTCCAGTTCTTCTTCGCCAGTGTTGGATCCCGCTGCAGCAGGACTTTGAGCAAACGAATCGGGCCTCGCACTTTGGGGTATTCTTCGCAGTAGACGGAGAGTACCAACCGTTCGTCGGGTTCAAGTTGCCTGAATGCGCGGGCCACGATCTCACCCAGTTCCTCAGATTCCAGCGGATCACCGTTTTCCTGGACGTCGGGGTTTTCGTTTGGGCCAGCATGGGTTTTGGCTTGCTCTTGATACTTCTTCAGCTTGCGTGCTTGCGAGCCGGCTCGCCGGACCAGGTCGCAGGCTCGCCGATTCACGATGGTGAGCATCAGGCCACCAAGTGGTTTCGGGGAGCCGTTCTTGTTCGTCGCCAGCTTCTCGAGCAGTTGCCGATAGGCTTCCGCCCAGGCGTCATCAAGATCTTCCTTGGAGAGGCTGACGTATTTCCGGCGCAGGAATCCATTGAACTCCTCCTGGTGGGCCGCCTCCAGCCAGTAGAACAGGTCTTCTGGTCCACGGTGCTCGCACATGTCACTCCGCCTCGATGTCGCAAGCCATGGGTTGTCCGCGCAGGCTTTGCACGCCCGCACTTTCTCCCCCGCATCGCGGTACCGAAACCGGACGGCAGTATAGATATACTCGCAGCCCGACGAATCTCGGTGGTGAAACCACAAAAGAAATCAGAAAATTTCAAAAAAACTCCGCTCTATTCTTGCTCGGCAGCGAGTTCAAAAGCAATGGGGATCCTTACGTCTGCATTCTCCACAAAGAGGAGATCCAATGAACGATTTGAGTATCGCTGTTGAGACTGCCAACGCGGAAACGATGGAAGCCGAACAATACTGCCAGACTTGCGGAAATCGCCTGAATATGAGCACGTTATCGAACGACGGCCCCGCCGGATGCCCCGAGTGCGGGGTCTTATCTCGCCTGTTGCGGGCAATCGGCCTGGGCGAGCTGCCTTTCATGAATTCCGACGCCGTGCTTCCCGACCTGAAAGCACTCCACAAACACGATGCACTCCGCGAGATTGTGGAAAGCCTCGTCGAGTCGGGAAGCCTCCCCGAAGGTGAGGTCGACAGCATTGTGGCCACGCTCCTGCGGCGCGAAGAACTGGGATCAACCGGAATCGGCGAAGGAGTGGCCCTTCCCCACAGCAAGCATCCGGCGGTCACACGTGAAGTCGGAACCGTTGCCTGGTCGGCGACAGGGATTGATTTTGACAGCGTCGACCAACAACCGGTTCATTTGATCGTATTGCTGCTCTCGCCTAGCGATGGTTCGTCCGACCATATTCGGGCGTTGGCGAAGATTGCGAGGATCATCCGCCCGCGAAGTTGACCAAAGGCTAAGGATCGAACGGCGATTCCGACTGAGAAACCCTTGGCGCGGAGAACATGGACGGCAATCCGGCCAGCTTCTGCAGTCGGCGGTTGCGGAAAAACTGATTGAGGACGTAGAACAGCGCGAACAGATAAGCCAGCGAGATCCCGGCAGCAAGTCCCTTCCCTCCGGCCGTTTGTGCCAGGCCGAGGACGATCGCGAGCACAAGCATCAAGACGAGCATGGCTGCGATGCTGTACTGAAAGTGGACCTTGCGACGCGAATCGCGCGAACTATGGAACTCGGCCTCCGTCAGCACGCAGCCCGGAACACAGAGGAGTCCGTAGAGGACCAGAAATGCGGCCACGGGAACTTGGGCGTCGGCCGGACTCCATTCCAGCATGGCGATCACAAACAGGCAGAATGCGGCAACGGTAGGAGCCGACAGGCCGAAGAGGAGCCCGAGCAGGTGGTCTCGGTGATGGGCAAGGAAGGCAATGAGCGCCCCGGTGACACTCAGGATCGGTCCCGAAATCACGATGCTCTCGATATCGATCACTGCAAGGACGACGGCGATCAGAATGCCGAAGGTTTGGGCGATATGCAGCCAGAATAGGACGGAACGCATGGCAGGTGGTCGCAGAGGGGACCGGGATTGTTGACGCTCTTCGCAGTGTATCCGATGTGTGCGGCTAATGCGCGGGCAAAGGCGTGCGTGCACGATTCACCTTGCTTCCAGGTATCATCCTCTTCTGTCCTCACTTGCGCTTCGGGTTGGTGTGTCGGAATCCGTCTTCTGACTGAGGATACCGCGCAGAAAAGCGGGCGACCTCGCTACTCGCTCCGGAGGTCGCCCGTTGTTGAATTCGTTTGGGTCAGGCGGTGGCTGACCTATGTGAGAAACCACGCAAGCTGAGAGGTCTCAGCGGGCGTGGACGGGCCGGCGGCCCGGCAATTGTCTCTTGGATTGGCCGTTCGTCTGCAAGACCTTTTGGGCCTTGCTCAGGTCGTTGACCTTGATGACGGCCAGCATGTTGCCTTTTGCGCCTTTTTCCGTGTTCACGGAGCAATAGGCGTAGTCGATGTTGAGGTGGTCCGATGCGAGCCGCTCGCAGATGTTGCGGAAGGCCCCGTTCTGATTGGGGACGTCGACGAGCAGCACGTCGGCGGCATCGAAGCGAATGTTGAGTTTCTCCAAGACCTCGGTGGCAGCGTCGAACTCGTCGGGGACGAAGCGGACCATGCCGCGATCCCGCGAATCCATGACAGACAGGGCGAGAAAGTTGACCTTTCCTTTTGCCAGAGCGCCGAGCATGTCGGCGAGCCGCCCAGGTTTGTTGACGAGACTGACCGAGAGTTGCTTGGCAGTTCTCATTCCGCTCCTCCTTTCTCAAGAGTGAAGAGAAACTAGAGGAAGTCGATCGGTAAGCGACTACGCGCCGGCCGGCGCTGGGTGAGAGGAGACTCTCGCGAACGTTCTCACGAGGAGTTGTTTCGGGAGGCTCCGTCCTCACTTGTTGCCGGCCACAAGACGCCTGCGGTTTTCATCCCCTAGGAGGGGAAAAACCGCGCTTGCCCGCACGAGCCGGACGCAATCGCTTCCACACATTGGATAATAGCAAGGAAATGGTTGACGTCAATGAAATACGGACAGTTCTGGAGGACGTGAGGTTCGACAGCTTGCCCGAATTGACTGTCTTGCAGCCGAAATCCCTCGAACTGGTTAGACGGACAGCGTCACTCTTGCCAATGCCGGTGAACGCAGGTCCCAGCAGAGGATTGTTTAACCCGCTGCCGCAGGCGAGGTCGTTCACCGATTAAAGGCCGCTTTGGGATGGTTAGCAGTCCTCGCCTGCGGCAGCGGGTTAAACGACTCTGCCGCAAAGGTTTCGGCTCCCTGCACCACCCCGAAGTGGCGCCGCCCAATTAAACGGAGTTGTTTTTTCCCCTCAACTTCCCGCGTCTTCCGGCTTCCCTTAGCAGAGGGGATCGCGTGGGATCATTGCCAAACGATCCAATCTCCGTGAAACTTCTTGATAGGTGGTTCGTCTTTGAGGGTGTAGGCGTTGGGTTCGTTAGGGAATGGTTGTTTGCAGGGGAGACCGGTGCCATGGGACGACGGATTGCCATTTTGTTGGCCTTGTTCTGTTTGGGGGCCGCATCGACGGCTCGCGGTCAAGGGGTCTTGATTGTAGTTGATCCTAATCAGTCGGTGCGGTTGCCGCGGCCGCCGATCATCTGGCCGCCTCATCCGCATCCCCCCCATCCCATGCCGCATCCCCGGCCCGAGCCGCCGGCGACCTACAAGATCGGGGAGCTGGAGGTTGACGCCCGTCTGGTCGACCAGGTTGCCCAGGTCCAGGTGTCGCAGTCGTTCGTCAATACGGGAAGCAGCCAACTCGAGGTTTCGTTCGTCTTCCCGTTGCCTTACGACGGCGCCGTCGACTCGCTCACGCTGCTGGTCGATGGGAAGGAGTTTCCCGCCAAGCTTCTGCCGGCCGACGAAGCCCGCCGGCTCTACGAGGACATCGTCCGCAAGAACAAAGACCCGGCCCTGCTGGAATGGATGGGGACGGGCTTGTTCAAGACGAGCGTCTTTCCGGTTCCTGCCGGGGCCAAACGAACCGTGACGCTCACCTATTCCCAACTGCTGCGGATGCAGGACGGGCTGACCGATTTTCTGTTTCCGTTGAGCACGGCCAAGTACACGTCGCACGCAGTGGACAAGGTCCGCTTTCGCATCACGCTGGAAACGGCGCAGGACTTGAAGAACATCTATAGCCCCACCCACGAGGTGAAGATCAAGCGATCGGGGGATCGGCGGGCGACGGTCACCTATGAAGCCGAGAAGGAGGTTCCCACCTCCGACTTCCGCCTGTTTTACGACTTGGGGCGGGGCAAGGTGAGCACGAAGGTGCTCAGCTACCGGCCCGAGGGGGAGGAGGACGGCTACTTCCTGCTGCTCGCCACGCCGAAAATCGAGTCGGAGGATGAGAAGCTGCCCGCCAAGACGGTGGTCTTCGTCGTCGATCGCTCGGGGAGCATGAGCGGCAAGAAGATCGAGCAGGCCCGCGGTGCTCTGGAGTTCGTGCTCGGCAATCTGCGGAAGGGCGACCTGTTCAACATCATCGCCTACGACAGTGCGGTAGAGTCGTTTCGGCCCGAGCTGCAGCGTTACGACGAGAAGACGCGAGACGAGGCGCAGGGTTTCATCGAAGGGATCTATGCCGGCGGCAGCACGAATATCGACGAAGCGCTGCAGACGGCCCTCAAACAATTGACGGATTCGAAGCGCCCCAGCTACGTGGTCTTCCTGACCGACGGGTTGCCGACGGCAGGCAAGACCGACGAGGCCCAGATTGTCGAGCGGGCGAAGGAGGTCAACGAGGTGCGTGCCCGGATTTTCACGTTCGGCGTAGGCTACGACGTGAACAGCCGGTTGCTCGACAAGCTGGTTCGCGAGAACCACGGCCAGAGCGAATACGTGCGGCCGGAGGAGGACATCGAGGATCGGGTCAGTCGGCTTTACCGGCGGATCGAGTCGCCCGTGCTCACCGACGTGAATCTGGAGTTCACCTTCGACGAGAATGAAGGGCACGGGAAGCTGATCAATCGCGTCTATCCTAAGGGCGCCTTTGACCTGTTCGCCGGGGAGCAGTTGGTGATGGTCGGCCGTTACCGGACGGCGGGAGCGGCCAAGGTGGTGGTGAGCGGATCGATCGGCGAGAAGGAGCAGACCTATGACTTCCCGGCCAAGTTGGCCAAGAAGAGCGACGACGAATCGTTTGCTTTCATCGAGAAGCTGTGGGCCGTGCGCCGGGTCGGGGAGATCCTCGACGAGTTGGACTTGCAGGGCAAGAACAAGGAACTCATCGACGAGCTCGTCCAGTTATCCACACGCCACGGGATTCTCACGCCCTACACGTCGTTTCTGGCCGACGAGAATACCCGTGTGACGGATCTGGCGGTGAATGCTTCGACGGCCACGCGCCGGCTGGACGCGCTCAAGGTTGCGGACGGGGCCTACGGTTTCAGCCAACGGGCCTACAAGGGGTCCTTGCAGCGAGCTCAGACCGCTGCCGCGCCCGCATCACCGAGCATCTCCAGCATGGCGGGCGGGCCGCCTGCCGCCGGGCAGCCTGGTGCTATGGGCGGCATGGGTGGTATGGGAGGCGGCTATGGGGCGGCAGCCGGACAAGCCTTCTCAAGCCCCGCGGGCGTCCCTCGTGGCGTTGTGGCCGGCGAGTCACTTTATGAGAGTGAGAGCGAAATCCGCCAGGCACAGCAGACCGTCCGGCAGATTGCCAATCGAGCGTTCTACCTGCGCGAGGGCCAGTGGGTCGATTCGACGGCCACGGAGGCCCAGCAGAAGAACGCGGTTCGGGTGAAGCAGTTCAGCGACGAGTATTTCCGTCTCGCCAAGCACCACGGCAAGGAACTCACTCAGTACCTGGTGTTCGACGAACCGGTGATCGTGAACGTGGCCGATCGGACCTATCTGGTTGAGCCGTAGCGAAGTCGAAGAATGGGGTCTATCGAAAGCGATGACGAGTCATCGCACTCCGAAGAAGCTACTCCACGATCACGCACTGCGAGCCCGGGTAGCCGCGGCGCACACTGCGGACCAGGACGCCGTTGCGGCCGGACATCTGCTCGGCGAGGACGCCGAACCGCGAGTCGGCCGAGGAGTCGAACAGCCGGGTCTTCAGGTGGTAGACGTTTCCGTCGTGGGCGCTCTGGAGGGTGAAGTGCATCTCCGTGCCTGAGGTCTTGACGGAGTTCCAGTAGTCGGTGAGTTGGAGGATGGCCTGGCCGTTGACGCTGAGGATGATGTCGCCCGCCTGCAGGGTCACGACCGTGCCGGGTGGAAAACGGCCCGGTTGTGGTCCGCCGCCGCCCCAGCCTCCACCGCCACCGCCGCTGCTGCTGATTCCCGCCGGTACGGAGGTTTCAGCCGGCATGGTGATTCGGGAGATCTTCTGGGCGACGTTGAGCGACTGGAAGACGGGCAGGTAGGTGGTGTCGAACTGGTTCTGGCAGTAGTTGAGCACTTCGTCCCAGGAGCGGGACTGATCCGTGGCGGAGAAGAACAGGCCGGGAACGAAGTTGATCGCCTTGATCGTGTTGCCGAGCCGGGATCCTTTCTGGATTTCGGTTTCAAACAGGCCGTCGAGCATTTCGTCGGTGTAGGGGAGGCTCAGGGTCATGGAAAACAGGCCGCCGAGGCCGGGGATGCACAAGGCCGGCTGATCCTTGGAACTCGAGTTCACGTCGAGCAGCCCCTGGTAGCCGAAGAACAGCTTGACGAAGAGGGGGCTGAGTCTCTCGGCCGGTCTGAAGGAAGGGGCCGCATAGACGCGATCGATCTTGCCGGTAGGCAGATAGGTATTGCAGCTATCGGAGATCAGCGCCCGGAGGCGTGGGCCTTTTCGCTCCATGGCGGCAAGCAGGTCGGCACGGTAGATGGGCGACTTGCTCTTGATGTCGACGAAGTAGTGCCCCTTGTCGTCGTACTGGCCGTGGGAGAAGACGTAGAGGACCAGCACGTCTTCCGAGGTGACGGGCATCCGGTTGATGCTGTCGACGATCTGGTTCTGGGTGAAGTCCTGTCCCTTGAGCTGGTCGATTTCGAGCATCGGCTCGGGGACGTTTGTGTAGAAGCCGGCAAACACGTCGTGGAGGCTCTGCTCGGCGGCGGGCCCGATGTTCTTGTCGAGGGTGTCGCCCGCGATGATCACGCAGAGCTTGGCCGCGAGTGCCGGTTGCGGAGCGCCGAGCCAAAGGCCGATCAAGAGGAGGAGGAACGAGAATCGTGCCCGATTGCCGGTTGGAGATTGCATGGTGAACCTCGCTGGGTACGGAGTCTGCCGGGCTTGCCCACGGAGGATCATCGCCCAATTGTTGCTCAGCGTCAACCGGCCGGTTTCGGTTGGTCTACTTCTTGACGATTCCCGAATCGGCTAGAATTCCGGGCAGCAACAGCGGGCGATCCACGAAGGCTCGCCGCAACCCATCCTCAACATGATGCACGGGAGGTGACTACGATGGCACTGAGAACACTGGCGATTGCATTGCTTGCAGTGATTGCCGCGCCGTTTGTGCCGGGCGAGCAGCCGGTTCGGGCGGACTGCGGGAAGATCATTATCCATCGCGTGCCGCCGACCTACGTCTGGCCGCCGCTGCCGCCGCCCCGCCCGCCGATCGTCAACTGGGACTACAACAGCCACAACACGAACATCGCCTCGGGCAACACGAACGTCCATTCGGGGAACCGGATCAACTCGAACAACGAGATCATCCAGAACAGCAATATCAATTCGGGAACGCAGATCAACATCGGCGGGGGCGTGATGCCTCGTCCGGCGTCGAACCAGTTTCTGGCGGCCGGCATGGGCTTCACGTTCAAGGAGCCGGAGCAGAACGCCGTGATCGCCTGGGACGGCAAAGAGGAGATCATGATCCTCTCGACCAACGAGGAGAACCAGATCGAGGGGGGCGGCGCCGTGCTGAGCGTGTTGCCGCTGCCCGGCAAGCCGGTCTCGATCCTGCCGGCTTCGACCGAGGCGTTTGAGGAAGCCGTCCGGCTGATTCGATCGAAGCTGGCGGTGGTGGGCATGGGCGAGAAGGTGCTGACGGCCAAGATCGGCACCCACAACATCTTCGTTTGGAAGCTCGACAGCCCCGACGACTTCGGCAACGAGGTGCGGGCTTATATCAAGAAGACCTACGAGGGCCAGGCCGACGCCCTGATCACCGAGGATGCGGAGAAGATCGTCCGCCAGTACTTCGACCAGGGCTTCCGCTACTTCGCCTTCGATCTGACGTTCATGAGCGAAGACGACACGACCAAGGTGGCCATCGCCTACCGGTTCGAGTCGAAGTTCGTCTACTACCCGCTGGTGATCAGCAAGATCGGCGGCTCGGGCGACACGACGGTCCAACTTGCCGTGTTCACGCGCGACGCTTTGCACAACTTTGGCGGGCTCGACGTGAACCAGATCAAGGTGATCGGCAACCAGTCCGTCGACGTGACGGCCGAGGAGCTGAAGAAAGTGGATCCGGAGGCGGCCGAATTGATGGGCGACGGGGCGATCAAGGCCCGAATCATGAACCTCACTGGCAAGATCGACGGCTTCGAGGGCGACCTGATGGCCTGGTAGGTGCGAGATGCACTCCTGTAGCGCTCGCGAGCGATTCCGGCCGAATCCGCGCAGGCGACGACAGGGAGCAGCTCGCGCAGAGACGCCGAGACGCAGAGAGAGATTTCTCGCAGGTTTCGAGGTGTTGGCTACGCTGGGGGTAGAAAAGAAGATGGGGAAAGGAAAATGACGGACGGATTGTCTGGGTCATTTTCTTTTCCAACATTTTCTTTTCTGCCTTCTTGTCCTTTACGCCTCGGCGCCTTTGCGTGAGGCTCTCCTGATTCGATCGACCACTGCGTGACTTCTTTCGCGTTGCAGGAGAACCATGGCTTCTTCAGCAGGTGAGAAGCGGGAACCGATTCAATTCAGCCTTCGTACGGTGCTGTGGGCCGTGACGGGTTATGCCATACTATGGGGTCTGGCTGCGGCCGTTGGCCCGAGGGCCATGGGACTCTTGGTGGTTGCCTCAGCGATCGCCGTGGCCGCGGCAGTCGATTATGGAACGTTCCACGCCATCTCCCGCCTGACTCATCCCGGCCGTTGGCGTGCGATAGCTGTCACAAGCCTTGTACTCGGCGTTCCCGCCAGCTTCTGGTTCGGCGCTGTTTTTCAGTACCAGGTTACTCCGACTGTCAAGTACTGTGGCTTCCCCTTTCCTGCTGCCGTATTCGTTCTCGAGAATGGGCGGTGGGTGGACTATGTGAGCGGGCTCCCCATGGTCCTCGTCAACGTCTTCCTTCTCACTGCCATCTTTCTTCTCCCGGTGCTCGTTGCTTTGGTTCTGCGTGCTCTTCTTCGGGGAAAGGATTCTCTGCCCGCCTGATTCTCGGCATTCAGATCCTGCCGGTGTGATGGCCCTTTGGAGTGCGGGAACTCGTTACCGCTTTCATTCAGCGCTCGCGTGCGATTCCGGGCAAATCAGCGCTACGATAGGGAGTATCTCGCGCAGAGGCGCCGAGGCGCAGAGAGAGATTTCCCGCAGGTTTCGGGGTGTGGGCTACGCTGGGGGTGGAAAAGAAAATGTTGGAAAGGGAAAATGACGGACGGATTGCCCAGATTATTTTCCTTTCCAACATTTTCTTTTCTGCCTTCTTGTTCTCTGCGCCTCGGCGCCTTTGCGCGAGAACTCTTGCCTATGCGATCAGCCGGGCGCTACCAATCGGGATCAACCGGATCGCCGCCGGCAATGGTGAGAGCGTTGCGAATGTGTTCGGAATAGACTTCGGAGGGGCTGGGAGTTGCCTCGCTGATGAAGTGTACGCTGCCGTCGGCACACAATACCTGGGCCCCGCCGGGGTGCTTGCTTGAGATTCCTTGCCCGGCGGGAGGGTTGATCTGGGGGGCCATCTGCAAGACGTGCAGATCGCGGGGTTCACTCCAGACGATGCCGGAGCCGGCCGCTTCGACCACCAGCCAAGTGTTACTGGTACCGTCGGCAATGTCCGCAAAACGAACCGGCGTCTCGCCCGGCCAGGCGGTGCGGGGGCCGATCACCGCGACGTAGTTCGTGCACGTCTTGTCCTCGTTATCTTCGCTCGGGCATCGAAAGACGGACGGCATCTCCTTGACGAGCTTGATGTTGTTCGGGCCGTCCCACGGTTCGTCGAATCGGTAGCGATCGTAGAGCGGCTGTTGCTCCAGGAAGGGGAGGATGAGGACTCGCCAGCTATGGATTGGACGTGCCTCGTCGTCTGTGATGTAGCCAGGCGGAAAGGAGCCGTAGGCGTCGTGGTAGTAGTGGAGGGCGAGGCCGATTTGCTTCAGGTTGTTGGTGCACTGAGATCTCCGCGGCGCTTCTCTTGAGCCGCCACCGAACGGCATTAGAAGAATGATGAACAGGTAGGCAAAGAGCGTCCAGATTGCCAACCGACGCAACGGTCTGTAGAAACACGCAAACAGAAGCCCGAGGGGGATTGTGAGTGCTGCCGCGGCGCACGGATCGAGCCAATGGGCCATGGCGAAGTAGGCGACGACAAGCAGGGGCAGGGCGAACAGGGTCTTCAGACCGAACTGGTAGTCCTGTTTGGGCGTCGCGCCGGTCGTCGCTTGGGGATCGTCGGCCATGAGAGTTCCCTCCCCGCGTTCGGTTTGTGGTGCGCGGTTCAGTATACACCCGCCGGGCGCTCAGGTGGATCGGGCGGGGCCGATTTATGGAGAAAGCGGTTGGCAGGAAGGCCGAGGAAAAGTCTCGCGCAGAGGCGCCGAGACGCAGAGAGGGTTTGCTTGTGGGCCTTGCGGCGTGGATTACGCTGGGGGTGGAAAAGAAAATGGGGAAAGGAAATTGACGGACGGATTGTCGGGACTATTTTCCTTTCCGCCATTTTCTTTTCTGCCCTCCTGTCCTCCGCGCCTCGGCGCCTTTGCGCGAAATATGAAGGTCTCTCCCGCCACGAGTGAGGATGGCCGAGATGGGCTGTGCGTTAAGAGAAAGCGATGACGAGTCATCGCACTCCAAGGTCACTGCTTCAGTTCGTCGCGGGTGTCGCTGCTTTCGCGTTGGCGGAAGAACATGCGGATGGGGACTTCGCCGAAGGGGAGTTGATCGCGGAGGACGCTGAGGAGGTAGCGCTGGTAGTTGGCAGGGAAACCCTTGGGATTGTTGCAGAAGAAGACGATCGTGGGCGGGCAGGTGGCGACTTGCGAGGCGTAGTAGACTTTGGGCCGGCGGTGGCCCGTCATCAGCGGCGGCGGGTTGAGTTCGATCGCCGCCTTGATCAGACGGTTCAGGTCGGCCGTCGAGACGCGGCTGAGCGACTGCTTGTGGAGCATCTGGGCGTGGTTGAGGAGCCGCTTGGCGTTCTTGCCCGTCTGGCCGGTGATGAAGGCGATGGGCACGTGCTGGGCGGTGCGGAAGGTCTCGCGGAGGTAGTCGGCCCAGCGTTCGGTCGGCATGTGGTCGACCATCAGGTCCCACTTGTTGACTACATAGATGCAGGGCTTGTAGTGGTCGGCGATGTAGTCGCAGAGTTGCTTGTCGACCTTGCTGATCTGCTGCCCGGCGTCGAAGAACATGAGGACCACGTCGGCCCGGCGGACGCTCCGCTCGGCCCGGTTGGTGCCGTAGAACTCCAGGTTGCCCGAGACGCTCTTGCGGCGGCGGAAGCCGGGGGTGTCGATGGCGATGAACGACTTGCCGTCGAGTTCGAAGCGGACGTCGACGCTGTCGCGGGTGGTGCCCGGCACCTCGCTCACGATCATTCGTTCCGACTCGACGAGGGTATTGATGAAGGTACTCTTGCCGACGTTCCGCCGGCCCACGATGGTCAGCTTCATCTCGGCCAGGCCGGCCTCGTTTTCGTCCTCGGCGGGCGGGGGGAGAAGCGAGTGGATCTTGTCGAGCAGGTCGCGCCGGCCCCGATTCTGCTTGGCGCTGACGGCGACCAGGTCCCAGCCGAAACGGCGGAATTCGTCGGCCGCTGGCTCCAAGTCGCCCGTGTCGGTCTTGTTGGGCACACAGATGACCGGGGCGCCCACGCTGCGGAGCCGCTGGGCCACGTGCTCGTCGAGGGGAGCGATCCCCGTGCGGGTATCGACCAGGAACACGATGACGTCGGCCGAGTCGATGGCCAGCGAGATCTGGTCTTCGATGTGGTCGGTCAGCTTGTCGACGTCCTCAATGCCCATGCCGCCCGTGTCGACCAGTTCGACGAGCCGGTTGCCGATCTCCAGGGGGTGGATCATGCGGTCGCGGGTGACGCCGGCCACCGAGTCGACAATGGCCAACCGCTCGCCGATGAGCCAGTTGAACACGCTCGACTTGCCCACGTTCGGGCGTCCGACGATGGCGACTTGTGGGATACCCATGACAGGGGGACCTGGGAATTGTTGGAGTACAGGCTTCAGCCTGCGGATAGTGTCCCACGGGCAGGCTGAAGCCTGGACTCCAACGAATGCCCAGCCCAGCCGCAGTGAGTGCGGGCCAATCCCTCATCATATCCGGCTTCGGCGCCCTTCGGTAGGCGCCGGCGGGTCTCGGCCTCTTGCTCTGCCGAGGTCTTCCCCCTCAAGAGAGTGCTTTTTCGCCAAAACATGCAGAATGTCCTGCACATTGTTGACGGGGCGGGCTTATGTGCAGTATATTCTGCACATCACTCGAAACGGGGAGGTGTGGACATGCCGCGATTCACGCCGGGGGAATTGAGCGTCATGGGGGTGCTCTGGGAGCACGGCGAGATGAAGCCGAGCGAGATCCAGGAGCGTTATCCCGAGCCGATCAAGAACCCCGCTTTGCGATCCTATCTGACGATTCTCCTCGACAAGGGACACATCAGCCGGCGCAAGGTGGGCAAGGCCTATTACTACAAGGCCGTCACCAGGCAGCAGTCGGCATTCTCGGAGACGGTGCGCGAGGTGATCGACGCTTACTGCGGCGGTTCGGCGCAGGCCCTGCTGCTCAATCTCATCCGCTCCGAGAAGCTGAGTGAGGAAGAACTCGTCGAACTCAAGCGTCTTGCCGACGGCGAGCCGCCCGGCCCTCCCAAGCGACGAAGGAAGAAATCATGAACGCACTGAATTCTTCGCTCTTCGACGTTCAAGCCAGCCCGACGGCGTTCTGGTTTCTTCTCGCCGCCAAGCTAACCTCGCTTCTCACGATTGCCTGGTTGCTGCATTTCGTGCTTGGCGGTGCGAATCCGCGTTGGCGGGTTCTTCTTTGGCGAGGGGCCGCCGTGGGGGCCGTGGTTGTGACGACTCTAGCTGTGTGTCCGCCCCTGTGGAGTTGGGCCGTGCTTCCGGGAGGAAGCGGCGCGACCTCCGATGCGGCAGAATCTCACGTCGTCACGCTCGTTGCCTCGCCCGAGCGCGATCGATCCGAGAACGCGCGGTCGGCGATTCGACCTGTCGCACCGGCTCGAATCGGGCGACCGGGCGCAGCGGAGTCGTTACCAGGACCATCGGTCTCGATTCCTGAAACAGCCCCTGGAGCGGAACCGGCTGAAACGAGTGCGATCGCTTCTGCTCCCTCTCAGGCGCTTGCGACTGAGCGTCGCTCCTCTTCGGAGAACAAGCTCGCAATCACCTCGTCCCCATGGACGCTTGCCGGCTGGACGGCGGCAATCTGGTTCGCCGGCATGCTGGTCTGCGTGTCGTATCGAGCGGCAGGGCTGTGGCACTTGCTGCACGTGGTGAGAAGCTCCAAGCCGATTGCGAACTGGATTGGTTCCGAGGCTGCCGTCGTGGCGGAGCGGTTGGCGATCCGGCGTCGTTTTACCGTTCGCCGGACGGGAAGCTTGCCGATTCCCTGCCTGGTCGGCCTTTTCCGCCCGGTTGTGTTGCTCCCGGAGCAACAGTGTGAGGAAGCGTATTCGGAAGAGCTGCCCGCGGTTCTGGCCCACGAATTGGCCCATTTGAAGGGCGGGGACCTGGTCTGGAGCCGTCTTCTCCACGGGCTTTCGATCCTGCTGTGGTTCCATCCGCTCGCCTGGCGGATGCCGCGGGCTCATGGTGACGCTTGCGACGCGGTCTGCGACGCCGTGGCCGCCGACTACGTGGGCGACGCCGGCGTCTACGGCCGGACCTTGGCCCGGCTGGCGCTGCGTTTGGCGTCGGCAGGTGCCCCTGTCGGTCTGGCGATGGCCCGCAAGTCGAGCGTTCGGCGCCGCGTGGAAGCGGTGGAACGTTTCGTGTTCCGAGCCGGCCTGCCGCGTTGGCCGGCACGGACGGTGGTTGCACTGGCAGCGGCGGCGGTGTTGTTGCTCGGCGGGTTGGCGTTGACGAAGACCAGTGCGGCGCCGGCCGAGGAGGCGCTCAAGGCGGTGGCTGACGCGGCTTCCGATAGGCCGGAACAAGCCAAGGTGTCGGAGAAGGCCGGTGACGTGGAAGCAGAGCCGGCATTCTCGGTTCTGACAATCCGCTGTCTGGCAGATGCCACCGAGGAACCGATGAAGGGCGTCGAACTACGATTCGAGGGCCGAATCGGGGGAGAGGAATTCGAGCAGAGCCTGCGGACGGGTGAGGACGGCACGGCCGAGATGAAATGGCCGGCCGGTGCAACGATCGAGACGTTGCACATGAAAGCCACCTCGCCCGGGCACACGCCGATCCAATGCGGCTGGGAGAGTCAGACGCAAGTGACCGAGCTTCCGGATCACCTGGAGCTGCGGTTCGAAGAAGGGATCCGGATCGGTGGCGTGGTTCAAGACAAGGAGGGAAGAACGATCCCCGGGGCCACGGTGCAATTGGGCATGCGGACCTATTCGCCGCGTCAACTGAACGACCTCTACATAGAGGAAGAAGTCGTTACGGACGAAAACGGGCGTTGGGAGTGGGACTGTGCCCCGAAACGTGCCGCGAACCTGTATATGTGGGCGATCGTTCCGGGCTACTTCAACGATACGAGCAGAAGTCCGACGGCGGACATGGAAAACGTCATTGTTCTGCAGAAAGGGCTCCAGGTCGTAGGGCGCGTGCTGGATTCCCAGGGAAATCCCGTCGAGGGCGCCGTTGCCCAGTTGGACCAGGAGCAGCAGAAGGCGACCACCGGCGCGGACGGGCGATTCGTCATCGAGAACTGCCGGCCCGAGCCCGCGACCGTTGTCGTCCGCGCCGAAGGCCTGGCGATTCAGGTGCGGGAACTGACGGTCGGACAACAGGATGCCCCGCTCGAATTCCGCCTGGAACCGGGGCAACTGTTCCGAGGGCGAGTGGTGGATGTCGAGGGGAAGCCGATCGAAGGCGCGTCGATACGCCCCACTTCCTGGCGAGGCAACCGCGTCTTTGGAGAGCCGATCGAAACCGACAAGGAAGGGCGGTTTCAGTGGCACGGAGCCCCGGCAGATGCGGTCGAATACTCCATTTCCAAGCCCGGCTATATGGCCCGGCGGGACACGCCCTTCATGGTTTCTGAGGAAGAGCATGTCATCACGCTCCATTCGCAGTTGATCATCACAGGGCTAGTGACCGACGCAGAAACCGGTGAACCGTTACCGGAGTTCTGCCTTCAATACGCCAGGCTGTATGAGCACAGGCCGATTCGTTGGCGAGGCAACCTGCTCTGCAAAAACGGCCGGTATACCTACAGATTTGGCTATCTGGCGAAAGGATGGCAGCTTCAGGCAACGGCCCCCGGGTACCTGCCGGAGGCCAGCCGCGTTTTTGAATCGACCGAGGGCCAGCAGACGTATGATTTCAAGCTCAAGCGGAGTGAAGGACCGGCGGGAATCGTCCTCCTGCCCGACGGCGAACCGGCGGCGGGGGCGCAGGTTGCCTTGGCCAGGCCCGAGAAGGGCGTCTATTTGCGGAACGGACGACTTCGTACGGCATCGCCCGAAGCATTCCTCGTGGAGACAGACGGCGAAGGGCGGTTCTCATTTCCGGCGTTCCAAGAGGAGGAATTCCTGATTGTTGCCGCTGGTGAGGCCGGCTATGTCGAAGCGACGAACGAGGAGTTTGCTGCGTCGAACCGGCTTCACCTGAAGCCGTGGGGCCGTCTGGACGGGACGTTCATGATGGGCGATCGTCCCGGCGTCGGGTGCCACTTCGTGTTTAATCCGAGCTTGGAGAACACCAGGTACCAATTCGTGTCGGGTTATGGCGGCGCGGCGACGACGGACGACCAGGGCAAATTTGAATTCGAACATGTCGTTCCCGGTCCCGGTACACTGTCACTGACGATGAGTAAGCATTTCGGGACGAGCACCACGCTTTACTATTCCCGCCAGACTCGTGTCGAGATCAAGGCAGGCGAGACGAGTCGGGTCACCATCGGAGGAACAGGAAGGCCGGTGAAGGGCCGATTCGTGCTGGACTGGAAGCCGGAGACGCCGGTCGACTGGCAGACCAACGATCCGGTGAAAATCGAAACGTGGGATATCGAAAACAACCGGGAGACAAGCGACCGCGTGCGTTTCGTGGGGTTCGTGGATGAGTCAGGCCGGTTCGAGATCCCGGACGTTGCGGCGGGCGACTACCGCCTCCGAGTGCCGGTCAACCTGCCACCCGATCCCCAAGAAAAAAGTACGGGTGACGAGATCGGCCGGGCGGAACTCGTGTTCAGCGTTCCCGAGATGTCCGGCGGCCGCAGCAACGAACCGCTCGACCTGGGCACTATCGAGGCGAAGCTGTTCGACGTGCTGGATGTGGGCGAGGTCGCAGCAGAATTCGTCGTACAGGGCTTGAAGGGAGGCCTCGTTCGATTGGCTGAGCACCGCGGAAAACTGATTCTCTTGAACTTCTGGGCGACCCAGAACGAGCGGAGCCTCGACGAGATGGCAATTCTCAAGACAATTCATGAAGAGTTCCGCACCAACCCTCGGTTTGCCATGGTGAGCGTAGCATGCGATTCCAGTTCCTCCCGGCCGAGGGACTACGTGGAGAATCTCGGCCTGGACTGGGAACAGGCCTATGTAAACGGGCTTTGGTCGGAACTGGCGAAATCGTATGCCGTCCGCTCGCTCCCGACCAGCTTCCTGATCGCACCGAACGGACACGTACTTGCCAGGAACCTGCCCGGAGACGAATTGAAGCGAACCGTGGCAGACGCCCTGGCAGACGACGTCCTGTTCGAGACCGATCCGGATGCCCGGCCCCGGCGGTTTCCGGTGACGCGATTCGACCTGGCTGAGAAGCAACCTGCACCGCGGGAACAGCCGGCTGTCGTCGTACTGTCGGAGAGGTCTTACGAGAACACCGAAGCGGGAAAGCTGTCGCAAGGCAACCTGCGAGCCTTGACGGCCACGGGGGAGGAGTTGTGGAAGAACGCTGGGATCGAGGCGAGCAATACCTATGGGAGCTACCATAGCCTGGCTGTCGATCGCCGCCGCAATCGCATCTACGCACACGGAGACGTGACGAGCAGCGTGCATGCGTTCACACTGGACGGACAGAAGATCTGGCAACTCGACAATCTGCGTGCGGGCGCCTTGGTCGTCGACGAGAAGACGGGCGACCTCTGGTGCTGTACACACACCGGCGAGATCGTCGTCTTCGACGGCCAGGGAAACGAGAAGACGTCTTTTCTCCTTGTTCCTATCGACATGGCCTACAACCCCAAGAGCGACAGCTTCTGGCTGGTCGGCTCCGAAGTCCTCGTTCTCAACCGAGAGGGCGAAGTCCGCTTTCGCGAGGAAGTTGCCGGAGAATGCAATACGGTGGCCGTGAATTCGAAGGACGGCAGTGTGTGGTTCGTGGAGGTGGAAGCATCGGACCTCAGGAAGACTCAACGCCGACTGCACGTATTGAACGTTGACGGAAAACCGCGTCGCACGATCGACCTGGGAGAACGCGGCGTTTGCACCATCGTGTGTCTTCCGGAAGTGGACGAAGTTTGGGTTGGCCTCTATCCTCAAGGGATCCAACGTTATTCAACCGACGGCGAGTTCATCGAAGAGTTGGCGGTCGAGGGCCGGACCATTGCGGCCAGCCCCACGACCGGCGAGATCTGGAGGAACACGACCGAGGCGATCGTTCACACCGACGCCACGGGCCGGATTCTCAGTCGGGTGCCGCACGACAAGCCGTTTCCCTATTGGGCCTGGATCGTGGTGTTTTGAGGACGTATGGCAGCCTGCCAGGAATGTAGGGACCGGGCGGCGGAGATCACTGAAAAATGCGCTGCCAGCTACCCCCGTTATCACTCCGTTGCCGCGCTCCCCTGTTTGCCCTTCCACCAGGGGCAGAATGGGCAGTCTTCCCCGTCGGGGAAATCCTCGCCTTCTTCATGGGGGCAGCCCATGTTCTTCTCGGTGGCCACCAAGTACGGCAGGACTACGATGTTTGCTAACCCCGAATTGGCACCGGCCGGCGTGGTTCTTCCTCGCCCTCGACGGCCACATAAGTGGCCTCGGCCTCGGCCAGCAAGATCGAGT
Source organism: Planctomycetaceae bacterium (assembly GCA_012719125.1). Classification (GTDB taxonomy): domain Bacteria; phylum Planctomycetota; class Planctomycetia; order Pirellulales; family Thermoguttaceae; genus JAAYAY01. Next base: position 41,099 of record JAAYAY010000265.1, on the reverse strand, counting down.
CGCCTTCGCGCTCGGTTTCCGCCCGGATGTTGACGGTGATCGACGTCCGGCCGACTTGCAGGAGGCGGGTCCAGTAGCTGACGACGTCGCCGACCTGCGAGGCGAGAAAGAACTCGACTTGCCGCATGCCGCGAGCGACCAGGAGCGACTTGGGCCACCCGGCCCGGCCGACGGCGTGCCGGGCGCCGATAATTCCGGCCATGGCCATGCGGCTAAGGATCACCCCGGCGAAGATGGTGCCGTGCGGGTTCGTATCGCTCGGCATCATCACCGTTCTCATCGCCAGGTACGGTTCATTCTCGTTCACTTGCCTCACATCTCCCGCCGGTCCACGACCCGTTTGGCCTTGCCCTCGCTGCGGGCGATCGAGTGGGGTTCCACCAGGCTGACGCCGACGCGAATGTTGACGGTCTGCTCGATCGTCTTTGCCAGTCGTTTCTGCAAGTCTTCCAGCGCGCTGACGCGATCGCTGAACACCTCGGGCGTGACCTCCACCTGGACGTCGACCTGGTCGAGACCTTTGTGCCGAGTCAAGACGATCTGGTAATGGGGGAGGGTGCCTTCCACGCGGAGCAAGGCTTCTTCGATCTGGCTGGGAAACACGTTCACTCCGCGGACGATGAACATGTCGTCGCTGCGATGGGAGATTCGCCGGATGCGCCGGATCGTTCGCCCGCTGGGGCTGGGCCCCGGTAGAAACCGGGTGATGTCGCGGGTGCGGTAGCGGAGCATGGGCATGGCCTGCTTGCTGAGCGTGGTGAGCACCAGTTCGCCTTCCTCACCCTCGGGCACCGGCTGGCCCGTCTCGGGATCGATGATCTCCGGGTAGAAGTGGTCTTCGAAGATGTGCAGGCCGTCTTGTCCAAAGCACTCGCAGCCCACGCCCGGGCCGATGATCTCGGTGAGGCCGTAGATATCGTAGGCCTTGATTCCGGCCGCCTCCTCGATGCGGGTGCGCATGGCCTCGGTCCAGGGCTCGGCACCGAACACGCCGGCGCGGAGGGGCAGATCGCGCAGATCGATTCCGAGTTCCGCGGCCCGGTCGAGGATATGAAGAAAGTAGCTCGGCGTGCAGCAGATGGCGGTCACGCCGAAATCCTTGAGGACCATGATCTGCCGGTCGGTGTTGCCGCCCGAGGTGGGAATGACCGTGGCACCCAGTGCCTCGGCGCCGTAGTGGGCGCCAAGGCCTCCGGTGAAGAGCCCGTAGCCGTAGGAATTCTGGATGATATCGCCTTCGTGCAAGTCGGCGGCGGCCAGGGAACGAACCATGACCTCCTTCCACACGTTGAGGTCGTGTTGGGTGTAGGCGGCAACAATCGGTTTGCCGGTCGTGCCGCTGGAGGCGTGCAGGCGGACCACACGATCCATCGGGGTGGCGAACAGTCCGAAGGGGTATTCATCCCGCAGGTCGGTTTTGACCGTGAAAGGAAGCTTGACCACGTCGTCGATCGAGTGAATCCCGCCGGGAGCGATCCCGAGTTCATCCATCTTTCGCCGGTAGAAGGGCACGTTCTCGTAGGCCCGGGTCACCACCTCCTTCAACCGGCGCGACTGGAGATCGCGCAACTGCGGGAGCGGCACGTAATCGGGACTGCTGGCCGGATGAAACCGAACGGAGTCGCCGTTTCGGCTTGCTGCCGAGTCGTTCATGGAAGCCCTCGCTCTGCACCTGGCTGCTGCGGAATACACAAACCTGTGATTCTAATACCCGCCGGACGGCGACGCAACTTCAGCGGCATTCCTTTGTGGGGTTAGGTATATGTCGCTTGTGGGGAATGTATTGAACGTGTCAAGTCGAACATTCACAAAGACGATAAAGATCGAGCGGGGCGATTGAGCCGCCTCATTGCGCGCGCACCGTGGAGATTGTCCGTTGCCATCGCCTTCCTGCTCCGACTGCATGCGGCAGAACCGCCAATTCTCCCGCACTCTGTCCATCGTGCTGGCGACCTTGCTGTGTTCGATCGGCGCCCGGCCTGCGCCGGCCCAGTCGATCGGCGGCAACGCTGAGTTGCAGGCACGAGTCCAGACGCTGGAAGCTCGAACCGAGGCCCTGCAACGTGAACTGGACTCACTGCGAAACGGCCCGATTCCCCTGCCTCCGGTTGGCGACACGGTTCCCGCGGGCGTTTCGCTCGACACGATGCGTGCCGAAATGAGCAAGCTCACCTGGAAGAAGGGGGGCTTCACCATAACCCCCTACGGCCGCGTGGTCGTGAGCGCCGTCTACGAGACGGAACGGAGCTACCCGGGCGACATCATCCTCTGGGCTCAGTCGCCCGACGTGCAGGGAGAAGACGCCTTCTACGTCGACGCCAAGACGACGCGACTGGGCCTGAAGATCGGCGGCCCGAGCCCGAACTGCTGCCCCTGCGCCGCTCTGGGCGCCTGCGTGGAAATCGACTTTCAGGGCCAGTACCTGACGCACAACAAGCCGGGGTTGCTGTTCCGTCGCGGCTTCATCGACATGAAAGACGACGACTTCTATCTCCTGGCCGGCCAGGAGTGGGAAGTCATTTCACCACTCTATCCGGGCAATTTGAACTACGTACCCGGCTCCGGCGTGGGCAATCTGGGCTATCGCCGGGCCCAGATTCGCGGCGACCGATACTTCAAGACGCCTGGCGGGCAGAAGCTCTCCCTGCAAGGCTCGCTGAACATGGACATCCTCCAGGATTTCACTACCGACACGTCGGTCCAGGCCGACGTGGCCGGTTGGCCGGTGCTCGAAGGGCGAGCGGCCTGGCAGTTCGCACGGGGGCTGACGGAAGGTGCCAAGCCCGCGGAGATCGGCGCTTCGGCCCATATCGGCGAGGTGGTCTACGACTTCCTGGCGCCGAACCCGAACCCGGCCGACGACGTGACGCGGCGAACCTGGTCGTTCAACGTCGACGTGAACGTGCCGATCACCGAGCGATTGAGTTTTCGCAGCGAGTTCTTTACCGGCGAGAACCTGTCGGCCTATATGGGCGGCATCCTGCAAGGGGTCGACAAGCAGACGCGGCGATCGATCCGCAGCACGGGCGGTTGGTTCGATTTCGGCTATAAGTGGACGCCCCGCCTGCGCAGCTACGCGGGCTATTCGATCGACGATCCTTTCGATCAGGATCTCACCTCGGGCCGCACCTACAACCACTTCTACTTCGCTAACCTGCTCTACGACGTGACCGACAAATTCATGGTCGGCGTCGACGTCAGTTCCTGGAAGACCCTCTGGATCGACCGGCGCCCCGGCGACCTGGTGCGGTTTGATTTCCAGGCACAATACAACTTCTGAGGAAGGAAATCCGAAGCTCGAAATCCGAAACAAATTCGAGAGACGGAAATCAAAATGCCTCAAACGGGAGGATGACCATTCCACGTCGGTACTGGAAGATGTCCCCGCATCCGGACGTTTCGGTCATTTGCAGCTTCGGTCCTTCGGATTTGTTTCGGATTTCGAATTTCGTGTTTCGTATTTGCCTCACGAGGTTCGTTGGAACAGTTCGACGCTGCCCAGAACGCTGACGTCGGCGTCCTGGAGGACCTGAATGGCTTTGTCCGGCTGGTCGAAGCGAAAGACCATCACCGCGCGATCGCCTTTTCCGAAGGTGAAGGCATACATGTACTCGACGTTCACGCCGCTCTGTTCCAGGATCTCGAGAATAGCCGCCAGTCCGCCGGGCCGATCCTCCACTTCGGTCGCCACGACCTCGGTGACGTTCACGACGCAGCCGGTTCCTTCCAGGACCGATTTGGCCTTCTCCCAGTCTTCCACGATCAGACGGAGGATGCCGAACTGCTGAGTGTCGGCCAGCGAGAGGGTGACGATGTTGATTCCCGCATCGGCCAGGATCCGGGCGACGCCGCGAAGATGGCCCGGCTTGTTTTCGAGAAACAACGAAATCTGGTGAATCTTCACAATACATGCTCCTTCGCAAGATGATGCCAGGCCATATTGTATCGTCAAGACTCGATCGTCTGCAATGTCGAAGGCCGTGCACTTGGCAGAGTTCGCGCGAGCCGCTACCCGTTTCGTTGACGGCCTGGACGGCAGTGCTTATGCTCAAACGACTACCTCGCTTCGCCGCCTAGCCTACCTGGGGGCTTGCGGCCCATCCCCATGAAATCCCTCCGCTGCCCACGCCATGCTTCCCTCCTGGTCGCCCATTTCCTGGAAAGAGAAACCGATTCGCCAAAGCGTCGCCTATCCCGATCAGCAGGCTCTGGCGGCAACGCTGCATGCACTCTCTCAACTTCCTCCGCTGGTCACGAGCTGGGAGGTGGAAAACCTCAAGCGGGAACTGGCCGAAGCCGCCCGCGGCGAGCGGTTCCTGTTGCAGGGGGGCGACTGCTGCGAGAGCTTTGCGAGTTGCCGCAGCGATCTGATCGCCAATAAGCTCAAGATCCTGCTGAAGATGGGCGTCGTGCTCACCTACGGCAGCCATCGCCGCGTGATCCGCGTGGGGCGGTTTGCCGGACAGTACGCCAAACCCCGTTCGGCCGACACGGAGACACGCGACGGGGTCACGCTGCCCAGCTTCCGGGGCAACCTGATCAACTGCCGCGAGTTCACCCCGGAGGCACGCACTGCCCACCCGGTCTTTCTGCTGCGTGGCTACGAGCGAGCCGCCATGACGTTGAACTTCATCCGGGGGCTGATCGACGGCGGTTTCGCCGACATGCGGCATCCCGAATTGTGGGATCTCGACTTCGTCAACCATGCGGTCGAGTCGCGCGGCTATCGGGAGATGATGCGGGCGCTCGGCGAATCGGTCACGTTCATGGAAACGATGATCGGCCGCCGCATCGGCGAATTCGATCGGGTCGAGTTCTTCACCAGCCACGAGGGCCTGCACCTGGACTACGAGCAGGCCCAGACCCGCCAGGTCCCCCGCCGCACGGGATGGTACGACCTGACCACGCACTTCCCATGGATCGGCGACCGCACTCGCGACCCGGGCGGCGCCCACGTGGAGTTCTTCCGGGGGATCGCCAACCCCGTGGGCGTCAAGGTCGGCCCCTCGTGCACGCCCGAGGAACTGGTCGATCTGTGCGGCATCCTGAATCCGGAGAACGAGCCGGGGCGTCTGACCGTGATCCACCGCTTCGGGGCCGGCCGGCTTGAAGACCGCCTGCCGCCGCTGCTCGACGCGGTGCTGCGTGCCGGGGCGGAGGTCCTCTGGTGCTGTGATCCCATGCACGGAAACACGATTTCCACCGCGAGTGGGGTGAAGACTCGCGATTTCGACGAAATCCTGGGCGAATTGACGCAGGCCTTCGCCGTTCACCAGCGGATGGGCACGCGTCTGGGCGGCGTGCATTTCGAACTGACCGGGGAGAACGTGACCGAATGCATCGGCGGCGCCCGCGGCCTCACCGAGGCCGACCTGAGCCGAGCGTATGAAAGCGACGTCGACCCGCGGCTGAACTACGAGCAGGCTCTCGAAATGGCCCTGCTCATCGCCCGGCAGATGAGTCTGCGGAACGGGCAGGGGGCAGGCTGAAGCCTGGACTCGAACTTCAGAACGCAACCTCGACTTCCTTGCCGAACTCCAAGCGCACCGGGCCGATCAGACCGGAGGGGGCGAGGGCGTCCTTGGGGGAGAAGCCCTCGAAGGCCCGGTACTTGGCGTCGGCGCTGAAGAAGCGGACGTTGGTGTTCGTGCGACGCTTTTCGGGCGGGAGTGCCGAATCGCCGATCAGGCGATTCATCCACAGGTTGGCCACGTCGATCTCGAGCCGGTTCTCTCCCTCTCGAACGGCCCCGGTCAGATCCACCGACCACGGCTCGCACCAGACCACGCCCAGGGGCTTGCCGTTGAGGCGGACCTCGGCCACGTGCCCGACCTTGCCCAACTGGAGCCGCACCAGGCCGTCAACCTGCTGCTTTGTCAGCTTCAACGTCTTGGAGTAGGTGGCCGTGCCGGAATAGTACTTGATGCCTTCGTTGGCATGCTCATTCCACGGAACCAGGCGGTCGAAGGTAATCGACTCGGGGCCGCCCCATTCCGGGGAGAATCGCACTTCCCACGCTCCTGCAACCTCTTGCGGCTGGGACCGGTTTGCCGGTTCGACGGCGATCTGCTTCGAGTCGGCGGTCGCCAGGACGTGTTTCTCGTTGTCCCAGACCTGCAGCTTCAGTTCTGCGCCGCTTCGGCCGAGAATCTCGACACCGGGCGCCGGCAAGGCCACCAGGCGTTTGGAATCGGCCGGTTTGCGGAAGACGACGAACGCCGATCCGCCTTCGGGCAGCGCGAGCGGAACGAGCGTTCGGCCGTCGTCGGTGGGACGATAGCAGACCGCGTCGCGAATCGCGCCTGTCTTGGGGCACCAGAGTTCGGGTTGTTTTCCGCTGACCCGGAACACGCAGTCGGCGGCACCGCTGCCTGAGACGAAGTAGATGTCGGTTTCACCGACTCGCCGGTGGATGGATTCACAAGGTCCTTCGAAGTCGGGGAGGATTTCTTGGGACCGCAGGACGTCGTCGATGGCCAGGCCGGTGGCGACCTTGCCTTGCCCGAACGATTGTGACCCTGCCTTGCCCCAGAGTTCGTCGGCCAGTTGCCGGACGGTCGCGTCGCACTGTGGAAAGTCGTGCAGACCCGGGGCGCGGGTCGGGCGGCGCGTGCCGAGCACGACCGTGGCGCCGGCCTTGGCCAGTTCGGCGATCTTGCGGAGCGTTTGCGGCGGAACCGTTTCATCCACCAGGTCGACGGCCAGGACGCGATAGGACATGCCGTCGGGCAGGACGAGCTTGCCGTCCTTCACAGACATCCGATCCAGCAGGACTTCGTCGCTGACCAGGTCGTAGGTGTATCCTTTGCCGAGGACGAGGGATGCGTTCTCCGTCCATTTCTCCCCGCGGCCCCAGTGCATGTAGGTTTTGTCGCCGGTGTAGCAGCAGACGTCGGCGACAAACAGGCCCTGGCGGAGCATCGTCTGGCAGCGGGCCAGATAGGCCAGGAAGCCGCCGGCCTGCTGGAACCAGGTGACGTTGGGATTCACGTGGGTACCGGCAAAGTATTCGATCCCCGGCTTACCGAACTCGGGGGGCGAGCAACTGAAGGTGTGCCAGATGAAGTGGTTCACGCCGTCGACGAAGGCCGCGTCGGCGTCCTGTTTGAGCACGGCCGGATAGGCCGACCAATGGGTCCGCATGTGGGTGAAGGCCTCGGTGGCGGCACGTTGTTTTCCGTAGACATGGGCCGCCATGGCGGGCTGCCGGTTCATGGGCCGGCCCAGGTGCCAGAACTCGCCTTGGGGCATGTCGTTGCGGGCGAGGAAGGCCAACTGGTCGGCGATCTGGAAGGCCGCCAGTTTGCGATTCCAGGGACCGCCCGACTCGGAATGCCACTTGAGGCCGTGTTCGTGGCACGAGGCTTGCAATTGGCCGTAGAAGTTGTCGCGGAAGAGGTCGCCCAGCGTCTTGAAGTAGTCGCGGAGGAAACGTTCGGAGACTTCCCGGCTGGTCACCGTCTTGCCTGCCAGGACGGGCAGGTAAGGACGTGCCTTGTATCCGCGGTACTTCTCGAATTGCTCTTCGAACCCGACCGTCCAGGTCGGCGCGGCCCCTTCCCAACTCACGCTGTAGAAGTGGGTGAGCGTCTTGCCTGCCGCGGGGCCAGCGTCTTCAAGCAAGGCCTTTCCCATCCGATCGAAATGTCCGGCCACCGCGGCCGGATCCAGCACGTCGACGTCATATTCGTGTCCCTCCACACTGGTTCGAGCGAAGCGAACGAGCGTCCAATTCCCTTTGGGAGCATTCCACGTAAACCGGCCTTGGTCATCGACGTTTTCGGATAGATCGATCACCTCCGTGGCGGCTTCCATCGGGTCGAGCTTGGGCTGCATTTCCTGCCAGTTCGCGGAGAGCCGGTCCGCAACAGAATCGTCGGTTGGAGCAGCCGCCGGATTCGTTTTCAGGGCGAACAGGCCGATTTCGCGGAAATACGCATCTCCGGACGGAGCCAGCGGAACGCTGAGCCGGGTCGGCCCGACAACGGCAGCCGACGTCCAGATGAGGCGTTTGGGGGCGTCGTCCTCTACCAGCCACGGGCCCTTGAGGGCGCCTGCACAACTGCTCAGGTTGATGCTCATTTCGAGCCCCACGCGGCTGGCCTCGGAGATGGCGAAGCGAATCAACTCGCGCCACTCGGGACTCATGAACTCCATCCGCGGCGGCGGCGGGGGGCAGTGATCGTCGTGGTAGCCGCGGGCGTCGAACAGGAGCAGCCCGGCGAATCCCTTCTCCTTCATCTGTTCCAGGTCGTGGGTGATCGTCGGTTTGTCGACGTTTCCGTTGATCCACCACCAGTAGGCCCACGGCTTGTCGGCATCGGCGGGGCCGGCGAAGCGTTGTTCGAGGTCAGCGGTTGATTCCGCGGACTCCGAGGCGAAGGAGTAGGAAGAGATCAACGTCCCACACAGGACGGCGACCGTCAGAACACCGGTCCGAATTGTGCGATGCACGGTCATGGAATTGGTCCTTTATCTGAGATAGCCGTTTGGGCTTGCCCAACGCTTTGTTCGATCGGCACTCGGTTATTGGCTGTTGTCCGGAAGTACGTGATGCTTCAACCAAGCGCGAGGCAAGCCTTCGCGGCCATGGATCACTCGGCAACTTGGTTAAGGGATTCAGTAGATCAACACACCCCATTTGCCCATGGCAATCTTGTCGCCTGCCGCGACCTTCTTCTGGAAGGTCGTGCAAAGGTTGGCCGGGCCGGGAAACAGGTAGAACTCGGGCTGGGCAACCTTGGCGAAGCCCTGCTCTTCAAACTGCTTGGCCACGCTGTCCTTGTTCCGATTGGGCAGCGGCGTGACGGCGAACACGATGCCGTCACTCGCAACGGTCACGCTTGTCCCTTCGATCGACGCCTGCACGAACTGCCGTCCCTTGAAGAGTGCCGGCAGGTTGGCGGCTGTGTAATCGCGATCGGTGAAGAGCTTCGCACCGTTCTCGAAGGTTTGGCAGGTTTCACCGTCTTCAACCGGTTTCAATTGGGCGCCTTTACCTTCCAGGGGCTTTGCGCCGTCGCTGTGGGATTCGAGCTTGACGCCGGCTGCCGCGTTCTTCTTCGGATTCACGCCCGTCGCCTGATTGATCAGGATCCGCTGGCGGACCTTGCCCGAGGCGTTCTTGCCGGTCAGGATGTCGTCTTCCGTGAAGACGGCCATGAGGATCGTCTTGTCTCCCTGGCGGTCGAAGTCGTAGATGATGTGGATCCGGCCGTCGTCGCCCTGGAAGCCGTCGGGATAGGAGACACCGGATCGCTCGTCGAGCAGCAGGCCGCCCTGCCAAGTCCGGCCGTCGTCTTTCGACAGGAAGGCCGTCAGATGCGAGCGGCCGGTCCGTTCGGCAATCGGACCGTGCTTGACCAGAAGCAGGTTACCCGATGCAAGGCGGCGGAGGAAGAACCGGGCAGCCGGATGGGCGACCTCCGACGGCACGACGTCGGTCCACGTGCGTCCCAGGTCGGTCGATCGGCAGGTTCCGATTCCGTATTTCGTCCGCACCCATTGCCAGAGGCTGCCGTCCTTGCGCTGGACGATCATCGGCTCGTCGCAATTGCGTTCGGCCGGATCGGGAACCGTGGCCGTGCCGCGGAACGACCACGTCTTGCCCTGATCGGTCGACGCCAGGACGCGGCAGCTTCCTTCGCGGTGCCAGATGGCCGTCGGCAGGAGCCAGGTCCCGTCGTCGAGGGCGACCGGCTTGCACATCATGATCCCTTCGCCGATCAGGAACGGCCGCGACCAGGTGGGGTTCTCGTCGTCGGCGTTTTCGGTCGTCATGGCCATCAAGTAGGGCGTCGTCTGGCTGCGCTGGGCCCAGATGAGCCAGAATTTGCCGTTGGGATCCAGCCAGGGGCAGGGATCGAAGGCCCGCACGGGTCCGTCGCGATCGGGGTCAATGACGAACTTCAGATCCGACCAGGTCTTGCCGTCGTCTCCGCTGGTTACGGCGATGATGTAGTTGTGCAGATCCTCGGTCACGCCGCCGCCGTACCAGACGGCCCAGAGCCTTCCGCCGGGCGAACGCTCCAGGCTGGGGATGCCCTGGAACATGCGGGCGCTATCGGCGTACTCGGGTCCCGGTTGGAAGTTGGCAGTCGGCGGAACGGCTGCCAGCTTGTCGATCTCGTCGGCGCAGAACACCGCACCGGAGCACAGTGCCACGATCGCGAGTGCCAGGGAAACGTTTCGAAGACCATTCATGGTGTCGGCTCTCCAAAGTGTTGTGCCGGCGACTTGCTCGATGCTATCGCCGGCGAAGTCAGGTTTCTACCGTGTTCCGGGTGTTTTTGCGACAACTGTCTGTCGATATGCGACAGAGGGGCTTCGCGGTGTCCGAATCACGATCGCCGCGCACGCTGTGCCTCGTCGGCCTCTTCGATATGTTCATCTCGCGTCATCAGCTCGAACTCCTTCATGACGTCGGCGATTTTCACATCGGGCGAGCGGCTCTCCAGGATGGACCACTCTTCTTCGTGGAAGGTTTGAATGCGGATCTTGGGACCGTACTTGGCGTGGATCTCCGGGAAGCGTCGGCAGAACGGCCAGGTGTGCAAGAAAACCTTTTCCAGGTTGATCGGTGCACAAACGAAGTTGGCGAAATGACCCGTCTTGGCGACGGCCTCGCCGTTGATGTCGCAGATCTTGGTCGTGCCTTTGCGGGTGCTCGATACGACGCAGTAGTGGTTCTGCCAGGCTTTCGTATTGACCATCGCCCCGCCTCCGAAGGCGGAGGGCCAGAAGACAATCTCGACGCCTTTCTTGCGGAGGTTCTCCCAACCGTCGTACCATTCGATGTCGAAGCAGATCTGGGCGCCGACCTTGCCGAAGTCGGTGTCGAACACCGGCGGATCGAGCGCGCCGGGTTCGATGCCGCGATCCATCTCGCCGACCGTCGGATGCATCTTGCGATACTCGCCCACCAGTTTGCCGTCGCGGCCGATGAACACGGCCGAATTGTAGAAGCGTCCGGCTTCCTTCGTGTAGGTGGAGCAAACCACGTAACAGCGGTTCTTCCGGGCAAACTCGGCGAAGGGCGAGCAAATCGCCCCGATTGGTTCTTCGGCGACCTCTTCGAGGGGTGGCCGGTCGGTGTCGAGATTGACGAACGGAAAAACCTCCGGCAGGCAGACGATGTCGGGCTGGAAGGGCACCACGCTTTCCATCCGGGCAAGCATGGCCCTAATCATCTGCTCGTAGTTTGCCGTATGCATGCCGTCCTGGGTGATGCTTGCCACCCAGACCTCGCGGGGCAGACGCGACGCCTGGTCCGCAGCAGGGCGTTCCTCCGCAGCCGCATTGGCGCCGACGGTATGAGCCAGAACACCGAGCCCCGCTCCGGCCGTCGCGGCCTGCAGAAAACTTCTTCGCGTTGCACGCGGTTGTGTAGAGTCCATGGCGTATCTCCCGTGACCAGAAAACCGAACCGCTGCCGATTCTACCATTCCGAGAGTCGCGTTGCACCCATACCGACTTGACTCGCCTCACAGCCCGGTGGCCCCCGCCGGGAGCGGCAGGTAGCAAACGGTCTTGCCGATGGGCGTGCCTGCCGGAACAGAGTTTCCGAAGAGATCCAGGGCGCCGGCCGGCAGCAGGTATTCTCCGTGCGATTCCTCCGGCGCCAGCAGGGCCACTGCACGCGAACCGTCGTCGGCCTGGAACAGGTAGGCCCAGACGCCTTCGGTCGCTTTCACACGGCGGGTGAAATGGTGATCCTCGATCTGCCCGGCCAGGGCCGCGATCGCTGCGCCTTGCGTGTGCAGGAAACCTTCGCCGGTGGTGATTGCCCGCCACTGGCCGCCGTCGTCGAAATAGCCGTGCCCGTGCATGGTATACAAGAAGGCCTTCGCCACTCCCCTCGCCCGGAGCGAGGCCAGAAAACGCACCTGCCGGTCGCCCGCCAGGAACGGGTCGCTGTCCTGCGGCGGATTCGGCAGGGTGTGGTGGTACATGTCCGCCAGGGCCAGCATTCTCGCGTTCTGGCCTTCGGTCATCCATACCGGCACCGGCACCTGGCCGCCGCTCTTGTCGGCCACGTAGCCGACCGCCGTCTGGTAGCCCCGCTCGACGTCGTCTTCCGGATGCAGGTTGAACGCGCCCGTGTAGTGGTGATAGGCGATCGCATCCAGACTCTGCATCCCCCCGGCATCGACGACTCCGCGGGTCCACTCGTCGCCTGTGAAGGAACTGCCGCCCCCGCCGGTCGTCGTATTGATTCCCAACACAATGGTAGCCGGATCGACCGCCTTGACGTTTGAATAGGCCGTCTTCATCAGCTCGGCAAAATCCTTCTGAGCCGTCGGCGAGCGGAGGTAGCCTTCCCGGTCGCTGCCTTGATTCTTGTCGTAGCCCACGCCCCACCAAGCCGTGATCCACGGCTCGTTCCACACGTCCCACGCATGAATCACGCCTCGGTAGCGCTCGGCCACGGTGCGGACGTAGTTGGCGTAGTCGTTCAGATCACGCGGCTGATAGAAACGGTCGAAATAGCCGTTCACGTCATAGCCCGGATGGTGCGACGCCCACGGCGGGGCGGTTCCCAGTTCGCCCAGGATCATGACGTGATGTTTTCGGTAGCGGTGGATCGGTTCGTCGCGGAACTGCCACTGGCCTTTTCTGGGTTCGAGGTGATACCAGCCGATGTAGTCGAGTCCGGCGTCATGCAGCCGGGTCCAATTGGCCCCGATCGCCTTGAGCATGATGCAGTGGCGGGTCGTCGAATTGGTGTGCACGCCGAAGGCCGAATTCGGCGCGTCCTTACCCCAATACTTGGGACGCGGCAGCCGGTAGACCAACATTTCGTTGAACGTGCTGATCCGTTTTCCCGTGGCGTCCTCAACCCAGACCTCCACGCGGTGGGGTCCGAAGGGCTTGTCGAAGCCGTGCATGAAGTCGGCGAAACGCCCGTAGACCGTGCGGTCCTTCACCTCCGCACGAGGCAGATCGCGCGACTCGCCGTAAGCGTTGAACACCTTGGCGCACAACCGGGCGTCGCGAACCGGCTCGTTGGCGGTGACGCAGTAGTCCATCTCGGCCGGTTCGTCGTCGAACTGAATCCGCGCCGCCGAAGCATCGCTCGCGGGAACCTGGAGGGCGACTTCGTAGGGCATCTGGCCGGCGAACTCCAGCGGCGAATCTGCGGCCTGGTCGGCGGGGACAACCTGCATGGCGTCGAGGTGGAAGTCGCAGGGCTGGGCCGATTCGAACCGGATCGAATAGCAGTCGGCCAGCAGCCCCGGTTCGAAGGGAATCTCGATCCGCTGCCACGTGTCGGTGAGGGCCGCCTGTCGTGTCGCGAGGGATCGCCCGTCGCAGATGACCCGGACCGCAACCTGCCCCTGGCCTTTCAGCAGCACGCGGGCGAGGTGTTTGCCGAACGCATTGGGAATGCCGAAGGGCGTGGTGTAGAAATCGACGCCCCTGGTTCCCTGCACGTGGAGAGACGGGAAGGTGGACGGTCCCAGGTAATCGGGATTGCTGTCGATGACGACCTCGTCAGCGTCGGAGTAGTCGCGCCCCAGCGACCAGCCCATCTGCATCCCCAACGGGAACCTGCTCAGACGCAGCAGGTTCTTGCTGCCGGTCTCCTGCGCCCGCCGTTTCAGTTCGGCGATCAGTTCGTCGCGGGTGAAGCAGGTCAATTTGACCGCGGCAAGGTCGAAGGTTCCGGTGCCTTCCGACGACAAGTAGAGGCCGATTGGGCGATCGATCTTTCCCCGGCGAAATTCGTAGCGCAGCGATTTCCATTCGGCCCCGAGCTTGGCGGTGGTTTCCCAGTACGACGTGTAGGGGATCCCGGCCTCACGCAGACTGACGCGGAGCATCTTGTCGTCCAGAGACCGGGCCGTCAGTTCCAGCCGCACGTAGGTCTCGCCGCGGATTGCAGGAAGAGAATGATTGAGTTGAGTCCAGCCCTCGTCGATTCGGGAGGTGGACACGCGGGTGAAAGGGCGAGCCTGGTCTTCGCCGGGACGATAGTCGACCCAGACCTTCGCCCATTCCGAGTTGTCGCGCCAGCCGGACGGAAGCGAGCCGGTGATTCGATCGGGGGCCGACGTTTGGATCGCCTGTCCGGGGCCAAAGGCCGTGTCGATGGCGACTTGGGCGTCAGAGACGTTCGTGAGGGAAAACGCAGCAATGGCCGTGGCCGCGACGCTGATAGCCGAGAAGTGCTTCTTCATGACGATATGGACGTGGAGATGGTGGGCTGACGAAAAAGGGGACTGGCTCCGCAACACCTTGTGTCCTCGCTGCAGACCGCACACGATCAGTTGCGGTGCCTGTCCCCTTTTTCATCAGCACCGGGGGAGGCTGTGGCAGGGTTGGTTGAGGCGGGGCCTACCGGCAGACTCTGACTGTAGTTCCAGTCCGAGCCGGTGTCCACTGACTTGCATCCCGCTGCTGGGGGTGGGATACTAGGCATGGTTAGGTGAATCGCTGTTTGGTCCGCGAAGGAGTGCTCTGTTCGCAAAGCGAACAGTAGCTGTGCGAGAAGGGATAGCCATGCCAACTCAACGCTGCATCGCGACGTTCGTTGTTCTTGTCTTGATCGTGACGCTTCAAGCACTCGCCGCCCAAGAGGTTGACTACCTCAGCGATCGCAGCACCGGATTGGCCCTGGAGATCCGCCAGGGTTGGGGCGATTTTGGCTTCGACTGTGCCACCGCCAAGACCGGCGGCGTCGGCTCCCCGCTACAGATTGGCCAGCAGAAGTTTGAGCGAGGGCTGGGCCACCACGCCAACGGCGAGATTGCCGTCGATCTTCGCGGGCTCTACACGCGATTCCAAACCTTGGTGGGCGTTCAGTGGCAGGGTGGCGGCAAGGGGAGCGTTGTGTTTCGGGTCACGGTCGACGGTGAAGTGAAGTTCGAGACCGGCCCCATGTCCGACAGCGATCCGGCCCGGCCTGTCGATATTCCCCTGACCGGTGCGAGAGAACTGCGACTGATCGCCAGCGACGCCGGCGACGGTATCGGCTGCGATATGGCCGACTGGGCCGAGGCACGGCTGGAACGCGACGGACGGATGCCGCGATTCGGGCAGAGCGTCGTCACCTTTGGAGAAGAACCGGCGCCACCGCGAAGTGCGGCGGCCGGCGGCTTTTCGTTGATCGCGGGAGAAACGGGGCCGCAAGTGGCCGTGCTGGAACCGGCCCGGGCGTGGACGGTCTGCCTGGATGAAGGCGAACAGGTCCGCTGGACCATCCCGGTCAAGAGCCAGGCTGAGCCCCTGCGCATCGCAGTCGACGTCCGCCTGCCGCGATCGGGCGCAGCAGAGGTCGAACTGGCACTGGGCGGGAAACAGTCGACACGCCGGCTGAAGGGAGGCGAGACCGCGACACTCGCAAGCGAGCCGATCCCGGTGAAAGAAGACGCCGAGATCGTTCTGACGACTCGCGGCGCCACCGAGGAGACGGCCGTCCGCTGGAGCAATTTGCGCTACGTTCTCGACGGCACCGAGTTGCCCGTTGCCGTGACCTATCCACCCGCCGCCGAGACGATTCCGCCTCCGGTGCTGCCGAACATGCGGGCGTCGGTCGAGGAGGAGTTGATCGAGTGGGACTGGCGGATGCAGGACGGCATCGGCACCGAACGCGAGAGTCGCACGTGGCAGGAAGCCGTCCAGGCCACGCTCGATCGCGGCGATCGGCTGATTGAACGACTCACCTCGACGGGAACGGCACTAGACGAGTTGGCGGCCGCCTGGGACGCCGCTCGCGATCAATTCAAGCAGATGTCGGGGGACACTACGACCAGCGAATCGGCCTGGGAACATCTTTGGCTGAAGACCCACCGACTCCGCCGCGAGATCGCCTTGGCCAATCCACTGGCCGACGTGGGCCCGCTGGCGTTCGTCAAACGTGTGCCCGCCGGTTTCAGCCATCAGTTGACCCAATATGCCGGCCGCCGGGCGCGGCCTGGAGGCGGCATCTTCGTGCTCGACGCGCCGGGTGGGTCGATGGAGGCCCGGCAGCTCGATCATGGGCTGCCCATGGGGAGCCCCATGCACCTCGACGTCTCCTGGGACGGCAAGCGGATTCTCTTCTCCCACTGCGAAACCGATCCGAACGCCACCGAATGGCTGGCCAACATGGATCAGTTCTACCACCTCTACGAGATGTCGGCCGACGGCTCGAACCTGCGGCAACTGACCGACGGCGAGGTCGACGATTTCGCCCCCCGTTACCTGCCCAACGGCAAAATCCTGTTCATCTCGACCAGGCGCGGGGGCTTTCACCGCTGCGGACGCGGACCCTGCCACGTCTACACGATGGCGACCGCCGACGCCGACGGCTCGAACATCCGCGTGATCTCCTTTCACGAGACCCACGAATGGGACCCGGCCGTGATGCACGACGGGCGGGTCATTTACACCCGCTGGGACTACGTCGATCGCCACGCGGTTCACTATCAGCAACTGTGGTCGGCTCGCCCCGACGGCAGCGACGTGCGGGCGTTCTACGGAAACAACACGCTCAATCCGGTCGGCGTGTGGGAAGCCCGGCCGATTCCCGGATCGAACCGGGTGATGGCCACCGCCGCGGCCCATCACGCGATGACGGCCGGCTCGATCATCCTGCTGGACGTGACGCAGGGGATCGACGGCCTGGAACCGATCACGCGACTCACGCCCGACGCCCTGTTCCCCGAAAGCGAAGCCCGCGTGGAACGCTGGTACAATGCCACGGGCGTCACCACGCCGCCCGAAGTTCCCGTCGAGCAAAAACGTTGGCCCGGCCACTGCTACCGGACGCCCTATCCGCTCTCGGAAGACTTCTTCCTGGCCGCCTACAGTTACGAACCGCTGATCGGCGAACCGTTTGCCAACCGGCCCAACATGTTCGGCCTCTATCTGGTCGACCGGTTCGGCAACAAGGAACTTCTTTATCGCGACGCGGCAGTCGGCAGTCTCTGGCCGATGCCTTTGCGGCCCCGTCACATCCCGCCCGCTCTGCCGTCGATGCTTGCCGACAACTCGTCGGGGACGGGCACGTTCTTGCTCCAGGATGTGTACGCGAGTTGGCCGGCATTGTCGGACTCGCGCGACGTGGTCAAGGCCCTTCGCATCGTTCAGGTTCTGCCCAAGACGACGCCCCATGCGAACACGCCCCGCGTGGGCCTGGCCAACGCCTCGCCCGGCAAGCAGGTGCTGGGTACGGTGCCGGTGGAAGCGGACGGTTCGGCCTACTTCGAGGCCCCGGCCGGCATTCCGCTGTCGTTCCAGGCCTTGGACGAGCGGGGGATGGCGATTCAGACCATGCGCAGCCTGACCTATCTGCAACCGGGCGAGCAGACCAGTTGCGTCGGCTGCCACGAGCACCGCACGACGGCCCCGGCCGTCAACGCGGCAAGCCTGGCCGTCCTGCGAGAGCCCTCGTCGATCATGCCCGGTCCGGACGGCTCGAAGCCCTTCAGCTTCCCGATCCTGGTTCAGCCGCTTCTCGACAAGCACTGCGTGGCCTGTCACGGGGGCGAGAAGACGGAGGGGAAGATTGACCTGACCGGCACGCCCGAGGGCGATTTCTCGCGGTCGTACAACGCGTTGGTCCGCCTCGTGCCGTTTTCGTCATGGCAGGGGACTCCCCAGGCGAACCACGAGCCGCTGACCCATCCCGACCAGTTCGGCGCCCGGGCCAGCAGCCTGATGCCGCTCCTCCTGAAGGGGCACGAAGACGTGGAGCTTTCCGCCGAGGAATACGAACGGCTGATCACGTGGATGGACGCCAACGCGCTCTTTTATGGGACGTTCGATCCGGAAGACCAGGCACGGCAGCAGCGGGGGGAAAGGATTGCGGGGCCGGCGTTGGAGTGATTCGATCCCCGCGTGATATTCGGCCGCCAATCTCGCTGTTATCCCTGGAGAGGACACGAGAAACCCGTAAGAGGGGGTCACGGCCATGTCGAGCGCTATTCTTTCTGCGGAGTGTGTGCCTGCAATCGGGAGACTGGAAGGACGATCTTCAGCCCGGCGAATCAGCGGGCGAACGATCGCCTGGCGGGCGGTCGGCGAGAATGCCAGCGGTGCCCTGTTTCTCGCAGCCCTGGTGTGGGAGCTGTGGCGGTTCGGCAACTTGTTGTTCCACTCGGCCGCCCTGGCAGCGGCCGCCATGCTCGGGGGGCTGTGCTGAGCCGGCTCCTCAGCGGATGGTGTCGAGCGGTTCGATTCCCGCCTGCGCGGGAATGACGTGGCGATCTGCACAAGATAGGGAATGTGAATCTGACGCGCGCAGCAACTGGCATTGTCGGCCGGGCGTCGGGCCGTTTATTATGAGGCGCTTGCTTGCATGGAAGCACTGCGGCCGGCAGAAGAAACGCCCGTCTGCCCGGTAGGCCGCTCATCGAGAATCCACGGACCCCGTTGGGGAAGCGGGTCTCCGTGGCCCGGCTTGATTCTCGGAGATCGCCGACAACATGGATGATGCACGAATGCGACACGCTCCCGCCCCGCAACCCTCTTCGTTCGTCACGACCCTGCGCGCCCTGGTCATGCTGGTCTGTCTCATCGGACTCCCGGCGCTGGCGCTGCGGGTGACGGAACTGCCTTTTCCCTTGCGGGAATACGTGATCGAGTGGTTGGGGGGAACCGTTGCCAAGACCGAGACTCGTGCGGACCTGGACGAGGCCCCACCCTTCGTTCCGCCCGCCGAAGGTTCGCGCGAACCCATCATTCAGTTTCCCCAAGAGGCCGGGGTCGCTTCCATCCCCGGTGTTCCACAATCCGGCTTCGGGCAGGCCGGCCCTTCCGCCAATCCGCCCTGGAACGCGTCCGGACCTCCGTCTCAGAACCAGTTCTCCGCGCCAACGGTGCCTCAAGGCATTCCTGGGGTACCTCCTTCGATCCAGGGGGGAGCGATCGGGCAGCCGGCACAGAGCCCGGATGCTGTCCTGGCCAATTACGATTCACCGGCGTATCCCCCGAGCAATCCGCCGGCGCAGATTCCGCAACAACCGGGCGGTACCGGCCTCGGGGGTGGAACTGCCGGTTACGGCGAGCCGCCTCTAGGCACTCCGAACCCGGCTCTGTCTGCGCCGACCAACCAGACGATCGGCAGGCCCGACACGCTCGATCAGTTTCGCTTCATCGAGAAGAGACTGCGGGATCTGGGCGCGGATTACTATCTACTGGAGAACTGGGGCAATCAAGGAGAATGCTACCGCTTTCATTGCCGGATTGCCGTGGCGAACAATTCCAATTTCACGAAGCACTTTGAGGCAACGGATTCGCAACCTTTGGCAGCCATGACACGGGTGCTGGCCGATGTGGAGGCTTGGCAACGCGAGAGTACGCCCTGGGAGCCCTCGCCGCCCACCCAGGCCGTGCCGAGCCGGTATCCAAGTACCGGGGGGGCAGCAACGGCGTCGCCACACGGCCCCTATTCTCGGTGAACGGGAGGGCGTTGGCGGAACTCGTTTCTCCGCCAAAGAGGGCAAATGTCATGCCGACTCCCATCCTTGGGGGCCCCTCGATTTTGTGGTAATCCTTGAGGGCACGTGGTGCCGATGAACCGTGTTGGAATGAGTTTGCCGGAGCGGCTTGGCAGCACGGCCTGGCACTATCGGACGCCTCTGGCCCGCTGCTCGGTTCCGCCGATCCCGGCTTGGTCGCTAGCCGTCCAGCCCGACCTGGACACCCCCATCGGCGACGGGCCGACGGCCCGCACGGAGCGCCTGGCACGGCTTGAGGCCGTGCTGTTCCTGGCCCGGGAGCCGTTTGGAACCCGCAAGCTGGCTGAACTGGCCGACTTGGCGGACGGAACGGAGACGCGTACACTGATTCGGAAGCTGAATCGACTGTATGATGAGGAGGGTTGTGCTGTCCGGGCGGTGGAGGTGGCGGGAGGCTTCCAACTTGTTTCCCGGCCACAGTTTGCGTCGTACTTGCACCGCCTTCACGGGCCGACCGTGGAAGTTCGCCTGTCGGCCCCCGCAATGGAGACCCTGGCGGTCGTGGCGTATCGGCAGCCGGTTCTTCGGGCCGAGATCGAAGCAATACGCGGCGTGCAATGTGGAGAACTGCTGCGACAATTGATGGAACGTGATTTGGTGCGAATCGCCGGGCGTTCCGAGGAATTGGGACGACCGTTCCTGTACGGAACGACGAGGCGTTTTTTGCAGGTTTTCGGCTTGCGACACCTTGACGAGTTGCCGCCTGTTGAGACAGAACTAGCGATTGAGGAGATGTCTGACATCTCAGGAGACGGTCCCCTGCGTAC
Organism: Planctomycetaceae bacterium; assembly: GCA_012719125.1. Taxonomy (GTDB): domain Bacteria; phylum Planctomycetota; class Planctomycetia; order Pirellulales; family Thermoguttaceae; genus JAAYAY01. Next base: position 20,887 of record JAAYAY010000265.1, on the reverse strand, counting down.
TGAGGGCCGACAAGCTGTGTCGGCCCAATCTGATGAGTCCCGTTTGACGGAAGAGGAGTCCACGGTGAGAATCGAGATCGAAGGACAGGTAATCGCGCATCCCGGCGAAGAGTTGTCTCTGCCGCTGGAGCCAGAGCAGATTGTGCAAGCGGAGTTCGAAGACGAATCCTCCTTCGACGACGACGAGGACGATGACTACGAGGACGAGGACGACGACGACTACGAAGAAGATGAAGACGACTTCGAGGATTCCGAAGAAGACTCCGACGAGGAGATCGACGAGGAAGAAGACGACGACGACGGCTTCGAAGACAGCGAGTGGGAAGAGGTCGAAGACGACGAGGAATGGGAAGACGAAGAGTGGGACGACGACGAGGATGACGAGTGGGAGGATGACGACGAGGAAGAAGAAGAAGAGGAAGACGAGGATTGGGAGTGACGAGAGCGTCGTCCAACTCGTCCTACGTTGACGGATGAAGCAAGTGCCGGGGGCCGTCAGTCTTTCAGTTGGAACAGTCGCGAGATCGCGTCCATTAGAGCGCTGGGAATGCCGTGGCGCGACTCGTCGCGGAGCGACTCCAGGGGCGGATGGAGCAGCTTGTTGACCAGGCGTTCGAAGGCTTGGCGAATTTCCTCCTGCTGGTGCGCGTCCAGGTCGGGGAGCTTGTTGAAGAGGCGCTGGAGTTCCTCCTCCTTGGGCTTTTGCCAGCCCTGACGCAGGCGCCGAATGATGGGCCCCATGGCCCGATGGTGCAGATCGGCCATGAACCGGGCCGTTTCCTGCTCGATAATCTTCTCCGCGGCCGGGAGTTGTTTGTCGCGAGCCTTTCGGTTCCGCTCGCAGGCGGCGCTCAGATCGTCGATCGAGTAGAGGTAGACGTCGGGCCGCCCGGCAATCTCGGGGTCGAAATCGCGGGGAACGGCCAGATCGAGAATGAACAACGGACGCTGCTCCCGTGCGGCCTCGATGCCGATGAAGCGATCGAAAGCGATGACCGGTTCGTCGGCGCCGGTCGTGCTGATGACCAGGTCGGCCTCGACCATGGCCGCGTCGAGGTCTTCCCAGGAAATCGCACGGCCCTGCCAGCGGTCGGCAAGTTCGGCGGCCCGATTGGCGCTGCGATTGACGACCGCAATGTCGCGGACCCCCTTATCGCGAAGATAGCGAATGGTCTCCTCGGCCATCTCGCCGGCGCCGATGACGAGGGTCGACTTGTCTTCGAAGCGTTCGAAGATCTGCCCGGCGAAGTCTGCCACCGCCACGCTGGGAATGCTCACCCGGCGATGGTGGACCGTCGTCTCGCCGGCGACTCGCCGCGCCGCCTTGATGGCGGCCTGGAATGCCGCGTGGGTCAACGGGCCCGTCGCCCGCTCCTCGGTAGCCAATTGGTAGGCCTGCTTCACCTGCGAGAGGATCTGGGCTTCACCGACGACCATGCTGTCGAGGCTGGCGGCCACGGTGAACAGGTGCCGAACCGCGTCTTCTCCCTCAAGGCAGAACAGGTGCTCGGCAACCTCTTCGCGGGCAAGGCCGTGGCAGCCGGCCAGGAACTCGATAATCGCTTCCGCGCCGGGTTCCGAATCGCTTTCGCTTGCCGCGTAGAGCTCGGTGCGATTGCAGGTCGAGAGGAGAACGATCTCGCAGCCGAAGAACCGATCTCGCCACCCGGCCAGGGCCGCCCGGGCCTGGCCGTTGCTGAAGGCAAGGCGTTCGCGGATCGCCAACGGCGTATCGTGATGGCTCACGCCCACGACGAGCAGCGTCATCGCGACATTCCCCCTGAGTGCATGGCTGGGGGAACCGCTTCGTGTTCGACTTTCAGCTTGCGGTGCTCCGTGTCGAAGAAGAAGCCGATGGCCAGGAGGCAGATCAGAAAGACGAAGCTGAGCACGGTCAAGTAGGCCACCCGGCGGCCCTCGCGCGACGGCCGGTAGAAAGCGCTGACGCCGCCCGAGAGGACCAGCCAGCAGAACATCAGAAGGGTGGCCAGGATGACGGGATCGGTCCAGTCGAGCGGGCTGCCGCCGCTCTGCGTGTAAATCATGTTCAGCACGATCCCGGCCAGGATGCCGATGCCCAGCAGCAGCATGGCGAGTCCGACGGCGCGGTTGTTGAGTTTCTGCAGCCACTCGAGACTGGGCAATCGCAACCCGCGAGGCGGGGGGAGCTTGCGTTTGAGCCGGTAATCCTGGGCGAGGTACATCAGGCCGGCCGCGAAGCCGACGAGGATCGCCACGGTTGCCAGCATGAGCGAAGTGCCGTGGACGACGCCCCAGGCGAAGAGTGCCGGCCGGCGTTCGAAGGGGGCCGGGTCGGCCAGCCAGACTGCCGCGGCCACTAACGCCAACACCAGGGGGAGGAGGAAGACGCCGAAGGCGTTGTCGCGATGATAGGCGGTCAGGTAGAGGTAGAAGGCCGCCAGGATCCAGGCCGCCACGACGTACCAATCCTGCTCGCTGGAAAGCGGATACCCCGATGCGGAGGCGGCCCGTTCGGCCAGGTAGATCGTGTGGGCCAGGAGTCCCGCCGCGGCGAAGCCGAGCATGAGCGCCCCGCGGATTCCGCTCCGGAACAGCAGGCGGCTGAGTTCGAGGAGCAGGACGACGCCGTAAGAGGCGGCAAAACAGGTGATGCTAACGCCGGACATTCGCAGGTGACAGACTGGAGGCTGGAGACTGAAGGACGCCCTCATCTCTCTCAGAGCAAGGGCCGACGCCCATCCGCGACGGTCAAGAGGTCATTGTAACCTTCCCTCCGGCCGGCTGGTAGCAAACGCGGGAAATGTGGACGCCGCGCCGCCGCACGGTTCCCTGATGCAGCGTGGCGCCCGGCAATTCAGGAGCCGTGCGGCGGCGCGGCACCTACCTGGGTAACGAGTATTCCTCCCTTGTCGAAGGGCGAATTCGTCCTCATACTGGGGGCTATTTGACGCAGAAACGAGGAGGAACGGCCGGTGAGCAGGTACGGATACGAACGTCATGAGCCTTGATGTTGTGCTTACACCGTCGGGGCGGCTGTATTTGACCGAGCAGGGCGTGGACGATGCCGCACTGGGGGGCATGCCCCTCGATACGGCGGACGCGCGAGCGCTCTCGAAAGCATTTGCCGCCGGTCAGGCGGCGGGCCTGTTTCATTTGGCTGCTCGGCATCACGAGGGGCTCACGCCGGCCCTGGCTTTCTGGAGAGAGTTCGCCGCTGCCTACCTGACGGAATTGTGCCATGTTCCGGAGGGGAGCACGGTTGCAGTCGAAGCGATTTCTCCGCCCGACTCGTCGCGGCTCGCAGAGACCCTGCGAGCGGCCCCGCCGATGCAGGGGGCCGAGTATCTGGCCGAGGAGACGCTCCTGGCGATCTGGCAGGATCTCGACCAGTGGGTGCGCGAGCAGATCAAATCGGCCGGGCAGGGATTGTCGGCGTTTCTGCGGGAACGGGCGCCGCTGTGGCACCAGGTCGGGCGAGTCTGTTTCCATCTGGCCGAGAATCGGGCGGACCCCGAGTACCCGTTCGCCTTTCTGGCGACTTATGCTCCGAGCGTCACTCGAAGCGCCAAGGTGCAGTACCAGCCGTTGAGCCGGGCGCTCCGCGAATACGCCGGGGCGAAAGACAAGAAGACTCTGATCAGGCTTCTGTCGCCGGTCCATGAGGCTTCGCAGAGGAGCCAGTTCGTGCGGGAGTTGGTCGAGTCGGGCGACCTCTATCAGCCGCTGGCCTGGACGCCGCGGCAAGCCTACCGCTTTTTGTCGGAGATGCCGCTGCTCGACGAGTGCGGCGTTCTCGTCCGCTTGCCCGACTGGTGGAAGAAGCGGCCCCGGCCGCGAGTGAGCGTGACCGTGGGCGAGAAGAAGCAGAAGCGTTTCGACGCCGGCAGCATGCTGGACTTCCAAGTCGACCTGGCCTTGGGCGATCAGAAGCTGACCCAGGCCGAGTGGCAGAATCTCATGAAGTCGGAAGAAGGGCTCGTGTTGTTGCGCGGTCAATGGGTCGAGGTGGATCGCGAAAAGCTGGCCGAGGCCCTGGAGCACTGGCAGAAGGTCGAGGCCGCAGCCGCCGACGGCGGCATCTCGTTCGTCGACGGGATGCGGCTGCTGGCAGGGGCGAATCTGGACGCCCCCGACGACGGCAAGAGCGGCGATCTCGAGCGCGAGTGGTCCTTCGTCCAGGCCGGCAAGTGGCTCGGGGATATCCTGGCGGACGTTCGGCACCCGGAGAACCTCGCGCCGGCGAGCGTGGGGAGCGGGCTGAAGGCGACCTTGCGGCCTTACCAGGAGACGGGCGCCGCGTGGCTGCGGTTCATGTCACAGTTGGGCCTGGGGGCGTGCCTGGCCGACGACATGGGTCTGGGAAAGACGATTCAGGTTCTGGCCCTGCTTGCGGCCGATAGGTCCAAAGGGGCCAAACAACAGCCGTCGCTGCTTGTCCTGCCGGCGTCGCTGCTGGGGAACTGGCGGGCGGAGATCGCCCGATTTGCCCCCTCGCTGCGGGCGCTATTCATTCATCCCTCGGAGACGGCCAAGGAGCAGATCGAGGCGATCGCCGGGAATCCGGCCCGGGCGCTTGCGGATACTGACGTGGTGCTGACCACCTACGGAATGCTGTCGCGACAAGCGTGGTTGCTCGACGTCGACTGGCGGATGGTCGTGCTCGACGAGGCCCAGGCGATCAAGAATCCCACGGCACAACAAACCAAGACGGTCAAGCGTCTCAAGGCGGGCACGAAGATCGCTCTGACGGGGACGCCGGTGGAGAACCGGTTGTCGGATCTCTGGTCGCTGTTCGATTTTCTCTGCCCCGGCCTGCTCGGTTCGCAGAAGAAATTCAAGGACTTCGTCAAGCGACTGAATGAGCGCGAGAGCGGGCGTTACGCCCCGTTGCGCGACCTGGTGCAACCCTACATCCTCCGCCGGCTGAAGACCGACAAGCGGATCATCAGCGACCTGCCGGAAAAGACCGAAGTGCGTGCATTCTGCTCGCTGAGCAAGCGGCAGGCCGCCCTGTACGCCAAGCTGGTCGAGGAGATGGCCCGTGCCCTCGAGAATCTGGACGGGATGCAGCGGCGGGGGTTGGTGCTGGCCTATCCGATGCGGCTGAAGCAGCTCTGCAACCATCCCAGCCATCTGCTTGGCGAAGTGAGCTTCGACGCGGCGGAAAGCGGCAAGTTTCAGCGCCTGGCCGAGATCTGCGAGGAGATTGCCCAGCGCCAGGAGAAGGTGCTGGTTTTTACCCAGTTTCGCGAGATCACCGACCCCTTGGCGGGGTTCCTGGCCGCCCAGTTCGGCCGAGCGGGTCTGGTCCTTCACGGCGGCACGGCGGTGGGCAAGCGGAAGAAGCTGGTCGACCAGTTTCAGCAGGACGGCGGGCCTCCGTTCCTGGTGCTGTCGCTCAAGGCGGGCGGCACGGGGCTGAATCTGACGGCGGCGTCGCACGTGATCCACTTCGATCGCTGGTGGAATCCGGCCGTCGAGAATCAGGCGACCGACCGGGCGTTCCGGATCGGCCAGAAGCGTAACGTGCTCGTCCACAAGTTCGTCTGCCGGGGGACGGTCGAAGAGAAGATCGACGCCTTGATTGAAGAGAAGACGGAACTGGCGAGCAGTCTTCTCGAAGGCGGCGCGGAGAAGCTGCTGACGGAAATGACGGATTCGCAACTCATTGAATTGGTGTCGCTCGACGTGAACCGGGCGACGGCCTAGGGAGAAAGAAGGAGATCAGCCATGGCATGGTACGGAGAATGGCGTCCCTACGTTTCGGTTGCCCAGCGGCGCGCCCAGGCGCGGCGGGAGATGGCCTCGCTAAGGAAGAAGGGAACGAACATTCAACCGGTCGAAATCGAGGGCCGCAAGATCGCCAAGACGTTCTGGGGCGAGGCGTGGTGCGATCATCTCGAATCGTTCAGCGATTTCGAGAATCGTTTGCCGCGCGGCAGGACGTACGTGCGAAACGGGTCGGTCTGCCACCTGGCGATCAGCCGCGGCAAGGTCGACGCCAAGGTTTCCGGTTCGGAGATCTACGATATCTCCGTCCGCATCAAGCCCTTGGCTCCGAAGAAATGGCAGGCGGTCAAGCAGCGTTGCGCCGGCCAGATCGGCTCGCTGCTCGAATTGCTCCAGGGCCGGCTCTCCGACCACGTGATGTCGGTCGTAACCGATCGCAGCGAGGGGCTGTTTCCGCTGCCGAGCGAGATCTCGTTCGAATGCGACTGCCCCGACTGGGCGATCATGTGCAAGCACGTGGCCGCGGTGCTCTACGGGGTGGGGGCACGGCTCGACGAGAAGCCGGAGTTGCTGTTCGAGTTGCGGGGCGTGAACCACGAGGAGTTGATCGAGGCCGACGCGGAGCAGGCCGTGTCGAGTGCGACGCGGGGCGGGAAATCGCGGCGGTTGGATGCCGGCAGTCTGTCGGATGTCTTTGGGATCGAGGTCGACGGAGCCGAGCAGGAAACGGCGGGAACGAAAGCCGCGGGAAAGCGAAAAGCGGGGCCGGGAGGCAAACGACCTGCGAAACAGGCGAAAAGCACGAAATCTCCGAGGAAGAAGAAGGTCGTGAAGAAGGTCGTCAAGAAGGTCGTGAAGAAGGTCGTGAAGAAGGTGGCGAAGAAGAAACGAGCGGCGAAGTAGTCTTCGGTTCGGCGGGTCAGGAGCCGTGCGGCGGCGCGGCACCTACACCACGCCCTGTCTCCAGCGGCCTGCGGGCGGTATAATTGGGGAGCACGCCAGGCCCTCCTTTTGCCGCTGAGGCTTTCTCATGAGTCAGGTTTCCGAGATCGCGCTTGCCGAATCGGCCGAATTGCTCGCTTACGAGTCGCTTGAGGACGAGGTTCTCACCGAGCGGATCCAGAGAATCCGCCGCCAGATGGGGTCGAAACTGCTCATTCTGGGTCACCATTATCAGCAGGACGCGGTCATCGCCCTTTCGGATCTGCGGGGCGACAGCTACAAGCTGAGCGAACTGGCGGCCTCGAATACCGAGTGCCGGGCGATCGTGTTCTGCGGCGTGCACTTCATGGCCGAGACGGCCGACGTCCTGGCGAACCGGCCCCAGCGGCTGGCCGAGCGGGGCGGCGAGCGGGTCCCCGTCGTGCTGCCCGACTTGGCGGCCGGCTGCTCGATGGCCGACATGGCCGAGATCGAGCAGGTCGAAGACTGCTGGGAGCAGCTTGCGGAGGTGATCGACGTCGACGACGTGATGCCGGTGACCTATGTGAACTCGGCGGCGTCGCTGAAGGCCTTTTGCGGACGGCACGGCGGGATCGTGTGCACCTCGGCCAACGCCCGGCCGGTGCTCGAGTGGTCGTTCGCCCGTCGGCGGCGCGTGCTGTTCTTCCCCGATCAGCACCTGGGACGGAATACGGCCCTGCGGATGGGCGTGCCCATCGAGGAGATGCCGGTCTGGGATCCCCACGTGGAAGAGTTGGGCGGAAGCAGTGAAGACGCGATCCGATCGAGCCGGGTGATTCTGTGGAAGGGCCACTGCAGCGTTCACCAGATGTTCCTGCCGCAGCACGTCGAGGGGTTCAGGGAGCGCTATCCGGGGATCAAGATCATGGTCCACCCGGAGTGCATGCAGGCGGTGGTCGACCTGGCCGACGAGATCGGTTCGACGGGCGCGATCATCAAGGCGGTCGAAGCGGCGCCGCCGGGGACGAAGTGGGCCGTCGGCACCGAGCTTCACCTGGTCAACCGGCTCAAGCAGGATCATCCCGAGCAGGAGATTCACTTTCTCTCGTCGACAGTCTGCATGTGCGCGACCATGTACCGGATCGACCTGCCGCACCTGTGCTGGTCGCTGGAGAAGCTGGCCGCAGGCAGACCGGTCAACGTGGTTCAGGTAGACGACGAGACGGCGGCCGATGCGCTCAAGGCGCTGGAGCGGATGCTTGAGGTGAAGTAGGAACTCCGATCGTCGAGGATCGCAAGGCCAAGCATGCACGGCCAGAGGATGCCTCCAGTTGCCACTGCCACGATGATCCAAGCGGCGTACGTCGGTCGGAACCGCACGATCGTCTCCTTCACCGGACAATGATGTTCCCACTGCAACCGATGCCCTGGATCGACGCGGACGCGATTCGCCGCGAATCTGACATAGCGAGCATCTGGGACGGCGTCAAGCAATGAGCCCTCGTGATCTCCACACGTGCCACGTTCCCGCTGGGGGGTGGATGAGAATTCGCATCTTGACATCACTCATAATGATGCTATGATGTCAACATGAGAACCACCGTAGCAATTGACGACGATCTATTGATGGAGTTGAAAGAGCAGGCGCACCGGGAAGGTACGTCTCTGGCCAAGCTCATGAATCGCGTTCTCCGCCACGGAGTCAGGGAAATGCGTCGCGGGGAGAGGCAACCGGTGTCGTTCCGGCAGAAGACCTATCCAATGGGTGAGCCCAAGGTCAACCTCGATAAGGCCCTTGCCGTGGCGGCATCGCTGGAAGACGACGAGATCTGCGAGAAGCTGGCACGGCGAAAATGAAGCTGGTCGATCTGAACATCCTGCTCTACGCCGTCAATCAGCAGTCGCCTCGGCACGAGTTGATCCGTTCGTGGTGGGAGGCGGTTCTTGCCGGCGACGAGCCGGTGGGACTTCCGTGGATCGTCATCCTGGGGTTTCTTCGCGTATCGACCAACCCTCGCGTATTTACCAATCCGCTCAGTTCGAGCCAAGCGATCGAGCAGATGGAGGAATGGTTGAATCATCCGAACGTTTGCATCGTGCGTGAAACGGACGAGCATTGGCGGATACTGAGAGAGCTTCTCGATGAGTGTGCGACTGCGGGGAACTTGACGACCGATGCGCACGTGGCCGCACTTGCGATAACACATGGGGCAGTTCTCGCATCCTGCGATGCGGACTTCGGGCGGTTCCGCCATCTTCGGTGGGTGTCTCCGCTGGGATAGGCAGCGTGCCACCCATGAGTAATCCGGTCAGCCGACGGGGGCTGCCGTTCGGTTGATCCGTCTCGCGGCCCGGGCGGTTACCAACTGGCAGGGCAGGCAGTAGTCGGCTCTCTTCTTGCCGGGCGGGAAGGTCACTTGCTCGTAGGCCGTCAGGTGCCCTTCGGCCTGATGGTAGGCGACGTGGCCGTAGAGGCTGAGGAGGAAGTCGTTGGTGCGTCCCAGGGCCCACAGGCCGTTCAGATACTCGATCAACGGCCAGTCGTCGAGATGGTCTTCAAATCGGGTCATGCCGCAGAACTGTCCGCCCATGGTAAGCCGCGATTGGACGACGCGACGGGCCAGTTCGGCAGGGAGAATGCCGCTCGACAGCAGTTCGGGCCAGTAGCGGTAGTTTGTGTAGGAAGCATCGCGGGTCCCAGTCGCCCGCGAGGGCCTTTCGGTCGTTTCGACGCGGGGGGAAAGCCACCAATCGTTCGGATCGGCGGGCCAGGTTGCCTTCACGGCCCGCAGCGTGTCGTCTTTCAACTCTCCGGCGATTCGCGCGACGACTTCGGGCTTTGTGGTGGAGGCCGCCTCTCGGCGCCGGCAGAGTGAGGCCCAGGACTGCAATCCCTTCACGACCCAGCCGTTGTTGTGGAAGTACTTGGAGACCTGCTCGCGGGTGTCGGCCTCGGGGACGCCGGCGATCAGTCCGCCTGCGCCCGCGTCGGCGCGGAGGGCGAGCAGCAGTTCGGCGATGCGGTCGAGGGGGCGCAGCCCATCCTGCCACCAGCCGTCGGCGCCGGCTCGTTCTTCGAGCAGGTGGGCCGTGTGGAGCAACTGGCCGTATTCGCTAATCGAAGGGCCGTAGTAGTTGATCGTTCCGTCGTCGCGGACGAAGTTCATCAGCCAGTAGCGAAACAGGACCGCCGCACGCTGGTTGAGTCCCCAGGCCGACAGGGCGTCGATCGTGGCGATGATGGTGGGGGGGAAGCCGTCGTGCCGCGTTTCCGCGTAGCTCTTCACGCCGTACTTGGGATGGTCGCCCTGGAAGGTGGCGTCGACATGGGCCAGGGCCGTGCGGACGGAGAGATCGAGAAACGGATGGCCCGTATCGATCGTGGGCCGCGTTTGCAGTTTCGCGGCCTTGGCGGCGATCTCTTCCGGATCGAAGGCCGGCTGGCTGGTGGTGCGGGGGAACAGCCCGAGGATCGCATCCAGATCGGGCTTGCCGGGGAACTGCTTTCGCACCGGGTCTTCCAGGCTTTCGATCCATGCGGCCGGGTCGGTCTTTTCCTTGCCGTGAACCGAGGTCACATCGAGGGCAGGCACAGCCACCAGAGCGGCGGCCGAGCGGAGGAATTGACGTCGAGACGGATGTGATGTCTTCATAGTTGTGATCCCCTGAACAGTTGTTACTTCCGCTGTGTTTCTCGGTGTCTTCGTCATCCCAGAAAGGTATGGTATACCATTCGGCCTGCATGGGCCAATCCGGTTATTCCGGCGAGGCACTGTACTGAGCGCCAGAGGTAATCCGCTCGTCGAGGGTTTGTTCTTGCGACGCCCAGGTCGGCAATCATTGCGACAAGGACTGCGACTATGGGAATCAAGATATTCGCGAACCCCAGTGCGCAAAACGTCATGAGGATAAGGATCGTCGAAATACGGAATTGTGATCGATGCGAGCGGGTCGCCCGCAGCCCCCAGGCAAGTAGTCCAACAGACCACAAAACTGCCAACACAGCTCCCGTCCAAAGGTGCCGAGGGTCGAACATCGGCAGTTCCATCAACAGTGCGGCAATAATCGTCAACAGCAATACACCGAACGCGTTGAATAGCCGGTGCCGTGGAGATGTCGGCGTCAGTGGCTGTTTCATCTGCTGCGACCTCTTGCGGTGTGCGGACAGCTCGCATTGTATCAGGCAGTTGCCGAATTGCCACAGCTCTTTTCGTTGCAGCAGGGCGTTTCTTCCCGGAGATGATACGGTCACTAAATGACCTTGCGTGATTCCCGGAGGAATTCCCGGGGGCCTTTGGCCGTCATTCCCGCGCAGGCGGGAATCCAGACACTCGGCAAACGGCACTGGATTCCCGCCTGCGCGGGAATGACGCGGAGAACGACTATCTCGGAATCATGTCTCCGGGAATTACGCAAGTCCATTTTGATCGCCCGCAGCGGCCTGGCAGGCTGAATTCGACGGTGGTTTGCACATGGCACGCCGTTGAAGCTGCGATAGTGACACTCGGCAAGAGTCACCCACTGGGGGTGCGATTTGGGATGGTTGCTGTTTGGGTGAGGTCCAAATGGCCTTGCGTGATTCCTGGAAACGTGGTTCCGGGATAACGGTCCCTTGTGTCATTCGCACCCTCCCATCCGTCATTCCCGCCTTCGCGGGAATGACGGGAAAAGGATCGCGGGAATTCTTCCGGGAACCATGCAAGGCCATTTGGTGCTACGACATCGCGCCTCATCGCGTCGTGGTCCCTTTTTCCATGAGTTCGTGAACCAGACGTTCGGCACCGCTGTAGTTCCCGTCGACTTGCCAAAGGCGGAGGACTTCTTTCGCGACGGCCTGTCTGTCTTCGGGACCAACGTCGAGTATCTGGAATGCGACGTCGAGTTGTTTGGCCTGATGGAGTGCTGCATGGAAACGGTAATGCGGCGAATAATGGATGCCGGGGGAGAACGTGTTCACGCGGTGCCAGGGCTCGATGTCGGAAACGTCGACGATCTCCCCCCGAATCGCTTCCGACAGGGGGGTGTCTTCCACACGTGTCGAAACGGTAACGAACCACAGGCTTCGAGTGTAGCGAGCCTGCCCGGTTTTGATGTTGATTTCCTCATCCCAGCAATTGATGGGAGACCAGGGAAAGAAGACGGGAGCGATCAGAGGGGGCAGGAGCAGGCCCGCGAGTACGACGCCGAGAGTGATCCACGCTAGCTTCTTCATGTCTGCTTGAAACTCGCTTGCAGGCAGTTTCTCCATCAATTGTGAGCTACGAATCTGTGAGGGTACACTGGGGGCTGCAGAGCTTTGCACCCAAACGATGACACGGAGGGTGATGACGTCAATATGGCAGACAACTACCCGTCCATTTCACCGCCCTGCTCGTCGCGTTTCGGTTTCCAGATCGGACGCCCCGACGCTTCCTGACGCCGACGGGCGTCGTCGAGCATGGCAGTGAAGTCGCCGTCGAATCGAGCGGCGATCTCCCGACGTGTCTGATGGATTTCGTCAAGGACGGGGTCGGTCGTTATTTGCTGTTTCATCTGCTGTGACCTCTTGCGGCGTGCGGACAGCTTGAATTGTATCAACCAGTCACCGAATTGCCACACTCTTTGCGCGGCAAGAGGCTGTTTCTTGCCGGGGTTGATACGGTCAACGAGCTGCCCGCAGTGACCTGGCAGGCTGAATTCGACGGTGGTTTGCACATGGCACGCCGATGAAGCTGCAATAGTGACACTCGGCAAGTGTCACCCACTGGTTGCATCTCGGTGGGCGTTGTGTCATTCTTGGACTACTGAGTCGAGGAAACCCACGCGAAACTGCAACGGAAAGTCCCACCCATGAGACATAATGCTCTGATATTATTGCTTGCTTTCCTCTGCATCCTGCCTCTGGCCGCAACGGCCACCGCCGCCGATCACAAGCCCCTCTCTGATCGCGACATCTTGATCGCCGACTTTGAAGGTGAAGACTACGGCGGTTGGACCGTCCAGGGCGAAGCCTTCGGCAACCGCCCCGCCGTCGCCAACGTCGAACCCCGCAACCGCGTGACCGGCCATTGGGGCGAGGGGCTCGTCAACTCCTATCTCGGCGGAGACCTGCCGACCGGCAAACTGACCTCGCCCCCCTTCACCATCCAGCGCCCCCACATCAACTTCCTCATCGGGGCGGGGAGTCACGAGGACGATACCTGCATCAATCTCCTCGTCGACGGAAAGGTCGTCCGCTCGACCGTCGGACCGGCCGTCAAGAACGAGCAAGGCGAAGAGGTGCTCGATTGGTACGGCTGGGACGTGGCGGATCTCCTGGGCAAGACGGCGACGATCGAGATCGTCGACAATTACTCGGGCGGTTGGGGACACATCAACGTCGATCACATCTTCCAGTCCGACGAGCCCCGGAAATCCGCCGATCCCGCCTTCCTCAGGGGTGTGACGCTGGATCGAACCTCGCTCGTCCCTCAGTACACTTTCGCCGACACGCTCGAGGAACAGGAGGCGCAACTCAAAGACAACCCCTATATGCTGCGTCTCGCCCAGTCGCGGCAGGCGATGGCCGAGGATCCCTACCGGCCCATCTACCACTACGTGAATCCCGAAGGCAACTTGAACGATCCCAACGGGCTGTGCTTCTGGCAGGGACGCTGGCACCTGTTCTACCAGGCCTATCCGCCGGAAGACCCGCGCCAGCATTGGGGCCATGCCGTCAGTGACGACCTGATCCACTGGCGCGACCTGCCCCTGGCCATCTATCCCAACCCGGAAGACAAGTGCTACTCGGGCGCAACGCTCGTCGAAGACAATCGCGTGATCGCCATGTATCACGGCACGAGCGTCGGCAACATGGTGGCCGTTTCCAGCGATCCCTTGTTGCTGAACTGGGAGAAGGTGACCGGCCAGGCGGTCATCCCCATCAAGAGCGCCGACGGGTCGCCGCTCCCCTACCGCGTGTTCGATCCGTGCATCTGGAAGAAGGACGGCACGTACTACGCCCTTTCCGGCGGCACCTTGCCCGGTCCGGGCGGCCGGCCGGTTCGAGCCAACTTCTTCCTGTTCCGATCCGCGGATCTGGCTCACTGGGAGTACCTGCATCCCTTTGTCGAGGATGATCGCTTCTCGCTGGTGGGCGACGACGGCGCCTGCCCCTATTTCTGGCCCATCGGCGACCGCCACATCCTCCTCCACTTCAGTCACATGAGCGGTGGCAAGTACCTACTGGGCGACTACGATACCCAGCGCGACAAGCTGGTCGCAACCGCCGGCGGCGACTTCAACTTCGGCGCCTACGGTCCCTGCGGCGTCCACGCCCCCTCGGCCTGCCCCGACGGTCAGGGCGGTGTGATCGCCATCTTCAACATGAACCCCGGCAAGCCGACCCCGGGCTGGAACCAGATCATGACCCTGCCCCGGCGACTGACGCTCATCGACGCAAACTCACTGGGCATCGAACCGGCCGGCAACCTCCAGTCGCTTCGCACCGATCACGTTCACGTCGACCCGACGACGCTGCCGGCGAACGAGGATATCGTGCTTGAGGGCGTCGCGGGCAACGCCATGGAGATCGCCGCGGTCATCGATCCCAAGGGAGCGCCCACGATCGAGCTGAATGTGCTCCGCTCACCCAATGGGGAAGAAACCACGCGGATCCTGTTCTACAAAGAGCGCGGCTATCGCGACCGCAGCGTTTCCGGGGTGCGGCCGAGCGTCATCACCCTCGACATGAGCCGTTCCTCGATCCTGCCGGACGCGACCTCGCGTCCTCCCGAGTCGGCCCCGGTCGCCATCGCTCCGAACGAACCGCTCGCTCTGCGGATCTTCATCGACAAGAGCGTCGTCGAAGTGTTCGTCAACGGCAAGCAGTGCGTCGCCGTCCGCGTCTATCCGGGCCGCGAGGACAGCCTGGGCGTCTCGCTCCGTGCCCAGGGCCAGGATGCTGAGTTGAAATCGCTGGATGCGTGGCGGATGGAGAGCATCTATTGATTTCGGAACGAACGAGGCCCCACAGAGCTTCCATGATCCGCCACTCATCCCGGCGCTCTCAGGAATGGGAAATGACCTGAAACGCAAAGGGGAGGCAGTAGCATGACGGATGACCAAACGCTTGTCTACGCAAGCCGACGCCTGAGGACGGCCCCTGCAATCGGAATGCTCATTGCGCTCTCCTATGCCGTTCTGGCCGTGTTACTCCCGAGTCCGTCGATCTTCTTGCGCTGGCTTCTCCTGGCATTAGTCTGCCCGATGCTCGCAATCAGCGTCTACCAGCAGATCATGCTGGGATTCACTTCGATTGAGATTTCTGCGGTCGGAATTGCGATCCGCTATTGGCGATTCTCGACAGTGACTCTGGAATGGTCCGACGTCACTGAGTTCTATCCCAAGCGTCTCTTGGGAAGAGACCACGTCGCGTTCACGTATTCTCCTGCATACAAAGCGAAGCTGCGGCAGAAGCGACTTGCGGGTTTCAAGGTGGGTATGCTCCCCGATACCTATGGCTTCACCGCGGATGCCCTTGCCGGATTGCTCAATGAGCGGAAGATGGCGGCCGTGGGTGGATAGTTCGACGAGGCCCACCGATTCTCGGGAAGAACCTGCAACGACGCGGCAAGATGGGAGCCGCTCCCCCACCGGCTTTGTGTCGGTGGAGACAGTGTTCGGCAACTTGGGCTCGCCCCCACCCCCCCAAGAAAAGTCGCCAAGTGTTCAAAAAACGACTTGACGGAGTACTGAATATATGTATACTAACCGCATGCACCCATCGCTCAGCCGGGGCCTTGATCGTAACCCGACGCGTAAGCGAGGAGCGGGACAACACCCGACGCGTAAGCGAGGAGCGGGACAACACCCGACGCGTAAGCGAGGCGGGACAACACCCGACGCGTAAGCGAGGCGCGGGCAACACCCGACGCGTAAGCGAGGCGCGGAGCAACACCCGACGCGTAAGCGAGGCGCGGGCAACACCCGACGCGTAAGCGAGGCGGAGCAACACCCGACGCGTAAGCGAGGCGGGACAACATCGCCCCTCGCTTACGCGTCGGGTTACGAAGATGTGACAGCAGTTGGCCGCCTTGCGATCAAGGTTATCAACCCGCACCAGAACCATATCCATGCCTCCCCTGTCCCGCGCTAGATACTTCACCCCAAACCCCCACTTAGGCAGGGCAAACTCAAAATTCGCCCCCAGTCACCATCGTAAACCCATGATCCGCAATACTTTACCTGACATGTCGCATGCACCCCTTGCGATCGACATCCGACACCCAAATCCCCCCCTCCTCCACTCCGCCTCTCCCCCTTCCGATCAGTGGCGATTCGTGACGATGAGTGTTCCTTCCTCTCCCGATCCGCGTCTCATTCGTGGAAATCCGCCTCACCGCCCGCTACTCTGGCAGAACCACGTGACAAACCAACCATCTTTCGGAGCCGTACCATGAATCGATCCCTGTCTTCCCTGGCCCTGCTCTTCGTGGCAATTGCTGCACCCGCCACCTTCGCAGCCGATCCGCCCAACCCCACTTCCCTCGACGACCTCACCTTCGCCTACTCCGACGATTTCGGCGGCCAGACCGCCGAGTTCACTGTGGATGGCCACAAGGCGTTTCTCGTCAAGCCGCCAAAGCCGCGGGCCGACGGCTCCAAGCCTTGGATCTGGTACGCTCCCACCCTCGCCAAATCAGACGGTGGCTGGACCTTGCCCGGGGCGCGGCACGCCCAGGTCGTCAAGCCGCTCCTGGAGGCGGGCTGCTACTTCGCCGGCGTCGACGTCGGCGAGTCGTTCGGCAGCCCGGCGGGACGGGAAACGTTCACCGCGTTTCACAAGCTGCTGGTCGACAAGCTGGGATTGGAGCCGAAGGCCATGCTGTTCCCCGTCAGCCGCGGCGGCCTGATGCACTACAACTGGGCGGCCGAGCATCCCCAGGCCGTCCGCTGCATCGGGGCCATCTATCCCGTCTGCAATCTCAATAGCTATCCCCGACTCGAGCGAGCCGCCCCAGCCTACGGGCTCACGCCCGACCAGATCAAGCAGGAACTCGGCCGCCACAACCCGGTCGACCGCCTCAAACCCTTGGCCGACAGCAAAGTACCGCTCTACCATATTCACGGCGACCACGACCTGGTGGTACCATTGGCGGATAACAGCGGGCTGCTGGCGTCGCGGTACCGCGAGTTGGGCGGTTCGATCGAACTGGTCGTCGTGCCCGGCAAGGGGCACGAGGTTGTGCCCGAACTCTGGGAGGACCCGCGGCTGGCGGAGTTCTTCCGCAAGTTTCTGGACAAGTAAGTCAACGGAGAGATCATCATGGGGCATGTCCAATCCGCGTTTCATCTAGTGTTGTTCTTAACAGCCGCATCGGTTCCTCTTGGCACTGCTTCGGCCCAGCAACTCAAGAAGACCGACTGGTGCGAGATCACCGTTCCCAAGCAGGCGGCCGTGGGTGAGACGGTCCAGGTGCGGATCAAGCTGACGAACGTCGAGGGCGACGTCTATCTCTCCTGCGATCTGAAGGACCAGAGCCATGGCATGATGAAGTGGGGCGGCAAGCCGCGCAAGCTGAAATCGGGCGACGAAACCGTTTACGACATGCCCGTTCGCGACGCCGCGGGACTTCAATCGGTCTACGCCCTCGTCTACTTCACCGGCAATGCCGACGACGACCACACCAAGGCCGTTGAAACAACTTCGAGCGATCCGGTGACCGTCGCGGGACGCACGCCGCAGGTCGACGTGCAGTACAACAAGAGCTGGATCTACGTCGATGCCTCGGCGGGCGGCAAACAACTTGTCTCCGGCGATCAGTGGGAGGTGCCCGTCGACTACTACCTCGACCCCTCCGAACACTCGAGCGCCACCACCCTCTCGATCTGGGGAACCGGCCCGTGGATCGATTCGCCCGACGGCAAGTACACGACCAAACGGGGGCACGTCGGCTATCGTGGTTTGAGCGGCCGGGTGGAACTGAAAGAGCCGGGACCGGGCCGCCACGTGTTTACCTTCACCGTGCCCCAGGACCTGGACCTCGTCAAAACATACAACCGCCTCCTGCTCATCGCCAACTTCCGCGACGCCCAGGGCAAAGACTGGCCGTGGAGCGTCCGGGCGGAAAACGAGTTCATTCGCAAACGCGGCTTCTTCGAAATCGAGACCGACCAGCCGGGGCACCTCTTCACCTACGACGAGCCCGTCCGATTGGCGATTCGTTTGAAGAACCTGACGGCGCCGGGTGAGAAAAAGACCCTGAGGTACCAGGTCCACGACACGGCGGGCGCCAAGGTCGACGAAGGCCGGATCGAATTCACGGCCGAGCAGGACGGGCAGCTCGTCGCGGTCGAGCCGAAGGTGGCGGGGCGGGGCGTGTTCCTCATCGAGTTGGACGTTCCCGGTTGGGAGAAGCGGCACACGACCTTCGCCCGGATTCCCGACCTCCAGGCAATCACTCAGGGCCAGCCGACCCGGTTCGGGATGACGAACCACATGGAGCCGCCGCCCGAGGAGGTCTGGGCAATCGCCCGGCGGCTCGGGCTGACGACCTGCCGGCGGTTCACCAACTGGTACCGCCACCATCCCGGCCCGGGCGTGTTCAAGCTCGACGCCCTGGCGGAGGAACTCGACGCGGCCAAGAAGCACGGCGTTGACGTGTGGCTTTGCATCTACGATCCGCCCGCCTTCGCCCAGCCGGGCAAGGTGACGCCGATCAGCTATCGGGCCTTCGACTTCCGCGAAGACGTGTGGCGAGATTTCGTGGCCACTGCGACCAAACAGTTGAAAGGAAAATTCATCGGTTGGGAGTGGCTCAACGAGATCACGCCCGGCGGTTGCGACGATCCGGTGAAGACCTACCTCTCCATGTGCCGTATCGGTGCGGAGACCGCCAAGCAGATCGATCCGAATCTCGTGACGATCCTCGCCGGCGGACTCTACCCGCGGAGCTTCCGGCTCGACATGCTCAAGGCGGGCGTCGGGCAGTACATCGACGTCCTGCCCGTCCACTATCAGAACGGTAGCGGGGTGGCCGAAGCCCGGGCCGACCTCGACGCCGCCGGCCTCAAGCACGTGGCCGTGTGGGAGGACGAGTCGGGCCGGGCCCGCAATGCCTGGGGCGTTCCACCCTTGGAAGAACTCCAAGGCACGAACCAGGCCGACTGGGTCCTGCGTCAATGGACCGACGAACTGGCCGCCGGCTGTGAGAAGATCATCTTCTTCGGCGGACGCGGCTCGGCAACCGGTTCGTGGGACTACCTCCTCGACGATCTCAGCCCCCGCCCCGTCGCCGCCACCCTGGCTGTGTTCGCCAGCAAGATGTTCGACGCAAAACCGCTGGGAACGTTCATGCTGGGCGAAGGCGGGCTGTTCCATCTGTTCGAACGAGACGGCAAGGCGGTGCTTGTCGCTTCGACCTACGAAAGCGACGGCGAGACCATCGGCCTGCACACCGGCTCCTCGTCGATTCTGCTCACCGACTATCAGGGCAACGAACAGACGGTGACGTGCATGGGCGGCGTGGCGGAACTGCGGCTTGCCGGACTGCCGGTCTTCATCGAAGGCGCCAACCTCGACAGCCTGGCGGCCTACGTCATTCCCGAAATCCAGGTCGCCCAGGTGGGCTCAGGCACCTCGGCCGGTGTGGCGGCGGCTCGCCGGGTCACGCCGCGCTCAACCGCCCTGCTCGGCCAGGAGTTGGAACTACCGGTGAGGCTGCGGAATCCCTTTGAGAAGCAGATCACCGGACGCGTGGAGATCCAACTGCCGGAAGGGTGGCCGAAACAGGAGCCGCAAGGCTTCACCCTTCCGCCCGGTTCCGATCTGACCGGACGGGTCGCACTGACCGTTCCCGCAACCGTCCCGCCCGCCGACTACACGACGACCCTTACCTTCCGGTTCGACGCCAAGAACCTCCCGGCCGTGGAAAAGCCGGCCGTGATCTCGGTGATCTCGCCCGAGACGCTGGGAAACCTGATCGCCAACGGCGACTTCGAGACGCCCGACTCGAAAGGCGCGGGGCCTGAAGGATGGCGGGTCGACGGCAAGACTCGGTTCTGGGCCGAAGCCGCGGGGCTTGGCGAGGGCTTGGGCCAGCGGGTCATCCGGTTCCAGGACTCCCACGACTACACCTACGTCAGCCGCTCGATCCCCGTGCGCGGCGGCCACACCTACCTCTACACCTTCTGGGTCCGCAACGAGAACATGGGTTGCGGCTCCAACATGACGCAGCAACTGGCCGACGGCAGCGAGATCCGGCTTTACGACACGCAGGTGGTCCGCTGCGGCGACAACAACCCGTACTGGCAGATGTTCACCTGCCGCAAACAAATGCCCGAAGGCGCCGTCCAACTCAGCATCACACCGCTCGCAAGGGGCTCGGGCTGGGCGACGATCGACAATGTCCGCGTCACCCTCTACGACGGCACCGACTACGTGGCCGAGGCCCACCGGACCGCGACACCGCCCACCATTGACGGCCGGATCGACGACTGGGTGACTCGCTGTCCCATACCATTGATCGGGCGAAACCAACTCGCCGGCACAGCGGACGGTTACCGGTGGACGCCGGACAACCTGAGCGGCATCGGCTACCTGATGTGGGATGCGTCGAATCTCTACGTGGCCGTACGGGTCCGCGACGACGTTCACCAGTCCTTCACGGCCGTCACGCCGTCGGGCGACCAACTCGTGCGCGGCGACTGCATGATCCTGGGCCTCCAGCCGGC
Organism: Planctomycetaceae bacterium; assembly: GCA_012719125.1. GTDB lineage: Bacteria > Planctomycetota > Planctomycetia > Pirellulales > Thermoguttaceae > JAAYAY01. Next base: position 580 of record JAAYAY010000265.1, on the reverse strand, counting down.
CCGCGGCGGCAGCCCCTCCCAGGCCTTCGCCTACTATCTCTCGGCCGCGGTCCCGGGTGGCGGCAGCGGCAAACATACCCTGTTCCGTCCAGCCGATCACAGTGGTGGCCGCCAGGCCGGTCACTTGTTCCGCGACTCGTCGATCTATGATATGGCGGTGCACACCGAAGACGGCACCTGCACTTATGAACTGCGAATCCCGCTCTCGGAACTGGGCCTTTCGCCAACGCTGGGAACCCGATTCGGCCTGTCGGCCATGCTGATCGACAACGACGGCAGCAGAGAGCCGGCCGCTCGGATGACCTGGGGCGGAGGGCTGGAACCGGCGTGGTCGCCCGATCAGTTTGGAGTGGCCACGTTGGTGGAATGAATCCGCCGGTCCGCCTGTTTTTTGCCTCGCGCCTGGTTGAACAGCGTCACTTCGGGCCGATGCAGGGAACCGAAACCGTTGCGGCAGAATCGTTTAACCTTATTTTCCGCTACCCTGTGTCGTTTGCAACGGGTGCGTGGCGGAGGCGGTCAGTTAGGGGGCCTTGGGAGGCGGCGGCTGAGAAGTTGTGCGGGGGTGGAGAGGCTCAAG
>JAAYAY010000264.1 GCA_012719125.1 Planctomycetaceae bacterium | reverse complement strand
ATCGCTGCCATCCCTGCGTCTCATGATGCGGAAACCAACCAAAACTCCCGACATCAATAAGACGCAAGACCCGCCGCAAGAATTCCCAAAAATCAACAAAAATCCAGGGGTATGTCAGGTTGTCTGGGCTCGCCGCCCACAACGACGTGGGTGAGCAAGAGGCCAATTCCCCACAGTATTGTGGGCAGCTTGAGCATGCGATCACCTATGGATTGTGCGGCGTCCGTGCCGGCGTTGCCGTTGCTCCCAGTTTCAATCCCGGCAGGATGTCGCGGGCGGTCGATTCGCTCAGGTTGAAAATGGTGAATCCCGCCGCACCGAGCCGCCGGGCGTGGAGAATCTGCCCGGCCACGCGATCGGCTGAGAGGCTGCTGTTCGAGGCGGTACAGCCGATGCCGGGGTAGACGGGAATCCGCCCGCCGATCAGATCGAGCTGGTTCTCGACCAATCCGCAGAAGCCGGGGTCGCTGTTGGTGTAGTCCATGGGGCAGACAAAGTCCAGCCAGCCGGCCTTGATCCACTCGGGCCAGTCCTGGGCGACCGATTCACGGCAGGATGGATAGGAGCCGAAGACGGCCGCCGAAATCTTCAGCGAGGGGCGAAGCTTCTTTCCCTCTTCGTAGACAGTCCGCACGAGCCGCGAGATCTGATCGCAGCGCCACTGGGTGTAGGCTGCCTTGTGTACGCCGGAATGGCAGTCTTTCGGCCAGTTCTCGACCTTGATCCCCGTGTCGGCCTGGAATCGCTGGCGGCAGCCGTCGCAGAAACAGGAGCTCCCGCCGGGGTAGCGGATATAGTCGAAGTGCAGTCCATCGACGTCGTACTTCTTGGCCACTTCGAGCATGCTGTCGACTTCCAACCGATAGTTGTCGGGGTGGGACGGGCAGAGCCAGCTCTTGGATTCGTTTCCGACGAATACCTGCAATCGGCCCTCTTCCCGCATTTTCTCGACGAAATCGCGGGGGGCGCCGGACAAGTTGTAGTTCACCTTCCAGACATGGACTTCCAATCCGTGCTTCTTGGCCGCGGCCAGGCATTGCTCGATCTGATCGCCGTATTGGTCGAAGGTCTGGCTGCGGGGCAGCACGTCGCTCGGGTAGAGAGCCCGGCCCGCCCAGAGCATGTTGGGCAGAATCATGTTGAAACCGGCGTCGGCCAGTTCCTTGCAGGCCCGATCCCAATCGCCCGGATAGGGGCCGGTACCCGAGTGGTTCCACCAGGCCCGGCCTTCCACCTTGCAGCTCTCCTGGGCCAGCAGATACGATCGGGCCAGGAGTTCGCGAGCCTCGCGGGCTGTCGCGACCGCGTCGGCGAACTTGCCGGTCGCCACCAGGGACTTCGCCTTGGCCTCGGCCAGAACTGCCGCCTTGCCGGTTTCGACCGCATCGGCCTTCTCAGAGGACTTCACGAATTCGGCAACTTCCTGAAGCGTCTGGCAGTGTCCCACCTTGCCGATCTTCTCAAGTTCAGCCTTGGCCATCTGCTGCCAGAGCGAGGAATCGAGGTAGCCAAGCACGGCCGCGAGCATCTGCCGCTTGGCCGCCGGATCGTCATTGATCACCACGTGGCTCAGATAGGCCCCGCGATCCGAGACCCACATGGCGGGCAGCCCGGTCGGGTTGCCTTCCCCGTCGAACCAGTGCCCGATCACCCGAGCGTTGTATCCGACGGGTTCCATGGTCGTGATGTTCCACGACGCCTGCCGGGCCGACTTGGGGAGGCCCTGGATGTCGGGGGCGTCGAAGCGGATCTCGGCCAGCGTGCCTGAATCCGGTTTGTGGTAGCTGCCTCGTTTGAATCCGATCGCCTTGGCCAATTCATCCGGCAGTCCGTAGCAGCCGAAGACCTTGCCGCCTTTTTCGACGAATTCGACGAGTGCCCGAACGGTCTCGTCGGACATCCGCGGATGATAGGCGACGATCGCCACACGGCGTTTTCCCAGCCCGCCGGAGGGGAGGGTGGAGTCTTCCACCGCATCGGCGCCCAGTCCCAGATCATCGAGCATTTCGCCCACGGTTTCGGCGATATCGAGGGCCGAATCGATCTCGCGATCTTTCGGATGTTTGGAAGCCGTGGGGATGATCAGGGCCGCATTGCTCCAGCAGGCGGCCAGACGGCGAATGCGAATGGTGGCGTCCTTGGCTCGGCCTCGCCAGCAGGCGATACGAATTCCGTCGATCTTGTCCCAACCGGCCGGAGTACCTTCGGTGCGGAAGTTGGCCTTGGAGAATCGGACGGTTTGCCATCCGTCGGCGGCCACGCCGCCGCCCGCCCCATACCAGCCGCCTCCGCTGCGGAAGTAGAGGGTCAGGCTCCCGCAGGCCTCGGGCGGGTCGACGGCGATCTCCAACTCAAAGCGTCCGGGAGCTGCCAGGTTGAGATTCGCGGACCGATCGATCACGGCCCGGCCCAGAGCGGCCGACTCGGCAAACGGCGCTTTGACGGTGAGAACAGAGCGGTCGCCGTCGCGAGCCACGCCGATTTCGGGCGTTCGCTCGGAGGCCGTCCAGGCGGCTCGAGCCTCGTCGGCGGTCGCGTACGAAAAGTCATCGAGCACGTCCTGGGATACGGCTGCAGTCACGAGCAAGGCTGGGAGTAACGCGCACTGGATCATGGAAAGGCTCCGTCGCAGTCAGTTGAAAGGGAATTGGGCAATCTGGGGCTCAGAGCACCATTGTGTCATCTGGAACGGCGGATTTCCAGCGTGAGCCGAACCACGCGTCCCAGCAACAGGCCAGTGCCTCATGCGAAAGGTGGCGGTCTTTGCCCCGCGAGGCAGGAAATCCGGGAATCTTCACGGGCCGACTGATGGAGACTTCCTTACGGTTCCTGCTATAATAGCTCGCGGCACTTCTTTCCCCCCCCAAGAGACACGAAGTCACTTCGTGTAGCAAGAACGAAGCCGTTCGGGTTCGACGCGGCGGCCCTTGGGTCGCCTCGCCCGGATCGGAAGGGAGTCGGTGTTGCGGTATCTATTCGGCCCTCCATGCCATGTGCGGAATCACCGGAGCAATTTGGACGGACCCCGCCAAGGCGATTGACGACGCAACACTCAAACGGATGGTCGAGGCCTTGCGGCACCGCGGTCCGGACGAGTCGGGCAGCCATTGCGTTCCTCTTTCGCCGCGGCCCGGTTACTCGCTCAACCCGGGCGTCGTTCTTGGGCACCGGCGGCTCTCCATCATTGACCTGGCCGGAGGGCAACAGCCGCTCTCGAACGAAGACGGTTCCGTTTGGGTCGTTTTCAACGGCGAGATCTACAACTATCTTGATCTCCGGCGCCGGCTGGAAGGCGCCGGCCACGTGTTTCGCACTCGCAGCGATACGGAGACCATCGTTCACCTCTACGAGGATGAGGGTCCCGAATGCCTCCGGCATCTCAACGGCATGTTCGGGCTTGCCATTTGGGATCGCACTCGCCAGCAGATCCTGATCGCCAGAGACCGGCTCGGCCAGAAGCCGGTGGTCTACCGCACCGAGCCCGGGCGGTTCTTGTTTGCCAGCGAACTGAAGAGCCTGCTGGAGGTGCCGGGCATACCGCGCCGGTTGGATCCCCGGGCGGTCGACCAGTATTTGACCTATCAGTACGTTCCTCATCCGCGGATGATCCTGGAAGGATTCCATAAACTGCCGCCGGGGCACTATGCCGTGTGGCAGAACGACCAACTGACGATCAAGAGCTACTGGCAGCCCAACCTGAATCTCGAATTGCGCCAGCGACCGGAAGAAGACCGCGAAGAGCTTCGCGAACTGTTGACCTCCTCCGTCGAAATGCGGCTTCAGAGCGAGGTGCCGTTGGGCGCCTTCCTGTCGGGCGGGGTGGATTCGACGGTTGTCGTGGGGCTGATGCAGAAGCTCAGCAACCGGACTGTGAAGACCTTTTCGATCGGGTTTCGCGTCAAGGAATTCGACGAGACCAACTACGCCCGCCTGGTTGCCGAACGTTTTGGCACCGATCACGAGGAATTCCGGGTCGAACCGGACGCGCTGGACATTCTGCCGAAGCTCGTCTGGCATTACGACGAGCCTTTCGCCGACAGCTCTGCCATTCCCACCTGGTACGTTTCGGAGATGACCCGCCGTCACGTCACGGTGGCATTGACCGGCGACGGCGGCGATGAGCTGTTTGCCGGTTATCCTCGCTACAAGGCCGTTGCCCTTGCCCGCTGGCTGGACCGTTTGCCCTGGCCCGGCCGGGCGATGCTGGCGGGGCGACTCTGGCAGCGTCTGCCGGCCAGTCCGCGGCAGAAGTCGTTTCGCCGCCGTCTCAAGCGGTTTGCCGCGATGTTGGCCCTCCCTCACTGGCCTCGCTACCTTGGCTGGATCGCGATTTTCGATGAAGCCCGCCGTGCCGAACTCTACAGCGACGACTTCATGGCTCGACTGCCGGACGAAGACCCCATCCGGTTTCTGCTCGACGCGGCGGTGCAGTGCCGAATGCGCGATCCGGTCACCGCGACAAGCCTGGTCGATCTGATGACGTACCTGCCGTGCGATCTGATGACCAAGGTGGATATTGCTTCCATGGCGCACGGGCTGGAGTGTCGCCAGCCGATGCTCGACTATCGCGTGGTCGAGTTGGCCGCCCGCATGCCCTTGGCACGCAAGTTCCGCCGCGGCAAAGGCAAGCGGATCCTGTTGGAGACGTTCGACGACTTGATCCCCCAGGAGATCGTCCGACGCCGGAAAATGGGGTTCGGGGTCCCGATCGACCACTGGTTTCGGGGACCGCTGGCCGGCTTTGCCCGGGAGGTCTTTTCCGATCCGCGTACCCGCCAGCGGGGGCTCTTCGACCCGGCTGCCGTGGACCGCCTCGTCGAGGAGCATATCGCCGGGCGTTTTGACCATGCCTACCGACTATGGTCCCTGTTGCTGCTGGAATTGTGGCAACGAGAGTGGTTGGATCCATGAGTTGTGGAATCCGGACTCGCGACGGATCTCGTAGCGGTCGTTGTGGTCTTTGGCGAAAGCCAATGGAACGTTACAATGACGTCCGAGAAAAGGGCTCAATGAGGAGATCGCAATGCGGGATCAGGTAGTCGCAGTCATTCTGGCAGGGGGAAAGGGATCGCGACTCGAACCCCTCACCCGGGATCGAGCCAAGCCGGCAGTACCCTTTGGGGGTGGCTACCGAATCGTCGATTTCACGCTCTCCAACTGTCTCAACAGCGGCATTCGCAAGATCCTGGCCTTGACCCAATACAAGGCGATGAGTCTGGACCGCCATATCAGTATGGGTTGGGGACGCTACTTCTGCCGGGAGCTGGGCGAGTTCATCGACGTCGTCCCGCCCCAGCAGCGGATCGACGAAAACTGGTACCAAGGCACGGCCGATGCCGTCTACCAGAATATCTACACGATCGAGAAGGAGAACCCGAAGTACGTAGTCATTCTGGCGGGCGATCACATCTACAAAATGAACTACAAGAAGCTGGTCGACGCCCATATCGCCAACCAGGCCGACATGACGGTCGGCGCATTGCCGGTTCCGCTCCGGGAAGCGGCGGGGGCTTTTGGGGTCATTCAAGTCGATACCGCCGGGCGGGTTGTCGGGTTTGAGGAGAAGCCGGCTCATCCCAAACCCGTGCCGGGTGAAGAGGCCGTCTGCCTGGCCTCGATGGGGATCTACGTGTTCACGGCCAGATTCCTGTACGAGGAACTTTGTCGCGACGCCACGCGCCGCGGCAGCCGACACGACTTCGGCGGAGACGTGATTCCCGCGATCATCGATACGAATCGGGTCTTTGCCTACCGCTTCATGGACGAGAATCGCAAACGCGACGCTTACTGGCGCGACGTGGGAACGCTCGACGCCTACTTCGAAGCCAATATGGATTTGATCAGCGTCGACCCCCAACTGAACATGTACGACGATCAGTGGCCGATTCGCACCTATCAGCCGAATCTGCCGCCTCCGAAATTCGTATTTGCGGGCGATCAGCGCCGGGGCTATGCCGTCGACAGCATCATCTGCCCCGGCTCGATCATTTCCGGGGGTCGTGTCGAGCGGTCGATTCTGGGCGCCGGGGTTCGGGTCAACAGTTTTGCGGCCGTGGAAGACTCCATCGTCTTTGACGGCGTCGACGTTGGTCGCCATGCCAAGGTTCGCCGGGCTATTGTGGAGAAGAACGTTGCGATCCCGCCGGGTGTGGAAATCGGTTACGACCGGGACCTGGATCGCTCGCGGGGCTTCACCATCACCGATGCCGGCATCACCGTGATCGCCAAGAGCGACGGCGCCGACCACTTTCCCGACGCCACGGAGCTGTGAGGCGTCGATCGGCATGTTTGCCGCCGAGTCTGTTGTGCCCTTTCAGGGCGACCATCAGCGGGATCCGTGTCCCCGGGGCGGCGCTTCGCGGCTTCGCCGCTACGCTTTGCCCCGGGCTGATATGTTGTGCCTCTTCGAGGCGGACGAACGCAACTCTGCCCCGAAGGGGCCCGAACATATGCCCAGGGCAGAGCGTCGTGGCGTTGGCCGCAAAGCGCCGCCCTGGGTTGCGAGAATCGCCAGAAAGGACGCCCTGAAAGGGCAGAACATCCTCTCATGAACCAACACGCTCCCCAAACAGCCACCACCTCCCGCCGCCAATTCCTCAAGACGACTGCCGCGCTCACCGCGGCGGCGGCCAGCCCGCTGGCGATCGCGAGGGCTGCCCAACCGGGCGGGAGTGATATCCTCCGCGTCGGCCTGATTGGGTGCGGCGGCCGGGGGTCGGGGGCGGCGGTCAATGCGATGAACGCCGATCCGAACGCCCGGCTGGTGGCCATGGCCGACGTGTTCGAGTGGCGGATGGCCGAGAGTCTTGCGCGGATCGAGGAGGTGAAACCCGATCAGGTGAGCGTCGATCGGGATCACCAGTTTGGCGGTCTGGACGGGCATCGCCACTTGCTCGAAAGCGGCGTCGACGTGGTGCTGATCACCGTGCCCTCGCACTTCACACCGATCTACCTCAAGGCGGCGGTCGAGGCGGGCAAGCACGTGTTCTGCGAAAAGACCCATGCCGTCGATGCGCCAGGGGTGAGGTCGGTGATCGAGGCCGGCGAGACGGCACGGCAGAAGGGGCTCTCGGTCGTTTCGGGACTGGCCTGGCGTTACGATACGGGCGTGCTGGAGACGATGAAGCGGGTTCACGACGGGGCGATCGGCGAGATCCACACGATCGAGGAGATCTGCAACACGGGCTCGCTCCGCAGCCTGGCCCGCCGGCCGGAGATGACCGAGATGGAGTACCAGATCTACAACTGGTACGACTTCAACTGGCTCTCGGCCGATCTGCCGGGGCTCAACCTGGTGCACAACGTCGACAAGGGCGCCTGGGCGTTGCACGACAGGCCGCCGCTGGTGGCCTGGGGAATGGGCGGGCGGGAGGTGCGGAAGGGACCGACCTTTGGCGACGTGTACGACCATCACGCCACGGTGTTTGATTACGGGGGCGGCGTGCGGATGTATGCCTATTGCCGCCAGATCAACGGCGTGGTCACGGAGATTTCGGACAGGTTCGTGGGTACCAAGGGCCATTGCGATCTGCTGCGGTACACGATCGAGGGGGAGACCAACTGGCGTTACGAAGGCCCGCCGAGCAACCGTTTTGATCTGGAGCACGTGGCCCTGTTTTCAGGCATCCGCTCCGGCCAGCCCGTCAACAACAGCACGTACATGGCCCGCAGCAGCCTGTTGGCCTTGATGGCGACCTGGTGTTCCCACACGGGCGAGGAGATTACCTGGGAACGGGCGATGAACTCCAACAAGCAGGTGAACCCCGAGCGGTATGCCCTGGACGCCACCCCGCCGACCGTGCCCGACGCCGACGGCAATTATCCGATCGCCGTGCCGGGGTTGACGCGGTTTGAATGAATCAACGATATTCCTTTCTTGCAGTTGTCGCACACGTGATACGGAGCCCTGCCATGCGTTCTTTGTGCGCGTTCGCCTGTTCGCTACTCCTGGCCGCGACCGGACGGGCTGAGAACTGGTATACCGAGAGTTTTTGGCTCCTTCACGAAGACCATCACACGACCGGTGTCCACGAGGTGGGCCGCGATGCCGACCTGGAGGAGACGAGCCGGCTGGTGGGCCTGGTGAAGCCCGACATGATCCAGATCCACGCCAAGGGCAATCCGGGGTGGACGACCTATCCCAGCAAGGTTGGGCACGTGCCGCCCAAGCTGGCGAAGGACGTGCTTGCCATCTGGCGCGACGCGGCCCGGCGCGACGGCGAGATCATGAAGCGACGGCCGGAGTGGAACCGGATGTTTCGCGACGGGTCGCCCGTCGACGTACCGAGGTTCGACGTTCACCAGATGGTGGTGATCGAGTGATCCGGTGTTGGCGGGAGTGGCACGGTGAGCGTCACGCCGGTGGGTGCCGAGGGGGGCGTTGTTTTGGTTGTCAAAGATCGGGAAGATCTGGCTTAGAACCAGGTGAACGGGCTATCCTTTGTTACTGCAAAATGGTTGTGGGCAGGGGTGGCGAGTGGTGCATGTGTCGATCGATAGGGGCATGCGTCGCCTGGTGGCTATCGTTTTATGGTGTAAGGGGTTACGGCGATTCTGGGACGCTGCAATCAAGGTACACCTCTCCATGGGGGTGAAGGGGTAAAACGGGAAGGAAGGGGGGAACGCTCATCGTCGCTCATCGGCGCTGATCGGGAGTAATTGAGAGTTGGTCAACGAGGGCACGATTTTGCCAATATCGCTGGCTGACGGGTGTTCTGTAGTGGGGGTTCTTTTGCCTAGTTTCTCTGCTCCATTGTTTGCGTTGTTGGCGTTGTTGGCGTTGTTTGCATTGTTGGCGCGAGTTCTCAGGTACTTTTGGCTCAGATGTGGGGGGCGCGAGGGTGGCTGATGGGAAGATACGTGGGTGTTGGGTTGGTTGGGAGCGCAGATGTAATCACTTGTTTAGTATACATATTTACAGTCTTTTGTCAAGAGGAAAAATGAACCCTGAGACAGGGGGGGATTGTATCCTTGCAGGATTAGCGTTGCCCCGATAGGCACGCTATTTCGATCCGGAGGTAATGAGCGGGCGGTCTAGGTTCGGCTGTACGCACAGGATGAGTCCGGCAGGAGTGCATCCTGCTCGGAAAGCCAGCGTGCAGAACCGGTTCGGAGTCGTATAATCTCGCGTATTCTCATTCGAAGACATCCAGTGTTTTGGGACCGGAATAGTCCGGACTGTGGCGAACCGGACAGGAGGGTACGTTGTCGCATCCTGTTGGAGTGAGCCTTGCCTGCTCCGTTGCGATCATCACGTGCGGCGTGGCTCTGTTCAACTGGTGGGCCATCTCGGGACTTCCCATCTTGAGCGAGGAATGGCATTATCAAGTCAGCAATCGGTTTCCTCTTGCAGCGATTGCCCTTGTCGGCGGAATCGTGCTCATTCGACTCCTGACGTGGGGGGCTTTTCGAGGGATTCACAGCGGCGAAAGAGGGATGCGGCAGGCTGCGAAGATCTCGTCGGACCAGGCAACGGCTGCAAGGTCCTTCGGATAGTCAATCACGAGGTGGTCCGGCGAGCGATTGAGGCAGAACAACTCGAGAGGAATCAGTGCGAGCGGAAGTAGACGGTACGGTACGAGCGGGGAGGATCTCGCTGTTTCCCTGATACTGCTTGATCTCCGCAACGATTGTCTCCAAGGATGTATCGCTGTACCACGTTTTGAATATGGCACGGACAGACCAAATAGCACTGATTAAGCACAGGACAAGAAAAACCGCCTGCCATGTTTCAGCAGAAAAGACAACCTTTTGAAAACTCGACGTAACAAGCGCTGCCAGTGAAGTGAAGAAGATGGAAACCGGCGCAACCCAGCCGTGCGATGCTGCTAGACGGTCACTATGCCTGTGCAAACAAAGAAGCAATCGATCTGTTGTCGTTGTTACAAACTCTTGCCCTACATTTGCGTAGAAAGTGGAAGTCTGAGTAACCTCGTCATGAATACTCTCTATGAATGTGGGTTTTTCTGCAGGAGGATTCATGGTTGCTCCTCCTTTCCAGGTGGTTGAGGTTCTCCAAGATCCTTGAGTTCTGGGTTGAGGATACCAATCGCATGTTGATAGACTGCGCCACACTTCACGCAGATGGTGGTGATTGTTGGAATGATCTCTCCGAGATTCACAGCGCCGGCGTGTTCGCCTCTCGACGGTATCGCAGAGTATCCTTCCGTGACTACAAAGTCAGGATTGCCACACCTCGCACATGGCAAGACAGCGCCGCGTGCCTCCAAGGCGGCAATTGCCTTCTTTCGCATTGCGATAAATTTCTGTCTGACAGCCTCTGACTGCTCGGTTTTTTCAGTTTCGCCCATTCTCGATACCCCAGAGAAGTACGCAGTTTGAACGAGAGCATAAGGACAGCCTGCAAGAAACGCCATCCCCCTGTATAGGGGAGCAGAATCAACGGATTGACTTCAAGCATGACCTGAAAGGAGGGTAGTGGGTCAGTTTGAAGATTTCTCCTTGGCTTCCAGGAGCAACACGATTTCTTCGATCGACCAGAGATGGTCAGTTACGCCTGCCTTCATCGCAGGTGTTGACCGGAGAGCTTGGTGCATGCGGGCGAAGTTGTAGTGCATGAAGTGAAGGGCGATGGCGTGAGCGTGGTTCTCCACCTTCTTGGAGAAGGCATTCGTCAATCTGGTAAATCTCCTCATCTTCATTCGCATGGTCAAGTTCTGGCGCTCCACGTAGCTTGTGGAGACGTGTTCCCGGTCGGGGCTTCCCGAGATGACCGTCTTGTCGCACCCAAGGCACTTCGCGGGAGAATATCGCTTCTCGCCCTCCGGATCGTTCCCGTAGAGCTTCACCAGCATGGCGTAATCGACTTGACCGCTGAAGGCTGAATCCACGGCGTTTAAGTAGGCTTTGTGAGCGTCGGTTGTGAGTTGCACCCGGTTGACGAATCTGCCAGCAAGGTCGCTCACGAATTCGGCCGCACAACCAGCGGCGCGACCACCAACGAGCCAGCTTGGGACAAGCTTCGTGTCAGCATCAAGTGCAACCCACGTCCATACGTCGCCGTACCCGAACTTGCCCTGCATGGCTTCAGGGACGTTCTTCGCCTTTGAGTACCAGAAGCTCCAAATCTCGTCCAACTGGAGCCGCTTACAAGTCAGGTTACGGAGTGTTCGGTCTTGAAAATCAAGGCACACTTGGCCCACCACCAGGAGTTTGGTGACCGTGTTTTTGGACACGCCGGTCATTCTGACCGTGCTGCGGATGCTGCACCCCTCCACAAGGGCAGAGACGAGCACACACCGTTGTTGGATGCTGAGCTTGTTCATACTGACATTACATGCTTGACCGATCATGCTGTCAACACACTTTTGCATGCATTGAGAAGATAATGCTTGCATTATCTCGCGATTACCTTAAAATGCAAGCATCTTCGTCAATATGCATGTACAAGCGGAAAGGAAACTGGAAATGGCCGTTGAAGGTAAGGCGAGTGGCGGGAAGGCGAGGGCCGAAAAACTGAGCGCAAAAGAACGGAGCGAAATAGCCAAGAAAGCTGCAACAGCCAGATGGAATAAGGACATTCCAGTGGCGATGTGCGGGGCCACGGATCATCCGTTGTGCATCGGAGATAGTGAAATTCCGTGCTATGTCCTTGAAGATGGCAGGCGTGTTCTTGCTCAGGGCGGGATGATTGGCGCGTTGGGAATGTCCTACGGCGGGTCCTACAGTAGGGGTGGGGACCGTTTGGCGAAATTTGTGAACAGCGGAAGACTTAAGCCGTTTATTGGCAGTGATTTACGCGACCGGACCGAAAAGCCTATTCGGTTCCGTACGCCACAAGGCAATCTTGCGAACGGATACGAAGCAACGATTCTCGCGGATATATGCGATGCTGTCCTTGCCGCAAGGGCTGACGGCAAACTCCAGAAGCAGCAAGAGCACATCGCAATGCAATGCGAAATTCTCGTCCGGGCATTTGCTCGTGTCGGGATTATTGCTCTCGTGGATGAAGCCACGGGCTATCAAGAAGTACGAAGCCGTAATGCTCTGGCTCGTATTTTGGAGGCATTCATCGCAAAAGAACTCCAAGCCTGGATTCAAACGTTTCCTTCAGACTTCTATCAGGAAATGTTCCGACTGAGAGGGTTGGACTACCCAAACGACTCTGTAAGACGTCCTCAGTACTTCGGACATCTTACCAACGACATTGTGTACAAGCGTCTTGCGCCTGGAGTGCTTGAAGAGCTGAAGAGGGTGACACCGAGAAACGAAAAGGGGCGCAGGACGCACCGATACTTTCAGCGGCTAACCTCCAACCTCGGATATCCTAAACTAAGAGAACACTTAGGGGCCGTAGTGGCCATCATGAGGCTCAGCGACAACTGGAACGAATTCATGTACCACTTGGATAGATTTCACCCACGCCAAGGCGAGACAATGATGCTGCCATTTGGGGTGGACGAAGAAGACGATGGCACTGGGCTCTAATCTTGAGGCTTTGACCACCGCGCCTTCGCGGCTTTCTTGGCGATTTCCGCTCGCCGCGCTTTGGTGAGTTTTGCAGCTCTGGCTGGCCCGCCCTTCTTCCCTCCCAGCCGGCCAAGAGCCACAGCAGCGGGATTCTTGCCGTCATCAACGGATGGTGCCTCTTCCTCTTCCGGCGCATCCCCAGTCGCCTCGTCCACGATCTGCTTGGCGCGTTGGTTCACGTCTCGGGGTCGTTTGCTTGAGCGCTTAGGCATACCAGAAGTATACCAGAGAAGGCCTAGCATGGCTAGAGAAACCCGAATATCAAGATATTACTGAATGCGAGCCAAGCGGACGGACTCACTATCCCACAATCATCCACCACACGAGAGTTACAACTGCGCTAGCGGCAACTCCGATCCCGAAACCTTCCCATCGGCGTCTGCTGGTAAATTCCTGAGTCTTCTTGCGGGCCCATTCAACCTTGTCATTCAGGTAGAATTCCTGATTGAATTTTTCGCAATTCGCGTGCACCTTGTCCCACAAGTTGAACGCATCGCTCCACGATTCTGGTGCAGACGTGTTTCCCTCCGCCATTCTGGCATCGATTGCATCTCTTCTTATTTCCGCCATTAGGGCGATAAGCTCACGGTCAAATTCACCATTATTGATGAGGCTTGTGTCGACGGCGCGGAGTTCGTCATATTCATCTACGCGAGCCTTTAGGATTAACTTAAAGGCGTCAAAAATGGCGCGTTTTACGTGTCTGCTTGCTTTGTCTACGCAAGACGCTTCGCTTTCGCCATACATCCAATGTCGTGTCACGTGATCCCACGCCGCAGCGACCTCAAAGATCAGCTCGACGGGCATCTCATTGAATGTTTGGACTTGGCTGTAGAGTGGCTTGTAGCGGTCGTAATAGATTTTGGTGAGCTGGTTGAAAGTCAGAGGCGTCCCGTTACTCAAGTCTTCTGATGGCGTCGTCACAAGCTGCCTCGGCATCTGCATGGCTGACGAGACGATCTCGCATAACGCAACCACGACCCGCAATCGGGTACATGCTCACGTAAACCGTGGGCGTCCCCTTCTTGGTTTCAGATTCCATACGCAGATCAGATAAGGTTGTCCTGCGCGCATGGTCAATGCTCTGACCGGTTGATCGCTCGATGGTCTGCTCGAATTCACTCATAGCCATTAGGTCCTCTCCTATTAACAGGCCACGTTATCTGCCCCTGGTTGCGTGGCCTTTTCACTTTTCTGTCCTGCTTGCGCGCGCATTAAAAAACCGCCCGATAGCGGTGGGGTGCGAATTCGCTTTCGTAACCAAAACTGTCGCGCATGTGCAGCATAATTGCCCCGGCTCACCAAACCAGATGTCACTTCTGGCTTCAAGGCAAATCCTACGTATATACGTCGCCCGCGAGCAAAGCAATCCCCTCTACTTAACTAGAACGGCTTTTTTCCCGATTCTGATGAGGGTTTTCAAGGTTTGGGCGAGTGCACATTGTTATCCTAGTATTTGTGAGGGGTCTAGTCAAGCGGAAACAGCCGTTTTCCGCGAGTCACTACAGCAAGAACGGTTCAAACTGACCCGCTACCGAAAGGAGACTGTGTGGCGTCACCGCCTCCCCTGCCCGCAGCCGATCGCCTAGTCGCCCGTGCAGCCGAGGTGGGCGGCGAGGAGTTCGCGGAGGATGTTCTCGCCTGGTTGGATGAGCACTCACGCGAGCACCACGCCGTCGTTCGCCTGGTCGACCAAGCTGGCGGCGAGCATGATGTGTACGTGTTTGCATCGGGTCAGTGGGACGCGATTCGCGAAGCTCTGAGGGACGTTCCGCAGGGCACGTATGATGCGACCGTCTATCCGGGGCGGGTGGCTCTGATCGATCGCGTGTTGTACACGTCCCGTCCCTTGCCGAGCCAGTAGGCGAAGGCGGCGCCGAGGATGAGCATGATCCAGGTCATAGATCGAAGATCTTGGAGGTGGGTGACGAAGAAGCCCAGACTCCGATCGGCGATGAACGGAAAAGCCCGCCATTCGCAGAGGATGCTCAACGGCACTGCGGCCAGGCCGCAGAGAATGCCGGCCAGGTTGGAGTTCTTCTGCATCAGGACCGCACATCCCAGGCCGAGGAGCGCGCCGGGGACGGCGAGAGCATAGAAGCCCTGGCTTGCCAGCCAGGTGAATACGAAGTATCCGAGAACTCCCCCGCCGATCGCTCCGAGCGTGCCTCGGAGCACGATTCCCACCGGCCCGTTCATTATGAAATCCCCCGTAGCGAGGCCTCCGGCCGCGACAAATCGCGGAAAAGGAAATCCGAGAAGCGAAATCCGAAATCTCAAACAAATTCAAAAACTGAAATGGGAAGGCGTTTGTTCGCGGAGCGAACAACGACACTTGTGGATTCGTTAATTCTTGGGAATCACCGGCAGGAGGATGTGGGAGGGGTGGTCGGCGTCGTGGTGGATGGTGTTGGTGGCGACAACCTTGCGGCGGTTGTCGTTGAGCGGTTCGCCCGTGTTGGGGTTGACGTCGAAGCGGGGGAAGTTGCTGCTGGAGATGTCGACGCGGATGCGGTGCCCGCGTTTGAACACGTTCGACGTGGGGTAGAGCTTGATCGTCATCTGGTAGGGCTTGCCCGGCTCCATCAGCTTCTCTTCCTTAATCGAATCGCGGAAACGGGCGCGGAGGATACCGTCGCCGATGTTCAGATCGAATCCGCCGGGGAAGTCGGGGCAGGGCGGGTAGACGTCGAGCAGCTTGGCGGTGAAGTCGGTATCGACGGCCGAAGACGAGGCCCAGAGCTTGACGGCGATCTCGCCCGTCACTTCGATGTCGTGCGGGAGCGGTTCGGACTGGAAGACGACCACGTCATTCCGGGCGGAGAGGGGGATCGGGTCGGTGAAGTTCCAGATGTGCTGGCCGCCCTTCTGGTCCCAGGCGCCCGGGACCATGATGTCGTTGCCGGAGGAGATGTTGCCGCCGATGTTTGGAACGGGATTGTCGGGATCGAAGACGAAGTCGGTGGACGCGTTTCTGATCTCGGACTTCTTCGTGGAGAGTCCGCCTTCCGGTTGCAGGTAGAACTCGGTGTACCGGGTTCTGGCGAGGGGCCACTCGTGTTCGTCGCGCCAGTAGCCGCCGTGGTAGAGTTTGCCGGCCTCGGTCTTGCGGCCGTCGCCGGTGCCCATGACGAAGATCCGCACGGGCGTGGCGAAGGGGGCCTCGCGTCCGACCTTGTTCTCGATGCCCTTGAGCCAGTGATCGTACCACTCGCGCCGCCAGCCGAGATGGTCCTTAATGGCGGCCTCGTCGCCGAAGTCGAGTTGGCCGTGGACCGACTGGTTCTGGGCGCCGTGGATCCAGGGGCCCATGATCAGGTAGACGGGCCCCTTGATCGTTTTGGTGAGGGTCATGAAGTTGGCGGTCGTATTGCTGCCCCAGGAATCGTACCAGCCGCCGACGAGATAGACGGGGATGTCTTTGTAGCGCTGGGGATAATCGATGATGTTGTTCTGCTCCCAGAACTCGTCGTTGGCCCCATGCTTCATGGCCTCGACGAGCCAGTCTTCGCATTCGGGGGCCAATTTGAGCGGGGTGGTGCCGCGGCGCAGGGGCAGGTTTTGCAGGTAGAGCCGGCGGGTGTCGGACATTTCCTGGAGCACGGCCTGGGTGCCGGGATCGCGGGACGCGCGGCTCCCCTTGGGCGAGGTGAACATGATCCAGTTCCAGAAGCGGAGTTCGAAGGCACCGCCGTTTCGCATGCTGGCGTAGCCCAGGTTCGACATGGCGTCGACGGGGATGACGGTGACGAGTTGAGGGACCTTTTCCATGGCCATGGCGTGCTGGGTACCGCCCACGTAGGAGGTTCCAATCATGCCGATCTTGCCGTCGGACCAGGGCTGAGCGGCGATCCAGGCGGCCGCATCGGCGCCGTCGGGACCGTCGTCGGTGAGCATGTGCCAGACGCCTTCGGACTTGTAGCGCCCGCGGGTGTCCTGGGCGACGAAGGCGTAGCCGTGGGAGGCGTAGTACTTTCCCGAACTGCCGCAGCCGTCCTTGTTGTAGGGCCGGCGTTCGAGGATCGTGGGCAGACGCTCGTCAATCGGCTTACCGTCGCGGGCCGGCAAGTAGACGTCGGTGGCGAGGCGGACGCCATCGCGCATGGGGACCATGACGTCCTTCTGAACGGCAACTTCGTAGGGTGCGGCGGCAAAGGCGGGGAGTGCGGCTGCGAAAGCGGTCAGAATCAGCCACGTGAAGACAATGCGTGGGAGACAGGTCGCAGTGAAACGATTGGGCGCGGACGTCATAGTTCCTGTTCCTCCGGTTGGGTACACTACGGCGAGGAGTATCGGATCTTCCTTGTTTTAGTCTCCGGCGGTGCTGTGGGCAAGTTACGGAACGTATACGACTGAGAAGAAAGGAAAATGGTGGAAAAGAAAATGGGCAAGAGCGCTCCCGTTGCCAAATCGCCTTGCGCGATTCCAGGAGGAATTCGCGGGAAGCCGATCGCGGGGTAAATCGAGGATTCCTATAGCCGTCATTTCCTACTGACCGCGAACTCCCCATACTCTGCCACGACATCAAACCCCAACCGCTGGTAACACGCAAGGGCAGGGCGGTTGTCGGCCTTTACGTTGAGGCCGATTTCGTCAACCGTCTGGGACAAGGACTGGCAGATCCTGGCCGTCACGGCCTTGCCGCATCCGCGCCCGCGATAGGCCGGATGGGTGGCGATATTGCCGAGGGCGGCCACGCGGTACTGGGGTGAATATACATGAATCCCGCCTACGGAAACCAGGCGGTCGTCCGTAAGAAGCCCGAAATACTGCCCGGTTTCCAGCATTCGCGGATCAAACCAGTTGCCCGGGTAGCTGTCTTGATAGAACGCCTGGATATCGGGCAAGTCGCCTGAGCCCAGAGACACGACTCCCGAACAGTCGATATCGTGGAGCCTCCTCGATCCCGAAGGGCCATCTTGTAGTGCAGCCCATGCGGGACAAGGTCGTGGGTGTTACCGAGAACGTGTTCCAGCCCCGGACTCAGATGGGCATAGAACTGCGAGGGCAGTTCGAGATCGATTGACCGGAGTAACTCTGCGGTCGCATCGCCGCTGTTGGAAAGGGCAAGCAGTGTGGAAAGTCCTTGACTGGAGTAGAGAAGGATGACGGCTTCGAGCGAACCGCTTCCTTCCAGGCCGTAGAAAGTCGTGTAGGGCCAGAAGAAGTCGTCGAGATCGCCGAGGCTGTAGATGTGGAGGAAGGTGTCCTGCCTGAGAAACTGTTCGATTTCGCGTTTGTCGTCCAGGCGGATGACGGGCATGGGGGCTCACGCCGGCGGGAAGATCTCTTTGACGACAAGTGAGAAACCGGGGAGGAGTTCTTCCTCGGTGAGCGTGTCGCCTTCAGCGAGAATGGCGGGGCCCGCATTGGGACGATGGACAACGACACTACGGTGCTGGGGGTCAACAATCCACACGACGCGACACCCGGCATTGAAATACTCGTTCATCTTGTCGCGCATTTCGGCCGCCGTGTTACTAGGTGAAAGCACCTCGACGGCCAGATCGGGGGCACCTTCCAGGAAGGCGTCGAGGTCTTGCCCTTTGAGCCGCTCGGCATTCAGGAACGAAATGTCCGGCGAACGAACGGTATCCGGATCGCGCGACAGCAGGAAACCCGTTGAACTGTCAAACACTTGCCCAAGGCGGCTGGCTTTCAGGAAACTGTGAAGTGCATGCACGATATTCACGACAACGACACCGTGCCGACCTTTCGCGGGGCTCATCATGACCAATTCTCCGCGCACGAGTTCGCATCGCCCCAGATCGGAAGGGGCGTTGAGAAGCTGTTCGGCCGTGGTGATAGTGCAGGTGCGGGTCGACATTACGCAGTTCCTTGGCAAACTGCTACAGAACGCAGGTCGTCACCCCAGATGGGTGGCTCGCATGTCATTCTACCGATGAACTGGGGAAGGAGCAAGAAGTGTGCGCGCAGGATCAGGAGAACTGCAGAGTCCTCTTGTGGCAATAAGACTCTCCGAGCGCCGCTGGCGGAAAATCGGGGTTTCCGGCAGTTCTGCGGACGGCACGGCGGAGCGTGCCTGCTACTTTGCAGTTCTCCTGGTCATCGGGGATCGCCCATGGCAACTGCATGTCCGCTACGCTAAAATCACCAGGTTGGACGGCTGCTACTGGATAAGACCGATTCAAGGAGAGCACCATGAGCGATACCCCCGAGACCCCCGCCGTGAGCATGGCCAGCACGAAGAAGGAGATGCTGCAGGCCTACAATCGTCTCTTGAAGGAACTGGAGCGGAAGCAAGACACGGAGATGAAGCCGGAGGAAACGGTTGCCCAGCGGAAGCGGGCGAAGGCGGTCGAGGTGGCCGACGCTTCGAGCTCGATAGGAATCGCCAATCAGATAGCGACGTTGAAGACGGAGATTGGGAGGACGCTGAACGACCTGGCGGATCGCCTGGAGCAGGAGACGGCCAAGTACGCCCAGGTGAAGTCGGCGGTCGAGGCCGCGGAGGCCGAGTTGCGAGAGATCTACGACATCGAGAAGTCGGCCGCCAGCCTGGCGGCACTGCTCGAAGCGCACAGGCAGGAGAAGGAACAGTTCGATGCGGAGATGAGTGCCGAGCGCGAGACGCTCGAAAATGAGATTGCCACCCATCGCGAGGCCTTCGACTATGAAGTGAAGACTCAGCGCGATGATTGGAAGAAGGAGAGGGCGGAGTACCTTGCGTCGGTCAAGGAGCAGGAAGAGACGGACAAGAAACGGCGGCAGCGCGAGCAGGAGGAGTGGAAGTATCAGTTCGACCGCGAACGGCAAGTGGCCGAGGAGCAGCGCCGGCACGAATTGGAGAGGCTGGATCGCGAAATTCAACTTAAGAAGGAGCAGTTGGAGAAGGTGCTGGCCGATCGCGAGCAGGCCCTGGCGGCCGCCGAGGCGGAATTGCAGTCGCTCAGGACGCGGGCCGAGAAGTTTCCGGGCGAGTTGGATCAGGCGGTCGCGCGGGCGGTCAAGGAGACCACCGCGCGCCTGGAAGCGGAACGGAAGCACGCGATTGACCTGCTGCAGAAGGAATCTGCGGGGGAACGCAACGTGTTGAGTTCCCGGATCGAGTCGATGGAACAGACCATCGAGAAGCAGGCGGAGCAGATCGCCAAGCTGTCCGGGCAACTCGAGCACTCCTACGGCCAGATCCAGGACATCGCCATGAAAGCGATCGAGGGACCGTCGGGATCGCGGTCCGGCGGTCAGGGGACGGGGTTGTCATTGGCCTCGCGGATTCCGGGCGGGTTGCAGGGCGAGTGATTTGCGGTTCATCCGGCTGAAACGTAGCTGGACAGCGCCACTTCGGAGTGGTGCAAGGAACAGAGACCTTTGCGACAGAATCGTTTAACCTTATTTTCCGCTACCCTGTGTCGTTTGCAACGGGTGCGTGGCGGAGGCGGTCAGTTAGGGGGCCTTGGGAGGCGGCGGCTGAGAAGTTGTGCGGGGGTGGAGAGGCTCAAGCGT
>JAAYAY010000263.1 GCA_012719125.1 Planctomycetaceae bacterium | reverse complement strand
CGACATTTTGAACATCGGCGGCTTCAGTGACGCGGTGTTCAACGTGGTCGCCTCGTACCTGAGCGGCGACGCCTCGCGGTTCGTCGCGGAAATTGACGCGATCGAGTTGTAAACGAAGACGCCCCTGACCCGGATACCGGGTCAGGGGCCATTCCATGCCCTGCAACACGGAAGTAAATTCTTCTACACTCCTCAGTAAACTCTGCTACCATCGGCAGACCGACGGGCACCCGACAACGAACTTCGCCTTCTTCTGGGCGTATCCCCAAGAACTTCGACGCGAATCTGACGGACGAGGAACTCCAGCAGATTCGTCTGAAGATGGACGCGGCCGGCGTGCGGATGCCGGCCTGCTTCTACGCCCAGATTCCCGGCGACGAGGCGGGCTGCCGCAAGGTGTTCGAGTTCGGCCGGAAAATGGGAATCGAGACCTTCATCTCGGAGCCGCCGGCCGAATCGCTCGACGTGATCGAACGCTTCTGCGACGAGTACAAGATCAACCTCGGCATCCACAACCACGGCCCGGAGCAATCGCCCGTCTATTGGAAGCCGGAGAACGTCCTCGAAGTCTGCAAGAACCGGAGCAAGCGAATCGGGGCCTGCCCCGACACGGGCTACTGGATCCGCGCTGGGGTCGATCCGATCAAGGGGATCCGCACGCTGGGCGACCGGTTGATCACCATCCAGCCCCACGACCTGGACGTGCTGTCGCCCGAGGGGCACGACGTTCCCTGGGGCACCGGCAAGGCCGAGTTCCGCAAGATGCTGGAAGAACTCCACCGCCTCGGCATCAAGCCGACCACGATCGGCCTGGAATACTCCTACGACTTCCTCGACAACATGCCGGAATCGGCCGAGTGCTTCGAGTTCTTCAACCGGGTGACGTTGGAGATGGCGGCGGAATGAAAAGTGGGTTGCACTTGCCGAGTGCGACTCTCAACCGTTCGCCAAGTGCCGTCATTCCCGCGCGCGAATCCATTGCGCAGTATTCGAGTCTGCGCTATGACAACGTCTGCACCTTTTCCGCAACCCAACTGCGGATCAAGTCGGCCGGGTTGACGCCCTGTGTTCGGGCAATATCCTCGACCGCCTCGGCGTCTCTGGTCGTCAAACGGACTTCGACGACCGCCTCGCGTTCGAACGCTGGTTCGGTGACTTCTTCAAGCTGGTCTTCGAAATCCGTGAGGTCGTGAGTGTCCCAGAACTGGGCCAGTTCACGGATGGAATCCGTCTGCGGGATCTTGTCTGTAGTCATCGGTTCTTCCATTGCCTGTATCGGCGTCTTTCATTATCGGTCATAGGCCGCGCCGTTACCGGGAAGCCATTACCGTCAGGAAATCGGATTACCACACAAAACAAGTGCCGTCCTGCGTCGGTTTGGCCGAGGACGTAGTAAACGGGGTTCTCACCTTCTGATCGTGCTCGCTGAACGAGCGAATGTCCAAAGCACACCTCCTCGAATTCTCCGGGTGTCACCGCGTGTCGCGCAATGTGATCAACGCGATCTTCCGGCCAGATGATGTGCTGAATCACCATTCTCAATTCTATCCATGACGTGATTGCCAATCAACGGTTCATACTGCTGGGTCGACCGTTCAACGTTCGCCTCGTTTCCCCTGACGGAATCAGCAGGATGCTGTCTCACATAGGTTGACGCCCAACTGGCCCTACTTTGAGCCTACGATGATCTTGAGCGAGTCTTTGGCCAATTGCTTGTCGATCTCCGCGCACCGCGGGTAACCTAGACTGTCGAGCAGCGGGGCAATGGCTTTCTGCAGATCAACCGAGGGCTCATCCGCAAAAACGAGCCGAATGTCTCTCACTGGCATGTTAAATACTACTTGGTTCACTCCGTCCACCTTCCAGCCAACGTTCTCGAAGATGGATTTCAGTTGCGAAGCGAGCGAGAAACCCTCTGTATCGCCGAGATTACAGTCGATTGCAACATCTAGTCGAGGAATGGACTTTAGGTTGGCTACGAGGGACTGACGAAGTTGAGGGGGAATGCTGCGTTCTGGCGAGACCTTTCGCGCCGCGATTTGGACATCATCTATCGCAAGGTCAAGTTTCTCAAGCAACACGTCGAGTCGCTTGTCGACTGGAGTGTCTGGAAAACGACGATTGGCAGCGGCAAGAAACGGTGCGAGCTGCAATTCTGCCTTGTCTCTCTCTTGTTTGAGGTCGCCATTCTCGTTCTCGAGACCCGTGTTCTTGTCTTCGAGACTGAGATTAGCACGCCATTGATAGAAATTGCCTGCTAACGGAAGAACGAGGACGCCAAGCACGGCGAGGCAGACAAACTTGCGTCTCTTCCAGAGATCAACAAGATCGTCCAGGGCCGATTCTGTCTTTCTGACTATGGATTGTTCGTCAGCCATGTTAGAAGACCAAACGAGTGTTGTTCGTCGTTCAAGACACGCTCCGAATCTCGTAAGCGCTGCAAGCGTCAGAATAGCCGAGATTCGTGAAAGGTTGAAGTTTTCTCATACGGTTTCCTTACCCACCGACTTGAAGCATTACAGGTTGATATACCGCATCAATCACAAATCTCAATCGGCGGCATGGCCAGGATCACGCCTTCCTTCTCGATCATGCTGAGCCGCTGGAAGGCGGCTTCGATGGCCCGGACTCGCTCGGGGTCGAGGCCTTCGAGGTAGGGCATGGCGGCATGGAACAGCGACGTGGTTCGCGGGCCCCAGGCCGACGAGAGCGACAGGGTGCCCGTCTCGTCGTCTTCGTCCCCACCCAGGTCGGCCAGCAGCAGGTCGATGAAGGTCTTGGGTTTGGGCAACACGCGGATCTCGTAATCCTCGATCTTCGCCTGCTTGGCCACGTGGGCGATGGCGTCGTCGAGGCCGCCGATTTTGTCGACCAGGCCCAGGTCAAGGGCCTGCCGGCCGGTGAACACGCGGCCGCCGGCGATCTGGTCGATCTGCTTCTTGAGGCGTTCGCCGCGGATGGCCACCACGTGACCTTTGAAGTCGCCGTAGATCTCGTCCATCAGCGCCCGCATCTGCTTGCGCTCGGCGTCGGAGAACACCTTGCGGGAGCTGAACAGGCCCGAATTGGCGCCGCGATCGTAGGTGTGCCAGGTGATGCCGATCTTGTTCCACATGTCGGTGGTGGCGAACTTGCCGCTGACCACGCCGATCGAGGCAGTGATCGTATTGGCGTCGGCGAAGATCGTGTCGGAACCGCAGGCGACGTAGTAGCCGCCGCTGCCGGCCACGTTGCCCATGGAGACGATCAGCGGCTTCTTGTCCTTCACCCGGCGCGTGGCGTCGAGGATGATCTCACTGGCCGTGGCGGAACCGCCGGGCGAATCGACGCGAAGCACGACGGCCTTGATCGAGTCGTCGTCGGCCGCCTCATCGAGGGCCTTGCGAATCGGTTCGCTGTAGGCGACCCCGTCGGAGCCGAAGGGGCTTGGTTCCGGCTTGCCCGGCATGATCGGGCCTTCTACATAGACGATGGCCACGGCGGTCTTGGTCGATTTCTTCTTCGACGGTCCCTGCAGGATCTCGGCCCAAAGCTTGAACACGCCGAGGGGCGACGACAGGTCGATCTCGTCGCGTTTCTTCTTGCCGTACTTGCGATCGAACTTGACCTTCTCGCCGAATTCGGTCTTGAGACTCTTGACGAGGTCCTGGCGGAATTGCACGGCGTCGATGATGCCGGCCTCCTTGGCCCTGGCGGCCGTGTACAACCCGGCGTCGACCCACTCGCGAGCCTTTTCAGGTGCGACGCCGCGACCTTCGGCGATCAGGCGAACGCACGTGTCGAACAGGCTGTCGAGCAGCCAGTTGTTCATCTCCTCGGCCTGTTTGCTCGGCCCGCTCCGCATGAACATCTCCGCCGCACTTTTGTAGTCGCCGCAGGTCATGAAGTCGGGGGTGACGCCGATCCAATCGAGCAGGCCGCGAACGTAGGGCGCCTCGCCGCGGATGCCGTAGACGACGAGGATGCCCTCGGGCACGACGCTGATCGAGTCGGCGCCGCAGGCCAGCACGTAGTCGCGCATCATTATCGAATCGGCATGAACGTGAACCTTCTTGCCAGCTTTCCGGATGCCGGCGATTACGCCGCGCATCTCCTCGATCTGGGCGTAGCCCAACGTCGCCGCCCCCGGCAAGAGAACGACTGCTTTGACCTGGTCGTCCTTGGCCGCCTTCTTCATGCGGGTGACGAGGTCGTGGAATGTTTCGCTGCCCACCGAGCCGAGCAGAATGTCCTCGCCGGTCGGGGCCTCCGTTACCGGGCGATCGAGCGGGAAGACGGCAATTGTTCCGGCCTCCTCTTCCGCGGCACGTGCAAGCGGGGGTTGAGCAAAAGGCAGGGCTAAGACGAGTAGAAGACAGAGTCGTCGCATTGCAGTTCCTCCGAGATTCTTATTCCGTAGCTTGGCTCTCCAGAGCCGAGCCTTTTGGCGATTCAGGTGCTCGACTCTGGAGAGTCAAGCTACGTATTCCCAACCGAAACCACCGGTACCCCTTAGTTGAACTCGAATCGGCCCGTTAAGGCAAGGATTTTCGCCCCCGTCCGGCGGGATTCTCCTCCGCGCCCCCTCATTGGCGGGCTGTCGGAAGGGTGGCAAACCGTGGGAGCGGGTCGGCGGACCCGAGTGATGGCGCGAGTTGGCCGACGGTCCCGACGCCCGCTATTCGCTTGCGGGCGGAGAATATTGGGAAGAAGCCGTGGACATTTGGAACAGAATCGCACCTGGCGAGGGCAACGGACTCGCCGGTCGGCCTGCCTCACTCCTCGGCGAGCAACTCGTGAACCGCCTTCTCGACGTCCTCCGCGTCGAACGGTTCCGGCGGCATTCGCCCCGCCGAGAAGACCTTGCGGACGCTGCCCGTGCGGTCGTACAGCTTGACGTTTGGGAGGGCCGCCGACTCGATCGCAAACACTTCCGCCGATTTGGGATCGCTGCCGTAACGGCTGATGTAACTGTCGAAGGTCACACCGTTTTTGGCAAGCAGCTTCTCGACGGTCTCGCGGCGGTCTTGCGGCGAATCGAGGCTGATCAACATCACCTCAAGGCCCTGCTCCCCCAGCTTCTCGCGAAGCTCGACCGTGTGGGGCATCAACTCCAGGCACTCCATGCACCAGGTGGCCCAGAAGTCAACCAGCACGACCTTGCCGCGGTGCTTATCGAGGATCTCCGCGTACTGTTTCTCGTCAATTACCTGCAGTACAGGGGCGACCGGGGCCGTGGCCCGAGGTGCAGTCTCTGGCTCCTCGGGAAGAGTTGTGGCCGCAGAAGGGGCCTCCGAATCGGATACTGCCGGAACCGGCGCTTTCGTTTCCGTACACCCGGCCAGCAATAGGGGCAGTGCGGCAAGAACGGGAAATGGGAATCGGCGGTTGCTCATGCAGACTACTTCTTGTCGTACTTGATTCCACAGCCGAAGGCGGCGACTTCCGCCTTCGGGGGTTCCTTGCCGGCAAGCACTGCATCGAGGGCGTCGCGGAGGTGATGAGTTTCTGCCTTCTCGGCGTCCATACTGTCGTCGATCGCGCCGTGATAGACGAGCTTGCGCTCCTTGTCGAGCAGGAAGACCTCGGGGGTCTTGGTGGCGCCGTAGTCGAGGCCGATCTGCTGGCTGGAATCGTACAGATAGGGGAAGTTGAACTTCTTCTCCTTGGCTCGTTCCTTCATCGGTTCGAGCGTGTCGGCCGGCAGGTTGTTGACGTTGACAGCAATGAGTTGGACACCCTTCTTCTTATAGTCTTTCTGCAGTGCCACGAGCCGATCTTCGTAGGCCTTGGCGACGGGACAGTGGTTGCAGGTGAAGACGACGACCACCGCCTTGGCCTTCTTGTAGTCGGCCAGGCCGTGTTTGGCGTCGTCGATGCCGATGATACCCGACCAGTCGGGTGCCTTTTCGCCGAGCTTGGCCGTGGCGGCATGGGCCGTGAAGGCAACCGATAGAAGCAGGGCCAATACGAGTAACGTGCGGCGCATACGGATCATGGGTTCTGTCTCCTCGGCAAGCGAAACAACCGGAGTTTGGTCTCGGGATTGCGGTGATTGCGGCAGGCGAGTCGCAGGACGGCGACCCGGTCGGCTCTGCTCCACGGCCGCCGGACAGGCAATCATTCGCAAGGAGGTCGCGGGAGGCAAGAGGGGAGAGAACCGGTTGCCAGGGCATGCCCCGCTCTGTTAGGGTATAGAGGCACTCCGAAGGCGACGCGCCGGGTTCGGGCCCGGTGCGTCAGAACGAATCCTGCCGTTTTTCAATCGAGTCAGCCGCCATGCCACGCCTCATTCTGAATCTGCACCCCACGACACGTTTCCTGCTCCTGTCCTGGCTTGTCTTGGCATCGCTGCCTCAGGCGACGTTTTCTGCGGAGGCGTTGCCAAGGAACGAACAGGCAATCGCCGACGCCGAGGCAGGACGCGTCGAAGCCGCCCGTGCCTCCTGGTGGGGATTCAACGCTGAAGATGCCACCAAGGCACTCCAGGCCGCTTTGGACTGCCGGGCGAAACGCGTTGTCGTCGACCGGATGGACGGGCCGTGGATCGTCACATCGATCCGGCTGCCGAGCGACAAGGAACTCGTCTTCGAGCGGGGCGTGGTGGTCGAGGCCAAACGGGGTGCGTTTCTGGGGAAGAGCGATAGCCTGTTTGTGGCCAGCGGCTGCAAGAACCTCGTGTTGCGAGGGGAAGGGGCAACCTTCCGCATGCACAAGGCCGATTATCACAAACCACCTTACGAACCGGCGGAGTGGCGCCACACACTCACGCTCCGCGGATGCGAGAACCTGACCGTGGAAGGGCTCACGCTGGCCGACAGCGGCGGCGACGGCATCTATCTAGGCACCGGCTCCGACAGGGCCACGAATCGCAACATCACCATTCGCAACGTCGTTTGCGACGGCAACAACCGTCAGGGGGTGAGCGTCATCACGGCGGAGAACCTGCTGCTGGAGAACTGCGTGTTCAGCGACACCCGCGGCACGGCCCCCCAGGCCGGGATCGACTTCGAACCGAACCATCCCGAGGAACGGCTGGTGAATTGCGTGCTGCGGAACTGCCGCAGCGAGAACAACGCGGGCCACGCCTACCATTTCTATCTCGGGCAGATGCACGAGGAATCGCCCCCCGTCTCGATTCGCTTCGAGAACTGCTCGTCGAAGGGCTGCGAGCGGATGTCGGCCTATGTCGGTATCGCCAACCGCACCGGCCGGCGGACGGTCCGCGGGTCGATCGAGTTCGTTGACTGCCGATTCGAGGCCGATCAGGGCGCCGGCGTTTACATCCGCGGCAACGAGGCCGACGGGTGCAAGGTGCGGTTCGAGCGCTGCGAAATCACCCGCCGCGACGAACCGGACTCCAAGATCGCACCGATCACGATCGAAGCCCCGCGGCAACTGGATCTCGACGCCGGGAACATCGAGATCGCCGATTGCCTGGTTCGCGACTGCCTGGATCGGCAGCCGATCGCCCTGTCGGCATCGCCGATGACAGGCCTGCGGAACGTGTCAGGCTCGCTAGCCGTCGAGTCGCCGGTCGGGAAAAAGAGCTATACCCTCGATGCGGTACAACTCGAAAAGTGGTTCCCGGCGCAAGGACTCGTGGCCCGGATCCCGCGGCTGAAGTTCGACTGGCACAAGGCCAAGCCGGTTGCGGCCGACGCATCGCCCGTGAAGGGCGCTGCGACGTTTCGCTTGCGCCGGGCGGCCGCGTTGCTCGCCTGGGGCACCGCGGGCCAGCCCGTCGAACTGGTTGTCAAGATGGAACCGGTCGGGCGCCATGTTCCGAAGCCGGGTGTGCTCAGCGTCACGTTCCCCAGCGGCGATACCGTGAAGGTCAAGCCCAAGGTCGACGAGAAGCAGATTGTCTACACCTTCGCGCCGCAGGAGAACGGCCCCTGCCGGCTCGATTGGCAGGGCGACAACGGAGAGACGCTGCGACCGGTGAGTTGCACCGCGCCGATCGCCATTCTGGCCGAGGCCCTGGGCGCCAACTTCATCCGGCCGATCGGGACGCTCTACTTCGCCGTGCCGTCGGGCGTGTCACGCTTTGCCTTGGTGGTTGGCGGCGCCGGCACGGCCGAGACCGTCAAGGCCACGATTCGCGATGCAGCAGGCCATATCGCGGCCGAGCAGGACAACATCGCCGCTCCGCACGTGTTCGTGCTCGAGCGCGACAACGCGGATCGGCTGGAGATCTGGTCGATTACCATGGAAAGAGCCGGCGAAGGCGTTATGGAAGACGTGTCGTTGCAGGCGGTGGGAGTACCGCCTGTTTTTGCTGCCACACCGGGGGAAGTGATTTCGATTGAGGCAGTCAATTGAACTAGCGCTCTGTCCAACTTGATCTCAGGCGGCAGGGAGGATGCCGTCACGGAGATAAGTGTCGAATTCCTCTTCGCTCAGATGTCCTGTCTGATGCAGATAGTCACGGAGGCCGGCGATATCGGCCTGCCGAGCGGGATGATCGTCGCGATTATCCGGCAGAATCGCAACGCAGTCGGATTCCGCATGCCGAAACACACGGTAGTTGTTGTCAACTACTGCCTGTTTCTTGAAGCCAAGAGAGAGGAGCAATCCACGGAGCAATCGATTGGTGGTCTTCGAGGCCATCGTGATCTACTCGTCGTTAGTGTTTTTGGGTATGGACGCCAACAATGCGGAGCGGAATCGGTCAATGGCCGTCGGCGTCAGTCGGTTGTTGACTGGAATGCGTAGCAGGCGGTGCCCGCGACGCAGCACCTGGCGTTCGAGGAAATTCACGCTCATGTCGGCGATGACGGCCGAACGGGGACGCTTCTTCGGCGGTCTCATCAGAAGGGTATCACGAATTCCGGAATTGTAGAACGTCGTTTCTGAGGGGCGGCTATAGCCCACGCTAGCCCCCCCTCTCTCGGGTGACTGGTGTGCGCAGACGAAGGGCACAGCCTGCCTGTTACAACACCCTGACGCTTTCACTAGATATCAGTATCGGTACACGCCGTCCGCCTCGTTACAGCAACCCTATAGAAAATAGTCACTTACAGCTCAGGCGCCCCTTCCCAGCGAATCCAGCCGCACCTTCGGCACGACGAGGGTGAAGGTCGTGCCTTCGGGCTCCTGGCTGGAAAAGGAGACTTGGCCGCCGAGATAGGTTTCGCCGAACAGCTTGATGCTGTAGGTGCCGATGCCCCGCCCCGGCTCGCCCTTCGTGCTGAAGGAACGTTGGAAGATCTGAAGGCGGACCTGCTCGGGCATGACCGTGGGATTGCTCACGCGAAACGCAACCTGGCGTCCCATGTCCTCGCAACACAGCACGACCTGCCCACCCCGCGGCGTCGCCTCCACGGCGTTCTTGATCATGTTGCCGAGGACGCGGACGAGCAACCTGGGATCGATCAGGAGACTGCCGTCCCAGGAGGGATCGAGCACGATCTTGCGCCCTGCAGCGACTTCGTGGGCCGAGTAGAGCGTACGCAGCTCGGCCAGCAATTCGGCGGCCCGAACGGGCTTGGGGGTCACCACGAGCTGGCCGTTCTCCGCACGGGTCAGGTCCCGCTGGCACTCGATCTCGTCGATCAGCTTATCGGCCAGTGAGCCGAGCTGCCGCGCCTCGTCGCGTTCGCTGGTGTTCGGCGGCAAGTCCTCTTCGAGCAGTTGCGCGAACCCGCGGATACCGCCGGCCGTGTTCAGCACGTCGTGGAAGAAGGTCCGCGTGAGCACGTCGAGCCGCTTCTCCTTGGCGATGTCCTCGAGCACGATGAGCGTGAACTCGCGGGAATCGAGGCACAGCGGAGAAACGGTCACCCGCAGGTCCAAGGCCTTGGAACCGGCGGAAGTCTGTGCGGTCAGGCGGCATTCGTTGTCGGCCTGAGTCTTGGTCTGCTGGCACTCGAGAATGGCGGCAACCGCTCCACACACCCGGCAATGCGTGCCGGTGCCGCAGCCGTCGGGCCCTTCGCCGGCATGGATGCAGCGAAGGATCTCTCCGGGACGCTTGCCGCGAATCTCGGCCTCCTCGATTTCCAGGAGCGTGAGGAGCGTGCAGTTCGCCACGACCACCTGCCGCAGATCGTTGAGAATCGCCACGGGATTCGGCACGGCGTCGACGATGGCGCGAAAGAGGTGACTGTGGTCGAAGCCGGCCGCCAGACTGCGAAGGGCTTCCTCGTCCTCACGGCCGGCGGGAGCGAAGAACGTGTCGGCGCTGGTTTCTGTCATCGCTTGATTCCCCACGCTACGAAGAATACTTGACCGCATTCTGGAACATCTTCAGCCCGTCGCCGTGTTCGCTGCCTTCGCCGCGGGTCCAGCGGGGGTGTTGGGTGCGGTCGATGTGACGCTCGGGGTGGGGCATGAGCCCGAGGACACGGCCGCTGGCGTCGCAGACGCCGGCCACGTTCAGAACGCTGCCGTTGGGATTGTCGGGGAACGGCACGGACGCGTCGAGCGGCTGATCGGCGCCGTCGTGGAGCGGCCGGTAGCGGAGGGCCAGTTGCCCGGCAGAACCGAGCCGGCCCAGAACGGCATCGTCGCGGGCGACGAACTTGCCCTCGGCGTGGGCGATGGGCAGATACATCGACTCGATACCGGCGAGGAACACCGACGCGGCGCCGTCGACCCCGAGTTTCACCCAGCGGTCTTCGAAGCGGCCCGAATCGTTCCAGGTGAGCGTCGCGGCAGGGCCGGCCTGGGCGTCGTTCTCCAACAGGATACCCGACTTCAGTAGCACCTGAAATCCGTTGCAGATTCCCAGGATCAGCTTGCCGGCCGCCTTGAACTCAGTAAGCTGCTCGGCCAGGTGGTGCGCGATCTGGTTGGCCAGGATCCGCCCGGCCCCCACGTCGTCGCCGTAGCTGAACCCGCCGGGGATGCAGAGGATCTGGAACCGGCCGAAGAGCGAAAGATTCTCGAGCAGACGGTTGATGTGCAGAATCTCCGTCTTGCCGCCCGCCTGCTCGAAGGCATAGGCCGTCTCTTGATCGCAGTTCGTTCCAGGGGCACGCAGTATGAGAACGTTCGGAGTGGACATCGCAGTCGGTTGTCGGGGTTCAGGGTTCGGGGTTCCGGAAGGAAGGGTCGGGGTTCAGGAAGCAGGAATGTAGGGTGGGCCAAGTGGACCACCTGCAATCAACCTTGGATCAGCAAGAGTTCTTCCATTTCAGAACAGCACGCATCTCCAAGAAACGAACACGGCCCACCATGGTGTGCGTTCCATTGCATGAAGGCCGCATCCAACGCTCAAAACAGTTGTGCGTCCCATCGCATCAAAGCCGCATCCAACGGTCTGTCTCCTCACGCTACCAATCCAGCGGCTTCTGCCAGACCTCTTTCAATTCTCCGAGTTCGGCTTCGACCACGACGGGTGTTCCGATCTCGACGGCATTCGACTCGGCGTCGGCGATCGGCTGGGTAAGGCCGATGATTTCCAGTTTGCCCGTGTCGGTCACTTCGCCGATCATGGCACAAGGCACTCCGCTCATGGCCGCCTCGAAGGCTGCGGCATTCTGCTGGGTCACTTCGCAAAGGAACCGGGTGTTCGACTCGGAGAACAGCAGGATCGACGTGGCCGGCGGGTAGAGGGCCAACGGGTGGAGCGGCTCGTCGGGCATCGACAGGCTCAGTTCGGCTCGCCGCTGCTTGGCCGCCTCGTCGGCTTCGATCTCGTGGGGAACCTGGGCCAGCATCACGCGGGCGCCCCAGCCTCCGGCGAAGGCCATTTCAGCCGCGGCCACGGCCAGACCGCCTTCGCTCAGGTCGTGGCAGGCCCGCACCAGCCCCGAATCGATCGCTTTATGCAGCGCGGCAAAGGTCTGTTTGGCGAGCGGGGCGTCGACCTTCGGAACCTGGCCCCCTTCAAGCCCCAGGACCTGGGCGAAATGGGAGCCGCCCATCTCGTTTCGGGTCGCACCGACCTGGTAGAGCAGGTTGCCGGGCGCCTTCAAGTCCATGGTCACGCAACGGCTCACGTCTTCGACCTGGCCCATGGCGCTGATCAGCAGCGAGGGCGGAATCGAAATCGCCTCGTCGGCGCCCTCGGGGCGGAATTCATTGTTGAGGCTGTCCTTGCCGCTGATGAAGGGCGTTCCCAACTCGACGGCCATGTCGTAGCAGGCGAGGGCCGAGCAGACGAGCGAACCCAGCGTCTCGGGCCGATCGGTCGTGCCCCAGCAGAAATTGTCGAGGATGGCGATCTTCGTCGGATCGGCGCCGACGGCTACGCAGTTACGGACGGCCTCGTCGATCGCGCTGGCGGCCATCCAATAGGTGTCGAGGTCGCCGTAGCAGGGGTTCATGCCGCACGCAATCACCAGCCCGCGGCGGCTGTCGATCCGCGGCCGGACCACGGAGGCGTCGCCCGGGCCGTCGTTCTCGGCACCCACCAGCGGCTTGATCGCGCTGCCTCCCTGCACCTCGTGGTCGTACTGGCGGATCACCCAGTGTTTGCTGGCCACGTTGAGCGAACCGAGAATGTCCTTGAGCTCGTCGGTGTAGTCCCAATCGATTTTGTCCAACGGCGAGAGCTTGAGCACCGGCCTGCGGGCATAGACGGCGTCGCGCACCACCGGCGGGCGCCCGTCGTGGAGGAACTCCATGCTCAGATCGGCCACCTGCGTGCCGTGGTATTTGAGGACGAGCCGCCCGGTGGGCACGTACCGGCCGATCACCGTGGCTTCGACGCCTTCGGAATCGCAGAGGGCCTTGAGCTCGTCCCACTTGTCTTCGGGGACGGCCAGCACCATACGTTCCTGGGCCTCAGAGATCCAGATCTCCGTGTAGCTGAGACCGTCGTACTTGAGGGGAACCGTTTCCAGGTTGACCTCGGCGCCGATCTTCTCGCCCATCTCGCCCACGGCGCTGGAGAAACCGCCGGCGCCGCAATCGGTGACGGCGTTGTAGAGTCCCCGGTCGCGAGCGACCATGAGCACGTCGAGGACCATCTTCTCGGTGATGGCGTTGCCGATCTGGACGGCGCCGCCGGAGAGGGTTTCGCTCTCGCTGGTCAGCTCGGCCGAACTGAAGGTGGCGCCGTGGATGCCGTCGCGCCCGGTCCGCCCGCCGACGGCGACCGCCAGATCGCCCGGCTGGGGATGCTTGAACGACTGGTCAACGGGGATCAGCCCGACGTTGCCGCAGTAGACCAGGGGGTTGCCCAGGTAACGGGGATCGAAATAGACGGCCCCGCTGACGGTGGGGATGCCCATGCGGTTGCCGTAATCCCGCACGCCCGACACCACACCCTTCATCACCCGCCGCGGATGAAGCACGCCGGGGGGCAGTTCGTCGGCCGGCGTATCGGGCGGGGCGAAGCAGAACACGTCGGTATTGCAGACCGGCTTGGCGCCCATGCCCGTGCCCATGGGGTCGCGGATCACGCCGCCGATGCCGGTATTGGCGCCGCCGTAGGGTTCCAGGGCCGAAGGGTGGTTGTGGGTTTCGACCTTGAAGACGACGTTGTAGTCGTCGTCGAAACGCACAACGCCGGCGTTGTCGGCAAACACGCTCACGCACCAGTCCTTGTCGCCGGCATCGGCCCGAATCTTCATGGTCGCGGCGAAGATCGTCTCCTTGAGCATGTTCTTGAAGTGACGTTCGCCGTGTTCGTCCTGATAACGGATCCGCCCCGCCAGCGTCTTGTGGCTGCAGTGCTCGCTCCAGGTTTGGGCGATGGTCTCGAGCTCCACGTCGGTCGGATCGCGATCGAGGGAGCGGAAGTGGGCCTGAATCGTCTGCATCTCGACCCGCGAGAGGAAGAGCTGCCCCTTGACGCTCAGGTTGCTGAGGGCTTCGTCGTCCATCTCGCGGATGGGCACGGTCACGAGCTGGAACACATAGGGCGAACCGACCTCCAGCCTGTCAAAGGGCAAGGGCCCGACGATGACCTGCTCGATGGCGTCGTTGGCGAGGATCCTGGAACACAGGGCTCCGAGCCGCTTTCCGTCCAGATTGCCGATCCAGTATTTCTTGAAGGTGCGGACTTCGTCGGCCTCGATGCCGAAATCGGCGATCGCCTGCTTGGCGCTCATGGCCACGGGATCCATCACACCCGGCTTGGGCAGGACGTAGACGAGATGCTCTGCTCCGGCGGGGGGCTGGATCAGGGCAACGTCGCCGACGGGGGCGACGACGGTTCGTTCCACGACGGCGTCGGCCAGCAGTTCAGCGGCAATCCGGCCCACCTGCTCGGAGTTCAATTCGGCCTGCACGAGATATCCGCGGGCGGCTGTCACCGCCAAGTCTTCTGCCAGGCCCAGGTCGGCGGCATCGGCGGCGGTCTGTTGGCCGATCAAGTCGGGTTGGCCGTCAGCGGGGTAGATATCAACTTCCCAAAGCATCGCGTTTCTTCTTTGCTCGCGTGAGGTACTTTTCGAGTTTGGTTGCATCGGCATCTTCAATCAGCTCTGCAAGCCGCTGCAACTCCTCGACGAAGTTGCGAATCGAATTGCCGACGTGTTGCCGGTTGTCCAGGAATATCTGTTGCCACATGTCCGGGTCGCCCGCGGCCAGCCGGGAAGTGTCGCCGAACCCCGTCCCGGTGAGATCCTTGAACTCGTCGGACAGCGAGGCGGCCAGGGCGACCGCCACTGCGTGAGGCATGTGGCTCGTCGCGGCCATGGCCCGGTCGTGCTCGTCCGGTGCGATTTGCACCACTCTCGCCCCAAGCGCTTCCCAGAAGCCGGCCAGACGCTGCACGTCCTCCTCGCGGGAGTTCTTGGTCGGGGCGATCATCGCCACCCGTCCTTCGAACAGTTCGGCCCGCGCGTGGTCGACGCCTGTCTTCTCGCTGCCGGCCAGGGGATGGCTCCCCACGAAACGGCAGTCATTCGCCAAGGGGCCGTCGAGCGCCTCGGCAATCGACCGCTTGGTGCTGCCGCCGTCGGTGAACAACGTGCCGGGCCGGGCATGCGCGGCCAGTTCGCGAATCTGGTCGACGATCAGACCGACGGGCGTGCAGACGACGATCAGCTCGACCTCCGCCAAACCGGCGGACAGATTGTCGGAGAGGCAGAGGATATCGGTGATCGCGTCCAGCCGCAGGGCTTCTTCCAACCGGTCACGGTTGCGTCCGATGCCGACGATGCGTTTGATTCCCGCCCGGCGCGCGGCCAAACCGATCGATCCCCCGATCAGTCCGACTCCGACAATGGCCACCGAGTTCATTTGCATCGTGCTGGAGATGGTCTGGCAGTCCGTACGGTAGGGTCACGCTCGGGCTAGGTTTGGGTCCACATGATGTAAACCACGAGCCCCTGCTCCTCTTCACGGATTCCGATGTTCATGAATTCCGCATTTGGCAACGATATCTGCGCCCCTCTGAGGGGCTTGCTCTCCGGGTCCCACCAACTCCGCCCGACCGAGGTATCGAACAACAGGTCGAATTTCTCCTGGAATCCAGACACGTCGACGAATTCGGGGTCAAAAAGAGCGGCAACATCCGTCTGCGGTGTTGTGAACTTCAGACAGGCCGAGTCGTCGGGGCCGCTCGTGTAGTCCAGGCCCAACGGGTGGATTTCCGCGTCAGCCCGAAGATGCATAATCGAGCGACACTTCTCGATCTGTTCCGGCGCAGGCGAGGTGGTCGAAATGTTGGGTCCGAATTCGAGACAACCAGGCAGCAGCAGAAGGAACAGCGCCAGAGTCGGTAAAGCAGTGCTTCTCATTGGTTCGAACACGCAGCAACAGAGCGGAAAGCCGGTATTCTAGCAAATCGGAAATGCTTTGACGCGGGGCCCCTTTCCTAGAGGGGGGTGCTGCAAGAGGCCCTTAGATTGCACGAGTCTCCAGGCAGCCTAACCCTGGTTCTCCAATGGTTGGCGTGTTGTCCCCGATTTTGCGGGGTGGGCGGTCAATAGTCTTCACTGCATTTGGTTTCAACTGTCGCTCTTGTGGATCCGAAACGCCGCCTCGGCTTCGGTCAACTGGATATACGCCTGCCACAGGTCTTCAGCCGACCAGTCCGTCACGTTGGTACGCAGTAGATAACAGCCCTCGTTGAGCGTGGCCCAGTCGCGCCACTTTTCATTCTTCGTCCATGACTACACTGACCGTTCCGCCGAATAACCTGTCGGCGGAGACCAGAAAAGCTGCATCGACCCGTTCTGGCGCGTTCGGTACCGAATACGGACACGGGCGAATTTCTTCGCGTCGAGCCCGGCAAGTCTCACCGTCAGGAAAGGGTCGCCGCCCGTCGGAACGCAAACAAGGGCACCATTGCGGATCTCGAAAGCTGCCAGGTCGTTCTCCACAGTCCAACCCTCGGGATCTGCGTCAAACATCCAGCGCGTCTGGTGAACCGCCGGATGCGTGTTGAGCCCTGAGACCTGGACAGAGACAGGAGCCTTGGCGGAACTGTGAAGCCGCATGACGACGCCTGGCATGGACGGCGACCACATCCAGCCTTGCTCGACCGTGTCCAGGTCGGTAACGCGTTCTGCCAACACCCCATCAATCTTCACCTCGCCGGGGTCGGTTGCTCCGACCAACGCCACGTAGCAGTTTGAATGGTTGCGGAATCGATGTCGGAACTCCAGGTCGAACCGGCCGTTGGGCAGATCGGTGATCCGGCTGCCGTCGCCGGGCACTCCCGCCGACACTTCCTCGAACCGGCCGGGACCGAGCAGGGCAACCAGGGCGTCGCCCCGACGAAACAGCCGCGTGTCACCCTCGGGGTAGCAACCGTCCAATGCGAGTTGGTTGCGGACCAGTCGCAACGGGCCCAGCATCAGTCCCCAGAATATGTCTCCCGTCAACATGCTCCAACTGTCCGGATACAGACCTTGGTAGCCTTCCTTCTCCTGTTGCTGACGCCAGCCGCTCACGGTCAAGACGGTGCTCACCTCGGTCTCGGTTGCCGGCACCAGCCGCACACGAGCACGCTCCTTGGAATACGTCTCTTCCTCGTTGCGCCACATCACCGTAAGCACCGTGGGCTCCGTGCTCAACGCCTCCAGGCTGAGCCACGGACATTGCTCGGCCGT
>JAAYAY010000262.1 GCA_012719125.1 Planctomycetaceae bacterium | reverse complement strand
CCACCAATGGAACCGATGCTCGGGCAGCCCCTCCTGGACGCAGAACTGCCGCACCCCCAATTCGCTCGCGACCTGCCGCCGTAAAACATCCCGCCAATAACGCTCCTTGACTCCGTCGCGCGACTTCACCATCTTCGCACCCTTCATCGGTTCGGTGAATTGCTGAAAGCTCACGACTCCAGCTTATCACCCCACGCAAAATGCGCTGGATGCAACGGTCACTGCCGATCGGCGTAACTTGGAGGAAACGGCCC
Organism: Planctomycetaceae bacterium; assembly: GCA_012719125.1. Lineage (GTDB taxonomy): Bacteria > Planctomycetota > Planctomycetia > Pirellulales > Thermoguttaceae > JAAYAY01. The sequence goes on along the minus strand of JAAYAY010000262.1, from coordinate 8,823 downwards.
CGCAGATCGGGGGGGCTTGTTGCGCGTTGAAGGGCGAGCACAATAGGTCCGCAGGTGACGGCCATTTGTCTTACACGCCTGCTTTCGGGGCGGTCGCCACGATTCCGGGTACAGGGGCGGAAGGATGTTCGACGACGAAGGGGAATTAGAGGCGTTGATTCAGGGCTTGCGGTCCGGCGAGCAGGAGGCCATTGTCACGTTCTGGAACCGCTATGGGCCCATGCTCGAGCGGCTTGCCGATCGGAATCTTGCGCAGGGTATGCGGCGTCGATTCGGTCCCGAGGATATTGTCCAGTCTGCCTGTCGCACTTTCTTTCGCAGGGCCCAGGCCGGCGAGTTCGAGATTCCCAGCGAAGATAGCCTCCTGCCCTTTGATGTGCCCAATCCTCCCGCATGGCCCGATTCCGATCTTGGCGTTCCAACCCGACCCGATCGGACCTACGGGCTGAATCAAGGGTATGGAAACAACAACTTGAAGTGGGGCGGCGAATTACCCGTGACTCCACCGGCGGAAATCTTCATCCCCGGCGTACCCTTCACGTCTCAACCTCAATACGAGGCAGCGCCGCCGCAGGAGAAGCCGGTGGATTGGGGCGCGCTGTTCGGGGGCGTAGCCGACTCGCTCAAGGGGACGAGCACTTCTTCGCAACCGCGCTCAAGCAACTACACGACCCTTTTCTCCCACTAGGATTGCCACGAACAAGAGGTCATCGGGTGCCATCCGGACACAACGACACTGTTATACAAGATCGAGGCTCAGGCCGCGAGCGAGCGTTCTGAGCCTCGATCCTTTGACGGAGTACCCAATAGCACGTGAGATGATGCGAAGTGACTGCAGCGTTCCTTCACCACATCAGCGGAAGGTACGGAATCATCAACGGGAGCCGACTACGATCCGGCGCAGTAAGGCAATATGCGAACGATCATCTCGGCAATCCGCCGGCGCCACCGGTCGTAGGATTCAACGGGCCAAATGCTGTCGGTGTGGAAGTTGATCTCTCGGCGATCATACTCGGCCAGATCGGCCACAATGCTCTCGCGCAACTCGTCGAGAAGGCTCTGCGCCTCCTTGGCGAGCCGCTTTGCCTCGGGCGATGTGTTTTCGCGCAGCTTGTCGATCGAGCGCTGGAGAGTAACCACGTAGCGAAAGTCGTCGATCCCCTCGCGGAGTGCTTCCCACTGGATGGTCGGAATCGGGCCGGCGTCGCCGGGATAGGCGGCACACCAGTCGACGCCGTCGAGGTCGTCGCAGGGGTTGCCCTTTGGATACTGGTACGCCCAGTAGTATTGGCCGGTCGCCCCCGACTTCCAGAAGAAGAACCCGCCCTTCAGTCGCATCACGGCGGGGTATTCGCGGCAGGCGTTCGTGTACCACCAGAAGAGATTGCCGGCAGCGGCCGCCGCCTCGCGCAGCGTGCCGGCATCGAATCCGCCGCTGAGCGAGACGGTGTGGCAGCGTACGTCCAGCCATGGGGCCAGGTATTCGGCCGTATCTTGCCGTACGGTTGTGTAGGTTCGCACACCGGGAACTCGCTTGATCGCCTCGCAGAGCACGCGGGCCTCCTCCCTGCGCGGGTCGTGCCACGGCTCGTCGCGAGGATACCAAAGGACTTCGGGCAGGTCGCGGTCGGCGAAGTGAGGCGCGGCATGCTCCACAAACGCCTTGACTTGCGCGAGATGCTCTTCGCTGCCAAAGCCGGTGTCGACGGGCGGAAAGCTGAAGGACCAGGGGATGGGCCGGGTGAATCCCTGCTCTTTGAGCAACTCGAGTGTACGTGTTACGGTATCGAGGTCGAATTCATATCGGCCGTTCTGGCCGCGCAACATGGCGGCCGGCGCCGACAGGGCCACGGAGTTCATGCCATGCCGGCGCATGTCTTTGAGCTGCGCAACGACCTGCGTCTCGCTCGTCTCGTCGCGGTCTTTCTGCCAGGGTCCCCAATACATGCCGAAGCTGTAATCCTCCGGGCATTCCAGTTGAAACGGCAAGACCCGCAGGCACAACGGGAGCGATCGACTGCCGCCGGTTGCCGGCTCGACGGCGATGGTCCCCGAGTACTCGCCCGGCGGGGCGTCCGACGGTACGTGGACGGTGATCCACCACTCGCGTGTGGTCCGGGCCGGCACATCGGTGGTTGCCGAGGGCTCCAGGAGTTCCGGAACCACCATGTATTGCTTGGCGTAGTTGGAGCCCTTCTGCCCCGGGATCTGACGCCAGTACCGCACCGTGCGAACGTCGATGTTGCCGGCCGCAATGCGTGCGTTGCCGGGTCCCGCCAGATCTGTTACCTTCACGGCACACTGTCCCAAGGGCTGCAGAGGTGAGATCGCCACCGTGACCGGCTCGTACTCGCCCTGCGATGCGGAAATCGTGACGCGAGCGACACGTTCGTCGGGCAGCGCCACCGAATTGGGAAAGATGCGGCGGAGATAGCTCGGTGCGAACAGGATGTATCCCGAGGCCTTGTCGTCTTCGGTGGGGACCGGCGGTTCGTCTTCGGGACTGTGCTGCACTTCCTCGAAGTTCGCCATGACGGTGTAGGAAATATCGGGGTGCTCGGCGGAGTAGATCTCGATTTCGCTCAACGCCAGTCGCACCTGCTCGTCGTTCTGTACCCCAATGCGGAAACGGCGAAGCGGTTCCTTCGGCATGTGAAAAGCGAACTGGCAAGTCCCCTTCTCGTCGGCGACCTTGTATCCGGGCTGCTCGGCCAGCAGCTTCCAGGCTAGGTCTTTCGCCCCGTCGGGCACGTAGAGTCGTACCTTGTCGAGTTGGAAATCGCGCCCCGAGTAGTGCTTGTAGCTGTGGACGACGACGCGATCCAGCACGACGGCGTCGCCTAGGTCGACGTCAACGAACCGCTCGTCGGTCGTGGCGGCCCAGATGACCGAATGAGCGGCGCCGCCGGCGGCGACGCCGTCGAGGAGCTTCTTGCCGCCGGGGTCCTGGAATGCACCATTCCAGTGCTGCTCGTCAGGGGGAAGAGGATAGGAGTATGTGACCGTATCGGCGGCCCGGCCGCACGTGACGGCGACGCTCAGCAGCAAGGTTGCAATCACCAAGATCGTGCCCGATTTCATTTCTTCTTCCCTTCTTCGATGGGCTCCCATTGCACCGCGGCGACCTCGTAGATTCTCACGGCCGGCACGTCAAAGCGGACCTTGTCGCCCTGCTGTTTGAAAGGCACGTCGCGATCGCCTTCGTGTTCCGGGCTTGCCAGACGGACGGACGTGGCCTTGCGGGCGGGCGGAATGCGGAGTTGCAGGGCGACGTTCTCGAACGAATGGTCGGATCGGTAGTTCACCAGATGGACAATGCGCCGGTCCGGCTGATCGATGAGTTCGGCGCAGAGACCAGTTTCATCGACGCCCGGCATCTCCAGTGAAAAGGAATGATCGCATGCCGAGCGGATCGACGCAAGCAGGTCATCCTGCTCGGCGGCGAGCGTGACACGATCGGCCGGCAGTTCGCCCAGTCCCGGCCGTTCGCGGGGACGCATCCATTCGTCATGGGTTGCGACCGGGCCGAAGACGCACAATCGTCCGGCTTGGGTTACGTACTTCTGAATCTGAGCGATCTGACCATCCGAGAGGGCGACGCAACTGGGCAACACCAAGACCCGGTAGCGCTGTAGACTGTCGAGGTTGCGATCGCCGAGGATCTGGAACGGCACTCGATGTTCGATGAGCAACTGCTCGACGCGGTTGGGCAGCAGGGCCGCTTCTGCATCGCCGAAGACCTGCGAGGGGAAACTGCGCAGGACGGCCACGTCGGCCACCACCCTGCCCTCGCGGAACAGGTCGCGCCGCTGATTGTAGAAACGGATGAAGGGGATCGATTCCGGCAGCACGCCCTCGGGAGTGTAGGGTCGCCGGCGGATGATTCCGTACTCGAAGAAGCAGACGCATCCCAGGCAGTCGAGGTTGTAGGCCATCGATTCGGCCATGTCGAGGGGCGTACCGGTCTTGCAGAAGACCATGTTGTCGAGCAGCCTGGCGACCTTGTACGAGCGGATTCGCGTGTGGAGTTTGCCGTCGCGGTAGCCGGCGTAATCCTCTCCGCGGGCTTCGTCCCAAAAGGCCTCGCCGAAGCGGACCAGGCGGAAATGATCGATCGGCGGACGGGGCCGGTCGAGCACGCCGTGCGGATTGCATTCCATGAGGATGTCGCTTCGCACGGACCGGGCATACTCGCAGCGGAGGCGATACGACTCGGCGAGGAACTCGCAGGAGAAGTCGGTCCACGCCCGGCGGAGGAGGTCGTTGGCCGAGTCGTTCGGCATGGGGGCGACGGTTTCCAGGTCACCTGCGCCCATGCCGGCCAACTCTTCCGGCGAGAACGTCTTGCCCAGGTACTCGCGAAACAACCGGGCCGAGCAGGCGTCGGTTCCCGGGGCGTGGAGGTAGTTGTCCAGATGGATGAGATCGGCTTTCACATCGGTGATGGCAAAGCGGAGCACATCGAGGAAGTACTGATGGGCGTCGGGGTGGAGGCGGTTGTAGCGGTATCGATAGGGTTGGCTTCGGCTGTAGACGATGGGCTGTCCGTCGCGATCCCGCAGTAGCCAGTTCTCAGCCTCGGGTTTCTCTTGAAAGAACAGATCCCAGAGGAGCGTGCCGCTGTCGGCGTAGACCCCCACGTGCAGTCCCGCTGCATGGCAGCGGCGAGCCCACTCGACGATGTCTTGCATGTTCTCGCGCTCGGCGACCATGCCCGCTCCCTTGTGGACGGGCATCATGATGAAGTTGACTCCGAGTTGTCTGAGTTGGTCGATCATCTCGTCGCTGGTTTCTCGCTGCCAGGCGGCGATTTGCTGGGGCGTGGCACGGTAGTCGAGGCCGCCGTTGGGGGCTTCCCATTCGGGCGGCGTATCGCCGCGTCGGCCCCGCCGGACGCGGAAGATCATCTGTTCCCAACTGCCGGCCATGACCAGGCCGTCACGCTGGAGCCATTCGGGGCGCTGATCCCGCGGCAGGTTGGCGACCGCCGGATCGTCTGCGTGGGCGGGGGCGAGGACGGCCAACATCGCCAAGAGGCAGAAAAACGACCTTATCGACATGGCTTTGCTCCTGGGGTGATGTCTTGGCGGGTTGACGCTGTCTTGCCGCTACTCTCACGCTCGCCCAAACGTGACCGCGGCATATTTCTCGAAGGTTTCGGGGAGTTCGATCCAGCCGTCCTTGCCGGGGGCGAGTTTCACGGGTGCGTTCAGGTAGGGCGAGTGGAGCACGGCATCGGCGGCGGCGAGCCAGGGGGCCACGCGGAGACGGCGTCCTTGAGGCCGGCCGTCGCCGTAGTAGACCACGTGGGCTGCGCATCTGTCCGGCTGCCGGTAGACGTCGACGAAGGTGAGCGGCTGTTTGGGTTCGCCGCCCTCCAGTTCCGCCGCCAACCCTTGTTGAGCCAGGTCGCGAACGGTCTGGAGGATCTCGGGCGTTCGCGCCGGCATGGCGGCGCGGAGGCCGCGGCTCGACGCCGACGAGGGCTGGGAAATCCGCCCCGGGCACTTCTCGAAGTAACGAACTCGCGGATTGGCGTGCAGGTCGGTCAGGGCGATCTGTTTGCGCTGGCGGAAGTTCTCGTCGCACTCGGCGGAACGGCCGGTGAGGATCAATCCGCAACCGCGACCAACGGCCGCGCGTATTGCCTCGCACTCACTGTCACTCAGGCAGGTCTGGGCGGCCACAATCAGAACGTCCCGCGGACCGAGCAGTTCGAGGTGCGTCTCCTTGGCCACCTGGTAGGCGATCCGTCCCAGTAGCGCCTGTTCGAATCCGAGCACGCTGTTATAGGCGGTCGTGTGGTCGAAAGCCAGGGACCAGAGGGAGTGATAGATCCAGACGTTGGCACATGGCTGCGAACCGACGTAGAGGTCTTCGTGGTCGCGGGCGAAACCCATATAGCGTTTCAAGGCCGCGTGGAACTCGGGCTGTTCGAAGAAGGCGGAACCGTCGCGCTTGTCGCCCGAACGGAGCGACCATGTGGCCGTGCACACCTGGCCGCCGCAGGCCAGGCACTCGGCCATATCGAGTTCCACGGGCTTGGGATCGCCAGGCAGGGAGATACTGCCCGATGAGGTGCGGAGCCAGTCGGTCGAGAGGGTCACAACGCCGATGGACGTACCTTCCTTGAGGTGTCGCACCTTGGTCGTCAACTGTGTCTTGTTCGTCAGTTCGTCGTTGAACACCTGCGGCATATCGTGGCTCTCGGCGATGGCCAGGTCGAGGTAGTCGCCGCAGTCGGGCAGAAGCCGGGTGCGATCGGTGCGCCAAAGGGCCGGGCAGTCTTCGTAGGTCACCAAGGCTGCGCCCGGCTTCTTCTCGTGCACGTAAGCCCGCATCTCCCGAAGCCGCCGGCCCATGAGGTCGATGCGAAAGCGGATCCACTCCTGCCAGATGGGGTCTTTGTGGCTCCAGGCCGGCGGGATCTCGACGTGGCGAAAGTGGGGCAGGCCAAAGCGTTCCTGCGGCTTGGGGTGGTGTTCGGTCAGATAGCGGCGAAAGGCGACGGTGCAGTCCGGGCAGTAGCACTCGTAGCTCGTGCCGTCGTATTCGACGCCGTCCATATCGGCCTCGATCAGGCAGCGGTCCACCACCCGTTTCAGATAGGCGATGAATTCGTCGTGGATCGGGCAGGCCTTCCACCGCCAGGTGGCGCTGCCGTAGGTCTGCAGGCTGCCGTCGGGCGAACGCTGGATCCAATCTTCCAGGTTCGGCACCTCGTCGAGCATGGTCTCGTAGATGACCGTGCTGAACTGGTGGTAGCCCAGCACGCGGATGCCCCGGGCGTGGGCGCGGCGGGTGAAGTCGGCCGCCCGCGCCATCTCGTCGGCCTCGGCTTTCAATCCGAAGCCCTTGTAGAAATGGGTGGTCACGAGGTTCACGCCGGCGTCGGCCAGCTTGTCGAGGATCTCGTCGCTGTGCATGCGGTCGTACCAGCGACGGGCCCAATGCCCGGTGGCCATGCCGTCGCCGATCCCTGCGCCGTGGCCGCCGCGTCGATAGAGTGCCAACGGCTCCCAGAGGGCCCATACCCAGCGCAGCTTGCCCGGCGCGATCCAGTCGGGAGCGACAAGGGGCTTCACGGCGGACGGTTGCGCCGGTTCTGTGGCGAATGCGCCGCTGCCCAACCATGGAGACCCGGCCGTTGCGATCGTGGCCGCGGCCAGGAAGCGCCGCCGCGTGAAGTCGGGGCAAGAACTCGAAATACGCTCAGGAGGGCGGTTTGGCGGCTCTGTCATCGGACGGTCTCCGGTGCTCTTAGAGTGTTTGTGCTGGACTTGTGCGCATGGTGCGCGCGTGTTTGTGAAGGTTGGGTTGCGGGCGTGCCCGCTTTGGGGAGCCAACTCGGAAACGGTTGCAGCACTCGTCAGCGTAGGGGCGGCCTTGGCTTTGCTCAAGAGCCCTTCTGCGAAATAAAGAGGCTGTTTTGCGTAGCCGAGGTGAAGAAGAACACCGTGGTGCGGACCGTGGACCCGGCCACGTTGCCGGGACTGTCCCGATTTTTGTGGCAGGATGCCACAAAAATGGGACTGTCCCCTTCCGGCACGATCACAAGCACAGAATTCGGAATAGGCCCACGTTGCCTGGAGCCTTCCCCGAAGCCTCCGACGCGGTTCTCCGAAGGTGCCCGGTGTTGAGGGGAGGTGGGCGGCCGTGATCGCCCGCTTCCCCTCAATACCTTGTTTCACCAGGCTTCCCCGGCTAGACTCAATGCGGCACGAAACCCACGGCGGGGCAAGCCCGCAACCCAACCTTCACAAACATGCGCGCACCATGCGTGCAAGTCCAGCACAAAGACTCTAAAGGAGCGAACGTGAAGAGTATCGTATTTCTGGCGGCGGTGGGGTTTGGGGCGGTTGCACTCGGCGGCGAGGTGTTCGGGCCGCCCGTGAAGGTGGACGGCGCGGGCGACGAGGCGATGGCGCTCTGCCTTGAAGGAAACGTGCTCTATGCGGGCTGCGGGCAGCAGCTCGTCGTCTACGACGTGAAGGAGCCGCTCAAGCCGAGGAAGCTCGGGAGCGTCTCCGGCTTCGGCTCCGTCCGCCAGGTGGCGTCCCAGAAGGGCATGGCGTATGTGGCGACCCGCGAGTCCGGGTTCTGGGTCGTGGACGCCACGGATCCGCACAAGCCGCGCATCCGGTCCCGCTTCGACTGCTGCGAGCTCGCCACGGGCGTGGACGTGGCGGGCAGCGTGGCCTTCCTCGGCCAGCGTCAGAATGGCGTGGAGTTCATCGACGTTTCGGATCCGGACCATCCCGCACACATCGCGATGCGGAAGACGGACGAGAGTCAGAGCGTCAAGTACCGCGACGGCTACGTCTATTCGGGCGACTGGGGCACAGGCAAGCTCACCGTGCTGGACGCGCGCGACATGAGGAACATCCGCCAGGTCGCGCGTGTCGACCTCTACGGCTTCGGCGACGGCGTATGGCTGAAGGGCAGATACCTCTACGCGGCCACGGGCCACCACGCGAAGAACCGTGACTTCTCCACGCTCACCTACAAGTCGGTGGACACGCCGGAGCTCCGCAAGTTCGGCAAGGTCGACGCGGGGTCCGGGTGCGGACACGGCCTTGACATCTTCGACATTTCCGATCCGGCCGATCCGAAGCGCGTCGGACGCGTCGACTTCCCGCCGTTCTACGCGCGCGGGCTCGACATGTGGACGCCGCGCACGAGCGCCGGTTCGGACATCGTCTTCGCCGCCCAGACGCACAACGGCATCTTCGCGGTGGACTGTTCCGATCCGGCGAAGCCGAAGATGCTCGACCGCTGGACATTCCCCGTGGCGGACCATCCCGAATGGCCGAGCTGCTGCAT
>JAAYAY010000022.1 GCA_012719125.1 Planctomycetaceae bacterium | reverse complement strand
TCACACGATGGCCCATCGATCGATCCCTCCGGAACACTCGCAAGGCCACCCTCAGGGTGGAGCGAAAAACGTACGCAGTTACAAAAAAATGTCCCCGCCCTACTTGAAATCCCCATGGCAGTCACCCAAGCCGCCAAGATTCCGATACGGATCACCCCCTCCACGTGAGGAGGTGATGTCGTCGTTTTGACTGCACCACCGACAATACTCAGGCCTTGCACACTGCGGAAGGTGTGTCATGAGCGCCCAATCGACGACCCGAGAGCCGCTCCGCTCCAACACACCGAACCAGACTCGCCCCGCCCCGGACGCCGCTCTTTTCCGCATCGGCATCCGTCGTCAACCCCAACAAACCCGTCTCCACTCTTTCTTTCCACCCGCCCAGCACCGACGCAACCCTCTCCCACCCCACGCCCGACTTGATCCCCCAGACCTTCCACTGCTTCGCGCCAGCCGCCATTCCCCTGCCCAACCAAATTCCCCTGCCTGCATTCCCCTCTCCGTTCCCTTTGCGACCTCATGTTCAAAACACCCCGCCCCCCCAAAAAAACCCCGCGGCTGTTCAATTTATGTATTGACTTCCCTCGCCAACTATGTATACTTATGTACATTTACGAAACTACACCCATACCTCTCGCCCGCCCATGGCAATTCCCTTGTCGTCCATTCCCTTGTCGAATGAATACCCTCAGCTCGCACCGCGGACCCGGTTCGTGTCCGTCATCGCGTGGTTACCCACAGAACCCGAACCCCTCTTCTGAGCCGGAAGTATCAGAAAACGTGAAATCGAGGAAAAGTTGACACCACTCAGCTTCGCCAGAAGCGACCGCGAACCTAATGGCAAAACTCGCTCTCCGTTGATCAACTCCAGCACAGGATCAGTGCCGATCAGCGTTGATTAGCGTTCCCCTTCTTCCCCGTAGCTTCCTCCGACCCAGCCAGGTTTTCACCGTAATTGCTCACCACCTCACCGACGACCGCCCAGACAATCGCCCCAACTCACATAACCACAAGCACTTAGCGAACAAACCGCCAAGCGAAAAATCCCCCCTTTTGCATGGTAGTCAAAATGATTCTGCGCATCCGACGACGCCGTAAACCACGATCCCACAACACGATAACTAGCGCCGTTCGATGGAGCAATCGATCGACAAGTGCACCAACCGGCAACACCGACCGCAACCATTTCGCCACGAATAATTGCTTTGGCCACGCCCTCGCACAGCGCCATTGACCTGTCCGGCCGTTTCGAACGCATTCCGGGTACTTCTTCCGCGGATCGGTCGGGTTAATAATGGAGGGGTATCGGTTCTCGAAACGATGGGAACCTGGAACCAGGAGGATCGTCCGATGCGTCGACTTTTGCTTCTCTTGGCGACGACGTGCGTTTTGGTGACTCAAGGCGCCGCCGAACCGGCGGATCCGGGTCCTTGGACCGTGTCGGATATCTCCAAGAGCGACTCCCATCGCCACGCGAAACTGGAGACGGGCGACACACCGGGGCCGCTCAAATATCTCCATCTCGGGGTGAGGTTTGCCCCCAACGCGTCGGACCGGCAACTCCTCAAGTTCCAGGTCGTCGACACCAAGGGGAAGCCGGTGGGCGACTTGTTTGGAGCGGATCCGAAGACTTCGCAACTTGTCTTCGAACGTGAGACTCCGTGGTCGAGTTTGGACGGGCTCTACCTACAAGGACAGGGAATCCGGGTTCCGTTGTTTGCAACCCAACCCGTCCAACCGGTTCCGACAACGCCGGTTCAGCCGACCCCGGTACCGTCTCCTGTCATTGTCGACCGACCTCGAACGGATTACGTTCCACCTTCACCCGAAGTCCTTTTACCGTTCAGGCCGATTGATCCCAATCGGACGGTGATTGTCGAAGAGCCTCGCGAGCGGGTTGTGGTGCGCTCGGTTGACCAGGACGTCGACCTGCTGCCATCTCCCGATATGGCCTATGAAGAGGTCGTGCGGCATGTCGATACGCATCGAGAGGTTGTACACCACACGGGAGGTGGTGGCGGTGTTGGAGTTGGAGGTGGCGGCGGTCACGGGCACGGTCACGGCGGGGGTGGCGGCGGTGGTGGTGGTATGGGCGCTGGGGGCGGCGGAGGCGGTTGTCCCTATGGCGACGATTGCCCAATCTGCGGGAAAAATGCGAAGGAGAGTCTCGATGCACTTGACCCTTGGGCCTTCGACGAGTCGGCCAAAGGACGGTATGACGATCTGTTGGCCCGCATCGAAAATTCCGGCGCGGCTCTGAACCTTGGATCTGCCGGTGCGGGGGGCGGCTCGGGCACGGGCACAGGAGTCGGCCGCGGCGGCGGGAGTGGCGGTTTGGGAGTCGGTGGCGCCGGTCCGGCCGGTGCGGCTGGACCGGGGGCCGGTATCGGTGCCGGTTCAGGCAGCGGATTGGGAGTAGGCCAGAGCGGCGGTCCTCTGCCGGGCATGGCTTCGACCGGATCGGGAACCGGCAGCGGCTTGGGCCGCGGGCCTGGACTGCCCGGCATGGGTGGTCCCGGCGCGGGGCCAGGCAGCGGATCAGGTAGCGGTCCGGGCTCGGGCCCAGGCTCGGGCGCGCCAGGTCCGGGAATGGGTGCCGGCTCAGGGCCAGGGCAAGGTTCTGGCAGCGGAGCGGGACAAGGTCCCGGTTCGGGTGCAGGACAAGGTCCCGGTTCGGGTGCAGGGGCAGGTCCTGGTCCGGGTGAAGGGCAAGGCCCCGGTCCTCAGGACGGCTCCGGCCCCGGACCTGAAGAGAGATTTGGAACGCCCGGTCAAGGCGGTCCTGGCCAAGGGCCTGGCGGTCCCGGTCCGGGAGCGATGGCCGGTCCGGTCGAGGGCGCCCCCAGCGAGCCGATGCCCATGGAGCCGATGCCGACCGAACCGTTCCCGATGGATCCGAACAATCCGATGAACCCCATGATGAACGGCGGCCCGGGCGGCGGAGGCGGCGGAGGTGGGAACACGATCGGTCCGCGAAATCTGTTCGGTCCGCGAGTGGTGAACCTGGCCGATCCGCTGGTTCGGTTCCACAACCTGGCCCCGGAGGTCGACCTGCCGCGACTCAGGCGTCCGGTGCTCGACGTTTACGGATATCGCCCGACTTATGCTTACTTCGATCCGAGGTTCCGTTTCGATCCGAGATTCCGTTTCGACCCGCGGATCGGTCAGCCGGGTTATGGAGGCGGAGGAGGTGGTGGAGGCGAGGGTTACGGAGCGGGCGGCCGATACGACGGACTGGCCAGGACGGGTCTGCCCGAGATGCCCGAGCTTCCGGAGTTGCTGCCCGAGATTGTACTCTACATTTCTGCCGGCAACGACGGAGAAGAGGGGGGCAAGATTTACCAGGTCAACGATAGGGGGCGAGTGCTCGGCATCGTCAACCTCCCCTACCAGGCCACCGGGCTCGCCCTTCATCGCGACGACGGTTTGATTGCCGTGACGCCGCGCGATCGCGGCAAGATCTATCGCGTCGACGACAGGGGGATGCTGTCGGTCATCATGGAAGACAACTCGAAGCTGCCGCACCCGGTCGACGTGGGCGTGGCCGGCGATTCCGACACGATCGTGGTAGCCGATAGTATGGCCGATGCGTTGGTGTCGACGAGCATCGTGGGAACGGACCCGATGATCTACGAACGTTTTGAATCGGGCGGGTACGACGATCAGAGCATGTCGGTGGCGGTCACTCGCGATATGCACGTCATGTACGGAACCAATGCTCAGAGCGGCGTCTACCGGTTCAAGAAGGATAGCGGCAAGAGCGCTTCCGCTTCGCGCGGTCCGATTCTGCCGGACAGCGGCGGCGTGGCGGCGGATCCGAAATCGTTGAAATGGGCGGCCACGCAGAGCCCCAACCTGATCCACGTCTATGAAGGCGAGATGCCGGTCAGGACGTTCAAGCTGAACCCCGGCAGAAGCATCTACCGCCAGGGACTGCTGTCGTTTGCCCCGTCGGGAGCCGTGGTGGTGGCCACCCGCCCCAGCGACGAAGTCGACAAAGACGTCTGGCTGCTGGCCTACGAGACTGCCGAAGGCAAGGAAGGACAGATCCTGAGCCTGTTCGAGTGGGATCGCGAGCAAATGCTCGACTTCGTGGTTGGTCCGCGGATGATTTGGGAAGGTCACAATCCCTCAACTTACGAGAGTAAGTACTGAGGACCGAGGTAGAGCAATGAATGCCTTTCGAATCGTGTTGTCGCTGGCATTGGTTGCGCTGACGGCGCGATCGGCGGCAGCCCAGAGCGTGCAGTTGCCGACGCTTTCTTCCTTCCGGGCGGGCACTGCGGTGTCGGTTCCGGACCGGGGCAGCGTGTACATTGGCGGGATCAACCGTGCGGCCGACGGCCGAAATGAATTCGGTACCCCGCTGCTTCCGTTACGAAACCGTTCGATCGGGAGCGAGCGGAGCGCGTCGAGCATGTGGACCTCGGTTTATATTCACGACTTCGAGGCGATGGACGAGGCACTGCTCAGCCAGGCCCGAGGTTCGGCTTACGGCGTCTCCCAGGACCGTTCCTCCGGACCGGCGACGCGTACGGTGGTGGGGTCGAGAGAGGTGCCCGGCTCATCTCGGACGGCGGGCACCACTTGGCAGGCGAGGTCGACCGTGCCGACCAGCGGTCCGATGAGCAAGAGCGTCGCCGAACTGCGAGCGGAGCGAGCCGGCGAGTTGCAGGCCCGGACCGACGAGGCAGAGCGGCTGTTTGAGCGGGGCAAGACGGCAGAGGCGGCGGGCAAATTGACCGTTGCCCGGATTTACTACCAGCAGGCGTCGCGCCGTGCATCGGGACCGCTTCAGGAAGAGATACTGGCTCAGCTTCGGCTGGTTGCTGCACCGACGGTCGCGCAGCGGTAACGGTTTGCCATGTCTTCCCCTCCGCCGCCGCTGCCTCCATCGGTATCCCTGCCGTCGCCTCCAGGTCCTCCCCAGGTCGATATGTCGACCAGCGCCGAGGTACAGGCGTGGATTGCAACGCTCCAGCGCGAAGACCAGTCCCTCGAGCGGCGAAACCGGCTCCTTTTGGCGGTGTTTGTTGCCGGGTTCATCGTGTTTCTGGCGGTTGTCGTCTCGGTGTATCGCTGGACGGTGGGGAGCTACGCCGCACTGGACAAGGTACGGATCGAACGGCATCCGGCCAGCCAAGGTCGGATCGAAATCGCCTTCGACGTTCGTTCGCCCGGCCGGGTCCGCTATCTGCGCACCTCGGGGAGCCATCGCACGGAATTGATCGACTATTTCTCGCAGTCCGGTCCGGTGGAACGGTCGTGGGCTTGGAGCTACGAGCCGGGGGAGGACATCGAGGTATCGCTCACGTATCGTCGAGGATTGTGGCGGAAGACGGCGATGACTCCCTTTCCGACGGCCACGAGCGCCGACATCGTGGTGCTCATCGACACGACGGGCTCGATGAGTCCGAGCCTGAAACAACTTCAGGCCAAATGCGGCCAGTTCTCGGAGCAGTTGACTCGCCAGGCGTTGCCGCACCGGTTCGCCTTGATCGGGTTCGGCGACACCGGCGACGGCGAGTGGATCGATGCGCACGAGTTCACTCGCGACGTCGGCGAATTCCGCACCCAGGTTTCGGCGGTCTCCCGCTACGACGGCGGCGATCTTCCCGAGTCGGCCTTGGACGCGATCGAGGCGGCTCTGAAACTCCCGTTCGACGACTCCGCCATGCGACGTTTCTACCTGGTCACCGACGCGACCTTTCACGCGCCCGCGGCGAGCGGGGCCAGCGCGGCAGACCTAGCGGCCCGGCTGGAGGAGGAACGGGTCCATCTGGAGGTCTTCTCCCGTCCCCAGTTCGAGCAGGACTATCGAGTCCTGCTCGGCGCCTCGGGAAAGTTCTTCGAAGTGGAGAACTTCGGCAAGGTTCTTGAAGAAGGGCGAGTGCTGGAGGATTGAGCGGGGTCTCGATAGGCCTTGGTAATTTCCGGTTTGGCTTACTGCGTGGGAAAATTCCGTTTCACTCGCAGACAGTTTTGTTCTCCGCCGGTAAGGATGCCGATCAACCGTTCCGACTGGTCCACCGCCACGGTATCGGCAGCCGGATCGATCCCCTGGGGTCGCGAGATGGTCAGGCCGTTGCGGATTCGGCGGGCTGCCTCATCATCCAGAGTGAGTCTGGTCAGGTGTGATACCGCCATGGCAGGCGGCAGTAGAGCCGCGATCCAGTTCTCCTGCGTGAGCGAATCCGGCGAGATC
The DNA here is from genome assembly GCA_012719125.1 of Planctomycetaceae bacterium. Lineage (GTDB taxonomy): Bacteria > Planctomycetota > Planctomycetia > Pirellulales > Thermoguttaceae > JAAYAY01. The sequence goes on along the minus strand of JAAYAY010000022.1, from coordinate 4,146 downwards.
GCCTCTTCCACGCGAAAGGGTCCGACGGCGGTTCGCTCGAGCGACGACATAACAGCGGCCGTGCCGAGCGACTCGGCCAGATCGCGACCGAGGGAGCGGACGTAGGTGCCGCTGCCACACTGGATGGTGAGATCGAGGTAGGGATAGTCGTAGGCGTCGAGGGTGATTTGATAGACGACAATCTCCCGCGGCGCGAGTTCCACCTGTTTGCCCCGGCGTGCCAGATCGTAGGCCCGCTGCCCGGCGACCCGGAGGGCCGAATAGGCCGGCGGACGCTGGAGTATCCTACCGACGAAACGGGGAAGCACCCCGCGAATCTCCTCTTCCGTTGGAATCGGAGGCGATCCCAGCGGCGTCACTTCGCCATCGGTGTCTTCGGTGTCGCTCCGATGTCCCAGAAGGAACTGAGCCCGATAAGTCTTGGGCATCTGCTGCACATATTCGATCAAGCGCGTGGCGGGGCCGACCGGCACGACGAGGACTCCGCGGGCCAAGGGGTCGAGCGTACCGGCATGACCTGCTCTGGTTTGCCGGCCGGCGAGTCGTTGCACCACGTTGACGACATCCCGCGAGGTTACTCCCGCGGGCTTGTTCAGATTGAGGATTCCGCTAACGCTCACGTTGAAGGCACCTGCACAAACAGCGAGTCGAGAGAACCTGCGGGGAATTCCGGATGACGAGGCGCGGAACAGACGACGACGCCATAGACTCCAATGTAGCAGAAGCCTTGGGCTCTTGCGTCGGCAGCGTGAACGCTAGCTCTGACGGGTGACTGGCAGGCGGCGTTGTAGGGCGTTACCATAAAACTATGCGATTCCGCCGCGAGGGTAGCGATTGAGCGTGCGGACAGTATTTGGATCTGACCATGGCAAAACCTAACCAGGAACCTCAGCCGGAGCAGATGGGACCGTACCGCATTCTGCGGACGCTCGGTCGCGGCGGCATGGGGGTGGTGTACGAGGGGGTGCACGTCGAGACCGGGGAGTCTGCGGCGGTCAAGGTCCTGGCGGCCGCGTTCACCAGTCACGAGGGGCTGCGGCAGCGCTTCGAGGGTGAGATCGAGACGCTTCGCAAGCTCAAGCATCCCCATATTGTCCGCCTGATAGGATACGGGGAGCAGGACGGCCGTCTGTTCTACTCGATGGAGTATGTTGAGGGGCGAAGCCTGGAGCAGGAACTGATTGCCGGGCGCCGCTTCACCTGGACGGACGCCGCGGACATCGGCATTTCGATGTGCACGGCGCTCAAGCACGCCCACGATCGGGGTATCGTCCATCGCGACATCAAACCGGCGAATCTGCTTCTCGACGCCAACGGGACGGTCAAGCTGTCCGACTTCGGGATTGCGAAGCTGTTCGGCCAGACGCGTCTGACCGCCGCCGGAAACGTGCTTGGGACGGCCGACTACATGGCTCCCGAGCAAGCCGACGCCAGGCCGGTCGGCCCACGAGCCGACCTTTACAGCCTGGGGTGTGTCCTCTATACGGTTCTGGCGGGACGTCCGCCGCTGATGGCCGAGTCCTTTGTCGAGATGCTTCGGAAACAGCGAACGGAGATTCCGCTTCCGATTCGCCGCTATGCGCCGGACGTTCCCGAAGAGTTCGAGGCGATCCTGCAGGAGTTGCTGGCCAAGGAGCCTGCCCGGCGAATTCGCAACGCCACGCTTCTTGCGCGGCGGCTTGCCGCCATGGTTTACGGCATGGCGACCCAGCAGGGCGTGGGCTTGTCGCCGCAGACGAAGATCCAGCTTACCGACGAGGATCGCCAGCTCGCTTTTGCCGCGACGGTGGGAAACACGCCGAAACCTTCCGGCGGTACTCCGGCGGCGGGCGATGAACTCGACGAATCGCCCGATCCCACCAATCCGACGCGAGTCGCCGCCCCCCGGGAATCTCACCCGGCGACGGCTCCGACCGTGGTCAGCGCCGAAGAACGACAGCCGCACTTGGGAGGAACCTCGCCTGGAAGCATTGGCGGGCACTTCACCGCGGTCGACGACCACGAGTTGGATCGACTCGAAGAGGAGCCGGAGACCCCGCCGTGGATCTCCCTGCAGACCTGGGTCCTCGTGGCTGCCATTGCCGCCGTGGGGTTCTCGGTGTGGTACATGCTTCAGCCGGCATCTGCGGACAAGCTCTACGAGCAGATTCAGGCCATGACGGCCGACAAATCCATCGAATCCTATCGCGAGGCCAAGCCGAAGATCGACCAGTTCCTCGAACATTATTCCGACGATTCTCGGAGCGACAATCTGCGCGAGATCGAGACTTCGTTGGAATTGGACCGGCTCGAGACGAGCTTCGAGCGTCAGACAGGCGGCAAAGGCGATCTCAATCGGTTGGTGCCGATCGAACGAGCTTATCTTGAAGCCCTTAACTACATGAAGGTCGACCCGGAACTGGGAATGGCCAAACTCCAGGCCATGATCATGCTCTACGACACGCGAAAGGATCCCAACAAACCCTTCGACACAACCGGTCCAACAGGGAAATGCCTGGAGTTGGCCCGGCGGCGACTCAAACAGATGACCAGAACCATGGAGTTGTCGACGGTAGACGATTTGCACCTGATCGGCGTGCAGCTCGATCGAGCCGATGCTTTGGAGCCGGACGACCCGGACGCCGCCAGGGCAATCCGCCAGGCGGTACTGACACTCTACAGCCACAAGCCCTGGGCGGCCCCCGCCGTCAAACGCGCCCGGGAGAAGCTCGGGGAGCATGAGGCGTCTGAAGAAACGGACCCATTGAACAACCGGGAGCGCCAGTAGGCGACGATGAACATGGAAAATGGCGGACAGGGCAGGCAAGGCGGCTTTCCGACCACGCGGATGCGGAGGTTGCGATATCATCCGGGCGTGCGGAAGCTGGTCCGCGAAGTGGCCGTCAGCCCGGCCAATCTGGTTCTTCCCCTGTTCGTCCGCCCCGGCGAGAAGTTGCGTCAACCGATCGGGGCCATGCCGGGCCACTGCCAGATGTCGCCGGACCAACTGCCTGCCGAAGGCAAAGAGATTGCCGGGCTGGGGATTGGCGGCGTGATTCTTTTTGGCATTCCGGCCGCGAAAGATGCGCAAGGAAGCGACGCCACCAGCGAGTCGGGGATCGTTGCGGAAGCGGTTGCGCGGCTCAAGGATGCGGTGCCGGAGTTGCTGGTGATCACCGACGTCTGTTTCTGCGAGTTCACCGATCACGGCCACTGCGGCGTCCTGGCGGAGCGCTGCGGACAGATGGACGTGGACAACGACGCGACGCTGGACCTGCTTGCCCGGCAGGCCGTGGTTCACGCCAAGGCCGGGGCCGACATGGTGGCGCCCAGCGGGATGATGGACGGGATGGTCGGTGCGATTCGCGGCGGCCTGGATTTCGCCGGCTATGAGCACATTCCGATCATGAGCTACGCGGCCAAGTACGCGAGCGGATTCTACGGGCCCTTCCGCGAGGCGGCCGAGAGCGCTCCCAAGTTCGGCGATCGGCGGACCTACCAGATGGATCCGGCAACGGCGATCGGCCAGGCGTTGCGCGAGGTGGAACTCGATCTGGCCGAAGGTGCCGATCTGGTGATGGTCAAGCCGGCACTGGCGTACCTCGACGTCGTCCGCGCCGTGGCCGAAAAATACCCCGGTGTGCCGCTGGCCACCTACAACGTCTCGGGCGAGTACAGCATGGTCAAGGCGGCCGCCGAGCGGGGCTGGATCGACGAGCAGACCGTGGCGATGGAAAGCCTTATTGCCATGCGGCGGGCGGGGGCGCAGATCATCCTGACGTATTGGGCCAAGGATGTAGCTCGATGGGGAAACGGTTGAAAACTGGGGTGCTTGTGACGGTTTCATTGGCTGGTTAAGGGTTTTGGGACGCGATCGGCAGCGCCTGCGGCTGGCGGGTGTGGCGAGGGGCGAGGCTGGTCTGGGGGCGGCGGAGGATTCGGGGCTTCGAATTTTTACCGTTCGTCGTCGATCGGAAGGGCCCGCGAACGTCGGATTGTAAATATTTGTTGTATAAGAACTTTGGATCGTTCGCCAGGCGTGCATGGCGAGGCCCCTCTCCGGTGGTAGTTGCGGTTTTGGGTATGGTTTTTTTCTTCATGGGGATGATCTTGCCTCGCTTACGCGTCGGGGTTCTGGGGGAGCCTCGCTTACGCGTCGGGGTTCTG
>JAAYAY010000261.1 GCA_012719125.1 Planctomycetaceae bacterium | reverse complement strand
TATCCACGAAAGAAGAAACGCGAACACATCGGGGCCCCACAAATCACCAATGCAACCAAACAACAAATCGCGACGGCTACAAAACTTAAGAGTCAACGTCATGAATTTCGGTTAACGGCGTAGAGTGTCACTCTTGATCGGGAACGGACGCCTGCCTAGCATCGTTCGCCTATTTGAGCCGGTAACAGAACTGCGGCTGGCGGACATTGTTGGCCGTGGGAGGCCGCCGCGTTCTGTGGAGTCGGCGAGGAGCAGACGTTATGTTCCAGAAGCCGAAAGTTCCCGACCGCATGATTCTTCAGAAAGTGACGACGTCGCTGCCACGTCACGGCATTCGCCCTCCCTGCAACATTCGGGTCTCGGTCCACAACGGGACCGTGACCCTGTCGGGCAGTCTCGAATTCGATTTGCAGCGGAAGGCGGCCGTTCACGCGGCCACCGGGGTCAACGGGGTTCAACGGGTCGTCGACCAGATGACCGTGCTGCGCAGCACGATCGGCGGCTGGCATGCCGCGGCGAAGCCGAAGTACGTTCCTCGCGTGCCGGTGCCGCATCCTGAGCCGCCGCAGGAACCGGCGGGCAATACGCCGCCCGAGTCGGCGCAGGCCGGGTCCACAGCGTCTGCATCGCCGCCGCCCCAGCCGCCACCTTCCGTTTCGATCCAGCAGAACTCTCGGCAATAGTCGGCCACCCATCTGCGAAGGCGGGAATCCGGATACTCGGCAAACGCTGCTGGATTACCGCCTTCGCGGGAATCACGGCTGAAGGAACCTGCGAATGCCTCCAGGCGTCACGCAACGCTTCTTAGGATCTTTCCATTAGTGCAATCGTAGCCCGACAGGAAGGGCTTCGCCGAAGACTTCGGCCTGTTCCTCGTCGTCGAGTTGACCGCCGCGGCGGACGAGATCGGCGTAATGGGCGGGCGCGTCGCGGCGCTCGAGGCGTGTGATTGTCTTGTCGCGAAGGGCCGCGTCGATATCGCGGTAGCGATCGTCGGTGAACCGTGCCAATTGCATCATGGCAAAGTCGGTCATGGGGTCGTCGGGCTCGATTTCCATCAGTTCCTTGAGCCAGCGGACGGCAGCATCGCCGGGGACCACCGTGTTGAGCGGGCCGTAGAGCGGCACCCGCGCACCGACTCTACCGAGAGCCCAGAGTGCCGGGCTGAGCACGGTTTCGAGCTTGCGGCGCGGAATGAGGTCGATCAACATCGCTCCCAGTTCCACCTTGACGGGGCAGGGGAGGAGTTCCAGCGAGCCGAGCAGTCGCCAGATTTCGGCCGCTTCGTGCGAACCGGCGTTGAGTTCGCTGCCCCGTCCCTTGCCCGCGGTGAGCTGCCGGTGCATGGCGCGAATGGAGCCGAGGACCGGGTCGACGAGGGCCTGCTGCTGCCCGGCGGCCAGTCCGGCGCCGATTCGCCGCCAGAGGATCCACCACTCGGCCCGGCACATGGGGGTGGCGTGGATCAGATTGCCCTGGAGGATCCGCCAGGTTTCCGCCACACGCCAGTCGTCGAGGGCCATGCCGTAGCCGGGACGAAGGGCGAACCCCAGCAGGTTGAGCCAGCGGGCTTCGTGCTCCTGGCTGCGCCGCCGGCCGCGTTCCAGTTCCAGGAGCGTCTCCCAGATTCGCCGCAGCAGGGAAGGGGGCCAGAGTTGCCGGTTCAGTTCGACGATGCCGGTGAGACGCTTCATCAAACCGGCCGGCTTTTCCTTTCCCTGGGCGGAGAAAGTCTGTTCGAGCACCCGCTCGACGTCGTTCCAGACGCTCTCTTCGACGAATCCCTGCTGCTCGGCCGCACCGTCATGGGCAGTGACATCGGTTTGGGTCGCGGAGCGGACGTCGAACTGGAGCCGCCACTTTCCCGAACCTTCCACCTGGGCACACCAGAGGTCGAGGGTGCCGATCTCGGTCAGCCTGGCGTGCAGAGTCACAGAGGTCGCCTCGTCGCCGGTTCTCTTTCGGGTCTGAAGCACGGTGCGGATCGGCGGTAGCGGCGTCATCTGCTCGCGATCGACGTCGACGACGTCGCCGGCGCCGTCGGTCAGACGCGTGCTCGACAGATACAAGGGAAACTCGACCGGCTGCGAAACCACCAGATCGAAGGGTCGCTCGGTCACGTCGATCTGCTGCCCCGGCTCGGTTCCGCCGGGGACGAGGCAGACGGCCTTGGGGATATCGCCCTCGACGCCGATGAAGTAGCTGCGAGCCAGTCCGGCGGAGATGCGCTCGCCTCGCCCCCTCCGAACCATGCCGTAGTAGGCAGCCCCGCGGGAGACGGCCAGGTCGAGCCGCTCGTTGGCGAGCAAGACGGGCGTCCAATCCTGCTGCCCTTTGCCGTTGCGAAACCACTGGCAGAGCGTTTCCAGCAAGCGTTGTCGGAGCAATTCCGATTCGAACACGCCGCCGTTGAAGAGGACGATATCGGGACGGGCCGGATCTTGGCCTTCCTCGAGTTCGACGCCGTCGAGGGCCACGTGGCGATGGGCGGTGAGGAAGGCCGCCAGGTAGCGGGTGACGGCCGCATCGGGCGCGTAGGGGAGACCGAATTCCTGGAAGCCCGATCGATGCTGGACGGGGCGTTCGTCCAGCCTGGCTTTCGGAAAGAAGCCCTCGACGAGCAGGTCGAGGGCTTCCTGGCGAGTGACCTGGATCTGGCGAGCGCCGCCGATGAGCCGCGAGCCGCCGCCGGGCAGGCTGACGGTGACGGTCTCCGGCGCCTTGGGACCAAGCAACGTTTCCTTAACCTGGCGGCAAGTTCGCACGAGGACGGCCCAGGAGCGCGGTTCCATTTTGCCTTGCGGGGAGAGTCGTTTCTCGAGGTGATGGGCCAGGGCCAGATCGAGGTTGTCGCCGCCGAGGATCAGGTGGTCGCCGACGGCAACGCGATGGAAGCGGACTCTTCCGGAGGCTTCCGCGCGGACGCGGATCAGGGTGAAGTCGCTGGTGCCGCCGCCGATGTCGCAAACCAGGATTTTCTGGCCCGGGCTAACCAGTTCCTGCCAGGTGTGGCGGTGGTTGTCGATCCAGGCGTAAAAGGCGGCCTGAGGCTCTTCAATGAGCACCACCCGGGGCAAGCCGGCACGAGCGGCCGCCTTGACGGTCAGTTCCCTCGCGACCTCGTCGAACGAGGCGGGCAGCGTGAGCACCAGGTCCTGCTCGGCCAGCGGAGCCTTGGGGAAATCGGCGTCCCAGGCGGCGCGAATATGGGCCAGATAGCGCCCCGCCACCTCGATGGGCGAAAGCTGGGTGACGTCGGAAGCGCCGTGCCAGGGCAACAAAGGGGCCGTGCGGTCGACCCCCGAGTGGCAGAGCCACGACTTGGCGGAGACCACCAGGCGGCCGGGAACGAGCGTTCCGTGGTCGCGGGCGAAGAACCCGACCGTTCCGCCGCCGGTATCGGGATCGAAGGGGAGCCGGATCGCCTTGTCGTCGAACTCGCCGGTCGCCGGTTCGTAGTGGAACGAGGGGAGCGTCTCGCGCCGTTCGACCTGCCCCGGCGCCACCAACTGCGGTACGGGGAAGGTGCGCACCGACCAGGGTTCCTCGGACGTATCGACGTACGACACGGCCGAGTTGGTTGTGCCCAGGTCGATCCCGACGACGTAGCGAGGTCCGCCTCCCAGTGTTTCTGTCATTTCCCGTTTCGACGATTCGTGCTTGTTTCGTGTTTCGACATTCGGATTTCGAGATTATCCCTCGGCATCTTCCCGGACGCTGAACTCGAGTTTCCAGCGGCCGGGGGATTTAGTGCCGACGCACCAGAGTTCGAGCATGCCGAGTTCGGTAACGCGGGCCTGGAAACGGACGGGGACGTAGTCGTCGTCGATGCGTTCGTCGGCGGGTAGTTCGGCTTCCATGGAATCGGTTTCGGAAAGCTCTTCCTCATCCCAGCGATCGAGCAGATCGCCGGGCTGGTCCTGCTTGCGGGTCGAGGAACTGAAGAAGCGGAAGACGGCCGCCTCGCCGACGACCAGCCCGATCTCTTCGCTGGGCACGTTGGCTTCGGTGCCTTCCTCCATGCCGATGGGGACGACACACAGGGCTTTCATCGGCCGGGGCGCGCCGGGGATGGCCAGGCCGGAGGTTTCGACGCCGACATAGTAGCTTCGAGCCGTGCCGCCGCGGATGCGAACGCCGCCGTGGCGTTTGGCCCAGCCGTAGTAGGCGGCCCCGCGGGCAACGGCACGGTCCAGATCGGGAGCGCCGGCCAACATCTTGGGCCTGTGAGCGTCGCCAAACCAGCGGGCCATCACGTCGAGGAGCCGTTCCTGCAGGGCAGCCGACTTGAAGACGCCGCCGTTGAAGAGGATCTTGGTGGGTTGAACGGGCTGCCCCTCCGCACCGTGGGCCTGAAGGAAGGCCGCCAGGTGGCGTGTGACGGCCGTGTCGGCCTCGAAGGGCAAGCCGATTTCGCGGAAGCCGGAGGCTCGGCGCCGGGCCGGCCGATCGGCCACGTCGCATTGGGGAAAGAAACCGTCGAGCAGGAGCGAGGCAACCGCCTGGCGATCGACTTCGACCGAGACCGTGCCGCCGATCATCTTCCGGCCGCGGCCGAGAACAGAGATGCTCTGGGTATCCGGGCCTTCGGCCGCCAGGAGGGCTTCTTTGGCGTTCCGGCAGGAGTGCCACAGCGAGACCGACTGCCAGGGGTCGAGTTTCACGCCTTGTTCGGCGAATTGCCGGGCAACGTGGTGGGCGAGGGCGAGGTCCATATTGTCGCCGCCGACGAGCAGGTGGTTACCGACGGCCAGCCGCTGCAAGGTCAGTTCGCCCCCCTCTTCGGAGACGCCGACGAGGGTCAGGTCGGTCGTGCCGCCACCGACGTCACAGACGAGCAGCTTGTCGCCGAGTCCCATCGTCTTTCGCCAGCGGTCGCCGGTGGTAGCCAGCCAGGAATAGACGGCCGCCTGTGGTTCTTCGAGGAGGACGAAGTCTTCAGGGAAACCGGCGGCGAGGGCAGCCTCGTGGGTGAGTTCGCGGGCGGAAGCGTCGAACGAAGCGGGAACCGTGAGCACGACCTGTTGGTGAACGACCGGCGAATCGGGAAAAGCCGCCTCCCATGCGGCAACCAGATGTTCCAGGTAGCGTTGCGTGGCGGTGACGGGGGAGATCTTGGGGACGTCACCGGGCGCGTTCCAGGGCAAGACCGGCTGGTGGCGATCGATGTGGCTGTGGCAGAGCCAGCTTTTGGCGGCGCCGACGGTGCGGTCGGGCACGTCGGCCGCCTGACGCCGGGCCAGATGGCCGACGGCGAAGTCGCGTCCCTGCGCCCACGGCAAGTCGAGCGAGCCGCCGGAGGCGTCGTGGTCGGTTCCCAGATAGAGAAAGGAGGGGAGGGCGTCTCGGGATTCGACCGTTGCGGAGTCGACGAGTTGGGGGATCGGCAGCATCTCGATCCGGGGCTCGTCGACACCGAGCGGGCAATAGGCGATCACACTATTGGTCGTTCCGAGATCGATTCCCAGAACGTAGTCGGCGGTCATGGTTCACTCCGGTGAAATGGCATGTTGCCTGATGTGTCGGGGTTTCGCTGGGGTGGAGGAGGGGAATGTTGGAATGGTGGAATGGTGGAATGGTGGAATGGTGGAGCGAGGCGTTCATCCCAGTTCCACTTCGGCTGGAGCGATGACGCGGGCGGCTTCGTCGCTGCCGGACCATTGGGGGATCTCGCAACGGGTGGCTTTCCAGCCGGGGTGCATGAGGCGACCTTTGAAGGGTGGCTGGCCGGTCACGTTGCCGGTCAGGTGGTACTTGCCCGAGTCGAAACCGGCGGGGACCTCGATCTCGGATTGCTCCTCCTCCGCCAGCAGGGGCTGGACGGCGAACATTCGTTCGATGACGGCGCCGCAATCGCGATGGACGTCGCGGGCGGCGGCCCCGACTTGCGCGTCGGCATAGCCGTCGAGGGGCTCCTGGATGAAGTCAAGGAAGCGTGCCTCGCGCTGCAGGGCAGCCAGCAGGGTCACCGCCTCGCTGCGAGGCGGCCTCTTGGGCTTTGGGGCGGGCTTCTCGGGCTTCGGGGCCTCGAGTTTGGGGGCTGGCACCGGCTCGCCAGCCAAGGCCGGAGCAACTCGCTCGGCGGCCTGACGGCTGAAGAGGACGGCGAAGAAAACGCGGAATGCCAGGAATAGTCGCACGGTTCTGTCCTGTTCTTCTATCGTTAGGCACGCCCGCCCCTCGCTCAGGGGATATGGCGACTGAAGCAGAAACCATTTAGTCGACCGGGAAGGGGCCGGAGTGTCAAGGCGTGAGTGGAGAATGTCAATTCTGGCAAGCATTTAGGCATGTGATGAAGGCGGCAGGACCGCCGGTCGGAGGTTGGGGAACAACTGGTTATGAAAAAGCCGTGTGAAATGGTTGCGGGGTCGGTTGGCGGTTGGTGCACTTATCGATCGATTGCTCCATCGAACAGGGCCAGTTATCGTGTTGTTTCGTAATGGTTTACGGCGTCGTCGGATGCGCAGAATCATTTTGACTACCATGCAAAAGAGGGGAGTGCCGTAGCCGGAAGTATCTTATCTAAGTTGAAGGCCTGCAAGGAGTTTGGTGAATGTTGGGAACGGTTCGAGGCGAGGAGTCGGAAAAACAACGTCGAAGACAGTAGAAACCCTGCGGGGAAGCAAGTTGGTCAACGGGGAGCGGATTTTGCCAATATCTTGGGGTGGCCGGGGAGCACTTACGGATGTGGTGAATACGGCGGGTTGCGCGGTCTGAATTGTTGACATTGTTTGCATTGTGATTGGAGGAATCGGGTTTCGCTCTGGTTTTCCCGAGGTTTCCGCACACCCGGCAAAAAGCGTTTGACACCCGATAGGACACCCGGTAGACTCTGGGTGAAGAATGGCACCCGCCAGATTGTGGCCGGCGGGTGCCGGAGACACCTACAGCCTTAACCGAGAGGTGCCCCATGCCCAAGTCTACCGTGGAATCTCGACCACGAAAGCCCCGCCCCGACTTTCCGCTCTTCCCTCATGCGACTGGCCGATGGGCGAAGAAGGTCCGCCAGAAGCTCGTCTACTTTGGCAAGATTGCCGACGACCCCAAGGGGGAATCGGCACTCAAGCTCTGGCTCGACCAACGGGACGACCTGCTGGCCGGACGCACTCCACGGCGAGCCGATGGGGAACTGACCGTCAAAGGTGCGTTCGACCGCTTCCTCCATGCGAAGCGGCAGGCACGCGACCGCGGCGAGTTATCGCCACGCACCTGGGTGGCCTACCAGGGCACTTGCGTGAAGATTGCCGATACCCTGGGGAGGTCGACGCCGATTGCC
>JAAYAY010000260.1 GCA_012719125.1 Planctomycetaceae bacterium | reverse complement strand
TCCACCAACTCCAGGAATTCCCCGTCGCCGACCACGACGACGGCCCCGACGCCCTCGAGATGGCCCTCCGCCTCGCCACCGAACTCCTCGCCGGCCGCCACCGCCCCAACGACGGCCTCGGCAACCGCCTCCCCGTCGGATAGCCCAAAGAACACAACCAATGCAATCACCTCGTTTAACGCCCAGCCGCAGGCGCCGGCTACACTACCGTTCACCCCACCACCGCAGGCGCCGGCCAGCGTATTGTTCAACCCGCCCCCGCAGGCGAGGCTGTACCGTATGCACCCCAAAAAACGGGGCAAGCCCGCAACCCAACCTTCACAAACATGCGCGCAAGCCCTGAACCAAGACACTAGTAACCACTTCCCCTCCCAAGCGAGCGCAGCTCGCCGCCCTTTCCTCCCCTGAACCCTGAACCCTGAACCCTGACAACTGACTATGTGTCCGTCACACCGGCGTCAAGCTGCCGAAGAGGGTGCTGTAGACCAGCGCCCCGATTACGCCGCCGATGATCGGTCCGACGACCGGAATCCAGGCGTAGGACCAGTCGGAGCCGCCCTTGCCGGGGATGGGCAGCAATGCGTGGGCGATTCGCGGTGCCAGATCGCGGGCCGGATTGATCGCATAGCCGGTCGGGCCGCCCAGCGACAGGCCGATGCCGAAGACGAGAATGCCGAGGGCATAAGGCCCCACACCGCCGGCCAGGCCGTTGTTGGTGTTGTTGATGCCGAGCGCACCGATCAGCAAGGCGGCCGTGCCGATGATCTCGCAAATCAGGTTGCCGGCCGTGTGGCGAATGGCGGGCACGGTGCAGAACGCGCTGAGCTTGCCCGTGACGTCGGTCGTGGGCTCCCAATGGGGCAGGTAGGCCAGGTAGACGAGCAGGGCGCCGAGGAAGGCACCGAGGAATTGACCGGCCAGGTAAACCGGCACCTGGCCGGCAGTCACGTCGCCGGCCGCCAGCAGACCGACCGTCACCGCCGGGTTGATGTGGGCGCCGCTGGCCCAACCGGCCACGTAGACGCCAATGGCCACCGCGAAGCCCCAACCGGCCGTGATCACGATCCAGCCGGAGTTGTTCCCCTTCGTTTTCGCCAGGAGCACGTTGGCAACCACCCCGTCGCCAAGCAGGACCAGCATCATCGTGCCGATCAATTCGCCAATGAAGATGTTCATGCCAATCCCCTGGTTTTCGCGAGAGAACCCTGTGTAGAATATCTATTCAAACCCGGTCCGCACGTTCGGAATGACGCGAATCTAATCGTTTCGGCCGGCCCTGACAAGCGATCGGTGCGGTGCGGGGGCGGTTCCAGTAGGTCCCGGGCGCCGCACGGGACCTTGAATGGGAGAAAGACTCAAACTTCAGGAGTCGTGCGGCGTGCGCGAGGTGGAGAATAATTCGAGATTTCGGAAGCCGGGCGGCGCCCGGCACCTACCTGCATTACGGACCGTATCCATGCGACCACCAATCAGCTTTCTGTCATGCTTTGTTCTGATCGCCTTGGCGGCCGCTCCGCTTCCGGCGGAGATCGTGTGGCTCGAGGCCGAGCAGTTCGAGGAATCGGGCGGCTGGCTCAACGACGCCCAGTTTATCGATCAGATGGGCTCGCCGTACCTGCTGGCCGTCGGCCTGGGCAAACCTGTGGCCGACGCGAGCACCACCGCCACGCTCCCCCGGCCCGGCAAGTATCGGCTCTGGGTGCGGGCCAAGGACTGGGTGCCCGAGCATCATCCGGGCAAGTTTCAGGTTCTGGTGAACCGCCAGGCCGCCGCTGAAGCCTTCGGAGCCAACGGCAAGAAAGGCTGGTCGTGGGAGGACGGCGGTGTCTACGATCTGAGCGGCAAGGTGGAACTCAAAGTGCACGACCTGACCGGTTACTACGGCCGCTGCGACGTGGTCGTGCTGACCGATGATCTCGGTTGGATTCCTCCCCAAGACACGGCGGCCATCGCGGCCCTGCGAGAGACGCACGGCGGCGTGAGCCGAGCCGTGGAAGTGATGCCCGAGGTCGACGTTGTCGTGGTCGGCGGCGGGTTGGCCGGCTGCACGGCGGCCGTGGCCGCGGCCCGCAACGGATGCAGCACCGTGTTGATTCAGAACCGGCCGATTCTCGGCGGCAACGCCAGCAGCGAGATTCTCGTTCCGCCCGTCGGCGCCTGGGCCGGCATCTACCGGTCCAAGTATCCACTCGATCCGCGGGAAACGGGCATTGTCGACGAGTACCGCACGGCCGGCAACCAGCGCGTCTCCGAAGGCAAACTCTACTCCAATCGCCTGCTGAGATTGGTGCGGCTCGAACCGAACCTCGATCTGCACCTGAATACCCACGCCACCGGCGTCGAGATGCAGCCCGGCAAGGAGAAACGCATTGCGGCCGTCGATGCGGTCGACGTTCGCTCGGGAAAACGAATGCGTTTCCCGGCCAAGGTGTTTCTCGACTGCACGGGCGACAGCGTGGTCGGCGTGGCGGCCGGGGCCGAGTATCGCCAGGGCAAAGAGCCCAAGTCGATGTACAACGAGCCCTGGGCGCCGGACGAGCCGAGCAAACATACCATGGGCAACGGGCTCAAGTACTTCGCCCGCGATATGGGCGAGCCGCGGCCGTTCGAGGCTCCGTCGTGGATCTATCCGTACCCCACCTGCGACAGCTTCAATCCGGAACGCCACCCGAAGCTGACCACCTCGATCGAGATCGACTACCAGTGGATGATCGAATTGGGCGGGCTTCGCGATACGTACGCCGACGCTGAAGAGATCCGCGACGATCTGTTGCGGCTGATCTACGGCCTGTGGGACCACACCAAGAACCGCTGCGACCGCGACAAGGAGCGGGCTGCGAACTACGAACTCGCCTGGGTCGGACACATCGCGGGCAAACGCGAAAACCGCCGCCTGATCGGCGACTATGTGCTCACCCAGAACGACATCGGCGAGCAGACCTTGTTTCCCGATCGCGTGGCCTTTGGCGCCTGGAGCGTCGACGACCACTACTCGGGCGGTTTCTTCCACCAAGGCGCCACGGCCCAGCACCGCGACCGCACGGAAAGCCACTACATGGGCGTGCCCTTCTCGATTCCGTTCCGCTGCCTCTACTCGAAGAACGTCGACAACCTGCTGATGGCCGGGCGCAACATCTCGGCCAGCCATCTGGGCATGTCCGACACCCGCGTGATGCTGACCTGTGCCGTGATGGGCCATGCGGCCGGCACGGGGGCCGCGTTCTGCGTCCATGAGCAGACAACGCCCCGCGGCGTCTGTCAGAACCACATGGCCGCCTTGCAGCAGCAGTTGCTCAAGGAAGGGGCCACGATCTTCGAGCTTCAGGCCGACGACGCCCACGACCTGGCCCGCAAGGCGACCGCCACCGCTTCGAGTTGGCGCACGCACACGAGCGGCGAGAAGATGCTGCCGGAGAACGTCATGAACGGACTGGCCCGGGCGGTGGGCGAACGAATGAAGGAAACCACGAACGCCTGGGGGCCCGACCCGAGTGTCGCCGGTCCCCACTGGGTGGAACTGGCGTGGGCCAAGCCGGTCACGTTCAACATGGTCCATGTCAGTTTTCAAACGACGGATACGGTTCCGCGATCGTTTGCCGTCGAGGCCCGCTGCAAGGGCCAGTGGCAGAAGATCGTCGAAATCGACGACAATCGCCACCGGCGGCATGTTCTGGGGCTGGACCAGGCGGTCACGGCCGATGCGATCCGCCTGTCGGAAGACGAGCCGTCCGCCGTCTGCGAAATCCGCGTCTACGACGAGCCGCAGCGCCTGGTGGAGATTGCCCAGCGGGCCCATGCCAACATGCGTCTTCCCGACGAGGGTCCCTGGCTGCCTTGGGGCGACGACGATCGGTCGATGCCGGGGCTCGATCCGAAGAAGCTGGAGGGCCTCGTCTTCGACGATACGACGGCCCGGCAGTTTGGCGGCTGGGTGCACTCGACCTGGTCGGACCATTTCGTGGGTGAGGACTATCTCCACGACGGTAACGAGGGGAAGGGGTTGAAGACGCTGCGGTTCCGCGTCAAGGTTGCCGAGTCGGGCCGCTACGAGATCCGGCTGGGTTACGTCGCCTACACTAACCGGGCTTCGCGGGTGCCGGTGACCGTTCGCATCGGCGATCGGGCCACCGTCGTCCACGTCGACCAGACCAAGAAGCCGCCGATCCAGGATCTGTTCCTTCCGCTGGGAACGTTCGATCTCACGGCGGGAGAGGAGGCCGTCGTCGAAATCTCGAATGCCGATACGGAGGGTTACGTGGTGGCTGATTGCGTGCAGGCCGTGAAGAAGTAGAGCAAATGGGGTCAACCATCTCTCGAGCGAGACATCTTCCATGAAACGACGCCATTTCCTGCAACTTGCTACGGCCTGTTCTTCCTGGTTGCTTGGAGCCCGCGGCGGGGCTGCTGCAGAACCGAAAGCGGCGGGTGAGGTGGCCTGGTCGCGGAGTGTGCCGGTTCGGTATGAGGCCGACGTGGCGGTGATTGGCGGGGGGATTGCGGGGGTGTCGGCGGCCTGCGCGGCGGCCCGGTCGGGGGCCAAGGTCCTGCTCGTCGAGCGGTTCGCCGTTACCGGCGGCGATATGACGAGCGGCGGGGTGGCCAATTTCTGCGGGCAATTGACCGGGCAGGGGGAGGTGTTTGATACGATTCTGGCCGAGCTGCGGCGGTTCAAGGCGATCGAAGAGAAGAAGCCCGTGTTTCACTATGAGATCCTGGCGATCGTGCTCCAGGAGATGCTGCTGCAGCGGGGCGTCAAGCTGCTGCTGCATACGCGGTTCGTCGACGCGATCGAGAAGGACGGGCGGATTCGCGAGTGTATCGTGTGCGGCAAATCGGGTCCGGAGGCGATTCGAGCGAAGCAGTTCATCGATTGTTCGGGCGAGGCCGACCTGGCCCGGGCCTGCGGCTTCGCCACGGTGAAGGGCCGGCCCGAGGACGGGTTGCAGTTGCCCATGTCGATGATGTACTTCGTGCGGCACGTCGAGCCGAAGGACGCCTTTCCGCAATTGCAGGAAGGTCGTTTCGAGCCGATTCGGACGAAGGACGAGCTGCCGATGACGAGCGTTTGGCCGGACGGGCCGCGGGGCAACGCGATCAAGGTGAAGATCCCGATGTTTGATTCGACCGACACGGAGAGCCTGACGGCCGCGGAGATCCGGGGGCGGCGGCGGATGATGGAGGTGCTCGATTATCACCAGCGGGTGGAGAAGAAGCCGTGGCGGCTGGATCATTGTTCGCCGATCATCGGCATTCGGGAGGGCTGCCGGATCGTGGGCGACTATACGCTCGTGGTCGACGACCTGCGTGCCGCCCGGGAGTTCGACGACGCCGTTGCGAGGGGGACGTTCTATCTCGACGGGCACAAGCCGGACGACGACAAGCGGACGTACATTCTCAGCCACGAAGAGATGCAGGTTCCGCCTTATCAGATTCCGTTCCGATCGCTGCTCGTTCGAGACGCGAAGAACTTGCAGGCGGCGGGACGGTGCTTCTCGGCCGATCAACTGGCCCTTTCCAGCGCCCGGGTCAGCACGACCTGCTCCATGCTGGGCCAGGCGGCCGGCATTGCGGCGGCAGAGGCGATAAAGCGGGGCTGTGATCCGCGGGACTTGGATGCCGGATTGGTGCGGAAGACAGTGGAGGAGCGGGGAGCGAAGCTTGGGGTGTGACTCCAGCCTCCATGCGGGTTCCTTCGATTGTCCGTTGAGGTAAAATGGAGTTTGGCGACAAGAGCCACATAATCGGGAAATCTCAGGATGACGCTGAGTGAACTGTTACCGACTCTGCACGCCTTGCCACGAGTTGACAAGCTTCGGTTGATCCAGTTCTTGGCCGCCGATGTTGCATCAGAGGACGGCATGATAACGCCTGACCTGGACAAGACCTTCCCCATCTGGTCGCCACACGAGGCATTCGATGGTGCGGCAACATTGCTTCGGAGTTGGAACGGGAGAAGATCGGCTCATGACCGGGTGTCGCTTTCCGTACGTCAAAGCAGAACCATCATCCGGCGTTGCGCCGGCCCATACGAATCGTCACCGCGGGAGCTCTGTCATGAAGAAGCACCTTCTCTCCATTCTTGCCGGACTGATTTTCGTTTCCATTGCCTCTGCGGCTGAGGAACCAACGGCCGCGGCGCCCGAGTGGAAAGCCGGCGTGGCTTCGGTGGTCATCACGCCCCAGCGACCGATGCAGATGGCCGGCTATGCGGCTCGCAAAGAACCGTCGGAGGGGACCGAGCAGGACCTGTTTGCCAAGGCGCTGGCGATCGAAGACGCCCAGGGGCACCGCCTGGTGATCGTGACCATGGACTTGATCGGCGTCCGCGGCAAGCTCCGAGAGGCTGTGGCGGCCCAGGTGGAAGAGCGCTACAAGCTTCCGCCGAAGGCCCTGGTCATGAACGCATCGCACACCCACTGCGGACCGGACTACGGCCGCGACGACGCTCGAGATTACTTCGACTGGTTGGCGGCGGCGCTGGTGGAACTCGTCGGCCAGGCGTTGGGCAAATTGGAGCCGGCCTCGCTTTCCTACTGTCACGCCAAGTGCGGGTTCGCCATGAATCGGCGCACGCCCACGGATGCCGGCTACCGGAACCATCCGAACCCGAACGGGCCGGTGGATCATACGGTTCCCGTTCTGCAGGTGGATGATGCCGAGGGCAAGTTGCGCGCCGTCGTGTTTGGCTATGCGTGCCACAACACGACGATGGGCTTCCGGAAATGGCAGGGAGACTACGCAGGGCATGCGCAGCAGTACTTTCAGCAGGATCACCCGGAGGCGACCGCCATGTTCATGATGGGCTGCGGCGCCGATCAGAATCCCTATCCGCGGAGCGAGCTCAAGTACGCCCAGCGTCACGGCCAATCGCTGGCCACGGCCGTCGAGGCGGCTCTTGAGGTGGGTCAGAAGACGCCCAGGCACCAGCGGCCTCTGCACGGTCCGCTCCGCTCGGTGTTCGAAACGGTGGATCTGGCCTACACCGAAGCGGGCAAGCCCGATCTGTCCTATCCGGTGCAGGTCGTTCGCTTCGGCAACGATCTGTGCATGATCTTCCTGGGATATGAAGTGGTGGTCGACTATTCGTTGCGGCTCAAGAGCGAGCTTACCAAGGCGGACGGGCCTGCCGTCTGGGTGGCCGGTTATTCGAACGGCTACTCCGGCTACATTCCCAGCAAGCGAGTCCTGTTGGAGGGGGGCTACGAAGCCAGCAGTCCCTGGGAGCCCACTTTGGAAGAGCGGATTGTGAACCAAGTACACGAACTCTTTGACCGGCTCGCGTCCGAACCGTGATGCCCAGCCATGCGCGACGGAGGGACTCACGGCGATCCATTGCGGTCGCCGAGGTGTTCTTTGGTGAGCAGGTTTTCGCCCGAGCGGACGTGAATGTCGCGCTGGGGGAAGGCGATTTCGATGCGAGCTTCGCGGAAGGCCCGATCGATGGCCGTGTGGAGGTCGTGAATCGTCTGCAACCGATTGTCGAGCTTTGCCAGATAGCAGCGGACGACCAGATCGAGCGAGCTTTCGCCAAACCCCTCGAAGGTGACCATCGGCTTCGGATCATCGAGAACTTCCGGGTGTTCGTGCAGCACCTGCTCGATCAACCGGCGGGCCTCTTCCGTATCGGAACCGTAGGCGATCCCCACGTTGATCACGATCCGGTTGACGCGATCGGAACGAGTCCAGTTGAGCAGCCGGCCGGTGATAAACTCTTTGTTGGGAACGATGAAATCCTGGCGGTCCCAATTCGTGACGGTCGTGGCGCGGGTCTGGATGCGGCTGACGACGCCGGTGACATTGTCGATGGTGACGACGTCCCCTACGCGGATCGGACGTTCAAACAAGAGGATCAGCCCGGAAATGAAATTCGCAAAAATCTCCTGCAACCCGAAGCCCAGCCCCACGGTCAAGGCGGCGACAAGCCACTGGACCTGGGACCAACTGAATCCGAGGCTCTTGAAGCCGACGACGAATCCGATCGCGATCACTCCGTAGCGCGTGAGCGTGGTGATGGCGTAGCGTGCTCCGGCGTCGAGCGGCAGGCGTTGAGGCAAGACGATCTCGAGCAGGCCGGGCAGGTTCTTTGAGGCGATCACGGTGACGAACAGAATCAGCACCGTCAGGCCTACGTCGGCGAGGCTGATGAAGCCGGGACGTTCGATTTCCCGCAGAATCGTCGCGTCGCCTTCGCCGGCGATCCTCTCGACGACGGTTGTGGTCACTTGCCACACGGGAACCCGGTCGAGAAACGCCAGGGCCGGCAGGACTTCGATCCAGATCCACCAAACCAGCAGGATCCCGACGACGCACAACAGGCTGTTGACGAAGCGGCGGGTCTGCTCGGTGACCTTGGCAAGGTCGATTTCCTGCTCGATCGGGGTCGTCGGCACGCTGGCGACGGCCGGCATCTCGTCCGTCGCCGACTCGCTCGAGTCGGCCGCGCGGCGCTGGCGCGCCCTCTCGATGGCCAGCCGGCGCCGCACGACCAGCACCCAGCGCGAGATCAAGGCACTGGCGACGGCCAGCGTGGTCACCAGAAGCACGGTTTCTCGCACCCGATCGGCCAGGTGATAGGCGGTGTAGTAGTATCCGAGTGCGGTCGCCAGGGCCAACGCGACGGAAACGGTCATCGCCGACCAGTACAGGATGTGCCGGCTGCGGAACAGCCGTTCGGTGCTCTTCGAAGCCCGAAAGTAGCGAACCGTGTCGCCTGATTCCCGCAGTACCAGGTGGGTAAAGATCGCGGAAGTCAGCATCAACGCGAGAAAGGCAATCCTGCCCAGCGATTCTTGCCAGCGTTCGATTCCTTGGGCTTCGATGAAGGTCACGAGAAAGACCAGGGGTGTGGCAGCGAGAACGTACCAGCGAAGATGCCGCCGCAGTGCACGGAGGCCGCCGGCCGGCCAGCCGAAATGCAGTTCCGCCAGCCCCTTGGGGCGGCACAACTGCGTCAACAGGGCGAGCGGCAGCCACCAAAGGGCGGCGTCAACCATCCCGTCTCCGACGGCGCGGACAAACCCGGCCGTATTTGGGGAGGACGTCAGTCGAACACCCAGAAAGAACAGTAGTGCCGGACTGGCGGTCGCCACGGCGGCGGTCGCCAGCAGCGCCTGAAGGGTAGGCCAGATTCTGACCTGGGCGCTGGTGGCGGCGTCCTCCCCCAGTTCGACCAGCGACCTTCGTATCCGGCCCCGCGAGACCAGCCAACCCACCAGCAGCACGGCCACGATCGGGTAGGCCGGCGCGTTGCGTTTTGCGTCGTCCAGCCAAGCCGATGCCACGTTCGACCATCCCCGCCAGCCTTCGGAACACGCCCCGATGCGCAAGATACCACCCGCCAATCGCAGTTCGCCCAGCCCGACAACCCCGGCGCTCTGAATCCAAAGCACGCGTTCATCGATGTAGTTGGCAAAGGCCTCGCTTTCTTGAAGCAGTTGCCGCTGCAAGACCTCCGAGTCGCCGAGCGTTCGCAGGTAGTCGTAGTAGTTTGCTATTGCCGAGTCGCGATACTCGTTCTGCTTGATGAGCGACTCCCGAAAGGTCGCCTCGAGTTCTTCGGGCAGAATTCCCGTCGGCACCGTCTCCACCGCTTTCATCGCTTCGGCGACCTGTCTGTCGAGGCTCCTCGCATCGGTGCGGCTGTCTTCCAGTTCAAACAACGCCATCTGGGCGCGGCGAACCTCCGCCTGCCGCTCCTCAACTTCCCGGTAATGCTCTGCGAGGTCGGGCAATCTGGTTTTCTGGGTTCGAAGCAGTTGCCCGATGGAGTTTGTCAACCCGACGAGGTCGACATGGCGTTTGGCTCTCTGATACTGCGTCTGGACGTTGTCGAGTTCCGCCCGGATCTCTTCCTGGGCCAGAACCTCTTCTCGCGTCTTGGACGCCACGGTTTCAGCAAGTTCAGCCAGCGTCTTGTTCTTGCCGGCCAGTTCCTGGAGTTCGGGGTCTGCCGCAATCGCTGCTCGCCGCGCCTCGTCGGCCTTCTCCTTGGTTTCCAGCTCAACTGCCCGGCTTTCCGCCTCCCGCCAGGCCTTCACCTCTTCTTCGAGACGAGAGACGCGCCCGGCGGCAAGCCTTTGCTGCAGCGGCAGCAAGTCGCCGGTTGCCGCCTGCGCCCGAAGCTCCGTTTCGTAGGCCGCAATCGCCTGTTCCAACGACTCCCCTTCCGCCAGCAACGACGCCGTCTGGGCCCGCGAGAGCACCTCGGGTGTTTCGGCCGCGAACGGCGTCCGCAGTTGCTCCTCGACTCTGGCCAAACGGGCTCGAGCATCAGCGGCCAGCTTGGGCAGCCCCTGGCCGCCGGCGACTCGCCGAGCTATCTCCGCTTCCACGGCGGCCGACTCCTCCTTGGCCGCCGCCAGGGCGGCTTCTTTCTCGATCCGAGTCGTTTTCAGTTTATCGAGCGACTCGCCCGAAGGAGGACTGGCCGGTTTCGACTGGAGCAGCTCGTTCAGTTCCCGTTCGACTCGTGTCTTCTCAGCAGGAGCCGTGTCGATCTGGTTCTGGAGGGCCGCCGCATGTGCTGCCGATTTTGCGGCCCCATCCAGAAGAAGTTGGGCCTGATCGTAGACCTGAAGCACCTTCTGCTTCAACTCTGCGTCCAGATCGGCGGCCTGCTCCGCTTCCTGCTTGCGAGCTTTCACCCATTCTGCCGTGATCGTTGCCTGGTTGACGCCTGCTGTGCGCGGCGTCATGCCAGGTTCTGCCGCATTCAGACGGAACGGACGGCCAGTTGCCAGCCCCAGCGCAAGAACAAGAAGGCAGAGCCCGCGTCCGAGCAGGGGAGGGTGAGTTGGAAGCTGAGAGTTTGGGGTCGTCATGGCTTGGCAACTCTCCATTGCTTTCGGCGTTGACGATCATCCTCGCCATGGAGTCCGAGGGGTACCGATCCCGGCAGCGGGCGGCAGGCCGGCGAGGACGGGCAGGAGCGGCACACGATCAGCGTACCAGATCGACGAGGCAAGAGGAGCGCTCCCGGGGCACAATAATCCCCCCCGCCCCGACACGACGCGTTGGGAGGGAGCCTCATCCGCGATCCATCGGCAGGCGACGGCGCAAAACGAAGACGCCATGCATTGCCGATCACCTTCTTGCAGGAATCGGGCCTTGTGGTTGTCGACCGTGCTCGGCGCGAGTTTGAGAATCTTCGCCGATTCATGCACGGTACAGCCCAGGCTGGAGAGACGGACGACTTCTTTTTCCCGAGGTGCAAGTTCTGAGGCCATGGGGATGATCAGGGAACGACCTGTTCCATCGTCTGTTTCCAACGAGCGCCGAAACGACGTCAGGATCACCTCCGAATATCACCCCAGACAGGCCTGGAGTGGACTCAATTACGGTTCATCCGGAATTCGCGTAGGGTGCGAAGTGCATCAAGAGCACCGGCACCTCTTCTCTGTTGCACGATCGCCATGACCACTTGGCAAACAACCGTTTAGACGCGTCGGCAACAAGAGAAGAGGCACCGGTACTGCGCGGCGAGGATGGAACCTACGCTTACACCGGATGAACCAAAGAAGAGAAGCGAGAGAGTGTGAGTACTTCACTTCCAGAGATCATCTCGTCGAGAGATTCGCAACCTCGAATTTCCATCGGGAATCTATTGGTTGGCCGCCGGCTGTGGAGCCGGTTCCTTGCCGGCTTGGAATCGATTGCGCAGGGTCTCCAAGGCACTTGAATTCGTTTCTTCGCTGAACGGATTGGCATCCTCGGCCGGTCTTTCACCGCCGCCGGAACCGCCGGGGCGTGGTCCGCGTGGCAGGCCGATCGCCTCAAGTTGCTGCTTCTGGGTCTCGTCGAGGGCGGCGAGAAGCAGGTCGAGCTTGGCTTGGGCTTCGTCGTCGCTCATGGTTTCGGCCTGTTCGATCCCTTCGAGGGCGGCAATGACCGCGGACGCCTGTTCGGCCGACAGATTGAGTTTGACGTCGCCGGTGAGGAGCACGATTTTTCGCACCAAGGTGGGAAGGTCCCGTTTCGGGCGAGGGGCTCCAAATCCGCCGCGACCGCCGCCCATCTCGCCACCGCCGCCACCGCCACCGCCGCCACCGCCGCCACCGCCGCCACCACCGCCGCCGGCGCCGCCGTCCATCGTGGCAGGTGCTTCGGCGGAGTCGCCGCCCTCGCCTTCCGCGCTGGCCGGATTCAACGTGGATAGGAGCAGCTTGCCATCGCTGATGCGCACCAGGGCGAAGGTCCCTGCGAATCCAAGGAGTACGCCGAAGAAGGCCGCCCAGAACCAGACGACGACCGTCTTGCCCCGGCGATTCTTCTGCCACACGAGCACGACCCCCAGCATCGCCACGAGAGCCACCGTGAGAATGAAGGAAGCATTTGCGTCATAACCGAATCGCCACATTGCAGCACCCCCTAAACCAAGAGGAACGGATTTGAATCGACGTGCCCACAGCATAGGAGGACTTGTGTTATCGGGCAAGCACCTGCTGACGAGGCAGAGAGGAACGGCTGGCCGTTCCGGGGAGAAATCGAGAGTCGCCGGGTCTTCTGAGAGGAAACCGGCAAAACCGGCTGATCGAGCCGGAGAACTGCAAAATCCAATTGTGGCAAGAAAGGTAGCAGGCACTCTCCGAGCGTCGTCCGCCGGAAATCGGGACTTCCGGCAGTTCTGCGGACGGCACTCGGAGAGTGCCTGCCACTTTGCAGTTCCCTCGCTGTGCGAGGGACAAGATTGACTTCCCGTCCCCCCTGCGATTAGAATTGCAGCGGCAGCCGAAAGGGGGGCAAATATGCCGCTCGTCGTCGAACAGTTCGTGCAGTTTCTCGAGGCGAGCGGCCTCATGTCTGGGGAGGAGATTCGGCGTTTTCTGGACGAGTTGCCCGCCGGCGAGAAGCCCAAGTCGGGCGGCGACCTGGCCAAGTTGCTGTTTCGCAAGGGTAAGTTGACCAGGTTCCAGGCGGAGGCCGTTTATCACGGCAAGGCCAGGGGGCTTGTTCTCGGCGAGTACGTCGTTGTCGACCGCATTGGTGCGGGGGGCATGGGCGAGGTCTACCGCGCCCAGCATCGCCGG
This sequence comes from Planctomycetaceae bacterium, assembly GCA_012719125.1. Classification (GTDB taxonomy): domain Bacteria; phylum Planctomycetota; class Planctomycetia; order Pirellulales; family Thermoguttaceae; genus JAAYAY01. The sequence goes on along the minus strand of JAAYAY010000260.1, from coordinate 30,948 downwards.
ATGAAGCGCACGGTGGCTGTCAAGATGCTGCCCGCCGAGTTGAGCAAGACGCCGAACGTCGTGCAACGTTTCGAGCGCGAAGTGGAAGCGGCCGCGAGGCTGATTCACCCGAACATCGTGACGGCCTTCGACGCCGGCGAGGCTGGCGGGGTCCTGTATCTAGTGATGGAGTACGTCGACGGTCAGGATCTGGCGGCCGTGGTCCATCAACGAGGGCCGCTCGACGTTGCCACCGCCCTGAATTACACGTTGCAGGCTGCCGAAGGACTGAGGTACGCCCATGACGAGGGCGTCGTCCATCGCGACATCAAGCCGTCGAATCTGCTGCTCGACAAGAAGGGAACGATCAAGATCCTCGACATGGGCCTTGCCCGCTTCGTCAACGACGTTGCCGGCGACGACCCCACGGCAGCCGCTTTAACTCAGAGCGGGCAGGTGATGGGCACGGTCGACTACATGTCGCCGGAGCAGGCCGCCAACACGAAGAGTGCGGACAAACCGGCGGACATCTATAGCCTCGGCGCCACGCTCTACTTCCTGCTTACCGGGCGATCGATGTATGGCGGCGACACGCTGGTGGAAAGGATCATGGCCCACCGCGATCAGCCGATTCCGTCGCTGAGGGCCGTCCGAACCGACGTCTCCCGTCCTCTGGAGGAAACGTTCCGAGCAATGGTCGCCAAGACACCGACTTTGCGACAACGCTCGATGGGGCAGGTCATTGAGGAGTTGCAGCGCTGTAGCCCGGCAGGAACCACCACGAAGTCGACGGCGCCGGCCTCGGCAATCCAGGGCGGCTCGGCAGAGACGCTCGACTTGTCGGGGAAGACGGCCGCCTTCCCGGGCACAGCTTCCACCCAAAACGTCGCGTCGCCGACACGATCGATGCAAGCTCCTCGTTCGCCTCAGCCGCCCCGCCGGGTTGCCGCCCCGAAACGGAGCAAGCAGCGGCAGTCGCAATGGGACGACGCGGTAAGGGCCGCCGATCGCGACTACAAGAGGCGGCACAACATCGGGTGGTTCAACAAACTCCGGACCCTGCTGGGCAAAACGACGGGGCTGCTGATGGGCCTGACGGTCGTTGCTGTTGCGGCCGCGGTTGTTTACTTCGGCGTCGCCCACGTGTGGGGCAACTACAGCCTGCAGCATCAATGCCGGGTCCGAGTGTTGGAGGCGGTTGCCCCCATGGTAGAGAAGGAGGGATTCGAGCCGATCTCCGTCCTCGAATTGACGAACGTTCCGGCTCTGAAGGCCGTTCCCGACGAGGTGACGTTTGAAGCCACGCTCATGGGGAACACGAACACCGGACGGCGCCCCGTAGCGAAGCTGAGCGGCAAGATGGAGCGCAGCACGGGGCGGATGCTCGTCGGAGTCGACCGGTTCGACGGCGCGGATATTTCGCCGTTCCGACTCGACGTCGCGCCGATTCCCTAGCGACCCGCTGAGAGAATCTGCCGGTTAGATCCCCAGCCGCCGGCGAACCACGGCGACGCACTCGTCTTTCCTGACGCGAATCTGTTCGAGGGAGTCGCGATCGCGGATGGTGACGGTGCCGTCCTCGAGGGTCTGGCCGTCGACCGTGATGCAGTAGGGCGTACCGACCTCGTCCTGGCGGCGGTAGCGGCGGCCGACGGCTCCCTTTTCGTCGTAGAACGTGTTGAAGTGCGGCTTCAACTGCCCGTAGATCTCCTGAGCCACTTCGGGCATTCCATCCTTCTTGACCAGCGGGAAGACGGCCACTTTGATCGGTGCCAGTCGCGGATGGAGTTTCATCACGATCCGCTTCTGCGGCTTGCCGTTTTCGTCGGGCTGCTCGTCTTCGCAGTAGGCCTCGCAGAGAAAGGCCAGAGTCGCCCGGTCGGCGCCCGCGGAGGGCTCGATCACGTGGGGAATGAACCGCTCCTTGGTAATGTCGTCGAAATAGGTCAGGTCCTTGCCGCTGCCCCGGTGCCGGGGCTGCCCGTTCTCGTCCTTTTCGACCTCCAAGGGGCACGTGTTGGGATCGAGCTTGCCTTCCATGTGGCTGCGGAGGTCGAAATCGCCGCGGTGGGCGATCCCCTCTAACTCGCCGAACTCGCCCGGCGGGAGGAAGGGGAAGGCGTATTCGATGTCGGCCGTGCCGGTCGAGTAGTGGCTCAGTTCGTCCGGGTCGTGATCCCGCAATCGGAGCCGCTCACCCGCCAGGCCGAGATCCTGGTACCACTGGAAGCGGCGATCGCGCCAATACTGGTACCATTGTTGCGACGTTTCGGGCTTGCAGAAGAACTCGATCTCCATCTGCTCAAATTCGCGAGACCGGAAGGTGAAGTTCCGTGGAGTGATCTCGTTGCGGAAACTCTTGCCGATCTGGGCAATGCCGAAGGGAATCCGCACCCGGGTGCTGTCGCAGACGTTCTTGAAGTTGACGAAGATGCCCTGGGCGGTCTCTGGGCGGAGAAAGGCGGTATCTTCTTCGCCCCCCAAGGCCCCCACGATTGTCTTGAACATCAGGTTGAATTCGCGAGGTTCGGTCAACGTGCCAAGGGTCTTGGCGTCCGGACCCTGAACGGCGTCCAATTCGTTCACCTTGGTCAGGGACACGACGGGGCCCTCCCATGTCAGGCGATCGGCGTTTTTCTTTCGCAGGTTGAACAGCTTCAGGGCCTTTTGTTCCGTCTCCTCGATCGCCTCGTCGCCGCCCAGCGTGGTGGCGATGAAGGCGCGTTTGCCCTCGCACTGGACCCAACGCCCGTTCACCTGGTCGTGCCGATAGCGGCGCTTCGATTCGCGGCAATCGACCATGTAGTCGTGAAAGAGATCGTAGTGTCCCGAACACTTCCAGACCTGGGGGTGCATGATGATGGCGCAGTCGAGTCCCGTCATTTCGTAGGTCGAGGGGGCGCCCGGCGGCTGGATCTGCTCGTTGTGTCCGACGACCATGTCTCGCCACCAGGCCTCGCGGACGTTGCGCTTCAGCTCGACGCCCAGGGGGCCGTAATCCCAGAAGCCCTGGATACCGCCATAGATCTCGCTCGACTGAAACAAGAATCCTCGTCGCTTGCACAGGGCAACCAGTTGGTCCATATCCATGGCGGTGACCTTCTCCGGAGAACGTAAGTGCAGATGCAGGTGAAACTTCCGCCCAGCGTGGAACTGAGCCAGCCGACGCCCGAGCACCACCGGCAGGAAGGAGTACGAAACCCATCAGTGTACACAGTATCGTCTCTGCCGGTCTATGCCCCGGAAACGAAGAAGGAGCGTGTTCTGCGAGCGTTTTCCGCCAGCACCGGCGTTGAGCTACCACCTGAGGTGTCACCGGAACTGTTGCCGGAGGTGTCGCCACCTGAAGATCCGCCTCCGGATGAAGAACCGTCCGACAAATCGTCTTCGGTTCCTCCGCCCAGTTCTTCGAGCGCGGTGGGGCGATAGACGCTTCCGCCGGAAGGCCCAGAGGTATCCGGCGAGACGCTTGAGGCTCCGTTTTCCAACTCGGCGGTCAGGCGGTTGAAGGACCGGTTCAGGCCGGCGCCCAGATGCTGAATGGCCGAGATACCGAAAACGGCGATGGTCGAGAGGATCAGGGCGTACTCAATCGTGGCCACACCGCGGCGAGAGGAGCCTCTGCGTCGGCGAGTGCTTGCGGGATGGAGAGTTGCTTGGTTGGCCATGACAGAAGTTCCCTTCCGAGACGTTCTCGTGCGCCGGCTGCGCGGGCCTCAACGCTTCTCAACAGACCTCTGCTTCTGCCTCCAGGGGAGCGGACTGACTCTGTTCCGTCCTTTTCTCCAGGGCCTCCACCATGCGATTGAAGGCTACTTCGAGTTCCGGCAGTTCATCGCCCTTGCGGAACTGGATTTGTCGCAAGGGGGCCCCGTCGGCGAAATCGAGCATCGTCATGCGAACGCGGTAGATCGGTCCATTCCAACGGGCGGTGACAGACCGTCACTCCGATCGGATTCTCATAGAGTCCGTATCGAGCACGGGGACGAGGGAGAGGTGATCGACGAGCGAGGCCGTCAGAATGTCGGTTTCCTGTCCGATGGCGGTGAGTCTGCGTCCCGCCTCGCTGCGGCGGAGTTCGGCGGCCAGGACTTCGGGATCCATCGGTTCGGCGCCAATGACATAAGGAACGGCAAAAGAGCTGGTCCAGTTCTCTCTGGCCGTGATCGCCTGGACGTTCATTTCGTAGCGGCCGGCGCCGCTGCGTTCGAGGCGATCGACCAGCAATCCAGCCAAAAGGATATCGTCGCGGCTGTATTGACCTTCCGTACCGGCACAGACAAGATGAATCTCATCGAGGGCCGCCAGTTCCCGAAGGACGGCACTGGCGTTGAGGAATGAGGCCAGGAGAACGCGGGCTGCCCGGCGGCAGCGGAGCATGGCCCGGGTTCCGTTGGTTGTGGTGAAGACCAGCGACTTCCCGGAGACCGATTCCGGCCGGTACTCGTCGGGAGAATTGCCGAGGTCGAAGCCATCGATCGGCAGTCCGCCCCGTTCACCGCCGAGAACCACCTCGTCCGGCGGGAACTGCTCGGCCATGCGGCGCGCTTCCTCGATCTCCAGGCAGGGGATCACCTCTCGGGCACCGGCTTCGAGGGCGCAGCAGATCGTGGTGGTGGCTCTCAGAACGTCGATTACGACGACCGTCTTGCCCGCGAGTTCCTCCTCGTCGACCAGGGTGGGGAGCGCGTAGACGTTCAGCTTTTGAGTCATGTTTCTTTCCCTCGCCGGTTTCCGTCACCACAGACCATTTGCTCCACGAGCCCTATCCTGAGCCTTTCGTGCGAGTTTTGCCAGCCTACCAGAAGAGGACCGGGCTGCCCACGTGCGGCTCCGCACTCTACAATATCGCCATGTCCACCCACCGTTTTGCGGATTTTCTGGAACGACTTCAGGCCGAAGGACGGCTCGTCCGCCGGGACGAAGCCGCTGCGAGGCGTTTTGAGATCGGTGCCAGGGCCGAGGTTTCGGCCCCGTGTGCCGTGCTGCTGACCAATGTCGCCAATTCGCCTTTCCCGCTGATCCACGGGGTCTTTTCCTCTTCGGAAAGCATTCTCTCAGCCTTGGGGAGTGGGAGTTTTGCGGAGGCGGCGGCACGGATCGACGGGATATTAACCGACGGGAGGGGGGGAGGCTGGCTCGAACGGCTAGGGGGCGATACGTCAGGACCCCTGCGGAAGTATGAGCCCAAAACCCTCCGGACAGGCCCTTCCCAGCAGATCGTCCATCTCGGCGCGGACGTCGATCTGAGCGGACTGCCCGTACCGACGTTCGCTGTTGGTGAGATGTGTCCCGTCCTCACGGCGGGCCGCCTGATCGCCAGAGAGTGTGACGGGAGTCGCCTGTACGTGGGACGGCAGGAGTTTCGAGTTCTCGACTCGAACCGGCTGGTGGCATGTTGGCGGCCTTCCAGTCAGCCGGCTCGGTTGTTGGCCCATTGCCGTCGCCGGGGCGAAACGATGCCCCTGGCCCTTGCCTTTGGCGGCGACCCGATCGATTTGCTGACGGCCATGGCCCCGTTGCCTTGCCGTGCCGACGTGCTCGCCCTGACCGGCTGCCTGCGAGGCGGCGCGTGCGAAATGATTGCAGGGCGCCGCGTCGATTTGCCGATCCCCGCGGATGCCGAACTCGTCCTTGAGGGGACGATCGATCCCAACGAGCCTTGCGTCGATCCGGGGCAAGGCCTCGACCCGGCCGGACAACTGCGTCCGCTCCGGCCCGGTCCCGTGGTCCACATCGAGGCGATCACGCGTCGTCCCACGCCCCTGTTCCCGTCGTTGCTTCCGGACGAGAAGGCCGGCATCCACCGGGCGCTGGCGAAGGTCTTCCTCCCCTTTCTGCGACGGGAACTGCCGGGACTGGTCCACCTCAGTTTTCCGACGTTCGGGGGAGACCGGTTGTGTGCATTCGCTTCGATCGACAAGACCTACGCGGGGCAGGCTGGGCAATTCGCCAATGCGTTCTGGGGATGTTCGGAGATGTCGCCTGTCCGCTACCTGGTTGTCGTGGACGAAGACGTCGACGTGGACAACTCGGACGACGTCTGGGCCGTCGTTTCCGCCCACGCCCTGCCCGGCCGTGATGTAACCATCGGGGACGCACCGCCTGACGAGTTTGTGCACGACCAGCCCCCGGGGCGCATGGTCATCGACGCCACGCGTCCTCTGCCGTGACGTCATCGGACAACGAAGACACTGGGCAAGCCCAGCGGCCATTGCCCCCTTTCAACCTGCCACCTACTGATTACGTTTCGATGCCTGTCGACAAGTCCTCCGAACGAATTCAACGCATGTTTGGGGAGATCGCTCCGCGCTACGATCTTCTCAACCGGCTCCTGTCGATGGGAATCGATCGGCGTTGGCGGCGTCGGACGACTCGCCTGGTCCCGCCGGGCGAAGGCCCGGTGCTGGATGTGTGCACGGGCACGGGCGATCTGGCGTTGGCCTACTGGAGAGCCGGAGGGGAGAGGGTGCGTGTGGTGGGAACCGATTTCGCCCGGCCCATGCTGGCCATCGCCAGGGACAAAGCGGCCCGGGCCGCAGCGGAGGGCCAGGTTTCATTCCTCGAGGCCGACACGCTCAACCTGCCCTTTCCCGACGAGCAGTTTCAGGTAGTGACGGTCGCCTTCGGCCTGCGGAACGTCTGCGACACGGAGGGAGGCCTGCGGGAGATGGCTCGTGTCTGCCGGGCCGGCGGGCAGGTTGCCGTTCTGGAGTTCTCGACACCCACCGTTTGGCCCGTGCGGCAACTGTATCTGAGTTACTTCCGCCACGTGTTGCCGCGAGTCGGGCAGGCCGTGGCGCGCAACGGGCACTCGGCCTACAATTACCTGCCGGAGAGCGTCGGCGAGTTTCCCCAGGGTGAGGCGTTGGCCGAGCGCATGGCCGGGGCCGGGCTTCGTGACGTGCGTTTCTATCCATTCACGTTCGGGATCGCCACTCTGTATGTGGGGAAAAAGTAGGTGGAATGATCGTTCGCATCCTTGAAATGATCCGCTTCAGCCACACGCTCTTTGCGCTGCCGTTTGCGCTCTTTGCGGCGGTGATGGCATGGGCGGCCAATGCCCGGCAGCGGCCGCCGATCGGTTTTCGCTGGCAGGATCTGCTGGGTATTCTTCTGTGCATGGTTTTCGCACGCAGCGCCGCCATGGCCTTCAATCGCCTGGCCGATCGGCGGCTCGATGCCCTCAACCCGCGAACGGAGAAACGGCATCTTCCGACCGGCGCGCTCAGCACGGGTTCGGTGGCGGCTTTCACCGCGGTCTGCGCCGTGGGATTCATCGCTTCGACGCTCCTCTTCCTGCCGGGCAATCCTCTGCCGCTGTATGCCTCCGTGCCGGTTCTGCTGTTCCTGTTCGCCTATAGCCTGACCAAGCGGTTCACCGCACTGGCCCATTTCTGGCTCGGCGCCGCCCTGATGCTGGCCCCGATTGCGGCCTGGGTGGCGATTCGTGGAGAGGTCGCCTGGCCGCCGGTCGTGTTGGGATCTGCCGTCATGCTGTGGGTCTCCGGTTTCGATATCATTTACGCCTGCCAGGACTTTGATTTCGACATGAAGATGCGGCTGCACAGCGTTCCCGCCCGATTCGGCGTGGTGTGGGCGTTGCGGATTGCCGCTTTGTGTCACGCCGGCATGGTCGTCCTGCTGGGCGTTCTGCCTGAGGTCTATCCGGGCTTCGGCTGGGTGTACTACGTCGGCCTGGCCGCCATAGCCTTGCTCCTGCTCTACGAACATGCGATTGTCCGCCCCGACGACCTCACACGCGTCAACCAGGCTTTCTTCCATGTCAACGCCGTGGTCAGCGTCGGCCTGCTGGTCATCGGTTCGCTCGACTTGCTGTTATGACCATGTTCAATCAAATTGAAGAGAAAATTCACGGCGGCGGCCGCCTTACTGCCGAGGAGGGCGTCTTCCTGTTCCGTGCGGAGATCGACCTTCATCGGCTCGGGCGCCTGGCGGACCGGGTTCGCCGGGAGAAGAACGGCGACGCGGTCTGCTACAACCTGAACGCCCACCTCAACCCGACGAACATCTGCCTGTATCGCTGCCCGTTGTGCGCTTATAGCTGCAATGCGGACGACGAGAAGGCCTTTCTGATGACGGACGACGAGATTCTCGCCCGTGGCCGGGAGGCGGCGGAGAACGGCTGTACCGAGTTGCACATTGTCGGCGGCGTTCACCCGGACAAGCCTTTCCAGTGGTATCGCGATCTGCTGGTACGATTGCATGAGGATTTTCCTCGCATCCTGCTCAAGGCCTGGACGGCCGTGGAGATCAGCCGATTCGTCCACCTGACCGGGCGTTCGGTGGAGAACATTCTGTGCGAATTGATGGACGCCGGTCTCTGTTGCCTGCCGGGCGGTGGGGCCGAGATCTTCGCGCCCGAGGTGCGCCGGCAGATCTGTCCCGCCAAGGCCGACGCCGAGACCTGGCTCGACGTTCACCGTACGGCGCACCGTTTGGGTCTGAAGACGAACGCCACCATGCTCTTCGGGCACGTGGAGACTGCGGAGCATCGTATCGACCACCTGATCCGTCTGCGGGAACTCCAGGACGAGACCGGCGGCTTTCAGACGTTCATTCCGCTGGCTTTCCATCCCGATGGCACCGAGTTGTCCCATCTGCGGCGTCCCACCGGACTGGAGGACCTCCGCACGATGGCTGTCAGCCGGCTCATGCTCGACAACTTCCCTCACGTGAAGGCCTATTGGATCTCGCTCGGCGTGCCCACGGCCCAGATCGCCTTGGGCTTCGGGGCCGACGATCTGGACGGCACGGTTCGCCACGAGCGGATCCACCACGACGCGGGCAGCACGGCGCCGGAGATTCTGACGGTCGGCCAACTGGAGGCCCTGATCCGGGAGGCCGGCCGTACGCCTGTCGAACGTGATACGCTCTATCGTTCCGTCCGGCGAGACGGGTTGCAGTGGTCGGTATCATGACGCCAATCTTCGCCTCTTTCCCATTCCGCCTCACTCACCCATGAAGCCCCACGGCCCCTGGAAGATCATCAACTCGAAGGAAGTCTATCGCGATCCCTGGATCGACGTGCAGCGCGACGAGGTCATTCGGCCTGACGGGGAAGAAGGCACGCACTGTGTCGTCAGGATGAAGCCCGGCGTTTGCGTGGTCGCCCTGGATGACGACGGGTTCGTCCACTTGACCGAGGAATTTCACTACGGGATTGGGCGTCATTCCGTTGAGGGCGTCAGCGGCGGCATCGATCCGGGTGAAACCGCTCTGGAGACGGCCCAGCGGGAGTTGGAGGAGGAGCTCGGGCTCAAGGCGGAGCGCTGGACCGATCTGGGGTGTGTTGACCCTTTTACGACGATCGTGGTGTCGCCCACGCAGCTCTATTTGGCCGAAGGACTGTCGGAAGGAGTCTGCCGGCCGGAGGGTACGGAACTGATCCGGCTGGTGAAGCTCTCGTTGGGCGAGGCCGTCTCGCAGGTGCTGGACAGCCGCATCACCCATGGGCCGACGGCGACGCTTCTGCTCAAAATCCAGTTGCTGCACGGGAATCAGGCGAGCGGGCGGGCAAAATAGCCCCGACGGTTTGCCACTTCTTGCCACTTCTGCCGGACGCGCCCTTAGATTCGCGCCGGAATCTGTGTCGCAACTCATTGTTGCCAAGCAACTTATGTCGCCTTGCCGGCCTTTCCTTCGGCTGCGCAACTCCCATAAGAAATAATCTGGAAAATCGCAAACTTTTCCGAACCATTACAGATTGACATACGTATAGATAATGTTAGAATGTACATGTCACTGAGGTCGGCCCGTGGCGTGAAGTGGGTAAACGAGGTTCAAACGCTTGTTGAGCTCCCCGCGGGCTGCTGAAACTGCAAGGAGGAGAAGCGATGACTGAGCAGGAATTGGCCGCTCGCCTGGAGGAATGTCGCCGAAACGAGTCGCGTGATGAAACGGCCGGGGATGGCGGAGTGTACTCGATGGACGAGGTTCTTCGCGAACTCATGGCCAAGTACCAGCCGCTGGTGGCGTCGACCAGTTCGACCCCGATTCTCCAGCTTGTTGCTTGTTAGCGTCTGGCCCCATTTGTGCGTCTAACTGGTAGATCTTTTTCCGTCCGCCTGCCTCACTCTGCATTTGAAATCTGATCTTGTCACGGAGGACCGAACCATGCTCGTACTTTCTCGGAAGCGGAACCAGCAAATCACCATTGACGGTAACATTCGGATCACGGTCCTTGAGGTAAGTCGCTCGCGGGTTAGACTGGGGATTGAGGCCCCCCGCGAGATTCCCGTCTATCGGCCGGGCGAGACGGAGCCGGGGCGCGAGTCGGCGCTGGTTTCGGTGGCGGTCTGACTGGCCGGCGGGGCAGCCAAGGCGGAAAAAAGGGGCAACCCCTTTTTCCCCCGAGAACGGATTGTGCCCCATGACGACCTTTGAGCATGCCATGTTGGGAGCGACCGGCGCCCTGGCCGTGGGGCTTCACCGCCGATCGTGGGAGATTGTGGCGTTGGCGGGAGTGGCGGCTGTGCTCCCCGACTGGGACGGATTGTCGATCCTTTTCGGAGCGGCCGCTTTCGACCAGATCCACCGGGCCGTGGGGCACAGTGTGTTTGTCGCCACGATCGTGGCGATCGTTGTGGCGTTGGCCGAGTATCGCTTGCGTTTGACTGCCCGGCTGGCGGTGATGCTTGGCCGCCGAGTCGAGGGGCTGGCGCCGGAACCGGAAGTGTCGAACGGGTCGGGGGCCGCGAAGACCGGGGTGCTGCTGTGGACGTTGACGGCGATTCTCGCCACGTGGAGCCATCTGGCGGCCGATCTCGTGTTTTCGGGGCATGCCCAGCTCGCTGACTGGGGTTTGAAGCTCTTCTGGCCGGTTTCTCAGACGAGTTACGTCTTCCCGGCCGTTCGTTGGGGCGACCCGCTGCCGACGATCATCCTGGTGGTGGGCATGTTTGGGATGCTCCGCTGGCGTTCGCATGTGCAGACGGGTGCTGCGTTGACCCTCTTGGTTCTGGTCGGGTACATTGCAGCAAGGGCATCTTTTTTGCCCTACTGACGCATACTGACGAGATTTGGAGTCCCATCTCTTGAGGGATATGTGGCCGGAAGTGTAGCTCCCCCCCGCCCCAGCCTTTCGCTCACGGTCTGCAGCCTTGCCGCGTTGTATCTGTGCGCGGTACTGTGCGGGGGCTGCGTGGCGGCGATGCTGCACTCTTGGGCGAGTCAGGGGTTGGGCCTGGGGGCGCTGTTGCTTCTGCCGGGCATCCTGGGCCTTGGTCTGACTCAATATGCAGGGACCTTCCAGTGCAAGGCGGCCCGAGCGGAGACGGTGGCCCGGCTCTATTCGTTTGCGGGCGGCTTCATGCTGATCGCCCTCATCTGCCTTCTCCTCGACATCGCCAGATCGGGGCAGCATCCTTCCTGGCCGGTGATGGCGATTGGAGGGGTATTTGCGGGTTTTGCGGTGTGGGGTCGAATCGGCGGCCGTTTGAACCGCCAATGGGCCGCCGAACTGCGGCTTTACGAGGAAGGGCACGAGAGCGACCCTTCGCTTCCGGTGAGGAAGGGGCATCCGTCCGTTTGGATTTCGACCTGCCTGGTCCTGTTGGCGGCGACAGGAGTAGTCTACTGGGCGCTCGCTCCGCGATACGGAGAGCACGCCGAGCCGGACGCCACGCCGCTCGTCTTGCCCGCCGGTGCGTCGGACGTCTGCTACTGGATCTACGCCGGCAATACGGTGTTCGAGTTCTCCATTTCGGAACAGGGGTTCCTGGCTTGGGCCGAGGCGGAGATCGAGAGTCGCCAGGGCGGGTTGGTGGAGGTAATGAGAATTACTACACCTGAGTCAGTTATTACGTATCGCGAATGGATTCCCGACGCGCCGCCGCCCCATGAGTTCGTTATTGAGGAAGGCTACTATCATTCGTGCGAGCAAGGCGGCAACAAGGTGCAATACGCCTATGATCGGCAAGCGGGGCGAGCCTATTATGCCTCGTATCAGCAGCCGGCGGCCGGCCGTCGCGAATAGATCGCGAACAGCGAACTCAGGCCCAAGAGCGAGTGTCCTAAGGGTACGGGTGCAAACACCAAGCCGTCATTGCGATCGGGCCGTTCAGCCATCGCCCGCCAGAGTGGGTGTTCACAGGATTACGAGCGAATAAACTTGCCCCGTCGAGGCCGTGTTCGTATAATGTCTTACAGTCTCTGTGCTGGACTTGCACGCATGGTGCGCACATGTTTGTGAAGGTTGGGTTGCGGGCTTGCCCCGCCTTGGGATGGAAAGTATGTTCTGCAAACGCCCTGAACGGGGTTCCTGTCATGCGATCAGCCAGGCGAATCAAAACGCGTTGTCCGCGGCGGCGGTCGGTTCTGCCGACGGTTGCGGCTGCGCTGATCGTTTTGGCTGCTTCCGTCGCGGCAAGTCGACCGGGCGGCGCGAAAGCCGCGTTGAATTCCGGCTCGTCGCTGCAACGGTTGGGTGTTTGCAGCTTGTCGGGCGAAGCCAACGCGACATCCACCGGATCGGCCGGTTGCGACGCCTCGGCCCAGCATCGAGGTTCGGGCGATTTCGTTGCGCACGCGAGGAAGAGCACGGGTTCTTGGTATCTGAGCAAGCCGGGCTGCACTCGCCGGACTGCCTCGTCCAGCCACGCTCCAGTTCCCGCCCGGTTATCGGCGGGCTTCAGACAACTTCATAACACCATCGTTGGAGTTTCCTGGCCTATGGGCCGGTCGGCGGCCGAGTCCGTCGTCTTTCTGCGCCGACTGCTGATCTAGTCGTCGGCGTCTCAACGTTCTTCTCGGAACTTGCGCGGCTTCTGCGCAAGCCGCGTCAGGCACCTTCGCGCCCCCCGGATGATCCGGCTCTCCTCGGACGGCTCGCCGCTGCGCCGAGGCCGGCAACTCAGACGTTTCATGGCAAACGGGCGGCGGCCAGAACTCGATGTTAACGCCCCACCAACTCATCAAGGAGATACGACATGACCCAGACTATTCTTGTCACCCACAACGATCGACGTCGATTGGGAACCATGCTGGAAACCATGCACGCGTACGGCACCGAGCGGCGAGAGCACCTCAATGCCTTGGAGGCGGTCATCGAAGAAGCACAAGGGATCGATCCGACCGAGGTGCCGCACGACGTAGTGACGATGAACGCCACGGTCGTGATGCGCGACGAAGACACCGGCGAGAAGGAGGTCTACACTATCGTCTACCCGGAACGGGCCGACGTTTCGCTCAATCGCATCTCCGTGTTGGCACCCATCGGGACAGCCGTTCTCGGGTGCCGGGTGGGCGACGTCGCCGAGGTGGACGTACCGTCGGGAAGGCGGCGGATTCGGATCGAACGCATCCGTTACCAACCGGAGCGTTCCGAAGACTACGATCTCTAGTCAAAAGACGACCGCATGGAGTGTGTCGTCCGAGATTCGGATTGCCCCCGATCGCCGGGACGCGATCGCACCCTAACCCAGAGCAAGAGAGCGGGTGATACCATGCGACTGTTGGAAGCACTTCTCGTGCCGGTGGACTTTTCCGGCGGCACCGGCGACCTTCTCCGGTCGGCCGCGGCGATTTCGCGCACGTTCCGTTCCGAAATCATCCTTCAGAACGTACTGCCGCCTTTCGATGCGAGCAGCGAGCCCCGGGGGCGACTCCTGGACATGGCTTGTGCGGGCGCGTCGGCGCGTCTCGAACAGTGCTGCAAGACGATCGAGACGCAAGGAGGAACCGTGCGCGACGCGCTGGTGGACCAGGGCGTGCCGTCGCAGGAGATCGTTGCCCGTGCCAAGGAGCATGACGTGAACGTCGTCATGCTCGGCGCCGCAAGCTGTCCCGAAAAGGCGAGGCAGGGATTGGGGCCGACGGCGGACGAGGTGCGGCGCCGATGCCCGAAGCCGGTCTGGCTGGTGAGGCCCGGTCTCCCACAGCCTCGGTCGATCGTCTGCCCGGTCGACTTTTCGGCGGTATCGAAACGGGCGTTGCGCAACGCCGTCCATCTGGCCCGCCAAATGGAAGCGAGTCTCACCATCGTGACCGTGATTCCGCCGTCGCCCGGATGGACGGTGCTATCCGGCCCGGACGAAACCGCGGAGAACGAACGCATCGACCGGGAAACCGATCGGTTCGATCGGTTCCTGCAGCAATTCGATTTTCACCGGGTCCGCTGGGACAAGCTGCTCCTTTCCGGCGAGCCGGCGGAACAAATTGTCGAGTTGATCCGGAGGCGCGGCAGCGATCTGCTCATCATGGGTTCGGCGGGTCGCACCGGTCTGTGGCGGATGATTGCAGGCGGCGTGACCGATAAGGTCGCCGCCCGCGTCGGCTGTTCGATGATTACCATGATGGACGAAGACGCCGTCCGTCTCCGAATCGACGAAGAACAGGCGGACGTCGAAACGCACTACAACCAGGGGTGCGCGTTGCTCGACCAGGGGTTTCCCGAAGAGGCCAGACGGCAATTCAGGCACTGCGTGAACACGAACAGGTTGTTCGTTCCGGCCTGGAAGGCGCTGGCCAGCGTTTACGAGCGTCTGGGAGAGGAAGGCCGGAAGAAAGAGTGCCTGGCAACGGCGGAGAGCGTTCAGGAGGAGCTTTCCTGGCGAGCCGTTGAAGCTGATATCCGGGCGAAGCATCCCTTGCTCGGTGACCCCTTCTGGAAATGGGAAGGCGGACGGCACCGGCTCCCGCACGGTCTCAGGAGCCTCGAGGAAACCGACGACGTCTGAAGCGGTGCGGCAACCCCTCTCCCCGGCCCTTGAACCGGCGACGGTCGAAGATAGAATCATCTGCGTGTTTCGGCAGAGGACTCGGTATGTGTCGCTCGATCAAACCTGGTCATCGTTCAAGGTGGAACCGTGGGAATGACGTTCGCGGTCCTTTCCGGATTTTTGGCGGCCGTGGTCGTCCCGTTTCTCCCTCGGTTTGGGCGTTACGGCACGGGACGGACCGTGGCGCTGGTGCCCGCCGCTCTGACGGCGTATTTCGGAAGCTATATCCAACCGGTTGGGGCAGGCGAGACGTTTCGGACGTCGTATGCGTGGGCGCCGGCGTTGAGGGTCGAATTCTCCCTTCACCTCGACGGGCTGGGCCTGTTGTTCGCGCTGCTCGTCAGCGGCATCGGCGCCCTGGTTGCCATCTATGCGGGGGGGTATTTGTCAGGCCACAGGCACTTGGGGCGATTCTACGGCTTCCTGCTGTTCTTCATGGCGTCGATGCTGGGGGTCGTCCTGGCCGACAACATGCTCACGCTTTTCGTGTTCTGGGAACTGACCAGTCTGACGTCGTATCTGCTCATCGGATTCGACCACGAGCGTGAGGAATCGCGGAAGGCGGCCTGGCAGGCGCTTCTGGTGACCGGCGGCGGGGGGTTGGCCCTGTTGGCCGGGCTGTTGATGCTGGGCGAGGCCGCAGGCACGATGGAACTCTCGGAATTGGCAAGCCGGGGCGGAGACGTCCGGAGCCACGCCTTGTATCTGCCGATTCTGCTTCTCATCTTGCTGGGCGCCTTCACTAAGTCGGCGCAGTTTCCGTTTCACTTCTGGCTGCCGTCGGCCATGGAGGCGCCGGCGCCCGTGAGTGCTTATCTTCATTCGGCAACCATGGTGAAGGCGGGCGTTTACCTGCTTGCGCGGCTCAGCCCGGCCATGGCCGGGACCGACGCCTGGTGGTATCTGGTCACGCTTGGCGGCACGGCAACGATGGTCTGCGGCGCCTACCTGGCCCTCTGCGGCACCGACCTGAAACGCATTCTGGCCTACTCCACGGTCAGTGCCCTGGGGGTTCTGGTCATGCTGTTGGGCATGGGAAGCGTGCTTGCCGCTCAGGCGGCCATGGTTTTTCTGCTTGCGCACGCTCTCTATAAGGGCGCGCTGTTCATGGTGGCCGGCGCCGTGGATCATGAGACCGGCTCGCGCGACGTGGACCGCCTGGGCGGACTGTGGCGTGCCATGCCGGTTACGGCGGCGGCCGCGGTCTTGGCGGCTCTCTCCATGGCGGGGATTGCGCCGTTCTTCGGTTTCCTCGGAAAAGAGATGCTTCTGGAGGCTTCGCTCGAGTCGGGAGGTCGCTGGTTTCTTCTGCCGGTCGTGGTACTGGCGGGCGCGGTTTTCGTGGCCGTGGCCTGCATGGCGGGATTCCGGGTATTCTTCGGGAGCTCCCTTCCCACGCCCAAACAGCCTCACGAGGCGCCGCTGAGCCTGTGGCTAGGGCCGTTGCTCGCCTCGGCCGTCGGACTGGCGCTGGGGCTGTTCGCCTCCTACGCGGCAGCCTGGATTGTGTCGCCCGCAGCAACGGCCATTCTCGGCGAGCGAACGGGCCACCAGCCGCTGAAATTGGCCCTTTGGCACGGGCTGACACCGGCACTTGCCCTGAGCGGCGGATCGATCCTCCTGGGCTTGCTCGTCTATGCGAACCGGGGCCGGATACTGCAGATGAACCGGCGGCTGGAAGTCCTGCTGAGGCATGGTCCCGCGTGGTGGTACGATCTGGCACTCGGCGGCCTAAACCGTTTCGCTTTGGCGCAGACTCGCCTGCTGCAGACCGGTTACCTGCGGCACTATCTTCTGGTGATTTTTGCCGCAACCGTCGGCTTGAGCGGATACGTGCTGATCGGCTCGGTCGAGTTGCCGGCGCGGCTGTTGGGCCCGGAGATCCGCTTCCATGAGGCGGCCCTGGCCGGGTTGTTGCTGCTCGCGGCGCTGGCCGCCGTGCGTTCCAGCACCCGGTTGGCCGCCGTGGCCGCGTTGGGCGTCGTGGGCTACGGCGTGGCCCTGGTCTTCATTCTGTACGGTGCACCGGACCTGGCGATGACGCAGTTTGCGATCGAGACCCTGACCGTGATCCTGCTGGTGCTCGTGCTCTACCGGCTGCCTCGCTATGCCGTCCTTTCCAGCCGCTGGGTGCGCATCCGGGATGCGGCATTCGCTCTCGTCACGGGCGCCACGGTGACGGCCCTGGTGTTGGCGGCGGTTCACGGCCCGGCGTACGAGTCGGTCTCGCGATACTACGCCGAGCGGAGCTTCGCCGAGGCCCACGGGCGGAATATCGTCAACGTGATCCTGGTCGACTTCCGGGCTCTGGATACGCTGGGGGAAATCACAGTCCTGGCAGTGGCCGCCGTCGGCGTCCATGCCCTGCTGAAGCTCAGGCCGAAGAACCGGGAGGACGCGGCATGACGACAGTCATTCTCCGAACGGCCGCTCGCTACCTGCTTCCGCTCATGCTGCTGTTCTCCGTCTTTCTCGTGTTGCGAGGCCATCACGAACCCGGAGGCGGGTTTGTGGGCGGCCTGGTGGCGTCGTCGTCGGTGATTCTCTACGCCCTCGCCTCCGGCGTCCGAGACGCCGCGCACCTGCTCCGGACCGATCCTCGCATGCTGATCGGCGCAGGGCTGTTGCTGGCCCTGGCAAGCGGCCTGCTCTCCTTTTTCGGCGGCCAGCCTTTCATGACGGGGCAGTGGGTCTCGCTGGTTCTGCCCGGCATGGGAGAGATCCACGTCGGCACACCCTTGGTGTTCGATGTCGGCGTGTACCTGGTCGTCCTGGGTACGGTACTCACGATCATTTTGTCCCTGCTCGAGCAATGACATGGAAACACTGCTAGCCTTTGTCATCGGCGGGCTTTACGCCTCGGCGGTCTATCTGATGCTGCGGCGAAGCCTGGTGAAACTGGTGATTGGCCTGGCACTGCTGTCGCACGGCGCCAATCTGCTGATCTTCACGATCGGCGGACTCACCCGCACCCGCGCTCCGATCATTGCCGAGGGAGACCTGGTGCCCGCGCCGCCGTTTGCCGATCCGTTGCCGCAAGCGCTGATTCTGACCGCGATCGTGATCAGTTTCGGAGTTACGGCGTTTGCGGTGGTGCTGCTGCAGCGGACCTATCAGGCCGTCGGCAGCGACGACCTGGACAGGATGAAGACGACCGACACATGAACTTCTTGCTCCTGCTCCCCATCCTGATCCCCTTGTCGGCGGCGGCCGTTTCGTTGCTCGCCTGGCGGAGGGGCCCGGTCCAGCGCCGGCTCGGCCTCCTCGGCACATCGGCGCTCTTCGTGGCGGGGGCTGCGCTCCTGCTCCACGTGCGTTCCCATGGAATCCAAGCGGTCCAGATCGGCAGTTGGCCGGCTCCCTATGGAATCACTTTGGTGGCCGATCTGTTTGCCGCGATCATGGTGCTCGTGGCGGGATTCATGGGGCTCCTGATCGCGGTCTATTCCTGCGGCAGCATCGACGCCCGGCGGGAGCAATTCGGCTATTATCCGCTCCTGCACATTCTTCTGGCCGGCGTGTGCGGCGCCTTCCTGACGGGCGACCTGTTCAACCTGTACGTCTGGTTCGAGGTCATGCTCATCGCCTCGTTCGTATTGCTGAGCCTCGGCGGCGAGCGGGCCCAACTCGAAGGCGCCATCAAGTATGTGACCCTCAACCTGATTTCTTCCGCATTGTTTCTGACCGCGGTGGCGATCGTCTACGGGGCAACCGGCACGCTGAATCTGGCCGACTTGCACGCCAAGATCCAAGGCCTGCCGCGAGGGATTGCCCTGCTGCCGGCGATGCTGTTTCTGGTGGCGTTCGGCATCAAGGCCGCAATCTTCCCGCTGTTCTTCTGGCTGCCCGCCTCGTATCACACGCCGCCGGTCGCCGTTTCGGCCCTTTTCGCCGCCCTGCTGACCAAGGTAGGAGTGTACGCCTTGGTCCGCATGTTCACGCTGTTGTTTGCCGAAGATGCCTGGACCTTCAACCTCCTCCTGGCGATCTCCGCCCTGACGATGGTCACCGGCGTTCTGGGCGCGATCGCGCAGAACGAGGTCCGGCGACTCCTGTCTTTCCACATCATCAGCCAGATCGGATACATGGTCATGGGCCTGGCGTTGTTCGGCCTGGCTTCCGACGGCCCGGCCGCAGTCCTGGCGCTTGCCGCCACGATCTTCTATATCGTCCACAATATCGTCGCGAAGACGAACCTTTTCCTGGTGAGTGGGATTGCCGCCCGGCTGCGTGGAACTTACGAATTGCCGAACCTGGGCGGCCTCTATTCCGACCGTCCGGGCCTGGCCTTCCTGTTCCTGATCTCGGCCCTGTCGCTGGCAGGGCTGCCGCCCCTGTCGGGCTTCTTCGCCAAGTTGTCGCTCATTCAGGCCGGTTTGCGGCTTCAGCAGTACGAGATCGTTGCCGTCGCATTGGCGGTCAGCCTGCTCACGCTGCTCTCGATGACGAAGATCTGGACCGGGGCGTTTTGGAAGCCGGCCCCGGGCGGCAACGGCGCCGGAGATTCCGCGATCTCGCCCGGCCGCTACGGCCTGCTGCTGGCGCCCGTCATTGTCCTGGCGGCGGCGGCAGTGATTCTCGGCCTGGGAGCCGGGCCGTTCTTCGATCTGTCGGTTCGGGCGGCCGAACAGCTTCACGACCCGACCGAGTACTTGCGCGCCGTGCTGGGAGACCTGAAATGAGGGCGTTCCTGTGGAACATATTCCTGGCGATGCTCTGGGCCTCGCTGGCAGGGCAGCTCACGGTCTTCAACCTGGCCGTCGGCTTCGCGTTGGGGGCTCTCGTGCTGTCGTTCGTTCGGCGCGAGGGCGGTTCGGAGCGTTACTTCGTCAAGCTGCGTCAGGCCGTCGGCCTGGCCGCGTTCTTCCTCTGGGAACTACTGCTGTCGAACCTCCGCGTAGCCTACGACGTCGTGACGCCCCATCATTACATGCGACCGGGAATCGTCGCCGTTCCGTTGGATGCGGAAACCGACGCCGAGATCACGCTTTTGGCCAATCTGCTGACCCTGACGCCCGGAACCTTGAGTCTCGACGTTTCGGCGGACCGGCGTTTTCTCTACGTCCACATGATGTACATCGAAGACGCGGACGTCGCACGGCGGCAAATCAAAGACGGCTACGAACGGCGTGTCCTGGAGGTGCTTCGATGAACGGGTACGAATCCACGATCCTCCAGGCAGCCCTGTTGGCGGCAGCGTTGATGCTAACGGCCGCCTTCCTGCTGGCGTTTCTTCGGCTGATCCGCGGACCGAGCGTTCCC
The DNA here is from genome assembly GCA_012719125.1 of Planctomycetaceae bacterium. Classification (GTDB taxonomy): domain Bacteria; phylum Planctomycetota; class Planctomycetia; order Pirellulales; family Thermoguttaceae; genus JAAYAY01. The sequence continues at coordinate 10,966 of JAAYAY010000260.1, read as the reverse complement.
GATCGCGTCGTGGCGCTCGATCTGGTGGCGGTGCTGGTTGTGGCTGCGGTGGCGGTACAGTGCATTGCCGCGGATCAGCCGGTGCTGTTCGACGCCGCTCTCGTCCTGGCCCTCGTGGCGTTTCTGGGGACGGTGGCGTTTGCGCGTTACGTGGAAAGGAGCGGTCGCGATGACTGAAGTCCTCGTCGCCGTGCTGCTCTTGATCGGCAGTCTTCTCATGCTGTTGGCCGGCGTCGGCATACTTCGCATGCCCGATCTCTACATGCGATTGGGCACCTCGACCAAGGCCAGCACGCTGGGCCTCGCCTGCATTCTCACCGCCGTGGCCGTGCATTTTGCGCAGATGGGCGTAAGCACTCGGGCGATCGCCGCGGTGGTCTTCATCTTTCTTACCGCTCCGATCGCCGCCCACATGATCGGCCGGGCAGCCTACGTCGTCGGCGTGTCCATGTGGGACCGCACCGTCTTCGACGAGTTGCAGGGCCGCCGCGAACCGACTCCTTCGGAATCGCCGGACGAAATCGCAAACCGGGAAGACGGGCACCCCGCGAGCCGTGACGGCCGGACGCCGGGTGCGTGACCGGGACGTTCCGACCGTGTCGCGGCCGCCGGCACCGGCGCTGGCTTGCCCGGCGAACCAGCGGTCCCCCGACCGACCGCATGGACTGGCAGTTTCTTCCCAGGCACCTTATTATGAGGTTCTGGCAGAAGCATAGGACGCTTCCGCGCGACGACTCGGTTTCGACGACCCTCAGGCAATAGCTTGCGAGAAAGAACATGGTTACCCAGGAGCCGAATGAGAAGCACGAAGAGACCGGAATGGAGGATTTCGACAACGATCCGGTAATCCGCATATCGCATGCCGCGATACGGCAAGCCGTGCGCGTGCTGGCGGTGTTGATGGTATTCGTGATCCTCTGGGGCGTGCTCGACGTCGTCTGGATGCTGTACAACCGGCTGGCCGATGATCCGGTGTTCCTGCTCGACATCAGCGACATCCTTGCCGTCTTCGGAGCGTTCCTCGCCGTGCTGATCGCCATCGAGATCTTCATCAATATCACCTTGTATCTTCGCGAGGACGTGATCCATGTGAAACTCGTGGTGGCCACGGCGCTGATGGCCGTAGCGCGGAAGGTCATCGTCTTCGACTACAAGGATTTGCAGCCCGACTACATCTGGGCCACGGCGGCCGTCGTGCTGTCGTTGGGCATCACCTACTGGCTCATCTCGAAGAAGGACTGACAATCGACTCCGGCCTGTCGGGGTCGGGCCACTCTTGAAAAAGCGAGCACCTTCATGACAACGTTTCTTGCCGACTACTCCTTCGCGCTCCTTGCGCTTGTGATCGCGTGCCTTGCACTTTCGATTCCCGTCAACCATGCCGTGGGCGATGATTCGATCGCCTTCTATCTCGGCACTTACACCAAAGGCGACAGCCGGGGGATCTACCAGGCGCAGCTCGACACCGCGTCGGGCAAACTCCATTCGCTCGAACTGGCCGGCGAGTTGGAGAACCCGTCGTTCCTGGCCCTCCACCCGACGAAGCCCGTCGTTTACGCCGTCAGTGAGGTGGCCGATTACGGCGGCGAGAGTGCCGGGGCGGTGAGCGCCTTGCGGCGCGACCCGGTTTCGGACCGCCTCACGCTGCTCAGTCAACAGACGACCAAGGGGGCGCACCCCTGCCATGTGTCGGTCACGCCTTGCGGCAAGTTCGTCATGGCGGCCAACTACTCGGGCGGCAGCGTGGCCTGTTACCCGGTGCAGGAAGACGGCAATCTGGGGCCCATGTCGAGCTTCGTGCAGCACGAGGGATCGAGCGTCAGCCCGCGTCAGAAGGGGCCCCACGCCCACTCGATCAATCCCGATCCGGCCGGCCGGTTCTTCTATGCGGCCGACCTGGGAGCCGACAAGATCTTCATCTACCGGCTCGACGGCGGGAAGCTCGTGCCCAACCAGCCGGCCTTCGCGGCGTTGGCTCCTGGCTCCGGACCGCGTCACTTCACCTTCCATCCCAACCAGCGTTTCGCCTACGTGATCAACGAACTGGCGTCGACGATCACCGCCTTCGACTACGACGCCGAGACGGGGGCACTCGCAGAAATCCAGACCGTCGGCACGCTGCCTGCAGGCTTCGACGGCCAGAACACGACGGCCGAGGTGCGTGTCCATCCGTCGGGCAAGTTCCTCTACGGGTCGAATCGCGGCCACGACAGCATCGCGGCATTTCGAATCGATGCCGAGACGGGCAAGCTCACGCCGGTGGGCCACACGCCATCGGGAGGTAAGTCCCCGCGCAACTTCACCCCCGATCCGTCGGGACGATTCGTGTTGGCGGCCCATCAGAACTCGGACAACGTGGTCGCGTTCCGCGTCGACCAGGAGACGGGCTTGCTCCAGCCCACGGGGAGTGAGCTAGCGGTGGGATCGCCGGTTTGTGTGGTATTTGTGCCGGAGTAGGATTCAGGGGTAACCCTCAAGAGGCACCATGTATTGGGTGGCACGCTCAGAGCGGAGCGATGGGCGTGGGGACCTGACCGTCCACGCCCATCGCTCCGCTCTGAGCGTGCCACCCATGAGCAATGCGGCTTAGCGGCGGTTGTAGGCCAGGATGTAGTAGAGCAGGGTCAGGATGGCCTGCAAGGTGGCTGCCACGTAGGTCAGGGCGGCGGCGTTCAGCACCTTGTTGACATAGGTCATTTCGCCCGGCCCGACGATGCCGAGGGTCGCCAACTGCACTTTGGCACGCGAGCTGGCGTTGAACTCGACCGGCAGGTTCACCACCTGGAAGAAGACCACGAAACTGAACAGGACGATCCCGGCCAGCAACAAGGGCTGGAAGGAAAAGATCAGTCCAAAGAAGGCCAACGTTAACCCGATGTTGCTGCCGAAGCCGGCGGCCGGCACGGCCATGTTGCGGACGACGAGCGGGGCGTAGTTGCGGGCGTCCTGGATGGCATGGCCCGCTTCGTGCGCGGCGATTCCCACGGCCGCCAGCGAACGGCTCTGATAGACCTCCTGGCTCAGACGCAGGATCTTCTGACGCGGATCGTAATGATCGCTCAGATGGCCCGGAATCATCTCGATGTCGACGTTGTTGAGTCCGGCCGAGTCGAGGATGTGCCGGGCGGCTGCGGCCCCGCTCAACGGAGCGGCCACTTGTTGGGCGCGGGAATAGGCCGAGCGGATCATCATCTGGGCCACGAAGCCGAGCAACATGGCAGGGGCGATGAAGATGAGCATTCCGAAAGTAACCATTTCTTGATTCCTTCTATGGTCTTCGCGTCGCCGCTCGGACGGAACTACGGGGAAGTCCATCGAGCGTGGGGTGCGACGGGCGGGGAAGTCCGTTGTTCTTTTTCGTCAGACGCGCGGCGTACCACCCGGGTTACACAGGTCGGGGAACACCTCGCATCAACTCCATTCTACGCGATCGGCAGATTGAGGGTTTGACCGCGGCGTGCGGCCTTCCCACAGTCTGAGCCTATCATGTTGCCAGAAAGGGAGTTGAGACGCAATGGCGGCTTGAGAATGGCTCAGCCGTCAGCTCCGAGAAACCGCCGCCCGGGTTCGGTGCGGCGAGTAGGCGTGCGGTGGGGATGGAGCCGCGGGTCGTCGTGAGGGCGGTCGTGATCGAGCCGCCTGTCTGCCGGCAAGGGCCCCAGGTCGGCCAGCACCGGGAGCGCCTCGGGGCTCGACTCAACATTGTCGATCGAGGGGAGTTCAATTTCGAATACGGCGCCCTCCTGCAGATCGGATCGAACGCGGACGGTCCCTCCATAGTGCTGGACGATCTTGCGGACGATCGCCAGCCCCATGCCCGAGCCTTCCGAGTGCGCTGCCGGCAGGCGCCGGCCGGGCATGAAGATCTCTTCGTGCCACTCGGGCGGGATGCCTGGTCCATTGTCGCCGATCCGGAGCAGGGCCATACCGGACCGGTCGCCCTCGTTTTCACCGCGGATGGTGATCCGAGGCTGATTTGGGTCGGTGCCGTGTTTGACGGCGTTTCGGACCAGATTGGTGACCACCTGCTTGAGGCGGTGCCGATTGCACCACAGCTTCGGGAGGGCCTCTGCCACATCCACGGTCACGTTTCGTTCTTTGAGCATCTCTCGTTGCTCGAAGAGGACCTCGGCGACCACGCCGTCGGTATCCGCAAGTTCAGGCTCCATCTCGACCCGGCCGGTGCGTGCCAGGCCGACCAGGTCGTTGAGAAAGCGTCTCGACTCGACCATGCAGGCCCGCACGTGGACCGCGATTTCCGCCAGATCCGGCGTCACTTCTTCCCCTGCTCTCAGCGCCCGCTGGAGCCCTGAAAAGGAGTTTTCCATCACCATGAAGTTAGCGTTCATGTCGTGGGAGAGCGCGCGGATGAGATGGTCCATCTGGTCGTGGGATTCGTTCATCCGGCGGACCATCTCGCGATAGTCGCGTTGGAGGTGGATCTGCCGGATGGCGCCGGAGATGGCTTGGGAGAGCCGGCGGTCGTCGACGTGGCCGCGAACGACGTAGTCGCAGGCCGCCGATCGGGCAACCTCCGCGGCCAGAGCGGGCGTGTCCTCGTCGGCGACGAGCAGCATGGCGGTTTCGGGGGAGACTTCGGTCAACCGGGCAACGAGGTCCAATCCGTCCTGCTCCTCCAGGTGCTGTGGCACCAAGGCCACGTCGAAGAAGCTCTCGCCAAGGCGCTGCTGGGCTTCGTCGGCTCGCGCCGCTTCGCAGACCTCGATGTTGCGTCCGAAATGGGCACGCAGAGGACGAATCAAGCGAACGCGTTCGACGCGTTGCGGATGAAGCACCAACACACGGATCGGCGCAGGTCTTTCGTCGTTTGGCAGTCGCCTGCTTGCTACGTCTGACATGGCCTTTCGTCCCCTGGATACGAGGCGGTAAACGTCACTAAATCGAATCGGTTTGCGCAGCAATTAGAGTTTTCCGTATTTTCCTAGATGCCCTACTTTGGCCAGCCGAGGCATGGCTCAGCCGGCGCGATCGTCACAGGCGGACCGCACGGCATCGGCAGACTCCCCCAAATGAGCGAGTCGACGTGGGTGACCACGTGGCGACTTCGGTTGGGGAATGGGACGCCGGTTTCACGGTGAACTCCAAGGGCGTACAATAGTCGAGTGATACCTTGGTTGACCAATGCTACTGTTGGCTCATGCCAGGAACTTAAACCCTTGCGATGGAATCGTTTACCTCGCAGCCTCAGGCAAGGATCTCCCAGCAGCCGCCTGGCATGATTTCCGCACGGGTGGGCACTTGGTTATGAGAAAGCATTTTGCGATAAGCTGCTTCTTTCTGGTGGGGATGATCGCCTTCGGTTGTCGGCAGGAGGTGGAGCTGGCGCCGTCCGAACAGGCAACGACGCCGTCTGGCCCCGCAGCGACTGAGGTATCCGTGCGGGAGGAGTCGACTCAACCGGGTCTGGCCGCGCTCCGCTATGACACGGGCGACGTCAAAAAATGGCCCGACTACCAGTTTCCTCTGGAACACACGTTCGTTGTTCCCGAGGTTCCACCCGAGATTGTCGGCCCCTTCACCGCAGACGACATTCCTGATCGCCCTGCTGAGGACTGAGCCCAGGTGGCTGCATTCGATCCGTATCATCGTTGGTTGGGAATTCCTCCGGCGGAGCAGCCTCCGGACCACTACCGGCTGCTCGGTCTAGTCCGGTACGAGAGCGATCTGGAAGTGATCGAGAACGCGGCCAATCAGCGGATGGCCCATCTGCGATCGTTTCAAGCAGGGCAGAATGCCGCGGCGTCGCAGCGTCTGCTGAACGAGGTGGCAGCGGCCCGGGTGTGCCTGCTGACTGCGGAAAAGAAGGCAGCCTATGACGCGCAGCTTCGTCAGGCCGAGGCACCGCCTGCCAGGACGCTGCCGCAACCGCCGCCAGCGGTTCCGACACCGAGCGAGCCCGTGACGATCGTGCCGCGGCCGCCCTCGGCTGCCAGCCTTTCTTCACCCCGAATTGAGATCAAACCGGCAGAAGGCCGGGCCGACGCCCATCTCCGCAGTCATCGCGATGAGCCATCGAAGCCACGGTTCACTCGGGGGGCGGTCGCAACGGTGGTTGGGTCGTTGGCCGTGTTGGCCGTCGTGATCGCGATTGCTCTGCTGGTCGGCCGTTCCCACCCCGAGGCAACATTGGTCATCGATCTTGGCAGCGCCGACCGCGAGGACGTGCGGTTGTTGATCGATGACGTCGAACGGTCGTTACCGCCCTCCGGGCCGTTGGAGTTCGCGTGCCAGCCGGGCGCGCATGAGGTCATCGCCGACCGTCGAGGCTATCCGCCTTTTGTCACCGAGGTCACGCTCGAGAACCGGGAGCGACTCACGATGGTGGCCAGTTGGGACCGTCCTGCGCTGCTGGTGCTTGCCTGGCCGCCGGGAGAACGAGAGGGGAGCCGGCTGTTTCTCGACGGTCGACTCCAGGACGACGCGCTCGACGGCTCGGGATCGTCGACAACGATCGAGTTGCCGGTGGAGCCGGGCGGTCGCGTTGTTCGCATTGAACGTCCAGAATTCAAGCCCTTCGAGAAGGCCGTGACGGTCACGGCGGGCGAGTCGACCGAAGTGGTGCCGGAATTCGTCGCAGAGGCCGTCCCGCCCGCAATGACGGAGGGGGTTGCGGAGAGCACGCCGGAGCCGGTTCCTCCGATGCCACCGACGCAGGGAACGCCGGCGCAGGATGGGGGGCCACGCAATGCGGTTGTGTCGGAGTTCGATCCGGCCGGCCCACGACGCGATCCGATGCAACCCGATTCGGGACAGCCGGCGTCTCAGCCCCAGATGCCAGTGGACGGCGGCGGGGGATCGCCGCCGCAAGATCCGCCTCCTCAGCCGGCGGTGGCCGGGACGGAAGCGGCTCCTGGTTCTTCCACTGATGACGGCGAGCAGCCAGCTAAACCGCTCCTCCCCGACGGGCCGGTGGTGGAGAAGAACAACTGGATTGACCTGCTGGGCGAGGTCAACCTCGCACGGGACGTGACGCGGGGCATGTGGCGGCGCCAGGGCTCCGTGGTTTCGTCGGCGGCCGTCGCAAGTGCGTTGATGCTCCCCGTGGCGATCCAGGGCGATTACGAACTGGAGATCCAGTTCTCCTACATCGCGGGCCCTCCGCACGGGCTGACTCTTGTGCTTCCAGTGGGCTCTCGTGCCTGCAATGTGTTCCTCCCATTCATCGACCGAAGGGACGTGTTGAACGCTGTGAACGGCCAGCCGCATATTGCCTCGGTTCCGCGACTGGAAACGGGGCGTCCAATCACGGCCAGGATTCGCGTAACGACCCAGAACGCCCGAAAGCAGATTGTGGTGGCTGTAAACGGGGGCCCCTATTTTCAGTGGGAGGGAAACGAAGACTCTCTTTCCTGTTCGGCGTTCGGCAGGCTCCCGCGGATGAATCAACCCGGCCTGATCAATTTCCATGAGCAATTTGCCGTGCATGGAATTCGCTTCCAGTTGTTGGAGGGTGAGGCGAGGCAGATCGTGGGGCCGACGTTGCCGCCCTGGCCTTATCTTCTGACCGGCGCCGTGGGAGGATCCGACGGCGCGGTGTTTGAAGACTTCGCTCCGGGCAAGGCGGTCCTGGCAGGATTGCGATACCGGTCCGGCGGGCCGGGGCTTGTGGGACTGCAGCCGGTCTACCGCGACGACCAGGGACAATTGCACGAGGGGGCGTGGGTCGGCGGCCCCGATCGAGCCTCCGATTCGGCGGTGGCCAAGGAAGGCTATGCCGTCGGGACCTTGACCTTTGAAACCCGAAACCAATGGCTGTCGGGCGTGACGGTTCGTTTCTGCCGGATCGACGGCGGTCGCCTCGATCTCAACGATACCTACGAAAGCTCTCTTCTCGGTCAGCCGGGAACGAACGGCACATCGATCGTTGAGACTCGAGGGCGGCCCGCGATCGGCGTCCACGGCCTGTGGAATCCCGGGCAGATCGTCGCTCTGGGACTGGCATCGGCTCGGGCTGCGGACGAGGAACTGTGGACGAAGAACGGGGACAGCCGCCGCGAGTACCTTTCCCTGCTGGACCTTGAACCGGCCCAATGCACCGTCGCCGAAACGCGCTACTCCCGACGCCTGGGGGTGGGTGCGTGCGATCCCGACTCCTGGCCGATCATTGACACGGATTCCCAGCTTTGTCCCGAATTCCTCTACGCTCCCGCCCCGTCTCGGTTGATCTGGAAGCTCCCCTCGACGATGAAGAGCTTCTCGGCCGTCGGTTACTGCATCGAGAGTCGTTCCGTTCGGTTCCGGGTTCTGGTGGACGGACAGACGATCCACGAGAGCGAGCCGGCCGGTGTGGCGGAAATCAAGGTGGACCTGCCCCCCGGAGACGAACTCGAGCTCCAGGTGGACGACATGGGTGACGGGGCGAGGGACGAGAGTTACTGGCTCTACCCACGAGTTCACGCCCGGCCTGCCGAGAGTGTGTCGAGTTTTGACGAGAAGGACGCACGGGTGGTGAAGCTGGCCGGCAGAGCTCCTCTTTCGCAGTCCATCGCTCCTCGCAACGCCGGCCACACGGTGCTGAAGCCTCTCTACCCGGTCGGGGGCCGCTGCCGCGAGTTTCTTTACGCTCATCCGCCGTCTCGTGTCGTGTATCGGGTCCCGGCGGGTGCCAAGCGGTTTTCGGCGATCGGTTACTGTGTCGACAGCAAGACCGTCCGGTTCCGGGTGGCCGTCAATGGGAAAGAGGTCTTCCGAAGCGGACTGGCGGGGATCGAGTTGGTCCAGGTGCCGCTGCCGAGGCAGGCAGAGACGATCGAGCTCTGGATCGATCCGACCAACAATATGGGGATTTCGTTCAACGATCAGGCGTTCTGGTGCTTCCCCCGCTTCTACCGTTAACTCCCTCTCGGGACGGAAATGGTCCCCCCTTCTCGGTAACTGCGAAACCGTGACAGTTGGGCAGGGTTGAACTAGAATAAAGGCTTCCCTTCCGCTGATTGTATGCGCCTTGGTTCCCCCCTTTTGCGTGACAAGAGGCGAGGGATCGTGTCCTCTCTCAGCACTTTTGAAAAGGCTTGACCCATGTCTCGCTGCTCTTCCCGCCCCACGGTGCGGACCAGGAAACGCCGGAACGGATTCTCCATTCGTGGGCTGCTCATCGGACTGGCCGTGCTGGCCGGAGCCGGGGGAGTCGTGTGGTATACGTTCCCCAGTCTTGCCTTCTCGTCCAAAGACACGGGGCCCATGCTCCATACGGTGGCCTTGGGGGATTTCGTTCACGATATCACCGAGCGTGGAAACGTCGAGAGCGCCAGCAACATTGAAATCCGCTGCGAGGTGGAAAGCCGGGGCAGCCAGGGAACGATGATTCTGGAGCTGATCGACGAGGGAACGTACGTCAAGCCGGGCGACGTGCTCTGCAAGCTCGATTCCTCCTCACTGGAACAGGACCTCGTCCAGCAGCAGATCGTCTGCAACACCAGCGAGGCGGCAGTCATCCAGGCCCGTAACAACTACGAGACGGCCGTGATTGCCAAGGAAGAGTATCTCAAGGGAACGTATGCGGAAGAGAAGCTGGGAATCGAAGGCAATATCTTTGTGGCGGAAGAGGGGCTGCGGCAGGCCAGGCAGCAACTCGACTACACGCAAAAACTGTTTGCGCGAGGATACGTGACCAACCTGGCGGTCGAAGCCGACACGTTTTCCGTGCAAGACGCCGAGAAGAAGCTCGAACAAGCGCAGACCGAGTTGGACGTGCTCGAGAAATACAAGAAGGTCAAGACGCTCAAGCAACTCGACGCCGATATCAAGACGACCGAGGCCAAGCTGAAGTCGGAAGAGCACAGTTACGGGCTCGATCTGGAGAAACTCGAGGATATCAAGGAGCAGATTGCGAAATGCACGATCGTGGCTCCCGATCACGGCCAGGTGGTTTACGCCAATGTCACAGACCGGCGCGGCGGGAGTGAGATCATCATCGAAGAAGGCGGATCCATCCGGGAACGCCAGGTCATCTTCCGGCTTCCCGACCCCAACCGAATGCAGGTCAAAGCCAATATCAACGAGGCCAGCGTTTCGATGGTCGAGTCGGGAATGGCGGCAGGAATTCGCCTCGATGCTTTCCCCGATCTGGAACTGAAGGGCGAAGTGGCAAAAGTCAATGAATACCCTGTCCCGACCTCGTTCTTCTCCGGCAATGTGAAGGAATACGAAACCACGATTCGAATCCACCTGCCCGGCCAGGAGGAGGAGGAGGAGAGCCCGGCCACGGACGGGGCTGGGCCTCGTAGGAACGGCAAGTCCCCGCCGGAATTGCCGAGTCCGAAGGCAGAACCGAAGCAACCGGCTGCAGCGGATACTGCTGAGCCGAAAAGTCCGTCCGAGGCGGGAGACAGCGCATCCCCCGCCGAACCCGCGGTGCCTGACGCCGCTTCCGAAGGGCCGAGCGATCCAGCCACTTCCCCCGGCGAGTCTGCTGAGAACGATGCCGATCAGAAGACGAACGGGAAGACAGGCGGAGGGGGCCCGATGCTCGAAAAACCGGATGCGTCCGGCGAGAAGGTTCAACTCCGCCCCGGCATGACCGCCGAGGTCAAGATTCGTGTGCAGACCATTCCCAACGTGCTTCAGGTTCCCGTGCAGGCCATTGTCGAGCATGGCGGCAAGAACTACTGTCTGCTGTATGACAAGGCCACGGGCTGGTCGAAGCGGGAGGTCAAGGTCGGCTCGACGAACGACAAGACCGTCGTCATCCGCGAGGGCCTCAGCGAGGGCGAGAAGGTCGTCATGGGTGCGGCGAAGCATCGGGAAAAGGTCACGTGGCCGAAGCTCGAAAACGTTCCCGGCGTCACTCCCGGCACGGCGAGCGGCGAACAGACAGCCATGCTCAATGGAGAGAACGGATCCGGCGGCCAGCGGAGTGGCCAAGGTCGCGGCGAGGGCGGCGGTGAGGGACGCGGCCAGCAGGGCGGCGAGGGAGGCGGCGAAGGGCGTGGCCAGCAGGGTGGCG
>JAAYAY010000259.1 GCA_012719125.1 Planctomycetaceae bacterium | reverse complement strand
GGCCATCCCACTTGGCCGCTGCACTCTTCCTCAACGAGGGTGGCACGCTCAGAGCGTAGCGATGGGCGTGGTAGGCCATTCTGCTCGGATGCCACACTTTTTTACCCCACACAACGCATCTGCGACTCCCACTCTCGCGTCCTGAGTACAGCGCCCTGTCCGTTGCCATCGTCGTCCGTAAGTGATATCCTGGCCTCCCATCATTTGCCGTAGACGTTCGGTAAGCAGGAGACGCTTGTTATGTGGCGTTTTGACCCGAAGACCGGCAAATCATTCGTCCAGTGCCTATTGATATGGACGCTACACTGCCGGCATTGTTCAAATGAAAGGGCAAGAGCGTCGTGATGTGGGCGGAGGCTTGAGTGGTCGCAGGAAATGGCTCGAGCAAATTGTCGTTGCGGATGTCACACAGCATGGCATACCACGCCCATCGCTTCGCTCTGAGCGTGCCACCCCGATTGCCCACTGTGCCAACATGAGTGAGACAACGTGCCGCCCGTTCATTCCACCTTCAAATCGATCGTCTGGCATCCCGGCTTTACATCAACCCTCAACGGCGTGCTTGCAGGAGACCCGTAGCTTTCCCGTACGCGACTGCGTCGCACCCGAGGAGGCGGTTCACCAGGATCCTCCTCCATGTCGACCGTCCCATGGTCGCGGCGGCGGATCCCGCTGGAAACCGACAGATCCTGAACGGTAACGCGGTGGGATCCAACCGCGGCGCCTTCCCGTTGATCGACGTGCCGCAACCGGTAGCGGCCCTGCTCGTCCGTCAAGCCCGTGGAATGAGCAACTTCGTCTCCGCTGCCGGCCTCGGGAAAGAAGGTAACCAGGCAATTGTCCAGCGGCCGGTCATTCAGCTTGAGCGTGCCCTCGACGGTTGCCTGCGGCTCCGACCGCCCGCAGCCGGCAAGGACTGCCAGCCCCGCAGTCAGCAACAAGATACGCAGCGCCGCTTTGAAGGCAACTGGTGCGGCCGTTTTCTGGTCATGCGTCTTCCTCATGGCACAGCCTCCGTTTCCCCGCCCGCACGCGTACTCAGCGCCCGCAACGCCGCCAGAGGGATGGTCTCGGAGAAGAAGCGAACGGAACCGTCCACCAGGGAGATATTTGCTCCGCCCGGGTGTTTGCTTCCATAGGCACACAGACGCAGGTCGATGTAGTACTTGAAGTCGGTTGCCGTGTTGGCGGGAGGATTGGCCGTCGCCCGATTGTCGTAGCTGAACGGCAAGCGGTAGTTGATCGGCGAGTAGCCGCTGAGCGTGTTGTGAGCAAGAACGAGACGACTGGCGCCGCACCAGTTCCCGTAGAAGCGGAACTCCCAATCCCAGCCCTCGGCGGCAAAGGTATTGTAGTTGGGATCCCACCGGCTGCGCTCTCCGAAGAACAGCGTGTTGCTGGTCCCGTCCTTGACGTCGGCGAAACGCACCGGTTGCTGGTTGGGTACCGGCTGCGAGTCCGGCCCCGCCATGAAGAAGATCCCGTCGGTCTTCAGGAATCCCGAGTCCGGATGATACGATCGAGTACCTCCGTTGCCGCAATAGCTCGTAACCTTGATGTGTCGGGGCGGCATCACGACCCCCTGGATGTGCTTCGATCCATAGTCCAGCGGGTTCTCGTTCTCCGGTTCCGAGGGGCAAAGCAGATCCGGTCCCTTGGCTGCCAGCGAATCCATGTCCCCGTCGAACGCCTTGTCGGGATCGTTGAAATCCCATCGATCGTAGAGATTGCCCATCTCGATGAAAGGCAATAGGTGAACGTACAGGCTGATCCCGCGTTTGCGCGCCGTCGGTGTCGTGAAGTTCCAGCCCGACAGATAGGCGGGCGGAAACCTGCCGGCCATGTCGTGATAATTGTGGGCGGCCAGCGAGATCTGCTTCAGCTTGTTCGTGCATTGGATGCGCCGGCCGGTTTCCCTCGCGGCCTGAACCGCCGGCAACAGAAGGCTGATCAAGATCCCAATGATCGCAATCACCACCAGCAGTTCGACCAGGGTGAATCCTCGGTCAACGTTCACCGCAGACACCTTGCGGCTATCCCCCCCATCTCGACGAAGCCCGGAGACACTCCGGACCGCGGACCAGGTCCGCTTTCGCGGGCCGGTCACAAGATCATGATGAGCCATGAATCTCCACCTTTCATATCTGAGTTCTCCTTTCGGAAAAGAACGTCCGTTGCTTCACGGTACACCCCACACGACAGATCCAGTGCGGCACTGGAAGGACATCATCCGCCGGCATTCCCCCGCCGGCTCAAGATCCCACTCACCCCATAGCACTAGGTCTGTAATGCAACCGGATTCAAACCACGACCATTCAGGCAGAACACCACCACCGCAGGTCGAAGAACATACCCCAGACAATCCTAGCGCGACCATATCAGGATCGTACCAGCAAGTCAAGAACCGGGGGCCGCAATTTCCTCCAGAAGCTGCCGTGCCAAGGGGGGACGCACACCGTGACACACGCCATTTTCTTGTCGGCGTGACCGGCCACCTACCGCGTGCCGTGAAAGTGTTGCCTACGGTACTGGCGAGGTGCCATGCCGACGGCACGGCGGAATTCCTTGCTCATGGAGCTGTGGTTGCAGAAGCCGTAGCGATGGGCGATCTGGGAACGCCGAAAATCTCAAAAAAGTTGCTCGGTCGATTATAGACGGGAAAGGCACGAGAAGCGATAAATGACGGGGACAGCGGGCCGCCCGGCCGTGCCGTTTGATTGGCCGAAAACATACTATCCCATGCAAGGAGAGTCGCAATGGTTCATCGCGGGAACCAGGACCTGTCCCGTCGCCAGTTCATTCGTCGCACGGGAGTGGCTGCCACGTCGGCGGCGGCCCTGGCATCGCTTGCGACGCCGGACGCTCGCGCGGAAGAATCGTCGAAGATGGAGAAGACGCGGAGCTATCGTCCGGAGATGGAATATCGCCGGCTGGGAAAGACGGGACTCTGGGTGTCGGCCGTCTGCTTGGGCGGGCACTGGAAACGAGTCGACCAGGTCCTCAAGGGGGCCGCCGCCTTCGAGGGTTGCGAAGGCGATCCCAACGCCTCCGGAGTCGACCTCAAAGCCTTTCACGAAAACCGTGCGGCCGTCGTCAGCCGCTGCATCGAAGTCGGCATCAACCTCATCGATTTCGCCGGCTCGGCCGAACCGGGCGTCTACGGCAAGGCCTTGAAAGGTCGCCGCGACGCGATGTACGTCGCCTGGTCGATGGGCGGTCAGGAACTCCGCCACGAAGAGCATCGCAAGGCCGATATCCTGGTCGACATGCTCGCCAAGGGGCTCAAGGATACGGAACTCGAATATGCCGACTGCTGGCGTCTGATGGCCCATGAACGGGGCAGCCGCCATACCCAGCAGGAAGTTGACGAGATGGTGAAGGCCCTGGAGATCGCCAGGAAGAAGGGCCTCTGCCGCCACACGGGCTTTTCGACGCACGATCGCCGCTGGGCCGCCATGCTGTTCGAAACCTATCCCGACCTGATGGAATTCTGCTGCACGCCCTACACGGCCAAGTCGAAGGAACTTCCGGAAGACAGTTTCTTCGACGTAGTCCGCAAGCAGGACGCGGGCATCCTCGGCATCAAGCCCTTTGCCAGCAATGCCGTGTTCAAAGGAAACGGGGCTCCGGACGGGCCGCACGTGGAAGAAGATAACCGCATCGCACGCCTGACCATTCGCTACATCCTGACAAATGCGGCGATCACGGCCCCCATCCCCGGACTGGCCAGCCCCCAGCAGGTCGACAACATGGCCCTGGCGATCAAGGAGCGCCGCGAGTTGGACCTGGCCGAGCGGGCCGATTCGCAGGCCAACCAGATGCCGCCCGATGATCGGATCGCATTGGAAGCGGCCACCGAGACGATGTGGGACCGACTGGGCTCCGGTTATCGTTGGCTGAAGGACTGGGAGTACGTTTGATGAAGCGCCGCCTGTGGAGTGAGAGTACGTACAAGGGTTTGAGTGTTGCCGCCGGATTGCTTCTGGGCGTAAGTGCCGTGCTGTTGGCTGGGTCGGCGCTGGTACCGGCAGAGGAAACCAAACCGGCGGTTCCGGGCGCCTCCCAGAAACCGCTTGGGAAGGATAGCAGGTGGAAGGTGACCAAGCCGGATCCCTCCAAACCGGTCGAGGAGGCCGACAACTCCTACTGCCTGGTCTGCCACGTCAATCTGGAGGAGGAAGAACTGGTTGACATCCACCTGCCGGTGGGCGTGGGCTGCGAGACGTGTCACGGGCTGTCGGACGACCACAGTGCCGACGAGGACAGCCTGACGGCGCCGGAGATCATGTGGAGCAAGGAGCGGATCAATCCGCGGTGCATGACGTGCCACACCCGTGAGGAGTTGCTCGCCGACAAGACCGTCGCCGAGCCCCACCGCGAGATGTTCCAGCGCTGGGAGAGCCCCGAGAAGGTTGAGCCCGGCGAGAAGTACTGCATTCAGTGCCACGGAAAGCATCGCGTGACCCATCGCACGCGTCAGTGGGACCAGGAGACCGGGAAGCTGCTGAAACGTCTGGGCGGACCGGTGATGGATCGTTGAGAGGCCATCCGACCCGAATCCTGGAGTGCCGTGGCGTACTATGCCTCTTCGGCTTCCGACCTGAGCAGTTCGTTGTCATATTCCTCTTCAAGGCGCCGGACTTCCTGGGTCAGTTCGGCGTCTTGTTCGACGATGCTGGAAACCTGCAACTCCCATTCGGTGCTGGCGGACCGAAGGGCGTCGGAATCGAGCGACAGTTGGAGAATTTTGGCTAATTGGCGGGTCACGGCCGCAATGCAGAGCGGGTTCACGCCCTGCAGGTAACCGGGAATCTCGGCAACCAGGCTGGTCATGGCGATTCCCTCCGACGCCGCGCTCGCCATCAGGTAGTTGGTGAATGACCCCGGCCCCTTGTAGTCGCTGGGCCGCAGGCCGAAGCGTTCCATTTCCGCGAGAATTCCGGCGTTGGTGCACGAGACAAACAGGCGCGGCTCCCGCGTATGCGGCACAGAGCCTCCGAACGAACCCACAAACAAGATCTGTTCCACCCCGACCCGATCGGCCAGTTCGAAGATACAACGGCCGAAATTCCGCCAGTGAAGGTTCGGCTCCTTGCCGATGAAGAGAATCAGATTGCCCGCCTCGTGACAGAAGAAGCGATTCTGGGGCATCTTGATCTTCTTCACCAGCCCGCCGGCAACCTCCACCTGCGGACGGAAAAGCGTGGCCACTTCCATCGGCCCGGGAAAATTGTAGATATAGAACGGCTCCGGATCGATCTCGGCGAAGGGCCGGGCTTTGAGCAAATCGACGAGACGCTCCACCGTACCCGTCGAAACGTCGCCCCCGTCCATCCAACCGCTGAAAGCCAGCACGAGCGTGGCGCCCTCGACGGTCGGAAGAGTACGGATCTTCAGCAGTTCATCGATCGGTAAAGTCATGACACTCCGGAAAAAACGCGGTCTCTACGGCTGGTTCCATTCCTTCTCTGCCTGTATTCTATCGGTTAATGGCCCTCTGCGCCAACGCTCGGGCCTGTTGTGAAAGCACGGTTTCCCGATGAGAATCGACCATCTCAATCCTTGGTTCGGCCTTGCCATGGCGGCCGTCGTCTTCTCTCCTCACGCGACCAGGTCGGATGAACCGCGGTTGCCTCGCCCTTATTCCCAACTTATCCCGTTGTATACCCCCCTCGCGCCGCCGAAACCGGACGAGTGGCTGTGGCAGCATCCGGAACCCGGCCAGACGTTTGCGGAATACAAGGCGAGCAAACCTATCAGGGCCGAGGCGAACCGTCGCGTGATCTACATCCAGCCGCTGGGAGAGTTCTCGCAAACGCAACAGAAGATCCTCGACCGGACCTGCGAATACATGCACCTCTACTTCGGGCTGCCGATCGAGAAACAGAAGCCGCTGTCCCTGGATGTGATTCCGGCCAAAGCCCGGCGAGTGCATCCCTCGTGGGGAATGGACCAGATCCTTTCAACCTATGTGCTCGACCAGGTGCTCATCCCCCGCGTGCCGCGCGACGCCGTGGCCGTGCTCGCGCTCACCACCAGCGACCTCTGGCCCGGCAAGGGTTGGAACTTCGTCTTCGGCCAGGCCTCGCTCCAGTCGCGAGTGGGCGTCTGGTCGATTTACCGCAACGGCGATCCCGACGCGGGCGAGGAGGAATTTCGCCTTTGCCTGCGACGAACCCTGAAGACAGCTACGCACGAGACGGGACACATGTTCTCGATGCTTCACTGCACGGCCTATGAATGCAACATGTGCGGGTCGAACCACCGGGTCGAGTCGGATCGGCATCCGCTCTGGCTCTGCCCCGTCTGCCTGGCCAAGCTCACCTGGGCGACCGGCGTCGAACCGGTCGGTCGGTATGAACGCCTGGCCGCCTTCTGCAAGGAGAACCGGTTCGTCGAGGAAGCGGAGTTCTTTCAGAAGTCGATTGCAGTATTACAGGGGGAGTGAAAGCCTGGACTCCAACAACCGCATTGTTGACCGGAACTGCCTACTGGGCGAGAATGGGGACTACCTGCAATTGATTCGAAGGTCAAGATCGAAGGGTCACCCCATGTCAACCCGAATCACCCAGACGTTGGTTTGCGTCTTCTCGGTTCTCGGCGCTATCGCCCGTGCCGACGATCCGCTGCTTCTGCGGGTGACCAACATGCAGGTCGCTCCCGCCCACATGCCGGCCGTGAAAGTGTGGGTCAAGAACCAGAGCGACGCCGCCTACCAGGGTTCCCTGACGATCGAACTCCCCGACGGCTGGACGCTCGATCCCCCTTCCCAGGACCTGGCTCTCCCGCCGGGCGAAACTGGGAGCGTCCGGTTCACGATCCACGATGCGAAAACGCGCGACGCCAATCGTTACCCCGTCGTCGCGATCGCAAAGGAGGGCGGGAGAGAAATTCGGCGGAGCCAGGAGATCGTCTGCGCCAGTGCGCCCTATTTCAAGCCGGAGATCGACGGCAAAGCCGACGACTGGAAGGATGCGATTCCTGCCACGTTCGCCGCGAAGGGGAAGAAGACGACGATCAGCACGTTCTGGAACCGCCGGCAATTCTCCGTACTCGTGGCCGTTGAAGAAGAGGAGTTGATCGCCAAGCGCGACGGCAAACCGTTCGACGCCGTACAGATCGCGATCTCTCCCCAAGACACCCAGACGTCGACCAGCCTCGACGGCGAGGCAACCCGCTACGAGTTTCTGCTTGCCTCCGACGGAACAGGGCAGGGCGGGCGGTGTTATCAACTCGCCGAGCCCGGGATGAAACTGGGCGAGACCCAGAGCGAGCAAGATTTGAACAAGCTTGCGATCGAGGATCCGAAGCTGGCCGTCTGGCGGGAAGGGAGCACGACCTATTACGAATGGGGTATTTCTTTCCGCAATCTGCCCGACATGAAGGCCGGCGAGGGGCGGGAGTTCTTCTTCTCCGTGTTGGTCCACGATCCTGACGGCACGGGGCTCCGCGATTGGGGCGAGGCGGCCGGCTTGTGGCCAACGCAACGGAACTGGCTCGCCTGGAGCACCTGGCCCGGCGCCGCGTGGCCCGAAGAGCCGCCCATGGATAACAAGGTTGAGTGGGGAATGTGTTCGTCGAAGTACTGAGCTGTGAGCTTTTCGCTTTTTGTTGGAAAGGGGATGTCATGTTTGCCAGGAATTCGCTGGTGTGGTTGACGGCCGGTGTGTTGGCGTTCGGTTCGGCGGTCGGGGCGACTGCCGCCGACGTGGTGTTCAAGGTGGTGATGATGGAAGACGAGGACGAGAATCCGGCCGCGGCCGGCAAGGCGGCGGCCACGGCCCTGCTGGAGGCGATGGGCGACGCGCCGCTCAAGATGGTCGTCATGTCGGAGTGTTTCGAGGACAAGGAGAACAAGGCAGAGCTGCTCAAAGGCGTGTGCGACGTCCTGCCCAAGGAGAAGGTCTTGGGCGGCGCCACCTACGGATCGTTCACGCAGAAGGGATGCACCGATTTCGATTCCGTCTGCCTGCTGGGAATCGGCGGCAAGGGCGTGCAGACTTCCGCCCGCCTGGCCAAGGAAATGGGCACCTCGAAGCTCACCTTCGAGAACGATCAGGACCTGATCCGCGAGCGACTCCATGCGGCCGGCGAGGAGTTAGCAGGCAAACTCAAACGCCGCGATGCCGACAAGCTGCTGATCCTCATCGCCGACGCCCATTCGCCCAAGGTTCAGTTCCTGGTGGAGGGCGTGCAGAAGGTCGTGGGCAAGGACTTCCCGATCACCGGCGGATGCGCCAACAAGAACGCCGGACAGACGTTCGTCTACTTCCGCGGCGAGATGTACGAAGACGCGGCCGTGGCCCTGATGCTGGCGGGCGATTTCGACGTGGCCCTCTCAGGACGGATGGCGAATGAAGAACAGGCCGTGATCAACTCCGCTGCCAACGGCGCCGCCGAGGCCCTGAAGAAGACCGTCGGAGACCCGGCCGTCGTGCTCTCCTTCAATTGTGCCGGCCGCCGAAGCAAGCTGAAGAACTACGAAGACGAACTGGCCGCCATGCAGGGCGTTCTAGGCAAGGACGTGCCCCTCTTCGGCTGTTACTGTGCCGGCGAAATCGGGCCGGTCGACGAGCCGAATGCCCCCAAGGACGTGCTGAGCGGTGGCTCCGGCTGGCACGTGATGTTCACCACGATCGCGCCGACCAAGGCAGCGAAAGCCCCCAAGCCTTCTGCCAACGTGTCCGGAACGATCACCCTCGACGGTCAGCCCCTTGAGGGTGCCGTGATCACGCTGGTTTCCCAGGCCGGGCAACCGGTCGCGCAAGCCAAGACGGCGGCCGACGGCCGATACGTGCTGAAGACGATCGCCGGCGATCCTCAGATCCCCGCCGGTCAGTTCCTGGTCACGATCTCCAAGACCGCGAAAACAGGGGAAGGGGACAAAGAGAAAGAACTCCTTCCAATGAAATACGCCAACCCGCAGACCTCAAGTTTCACTGTCGAGCTGGTGGCGGAAGCGATGAACGAGCTCGCATTTGAGCTGACGACCAACTGAGAACGTGTAACCAATCGTTTCAGGACTGTCCCGATCTGCCCGATGCACAACAGCGGAAAGACGGGATGGTCCCCTTCTAAGCCCGAGTTCTTCCACAGAATCTGTGGCTGGACTCGAGCCGGTGACGTTCGAAAACAGCCCAATTCCCCAGGGATCAGACGATAGTCGCACGTAGCTTCCCTGCATCGGGAAAAGCCACCTCAGCAGAATTCGTGACCAAATCCAGGCTACCATGAATCCGAATTGGACTGCTCTCAGAAAGCATCGAAGAAGAGAGGAAGATTCCTTCTTGACACCCAGAACCGGTACAGAGAAGAGGCACTATACTCTCTTGCAGGCGAGTACAATGCCTCTTCTCTGTTCACACTTTGACCGGGAGAAGCAGGATGAATTGACGTCCCGTCGCCGTCTTCCGTTGCCCGTCAATCGTGCCGGACTCATCCATGAATTCTGCCGAAGAGCCCCATTTTCCTTTCCCCCATTTTCTTTTCTCTCCGAACTTCGTCCAGCGTTCTACGGCGGACTCGCCACAATCTGCCGGGTCCTTGCCAGGTCGTACGTGCCCGCTTGCCAGCGGGGCTGCCCCGGGTATTCGAACTCCACACGATAGCGACGCGCGACGAGATCATGGATTGTGCAGGGAGTCGTATAGATGTTTCCTTCCGCGCCGCGCTGCAACACCCCGTCCAGGTAGATCCTCGCCTCATACGGTTCGGTCACGAAATTCACGTCACACCGCGTTTCATGCGAAAAGGCGAAGAACCACGAGCCGAGCGCCGCCGCGCCCAATACGGCAACCGTACCGATCGCGGCAAACAGATGTCTTCTGGACGAAGGCTCGGCCATGCGGGCCGGCGAGGTCAGTTCGGCGAGCATTGCCCGCGCATCCTCCGGCCGCCGCTCGGGCTGGCGCTCGCACGCATGAAGAGACAACTGGAGCAGGGACGCCAGAGCAGGATCGTTGCGAATGCGATCCACCTGCGGGCCGAGCGACGGAAACTCGTCGACGGTCAGCCCGCTGATCATCTCGTAGATAACCAGGCCGGCCGCGTAGACGTCGGCCCGCATGTCCATGCGTCCGTCGGGCGGCATGTACTTCTGCGTGCCGATCCGGGAGACCAAGGGATGAACGTCGGTCACCAGCCCGAAGTCGGCCAGTTTCAGTTTGCGGTCGACGAACAGGCAGTTGGCCGGTTTCACGTCGCGATGAACCATTCCCGCCTGGTGAAGCGACGCCAGTCCCGCGAGGAGCTGGGTGGCGTAGTCCCTACAGGCCTCGGCCGAGAGCGGTTTGCCTTCCAGCCGGGCTTGCAGCGTCGCCGGCCGGTACTCAGGGCCGTTCGATGCCGGCCCGCCCGACACGTCATCGGCCGGATCCATAACGTAGAACAGGTATTGATCCGTCTTGCCCACGTGATGGATAGCCAGCAGATTCGGATGCCGGCACCCTCGCCCGGCCTCCAGCCGCGTGAGCGAAGCAATCTCGCGCGACGCCGGATCGACCTGGCCGGGCAACCGCAAACGGATGAGCTTGACGGCGCGAAGCTGCCCGGTGGTGCGATTCCCGGCCAGCCAGACCTCGCCAAACCCACCCCGTCCGACCGGGCGGAGCATTTCGAAGTCGGGGATCTCCGGCGGTGTCCTTCCATCTTCACCTGCGTTTGCTCCTACTTGGCTCGCCACGTCCATCCCCTTCGTCCTCGTCCCAATCTCCAGCTCATGGCTCATAGCTCATAGCTCAAAGCTCAAAGCTCAAAGCTCACCGCCCCCCCATCGTCTGCTGCACCCGCGTTGTCACCGATCGTCTCACGGCCGCGGACGGACGAGCCTCCAGCGCCTGCTTGATCCGGTCGACAAGCCGTCCTTCCTCGCGATAGGGCGCCCCCAGGTCTACGAGCCGATCGAGAATTCGCCGGCTGGCCTTATAGACCGCATTCCGCGAAAGACCAGTCAGCCGCCCGGCTTCCTTGCCCGACAATCCCTCGAACGTCACCAGCTCGAAGGCCAGGTAAGCTCGGGCGCTGCTCTCCCGTCGCACCACGTCCAACAGTGCGAGCAGCAGGCCCTGTTCAAAGATCGCCTCCCACGCCTCGTCGGCGTCTTCCTCGCCGGCCGGCTCCTCCACCGCGCCGCGTTCCGAATCGCCCCCCGCTCCGTGCAGCCGATTGGCGGGCTTGCGGCGGTGTTCGGCCACCTTATTGCGGACCACCGTGCCCAGCCAGTCCCGAAAACGCCCCCTGCCGGGATCATACTGGTACACGTCGCGATGCTGAAACACCGCCAGCATTACGTCCTGGACGATCTCCTCGGCCGTATGTTCCGAACAGCCGCGCCGGCGGGCGAAGCCGTAGACGAGCGGCCAGTAGTGCCCAAAAAACTCCTCCCACGCCAGGGCGTTGGCCCCGTCGCGAAGTCGCTCCAGCAGTGTCGCCCGCGTGCTTGTCGCCATGGAACCATCTTATCAAGAAAAACGAAGAAACCTCAAGGTCGCATGGCAGATCTTCGTGCCGAGGCGCATATTCTTGATAGTCGAGAATGTGGGTCCCGGGCGCCGCACGGGTCCCTGATGTGGCGGATCACTTGGTACCTCAGGAACCGTGCGGCGCCCGGTACCTACCCGCGGAATAACCGTCTGCGATCGAAGGGAGCATGCCGTGTCGAGAAAAGCGATCTACGTGATGGTGTGTATTCTGTTGTGCGCGGCGGGTCTCACAACCTTCCTGAAGGCCGCCGAACCGGTCAAGACCGGCGAGAAACGCGACACGCTTCTCTACGTCCGCACCGATCCGCCGGGTGCCAAAGTGCTTATCAACGGTAAAGAGGCGGGAACCTCCGACGGGCTGTTCCGCGTCGAACCCCGCAGCGGCACCATCCTCGTCGAACTCGAAGGTCGCAAGCCGGATAAGCGGCAAGTCATCATCCGGGCCAACGCCATCACACGCGTGGAAATGTCACTTGACCCCAAGCAGGGCCCCATTCGCGAACAGAAGTTCGAGCCCAAATCCGGGGCTGCTGTCGATTCTCCAGGCCCGCACTTTGTCGGCAACTTGCCACAAGGCTCGGTGGAACTGATCGGGGTCACCCACTACCCGCCCACCGAACAGTCGAAATGGTGGAAGCCCGACGGCTCGCCGGTCGAACTTGGGACGTTTTTGCCGCAGACATCGCATGGACCGTCGCACCCGCATGAGAATTCCGTGTCGATTCTGTTCCGCTTCAGGAACTTGCCTGCCGATACTTCCCGCGCGTGGAAGACTACACCACCCGCGGGCTGGTGGGCTGACGACGTCGTTGACGGGCAAGGCAAAGCGCTCGAAGGCTACGGCATGCTCTGCCCGGACTTCAATGAAACGGTCAAGACGGCGGGCTTCCACGTCGGCATCGATGGGGGCTCGTGGGAAACGGTGATCACTCAGAAGCCGGACCGTCTGGGTTCTTCAAGCTTCAGTCGAGCGGGCCGCGAGTCGACCGTCAGCCTCCTGAAGGCAGAAGCCCGGGAGAGTGCGGGTGAGGATTCTACCCGCGTCACGCTGATGTCGAACGAACCCTATGGCCAGTGGAGACGGCGATTGGTCGCTGTCACGAAAGACAGTACCGAACACGCGACCAGGATCGACTACATGGAAAGCAACGGCACGGCCGACTTCCGAGGATTGCGGCCATCGTCGATCACGGAACTTCGCTATCAGGTTCGTCCGTTCGTATGGGTCGAGTTCAAGAACGTCTCACTACAGCCCGGGGAGAAGACGGAAGTCGTCGTCGTTTCGGCCGATAAGCCCGCCGAGAGCGACGAACAGCCGGCCACCAATCCATGAGTTTCAGGCAAGGAGAAGGACTTGAATACCTGGGATACGAGGAGGCAAACAGGGCCTCCTCGGGCTGGGTGACCCGGGCATCAACATCTACATAGATGAGTTGCCCGACGCGGCCGACAGACTCGTCGACGGTGACTCCTCCGGAATCGACGTATTGGAGGAGCCGGCGTCGCAGTTCGACTGGCGAAAAGACGAGTACTCGTCACCAAATACCGAGTGACTCTATGGTCGGATGACTATCCGCATGACAAGTGAACTTCTTGGCGTCTTTCGCAAACCACTCGACAAGGGCGACTTTCGCGTGATTGCCGCAGTCGGAGTTCTGGGCGTTCTTTTTGGAGCAGCACTCGGCTTTGCTGCCGTGCCGAGATGGGGAATGGCGGCGGTTGGCGCCCTTCTCGCCCTACCGGGAAGCCTCTTTGGGGCTGCGTTGTCTGTTGTTATCGGGAGAGCGAAGCAACAGATGCATCCGCAAACGACTTCGACCAGTTGCTGCAGAAACGGGGTGCCGCCGAAGACAGGGAGCCCGCGGGAGCGCGACTCGCCATAAGCGGCGTGTCTCAGCCCGGCTGCTGAACACGGCTCGTTCGGTGGGAACACGGCAAATGGCCGTCGCCGGCAGCCGGGCTGATAGGGTTGATGAGGACCTCTCGCCATGCAATGATGGCGTTGATCTTGGGCAACCGAGCGTTGTCACCGACGAGGGCGGCAATCGCGCGGAACACAAGGGGTCGCTTTGCCTCGCCCGATAGGCCCAACACGAGTCCTCACTCCGGTTCCACCCAACTGATGCCCGTTCACTTCACGTTCCCCACGGTTTTCCTGCTGGCCGTCATGTTGCAAGCGGCTTCCGGCGTTCCCCCGTACCCGCCCAGCGTCTGCATCGCCGACCTGCAACTCGACTGGTCGACCCACCAGCGCCACGCCCAGGGCAGCGACAACTTCCAGCTCACCTGGGCCGACGACAACCACCTCTACGGAGCCTGGGGCGACGGCGGTGGATTCGGCGGAACGAACTCTCGCGGCCGCGTCGGACTGGGAGTCGCTCGGATAGAAGGCCCTGCGAACGAATATCGCGGCTTCAATGTCTGGGGGGGGTATGAGCCCGAGAACCCAGCCCAGTTCGACGGCAAGAGTTGGGGCATGATCTGCTCGGGCGGCACGCTCTTCATGTGGGTCGTGCCCGATGTTCCGCAGGGGAAGCACTATCGGAATCACTACGAATACGTGGAACTGGCCCGATCCGACGATCACGGCGCGACTTGGACCAAGGCCCCCTGGAAGTTCCGCCAGTCCGAGAACCTCACCATCCCCACCTTTCTGAACTTCGGCAAGAACGACGCGGGCGTGCCGGCCGAGTTTGAGGGATACGTGTACTCCTACTTCATCCGTCCCCAATCCCCAACCGTCGAGCACCAGGGCCCCAATGCCGTCGGCCTGATCGTGCACAAGCCGGGCGTGGTCTACCTGGCTCGTGCCCCGAAGGCCGACCTGTTTTCCTCAAAAGAACGCCACCAGTTCTACCGCGGCCTCGATGAACGTGGGCAGCCCCTGTGGGGGCCCGTTGACCAGAAGCAGCCCGTCTTCGAAGATGCCAACGGCGTCGGCTGGTGCATGAGTGCCTGCTACGTTCCCGCTCTGAAACGCGTCCTCCTCTGTACCGAGCACGACGCAAGTTCCCAAGGCACCCTCGGCCTGTTCGACGCTCCCACCCCCTGGGGCCCCTGGTCGACCGTCAAGTATTTCGACCGCACTGCCGCTTTCGGAGCCACCCGCCCCGGCAGTGATCTGCCCTGGAGAGACAACATCTTCTTCGCCGCCTTCCCCACCAAGTGGTTCGACGGCCTCGACTGCACCCTGACCTTCACCGGAGCAGGGCAGGGGAGGGACAACGACTCGTTCAATACGGTTCGGGGAAGATTCGTACTTCCATAACCGTATTCCCTCCCCACAGTGTCTTCCTTATCTCCTTTTCCATCATTTTCTTTTCTCCTCTCCCGCGGCTATCATAGACTCATCCGTGACCACCAGCGCGTGAGGTTGCACCGGAAGTGCCCGATTCCAATCCCCCGTCCACGACCAGCATATCGAATCAAAGCAACGCGATGCGCTCCCTGATCGGTCGCAGCCGGTTGCCGTTTGTGCTTGCGATTCTCGTCCTCAGTTGCCTCGTTCTGGCAGTCTTCTTTCCTCTCTTGGATTACCAGTTCGTCGATTATGATACGTCCGTGCACTTGCTCGACAATCCAACCGTGCGCGGCCTCACCTGGAAGAACGCGAAAGCCATTTTCCTTGGAGAACGCACCACTTCCAGCTACTACCCGGTCCGAGCATTGTCCTACGCCTTGGACTACTCGATATGGGGCTTGAATCCCAGAGGCTTCAAACTGACCAATATCCTCATTCACTTGGCGAACGTGCTGCTCGTATTCTGGCTGGTTCTGAGACTGTTTCGCTGTTCCGCAGAATCTGCCCTGCCAAACGACTGGTGGGACGCCTCCGTGGCCGCCTCTGTCGCAAGTCTTTTCGCGGTCCATCCGCTCGTCGTGGAGCCGGTCGCATGGGTGTCAGGCCGGGAAGAACTGCTGATGGTCTTCTGGACTCTCTGTTGCTTCCATTGTTATCTTGCTGCACGAAAACGCGGGAACACGCACGGCGACCTGAGCCCCTCGGCCATCGGCTGGTACGTGGCAGCAACCCTCTGCTGTGTGTTGGCCTGCCTCAGCAACGCCGTGGCTGCGATCCTCCCGGCGTTAGTAGCCACCTGGGACATCCTGACCTTGGGCCGGACCGGCTGGCGTCGGATCCTCTGGGGCACGGCGGCCCTGTGGGTGATCGCCTGTTGCACGATCGTCGGCAAGAAGGTGGCCGGCCGGCAGGAGCAGTCTGTCCGCGATCAGGATGCTCAACAGGCCGAACTGCGAGCAGAGATCGCCGGAGAACTTGGCTTGGCCCAAGACGTCAAGGAAAGAACTACTTCCCGCTGGTCCCAGTTCAGGCCCTTCCTCGTCCTCGACGTGTTCTTTCGGAACGTCAAATCGATTGTTCTCCCCTCCAACCTGGCGATTACCTACGAAGCCGTGATCCCGCGACCGGAAGTCGTCCTCCTCGGATTGGCGACCTTGGCCGGCCTCCTCGTATTGATGTGGATATTGCGGCGGCACACGACCGCGCTCTTCGGCCTCCTCTGGTTCGGCCTCGCTCTGGGACCGACCGCACAGATCATGCCCCACCATATCCATCGGGCCGATCGATTCCTCTACCTGCCCCTCGTCGGTCTCGTTCTGGCGACTGCCATGAGCCTGCGCCCCCTGAACCGGTTGCTTCCCCGCAAGATCGCAGTCCTTGGCTGCGCAACACTGGGGTTCACGGTGCTGGTGGCTCTCTGCGTGACAAGCTCCCGGCAGATTCGAACGTGGCAGAATTCGATTTCCATGTGGGAGAACTGTCTTCTTGTAGGTCCCAGGAACGTCATCGCCCACATGCATCTGGCAGACAGGCTCGTGAAGGAACGAGGGGACCACGAAGGAGCCTACGAGCATCTTACGGCGACCCTGAAAGAAAACGCCTTCAACTTCCAGGCACTCAGCCAATTCGCCGCATTCCTCGCCACCGACGCGAACGAAACGCACCGTGACTACAAACTGGCCATCCGCCTCGCCTCCTGGGCAGGGGAATTCTGTCAATGGCAGGATCCGGAGGTCGTGCACACTCTGGCCCTTGTCTACAACAACTATGCCGTCAGCCTGGGTGCCCGAGGAGAGTATCAGCAAGCCATCGATCTCTTTGCCAAAGCCATCCATACCGACGCCAACTACCCCGCACCCTTGCTCAACCTTGCCCTGCTGCGGTCCGCATGCGCCGACCCAACCTATCGCAACCCGGAAGAGGCAGTCCGGTTGGCCGAACAGGGTTGTCGATTGTGTACGAACCCTGGCGCTAACGAGTGGATGATTCTGGCTATGGCCTACGAGCAGACGGGGCTGGCCGACCAGGCCGTTGCCGCCGTGGAAAAGGCCGTGACAGCCGCGGAAACGGCAGGAGACCGGGATTACGCACATTCTCTCCGCCGGCGTCTGAGGCTGTTCCGAAGCCGAGAGTCTGCCCCGTAACCGGGACTATCTGGGAGACATGTGTCGAAACCGGCCATGCCGATGCGGCAGGAAATGACGCTCCACCGATTCACCTGGTTCTCGCAATGCCTTCCGAAGACAGCCAATGACCGCGGTTCTGCGAGAACACTCGCAATAATGTGTCTCGTGATCGTTCAACCGCCTTCTCTGCTGTCACCTTCTTCGCTCACTTCTCCTCTTCCCCCATCGCCTGTCCGGCCGTTTCCCAGTTTTCCATCTGATAGTTCCCGACCGACTCGAAAACCTCGAAATCGGCCAACTCGGCCGATTGCAGAAGACGGCCGTTGAAGGCCCGGTTCACCCGGGCAACCACTTTCTTGCTCATCGAGTTAATGTCGGTATAGTCCTGCTCGCGGCAGTCGCGAACCGCCTCGGTCACCCGGTCGCGGAACGCCCGCTCGTTCTCCTGCATGAACTCGTGAAAGCTCGTTTCCGACTCGTAGGGCGTCATCCCTCTGAGCAGGAAACTCACGGTCAGCGTCGTGTTGGTGATCGCATTGTAACTTCCGATCGAGAACTCGCCCAGGTCGGCTTGTCCACCGCCACGATAGCGGATCGACTTGCCCGCGAGTTCTTCTCCGAGGTTTTCGTTTGATTCTCCACCCGAGCGATTCCCGTGCATCCCGAACATGCCTGAACGCATGCTCATCGACCACTCCCGCCATCCCCTTTCGTCGCTGTAGACCTTCCACGCAACCAGCGAGCCGAGCAGCAGGGCACTCACGGATAGCAGCAGCAGGAACTGCCAGAGATAGTTGTTGGATTTCGGACGGCGTCGCTTTCGCACCGGGGGGCGTGCAGCGACCGCCGCTCGTGGGCGACGTTCCATGGGCAGACAATCCTCAAACTTGGGGAAGAACTCCCCGAAAATCATTAGACGACGGAAAATACAGTTGCGGCAAGGTGAGCAGCGGCAACGTCTCAAGTCTAAGTCGTGCTGAAGTCGGGAACCGTTGTAGCGTCATCTTCGGTCGCGCCCAGGCGGCCGGTTCACCCGAATCCCGATCCGTTTGCAGCGATTGCGAGGAAAGTGTGGACAACGGGCCGCCGGTCTGCTGTAATGGCCTCGGCCGGCCCGGGCCGGCCGGAGAGCAAGCGGACGAAAGAGAATCACCCGTCAGATCCCGGACTGGTAGTCCTCCGCCGTCTGCTTCGCAGAATCGTCCCCCCGTCACGCCACATACACGCCGAGGAGTCTCTCATGTCCCACCTCTCACGACGTTCCTTCCTCAAGCAAGCGGCCGCCACCGCCGGAGTCGGCGGTGTCTTTGCCATTTCCGGAACCAAGGCCTCCGGGAAGATCCTCGGAGCCAACGATACGATCCACGTCGGCGTCGCCGGCATCGCCGGCCGTGGCCAGAGCCACATGGACGCCTACGCCAAGATGGAAAACGTCCAGGTCACGCAACTCATCGACCCGGACGCCAGCCTGTACGAGAGTCGGACGGCCAAGGTCAAGAAGACTGCGGGCAACACGCCCAAGTGCTACCAGGACATCCGCAAGGCCCTCGAAGACAAGGACCTGGACGCCGTTTCGATCGCGACCTGCAATCACTGGCACTCGCTGATCACGATCTGGGCCTGCCAGGCCGGCAAGGACGTCTACGTCGAAAAGCCCATGAGCCACAACGTCTTCGAGGGTCGCAAGTGCGTCGAGGCCGCCGAGAAGTTCGGCCGCATCGTCCAGCACGGCACGCAGAGCCGGTCGAGCAAAGGTTGGGCCCAGGCGGCGGCCGCCGTCGCCGGCGGCGAGTACGGCAAACTGCTCGTCTCCAAGGGCTACGCCTCCAAGGTCCGCTGGAGCATCGGGTTCAAAGATGACGAACCGGCCCCGGAAACGCTCGATTTCGATCTCTGGCTCGGCCCGGCCAAAAAACGGCCCTTCAACAGGAATCTCGTCCACTACAACTGGCACTGGAACTGGGAATTCGGCAACGGCGAGATCGGCAACCAGGGCGTCCACCAGATGGACATTGCCCGTTGGGGCATTCCCGGCGGCACGCTGCCCAAACGCGTCATCAGCATGGGCGGACGCTGGGTCGAGTCGACCGAGGGCAAGCCCCCCTACACCGACCAGGGCGAAACGCCGAACATGCAGGTGACCTTGTTCGACTTCGGCGACTGCCTGCTCGTCTTCGAGGTGGCCGGTCTCAACAACAAGACGATGATCGAGGGCAATCCCAAGCCGGAAACCAAGGTCGGCAACGAGTTCTACACGACCAAAGGCATGGTGACCAGCGGCAAGTTCACTCCCAAGGGCTCCGACAAGTCGGAGTCGCTGAAAGTCGACGTGAAGATGGGCCCTGGCGGAAGCGACCACTTCGCCAACTTCATCGCGGCCGTGCGCTCCCGCAACCAGGCCGACTTGAACGCCCCCGTACAAGAAGCCCACCTCTCGGCCGCCCTCTGCCACCTGGGCAACATCTCCTACCGGCTGGGCGAAAAGGTCCCCGGCGACACGCCGCTCCCCTCCTGCTGCGACCACGAAGAAGTTCACAAGTCGTGGGCCCGCATCAAGTCGGGTCTGAAAGACGCCCTCGGCCTCGACCTGGCCGCCACCGAGTACCAACTCGGCAAGCTACTCGAGTTCGACCCCGAGAAGGAGCAGTTCATCGGCAACGACGCTGCCAACAAGCTCCTCACCCGGGAATACCGCGATCCGTACGTCGTGCCCGAGAAGGTGTAGTGGCAGGAGCTTCCTTTCGCTGGGTGGCACGTCCCGCTGGGTGGCACGTCCCAGAGCCTCAGGCGATGGGCGTGGTCGTTGCCCGGACCACGCCCTTCGCAAGCTCAGGGACGTGCCACCCAAACCGCCCCGAAGGGGCATCAACATACCAGCCCAGGGCAACGCCCTGGGTGGGAATTGCACCAGCCCAACCACGCCCTGAAAGGGCCAGACAATCTGGATTGGCCGTCCAGATGTGCCGCCGTTTCAGGGCTCATCTCGTACCGCCCTACCTCAAGAACTCAGGCAAATAGCTTCCCCCCTCCGACTCGCCCTCACTCTCCTTCGCCCGCGCGGCCTCCCGCTGCCGCTCCTCCGCCTCACGCAGGGCAAGGTACGACCCCGACATGATCCGATCTTCCTTGCCCGGCCCGGCCTCGATCACGATTGCACTCTCACCGAGCAGATGCTTCGTCTTCACGTTGATCGCATAGCAGCGGGTCTGGCAGAGCCCGCAGCCGACGCACTTCTCCGCCAGAACGACCGGCGCGAGCATCCCGGTCCCTTCGATCGGAACGCCTTGTTCGTCCGTCTGTGTGCCGACCGTCATGAATTCAATCGCGTCGTAGCCCGAGTCGGCACACACGTCGACGCACAGTTGGCATTCCTCCCGCCCCGCATAGGGCAAGCAGGTCGCTTCATTCACCCAGGCCAGCCCCATGCGGGCAACCCGCTTCTCTTCCAGCGGAATCGCCCGAATCGCGCCCGTCGGACAAACCTGGCAGCAGTTGTTGCAGCTCGGTTCGCAGCCCGACCAGTCGGCCGCCACGTAGGGCGTCCACAGTCCTTCGACGCCCTGCTGAAAAGCCAACGGCTGAAGAACGTCGTTCGGACACGCCTGAAGGCACTCGCCGCAGCGAATACACGTTTGCAGGAAGGCGTGTTCCGGCACGCTGCCCGGCGGACGCACGGGATAGTACGGCGAGGCACCGTTCAGATGCGCGCCGGTTGCCCCGACAGCCTTGGCCGCCGCGACGCCGCCAATCGCCCCGGCCGCAATGCCGATCGCCGACGCCAGGAATCCTCGCCGTCCCAGCGGAGTTTCGCCCGTCGGCGGCTCGTTCGCCGGTTTGAGTTTCAGCACGGACCACCGAGGCACGAACTGGATCGCCGTGGCCGGGCAGGCCCCGCCGCAGGTCTGACAGAAGGTGCAGTCGCTGGTCCGCGTGGTGAAGTCCGGCCTGATCGCGTCGAACGGGCACACCTCGACGCACTTGCCGCACTGGATGCACGAGTGCTCGACCTTTCTCTCCGTCAGCCGCAGCAGGTTGACGATCGAGAACAGGGCCCCCGACGGACAGACATAGCGGCACCAGAAGCGAGGCCGAAGGAAACCGAGCCCCAACACGACGGCAAACAAGACCAGCGACAAGACCTGGCCTGCGTGAACGTCGGGCACCTGGTGCCACGATCGAGCCAGGCCCGTTTCGAGCGGAGTAAGCAGATAGGCGGCCGCCCGAGTGATGATCGGGATGGCGGCAACGAATCCGGAGAGGAGCACACCGAAGATCGAGCTGACGAGCACCCCGGCAAGCAGATAGTACTTCAAATGAACGTACCAACCCTTGCCCGCCACGTTCAGCCGTCGCACCCGCCGGCCGATCGCCCAGTCGAACAAGTCGATCACCGTTCCCAACGGGCAGACATATCCGCAGAAGCCTCGCGGAATGAACAGACAGACGAGCAAGATCACGCCGGCGAAGCTGAGCGACCACACCCAAGTCCGGGCGGCAATCGCCGTCGACAGACTCACCAGCGGATCGATCGCCAGAAAGAGTTCCGCCGGCACGACCTCCTTGCGGAGGATGTCGTCGGCATAGTGCGACGGCCAGGCTTCCGCGCTCGCCTGGAAGTTGGGAACCGCCGTGTAAGGAAAGCAGACATAGAGGAAGAGCACAAGGAATGCAAGCAGGCAGACGGCCTGCACGAGGCGGCGAACGGGCGAAAGACGCCACGTGGGCGCGAGCCAACCGATCAGCCGGCCCAGCGTGCCCGCGGTCTTCTTCGGCGATCGGGAGAACCAGTTCAGTCGCATGCGGCTTTACTTCACGGCCCCGGCCAGCGCCTTGGCGGTGGCGTTGATGATCGCTTCCGAGGTGATCGTGGCGCCCGTGGTGGCGTCGATCCCGGTGAATCCCTGTTCCTTCACAATCTGGGCCGGTGTGTCTTCGAGAGCGGAGTAGAACTGCTTTTCCTCGTGCTTGGTGACCCGCACCGATTCGATCCGTCCCTGGGCAACCGTCACCTCGATATAGAGATCGCCCGCGTAGGCCGGCGCCTTGCCGCTGTACTTCCCGTCGGGCACGCGGCTCAGTTCGAGCGAATCGTAGAGCTTGATCCCCTCGATGTTCGCCCGGGCACGTTCCTGGTTCCTCTGGATCCGCTTGGCAAACCGCCCCGTCGCGGGGATCTTCAGGAGGTACTCGTAGTACCCCACGGCGTCGTCGAGTTTCCCCACGGTTCGGCAGGCGTCGCCGGCGCTCAGGTAGGCCATGTCGACGTAGCCGCTCTGGGCAAACGCCCCGGCCACGCGCAGGGCCTTGTCGGTCTCGCCCATGTCGGCCCACAGCTTGATCGCCGGATAGAAGTTCGGCAACTTGCCCAACAGGTCCTTGGCCATCTGCTCGCTGCCCATCCGCCAGTAGCATTCGGCCAGGTGCACTCCCTGTGGCAACTGTTGCTTGTCAACCTCCGCGGCCCTCCACCAGAAGGCCGCTCGCGGATAGTCGCGGAAGAAATCGAAGTACATCCGCCCCAGTGTTTCCATCACCCGGGTCCGCAACTCCACGTTCTTGGCATGCCTTTCGAGCATGAAGTGCATGAACCGGATACCCGACTGCCACTTGCCCGGGTTCGGATTGATCACGTCCCAAACGTACTGCCCCACGTTCTTCTGGTTGTTCCATTCGTTCGTAGGCGGTGGCTGGGGCCACTCCAAATCGAGCGATCGAGGATACTCCAGCTTGACCGAATCGAACCACTCCGGCGGAGTCTTGCCGACGCTGTTGATCAACTCCTCGATCTCGGCCTTGGAACGCTTGGTCACACCGTCCGCTCCGCGCAACGGGCCGGCCGCAATCAGCAGCACCGCCGTCGCCGCAAGGGCGACGCACACAGTATTCAGCGTTCGTTTCACTTCCGCCATAAGTGTGGGACTCTCTATGGGTTAGCAAACAGATCCGCATAGCCAATTCGCCCTTTGTAGCGGCTTGCGCCGACACCGTCAACGTCGAAGCTGCGCCCCCTCTCCAGCAGGCTCTCGAGCCCTGTAGGGTGGGCACCGCCCACCACGTTTCCAGCCCCGTAGGGTGGGCACTGCCCACCAATTGTCCTCCACATTCCTGAAATCCCGCATGGGCGGACGTTCGCATTGGCAACTGCATCCCCACGACCTCTGGTAAAGCCCGCGTTCGACCCATCGCAAGAAGCTCGACGCGGGCCAAGCGTGCGGACACGACGCCAAGCCGTGCTTCACCGGGTTGAAGTGAATGTAGTCCAGCAGTGCTTTCAGCTCACGCTCCTCCCGGACGGTGTGTTCCCAAAATCGGCGTTGCCATACATTGCCGTCACGGTGCTTGCGACGCGACGGCGACGAGTCTGTCCCAGACGCCACCGGCGCGGCGCATGAACGGGTGAAATGGACCTTCATCCGTCCGATGCGGCTCGAATAGT
>JAAYAY010000004.1 GCA_012719125.1 Planctomycetaceae bacterium | reverse complement strand
GCGCGGCCGATCACCTGGTTCGTCGAGTGAGCGATCAGGCCTTGGCCGTAGTCGATCTGAAGTTGCCTGGCCAGCGGCCCGTTCACGAGATAGAAATGGATGAACGAATGGGTGCTGCCCCCGGTCATCGACAGGCGGAACGCCGGGTTGCCCATGGCCTTGACCGCTGCGATCAAAACGGGCAGATGCTCAGGCCGACAGCCGGCCATCACTCCGTTGGCCGCGATGTTCCAGGGCGTCGCCCTCAGATTGGCCGACGGGAGCACAGCGATCTCTTCGTCTGGCGAGTAACCGGTGTAGTTCAGAAACTCCTCGATTCTCTCCACGGTCGGCGGAACAATGGCCAGGCCATCGCTCCAATTGCAGTCGGCGAAGTAGCGATTGACTGCATCGATAGAACCGGTAAACACAACCTCCTTGGCTCTTCCCGCGATAGTGTCTTTCTCGGGTATGGGCTTGGTCAGCGCTTGGATGACCTGCGGGACAACGACCAGATTGCTGTATTGCTGGAGCTGAGCGTTCGAGTGAAGATCAAATAGCCCCGGATAGACGGCGACCTGTAAGGAGGGCACGCCATGATCGATCCCGGTAGCCCGCGCCTGGTTGTCGAATCCCGGACCGGTCACAACCACACCCGGAATACCCATCTTTTCGGCCGCTATGACCGTGCGGGCCGCGTTCGGAGTGCAGATTCCGCATCCGCCGTTTCCGCTTATCACGGCGCTGCAATCTTTTCCCTTCAACACGGCCTGCAGGATCGCCTCGTCTGTCCACGATCTCTCACCCCCCGCCGCCCGGACGGCCGCGTCGATTTCCGTGTAGGGAACGACCTTGAGATCGGGATACTTCTTCTTCAGCGAGTCGCCGATTGCCGGAAGGGTGATATTCGATTTGAACGTATGATTCCATATCAGGCAGACTGTCTTGCCCGCCAAGCTGTCAAGGCGCGGAGCCATGGCGATCATCTGCACGGTCGGATCGCCAAGAGGGCTCACGACGCGGTAGACCGGTTCCGCCGGATCTGCTGGAACAGCCGCAGTCTTATCGGCCTCCTGCGTCGATGCCTGAGCACCGAATGCTCCGACTGGAACTGAGGCGATCCCGGCAAGCCCCGCCGCCAGGAACACGACGATTCCGGTCGACGAACTGAACAGGTATCCGAGCAAAGGCGTCTTGACCTTCTTCTGTCTCATTGTGCTTTCCTTCATGAGAGTGGTTCCACAGGGATACCGTCAATCGAATCATGTGGTTGTTCGCGCCGGTCCGTTTCCCGGCGCAAGAGTCGCCTACGGCTCGCTGCCGGCCGTCTCCGAGGCCTGCTCGCGGCTCGCCTTGAGGTTACTCGGCGGCCAGATCCTTGCCCGCCAGCAGATCGTCGAGTTCTTCCCTGAGCCGCTCGGCAGTATCCGGCCGATAACCGGCGCGGACCGACTGCACGATCCCCTTCGCGTCGACCAGCACCAACATGGGCGTCGCTTCCACCTGGTAGGCCAGGCCAATCTTCGCGTCCGAATCGAGAACCACCGGCACGTCCAGTTTCGCCTCGCGGAGAAACCTGGTGATCGTTTCCTCCGAATCGCCCTGGTTGACGGCATACAACCTCACGCCCTTGTCCTTGTACTCCGCCGCCACCTCGGACACCACCGGCATTTCCTTCCTGCACGGGCCGCACGTGGCCGACCAGAAATCGAGCATCACGATTCCCCGCTTGTGCTGCTCGGCCAGCGAAAAATGGCCCCCACCCGCGAGTTTCGCCGCGATCCTGGGTGCCGGCTTCCCGATCAGCGCCGTCGCGACCGGCTCCGGCTCCGCGGGAGTGAGGGAGTCGACCTTCTTGGATCCGGGCGGCGGACTGAAGGCAAAAACGTCCGCCGCAGGATCGACACCGAATTGCCACCTGGCGAAATCCTGTGTGGACGTCAGTCGCGCTCCGCCGGCCGGTACGCCGGCCGCCCTCAGGCTCTTGCTCAGGTCGTGCGATACCCGCACCACGACCGTCTGCTCGTCCGCGGCA
Source organism: Planctomycetaceae bacterium (assembly GCA_012719125.1). Taxonomy (GTDB): domain Bacteria; phylum Planctomycetota; class Planctomycetia; order Pirellulales; family Thermoguttaceae; genus JAAYAY01. The sequence continues at coordinate 327 of JAAYAY010000004.1, read as the reverse complement.
ATCCAAACGTCCAAGTTGAGAGCTTCCTGAACAAGCTTCAGATGCCAGGTTGGCTTGTCGCCGACCGTCTCCTTGCCCAAACAACTGACCGAGTCGACCCTATGGGTCACGGCCGCGTAAGGATCGTCGGCTAGAAGCTTCAAGAAGAAGACACTGTCACCCGTGGCGTCGGTGAACAGGGGATTGTCCCGCAGTTCTTCAAACGACGCCGGAGCCTTCTCTTGGGTATACTGCTTCAGTTCGGCGGCATGAATCGTCAGGTTCGTGCCGTCGCTCAGCACGTCGATCCGCTGGCCTTCGTTCTTCACGTGCCACGCGAGCCGGTTC
>JAAYAY010000258.1 GCA_012719125.1 Planctomycetaceae bacterium | reverse complement strand
CCGTATAGGCTTTGCCCGCGATCCGTTTGAGTTGCGTCGCGGTCAGATCGAAGTCGGCTGCGAGTTTTTCGGGTGTCGCGTTGCGGTACGGTTCACCGGGGAACTCGTTTTCCGAGTGGAAGGCCAGTCGGAGCCAATCGGCATTGTCCTCGAATTCCGGCTTGTACTTTTCGGGAAACATCGAAAGGGTGAAGTCGCGTTCCGGCGTCGAGTTGAAACAGTTCAGGACGATCTTCGTTTGATAGCGTTTGTGAAGTTCGCGAAGTTTCGCGAAATAGAAGCAGTCGAAAATGCTCTTGTACTGTTTCTGCAGAATATCTCGGAAGCAAAAGCTATGGTCGTCGATATAGCAGCGATAGCGCTTGTAAGCATTCTTGGCCCACAAGACGCGACAGGTAAATTCGACCGGCTTGCCGTTTTTTTTGCCACGCGCTTTGAGAATGGACAAACGGTCCTTGAGCAGTGCGGTGCCCATGAGGGCGCCGGAGATGTGTTCCATCGGGATGACTGCACCTTCGGGATCGAAGACCTGAAGATTACCGACGTCACCGGGCCGAACGACGACGTGAATCCGAAGCCGTTTGACTCCGTCGGCTCCCGTCTCCGTGCCCAGAATCGGATATCCGGTTCCTTCCTGGAGCACACCGCCGTCGAATGGATACTCGAAGCGGAAGACCGGTTTCTCCTTGAAGTAGAACTGGTCGTAATACCGCATGCGGGGATCGTCGTCCGGAGAGTGTGGCGCAGGCGGGGCGGAGGTCGCGGGCTTGTCTGCGGCCGCCAGGGGGGCTACGGAAACGCCTGCGGCGGCAAGAGCGGAACTCCGAAGAAAACGACGTCGTGAGGTACTCATAACAACACTCCTTGATACAAGAGATCATCTACTTCAGCAGCCACAGGCCAGCCGCGGCTTCCTGTTGCGCGGCGTCGCCAGTGAAGGTCACAAGCTCGTCCGGCGACGTGGCGGCGTGGTACGCGGCGGTGATGAGCGCGGGCTCTGGCCCCTCGCCGGCGAGCCAGAGCGGGCGAGGAGCGCGAATCGCGAGCAGGCCGGGCAGATCGAGGTATTTCGCGCCGCCAGGGAGGAACATCGGATCGCGGTAGTCGAGCAGCTTGCCGAAGCGGAACCCCTGGGTGTCCACCGCAACGCGCTCGAGCGCCTCACCAGCCAACGCGCCGGTTGCGGCCACGAGGGGACCGGTGCCGCGCCAACCGACGATGGCTGTGGACTTCGGATTCGGACAGAGGCCATTTGTCGCCTGGCGGACGAAACCCACGATGGTCAGTACGTCGTGCGTCCGTTGAGCGAAGAGCGCGTGGTTGTAGCCGAAGGTGTAGCCGGCGAATTCGCGGGGATTGGCCACGACGCGGGTCGGCGTCACCGGTTCCCCGCCCTGAAAGAGAAGATCGGAGCCTACGACGACCGCGCCCGCTTGAACCAGTTTCTGCACCGCAGGCTTCAGGCTGCCGGCGGCGTTGCGGAGCGCGGCTGAGCCCTGGTCGTCGAGCCAGACGACGACGCGTCCGTTTCGTTGCTTCGGACACAGCCCCACGACCTTCACCTCCTCACCGTAGGTCTTGTTCAGAAGCGTACCGCTCCTTTCCAGGAACTCGCCTCGATCCTGCTCGTGCTGGAGTCTCCATTCCACGTCGCCCGCATTGGCCAGCGCACGGCCGATGAGCACCTCGACCGCGGGGCGGATCACCTTCCGCAGACCGTCGGGCGTCGCGGCGGCAGCGAGGACTTGTTGCTGGGCGTCCTCGGTGAACCACACCAGCAAACGGCGCTCGAAATCCGGATCGGCGGCCTTCGGCGCGGGATGCTGGTCGTCCCAGACGGTGAGCTGCTCAGGCGGCAGCGGATCGAAATCCGTTTCGATCACGGGCGCCGGAAAGCCCAGTTTGAAATGCTTGTTGAGGAAGGTGTAGAAAGCGGATCGCGTGACCGCGTTGTAGTTGTGCGGGAAGTGCTCGCCGCGCTTCAGATAGACGTTGTCTTTCTTGCCGTACAGTGCGTAGAGCTGCTGCAGCTCGGGGAAGCCCTTGGCGGCCATCTCCTTCGTCCAATCGTCCGCGCTATTCATGCCCTGGGGTTTTGGCGCGAACAGGGCGGCAAACTCGACGTTGCCCGTGTTCACCCGCAGCAGGCTCGCGTTTTCGCAGGTGCAACCGCCCTGCATCGAGGTGCTGACCATGACAACGGGAAAGGAGAGCTGGATGCGGTCGTCAATCGCGGCCAGGATCATCGACTGGGTGCCGCCGCCGCTGCCGCCGGTGACAGCCGTGCGCTGCGGGTCTACCTCGGGCAGGCTGAGCAGGAAATCAAGGCCGCGCACGGCATTGAGCGTCTGCAAGCCCATGACGTTCTGGCAATGCGCCTCGGCCTGTGGGCTGTACAGGCCCCAATTCTCCGTCGCGTTCATCTCCGGCCGCTGTTTGGCGAAACCATGCACGACCTGCCGCGATAACTGAATCGAATCCGAGTCGCCGAGCATATCCCACTGCCAGACCACGCAGCCCATGCGGGCGAGCTGGCGGCACTGCGACTGGTAGGTGCTGCGTCCGGCCCGCTCGAAACGCTCTGCGCCGTCGGCGATGCTCTTGCGCAGCGTGTCGTCGGGCGTCAGGTAGAAGCGGGCGTTTTCCCGGTGGCCGTGCGCGAACATCACGCCCGGCGCGCGGCCCTGGATGTTCTTCGGACGATACAGGCTGCCGGTGACGAAGAACCCCGGCGCGCTCTCGAAGTAGACCTTCTCGATCGTGTAGTCACCTCGATCGATCTTGCCGTGGATTACCGCGTTGAGCGGCGTCTTGGTGGGCATCGGCCAGAGGCCCACCGCCACCAGAATCTGCCGCCGCACGTATTCCCTCCGCGATTCCCATTCTCGCAACGTCGACGGTGGGGTGAACGGGAAATAACCGTTCAAGTCTTTGGGAGGCTGAAGGCGAACATCTTCCGCATACACGGCCAGAGAAGATGCCAGCAGTACGACAAGGGTGTAAAGGACTCGTCTCATGGTTGTGCGAACTCACTTCTGTTGTGAAGGCGGTTGGCCTTGTGGCACGACACCAAAGGCAATGGGGGATGTTCATGTCTTCCGGCAGCTTGGTCCCGTGTTTCCCGATCGCCCCCTTGCTGCTGAAGAGGAAATTCGACTCATACTACATTCTGCCCCTTCGGGTCTGAGTCCGTAGTCTCTGATTCTCCCCGTACACAGTCCGTTCAAAAAACCGTTTGGAACATTATGCACGATGCGTGACTTTCGGGTCGGACCCAAATTCCGATTGGTCACTCCTCTTCCAGACGCGGGCACAATGCGAGGGACGTTCGCACGGAGTACCCGCAGGTGCAGCCGGAACTGGCCTCGGGAATGAGGACGATGCCGCCTGCCGGAATCGTGTTGATCCAACACCCGGGGCGAGTGACACGGGTGAGCTTGAGGGCCTTTCCGTCGTCGAATGCTTCCATTGTGGGGTTGCCGTCCTGGCGGCTGAATGCGTAGCGCGCCGAGGCCGAAAGCGTGGCGCACTGCGGACTCTTGTTCCAGAGCCAGCCGTCGTGTTTGGCACCGTCCTGCAAGTTCCTTGCGAAACCAGGGCCATAGACAATGTCACCAACGATCGCGGGGTGTTGGGTCTGCTCACCGTGGCCACCGTCCAGGATATGTCCGCGCGAGGGGGTGTTGTCGTTGTGCCAGAGTTCGTGTCCGGTTGCGGCGTCGACGCCGATCAGTCGGTACTGGATCATCTGTTTTTCGTCAACGGTATCGTGCCGGGTGCCCGTCAGCACGAGCACGTGGTTATTGCCCGACATGTAGATGGCGTGGTGGAAGGTGCTCAGGTCCATCTCCCTCTGCCACGCGACCTTCCCCGTATCCAGAGCAAGGGCCGTTAGCCGCGGGCCGCCCTCGAACAAGGCCTTCAACGGGACCTTGCCGTTCGCATTCGAAGCGGTCGGGGGATTGGTACTTTCAACGAAACAGACCTTGCCGTCCAAAATGGTGATGGTGGGGTTCAGGACCGTGCCCGAGGGTGGAGTCCACGTCCAGACCCGCCGACCGGTCTTGCGGTCCAAAGCGAATAGCGAGGTGCTGACGACGACCGGCTTGAAGTGTTTCCAGACCGTTGCGTAGTCCTCCCTGTTTCCGGGCTTGAGTTCGGCATCCGGCATCGTCGTGCTGCCGATGAGGAGGTCTCCGGCTGCGGCGATGTATCCCCAATGCGCCTTCGAATCTTGTGGAGATGCCGGGAAACGGGTCTGTTCCCTGCCTGTGCGGCCGTGGAGGACGACGCATTCCTTGTTGGTCGCGACGTAGAGCAGTCCGTCGGCGGTCGTCATGTTCCCGCAGTCCTTCAACATGGCCATGCGGCCGCTGCCTGCGAGATGGTTTTCCCACAGAATCGTGCCGTTGTAGGCATCGAGGCCGACCAGGTAATCGTTTCCGGTTACGTACAGCAACCCCTTGTCTACCAGCGGCGAGGCTCCCTTGATATGACGCTCCAGCATGAACTGCGTGCCGGGCCGACCGAACCAGAGAATGTCCATCGGGCCGAACTTGGTGCGATCGTTGGAGCAGGCCGTATTGCCGAGATCACCGTAGCCATGCGTCCATGCACCGCTCCCGGACAAGAGACCACGTCGGAAGCCGAATCGGCGCCTGGTCTCCAACGACGGTTCGAAGGTCTCGCCGGTTATCCCTTCCGCAGCCTTTAACAGGCTGTCTGTGGAGTCTGCAAGCAGGACTCCCCCGCATGGGCGAAGAACGCGGAGGAGTTCGGCGGCCTGCACGCGAGACGTGCTGTCTGCGACGATCAGGTTAAACAGATATGGGCGGTACGGTAACCGGTCGCCCTCCCGGGTATGGATCTCACAGCGAAGGCCGTTCAGCCCCTCCCGGTGTAATGCGAGCCGCAACGCGGCTGCGGCGTGAGGGTCGCTTTCGGAACAGACGACTCGCATCTCGCTGATCTGCAAGAGACCTCGTACCAGATCGCCGTTGTTGGCGCCGAGAACCAGGGCATAGCCCTTGCGTACCTGGGACGCGGCCACGAGCGCCTCCGCCCTTGCTGAAGTCGCAGGTGAGAGAGTCTCCGGCATGGATTCCTTCTTCCTTGCGACATCGTACCTCGGCTTTTCGTCAGGGCTGTGAGTCAAGCAGAGGATCCGTCCGTCACGTACACTCACGAAAAGCCGTCCGGCATGATACGCGAGGCTTTCGATATCGCCGTTCTGAAGCGGCACGTGATCAACGCAGGAGCCGTCGCTTGCCGTGTAGACGTCGAGTCCGTCGCCACAGCCGACGACGATGTGGTCTCCCGCTTTGATCATGCAGCGTCCGCCACGGCACGGAGCCTCCCACAGCCGCTCCGGAGCGGGGCGTCCCAGGTACTGCTGGCGTTCGATGGCAAGCAGCTTGGTCGGCATCAGGACGAACGACTTGAGGCCGTCCACGATCAGATCGCGTCCACGCGTTTTCAGCAGGCTCTCAGTCGAATCTTTCTCGAAGAGATGAATCATCCCGCCCTCGCCCGGACCGGTTGCGATGTTGTCGCCGATTGCGACCGCACGTGTTCCTCCGGGCAGGTCTCGCCCCCACGAGTCCGAGTGTCCGAGGCGTGTCAGGCTCTTGCCTGTCTCTACGTCAAACGCGTAGAACGGCGTCCTGCCGCTTGGCACATACAAGCGGCTCGACGTGGCGAGCATGAAGCCCTGCGGCGGGAATGAGACGTTCTGCTGCCAGGTTGTCTCTCCAGTCTCGGCATTGACCGCACGGAGGAGCGTTCCCTGGTTAGGAAAAACGCCGGCTCCGAAGATCACCACGCCAGGGTCGATGCAGATCGCTGACCTCACCGGCCACTGAGAAATCATCCGGCCGTTGCCGGGAAGGCGCATGTCGCCCGGTCCTGCCCGATTGCGCCAGACGACGGCCCCGTCCTCGGCATTCAGGCAGTAGAACCATCCGTCATCCGAGCCAGCGTAGATGCGGTCGCGGCTTAGAATCGGCACCGTGCGAACCGGACCTTCGGCGATGAAACGCCAACGTTCGGAGCCGTCGACGGCGTTGAGGCAGACCACGGAATCATCGCCGGAAGATGCGTAGAACGCGCGTCCGTCGGCGGTGACAACGTGGTGAGCCCAATCGTAGGTAAGGGTTGGTCCGAGGTCCGAGTGTGCCGGAGTGGGAGCGGGATTGTCCGTGCGAGGAAGCGGCCACGCAGGAGCGGGAGGTGTCGACGGCTGGTGTTCCCAGGCGACGGCCAACGGCAGTGCCAAGGCCTCCCGGCTCACACCTGTGCGGCGATTGTCGCCCCTGAAAGTGGTCCAGCCGGAGCTTCGGTCGACCCACGCAGCCAGGTTATTGAGGCGGTCAGCGACGGTCGACAGCCTTTCCAAAGCATCGGCATTCCCGGCCAATGCTGTCTGCAGGACCTCGGTGCACATCGCCTCGCATGTCTGGAGCTCGGTTTCGTGGCGGACTACTTCGGCCTCCAGTGCCGGAGCATTGTCACGGATGCGAGCAAGCTTGGCGCGTAATCCGTTGACCGTCAACTCGGGATAGTCCATGATCCGACTCAATGCCGGCGATCTTTGCCAGAACTGCTCCCTTAACGCCGTCAGGCGCTCCAGCAGCCGGACACACTCGTCATAGCGCCGCAGCAGTGAGGTGGGATCGTTGCCGTCGGTCTTCAGAATCGCAGTGAGTCCGCCCAACTCCTCTTCCATCTGCTGGAGACCTCGCCTCAACACAGGCTCACATGTTCGCGGATCGAACCACTGAAGCCCTGTTGCAGTCTCTGCGTGCCGAGTCAGACGGGCCATGTGCTCGGGGTACTTCTCTTTCAGGGCAGGACAGATTTCCCCACGCCAAAGCGGCTTCCGGTCATGGCGATCAACAACACTGAACGCCACGGATGCCTTTCCGCCCGCGCCGGCACGAAGCCCGGCTTGGGCCTCGAACCGAACTGCGCCGTCAGGCACCTCATAGCAGAGCAGACTGGAGGCATGGACCGAGAGGTTCTCGTCATCTTTCCGCAGTTCCCCTTTCCCTACCCTGACCAACGTGGGCGTCTGTTCGCTAAGGGGGCGACGGATGCCATCCGCCATCACAAACGCCGGGTGCAACCACTGTGCTTCGTCGTCGCTGTTGCCGTCCACGGCATCCACGATGAGCCACAGTTGCTGCAGCCCGGTCACCGCAATGTTTACAGGCACAGGCCTGTCGCCCGGGCGCCGGATGCCGCTGAAAAACGGCTTGAACCCGTCCGTTTCACCCGCTTGGGCTGCGGTCAAGTCCCGGGCGGCAACCATACT
>JAAYAY010000257.1 GCA_012719125.1 Planctomycetaceae bacterium | reverse complement strand
CTGACGGGGCCGACGTCATCCACGGCGGCCTGGGCAACGACATCCTCTTCGGCGGAGGCGGAAACGACACACTCTTTGGCGACGGCGGAAACGATGTCCTCGACGGCCAGACCGGCACCGATCTCGTCCACGGCGGCGACGGTTTCGACCTGCCGGAGATCCTCGACGACGAAGAGACGGGTTATCAGGAGACCGGTGCCTGGACCGACGACGCGGCCGGCGGCGGGTTCATGGGAAACCAGCGTCTCCACGCGTCCGGCAGCGGTACCGATAAGGCCGCCTGGACCTTCAGCAACCTGCCCAGTGGCGACTACGACGTCCACGTCACCTGGGACGATTCCGACGACTACGGCGGGGCCTCCAACGCTCCCTACGCCGTGTTCGACGGCACTACCTCAAGGGGTACGTTCAGCGTCAACCAACGATACTCTCCTTCCGGCTCCGTCGTTGCCGACACCGCGTGGCAAAAGCTTGGAGCATCCTCGATTTCAGTCACATCGGGCACGCTCAAGGTTGAACTTCCCCAGAGCAACACCGGGTCCATCCGGGCTGATGCCGTACGGATTGTCCAGGTGGGCGCCTCCACGAACCTGACGCCTCTGGCCGAAGCCGGCGGCCCCTACACGACCAACGAAGCCTCGGCCGTCACCCTCGACGGCACCGGTTCCAGCGATCCCGAAAGCTCCACGCTCACCTACGCCTGGGATTTCGATGGCGACGACGTCTTCGGCGAGACCTCCACGGCCTTCGGCAATGAAACCGGCGCCACGCCCAGCTTCACCGCGCCCGACGGCTACACCACCCACCGAGTCCGTCTGCGGGTGACCGACAGCGGCAGCCTCGTTCATACCGACGCTGCAACGATCTTTGTGAACAACGTGGCCCCCAGCATCGCGGTCAGCGGCGATGCCTCGGTCGATGAGGACGAAACCTATTCGCTCTCCCTGTCGTCCAGCGATCCAGGTACCGACACGATCAGCGGCTGGGAAATCAACTGGGGCGACGGCCAGACCTATACGATCTCAGGCAACCCGAGCAATACGACCCACACGTACACGGTGGCCGGCAACTACACCATTCTCGCCAGCGCAACCGACGAAGATGGGACCTACTCCGCAGTTCCCTTCTATCTCTCCGTGATCGGCAACCTCCCCCCGACCGCCGATGCCGGCGGCCCCTACACGACCAGCGAAGCCACGGGAGTCATGCTCGAGGGCACCGGCTCCACCGATCCGGAGGAAGCCACACTGACCTACGCCTGGGACTTCGACGGCGACGAGATCTTCGGCGAGACCACGACGGCCTTCGGCAATGAAACCGGCGCCACGCCCACCTTCACCGCGCCCGACGGCAACGCCACCTACCAGGTCAGTCTCCGCGTCACCGACGATGAGATGCTTTCCCACACCGACACCGCCACGATCACGGTGAACAACGTTGCCCCCACGCTGACGATCGGCGGTAACGCGTCCGTCGACGAGGATGCCACCTACACCTTGACCTTGTCGTCCAATGACCCGGGCACCGATACGATCAGTTCCTGGTTCATCAATTGGGGCGACACCGAGAGTGAAACCGTCTCCGGCAACCCGGCCAGTGTGACGCACGTCTACACGGTCCCCGGCCCCTACACCATCCAGGCGACCGCCACGGACGAGGATGGGACGTATAGTGCCAACAGCCACGGGGTGACGGTCAATAACGTCAACGATGCGCCCGTCGCATCGAACGATATCTATCTGACGGACGCGATCAATCCCCTCGTCGTCGGAGCTGCCTCGGGAGTGTTGGCCAATGATACGGACCCGGACACGGGCGACACGCTCACGGCGTACGTGGTTACCGGGCCGTCGGAAGGCTCGCTCACGCTCAACACGGACGGCTCGTTCACCTACACGCCCAACTCAGGTTTCACCGGTCCTGATACCTTCACCTACGAAGCCCGCGATCCGCAGAACGCGAGTTCTCAGGCCACTGTCACCATCACTCTCAATCAGCCGCCCACTGCCGATGCCGGCGGGCCGTACACGATCGAGGAGACACTTTCGCTGACACTCAATGGTTCCGGTTCCAGCGATCCCGAACAAACCGCCCTGACCTACGAATGGGACCTCGACGGCGACTCGGTTTTTGGCGAAACCGGCATTGATGCCCTCTACGGCGACGAAATCGGCATTGCCCCCACCTTCCTGGCCGGTGACGGCCCGGCCACGTACACCGTCAGCCTGCGTGTCACCGACACCGGAGGCCTCTGTGACACGGCAACTGCGAGTGTCGAGGTGGCAAATGTGGCGCCGACGGTCACGGCAGGCGGAGATGTGAGCATCGTTGAAGGAGATAATATCTCGCGTCAAGGTTCCTTCACCGATCTCTGCCTGAATGATACTTGGACCGCGACGGTTGACTACGGCGAGGGTTCCGGCCCCGAATCTCTCACGCTGACTGCCGAAAGAACGTTCTCTCTGGGCAACTACTACGAAAGTCCCGGATACTACACGGTCACAGTTGCCGTGACCGACGACGACGACGGCGTCGGCACAGCAACCTTCCATGTTGATGTCGACGAGTACCACGACGGGCTCGACAATGCCACCGCGATTTCGCCGTCTTCCGTGACCCTGGGAGAGATTGGGGACGGAGCTTACGGCGATGCCGAGTTTGATCTGTACTGCGTAACACTTTACGCGGGCGACACGCTCTGGGTCGATATCGATGCCTGGACGATGGATGACGGCACGCGGCTGAGCGACCTGGACAGCTATTTGCGCATCTTCAATGAGAGCGGAAATCAGGTCTGGGCGAACGACGAGGGTTCCTGCTCGAACGACTACGGTTTCTACAATTCGAATTACGACTTCGACTACTACGGCTGGAATGTCGACCACGACTCATTCGTAGCGTTCACGGCAACCTATGACGGAGACTACTTCATCGGTGTCTCCGGCGTCGCCAACACGAACTACGATCCGCGCAACGATGCCTCCGGCGTGACTGGCAGCACCGGAGAGTACCGTCTGGAGCTCATTCGAGATCCTCACGACTCGCCTCTTGACGACTACCTCTGGCTGGACAATCCACAGGTTGAGGAAGGAAGCACCGCTCAGGTGACTGTGCATCTTTCCCAGGCCCTGGGCACGACGCGAGAATTGCAGTACCGCACGCGACACAATGGGAGTGCCACCCTACGCCGTTAACCGAAATTCATGACGTTGGCTCTTAAGTTTTGTAGCCGTCGCGATTTGTTGTTTGGTTGCATTGGTGATTTGTGGGGCCCCGATGTGTTCGCGTTTCTTCTTTCGT